>CBDBBV010000001.1:0-33955 GCA_965203265.1 Candidatus Poriferihabitaceae bacterium
GTGACATGGCGGATTGTGGGGGCCACGTAATCTCTGGTGACTATCCACTGGACCTCGAAACCCGACCAATAGCCGGTGCGCGTCTCGCCTGGAATTTCTCTCACCCTGACGGCGAGGTTGGTAACCACATTGGCATTCGCTGTGAGGTTGATGACCTTAACCGATGTCTTGAGGCGGCTCTCAGCGAGCAGCCGGGGCGTAGCGTCACGCAGGCCATCGGCACCATACACCATCCCGACAGGATGCTGGCTGCGGGGGATTTGATTACCGTATTGTTCACCACCGTAGCTGGCAATTCCGTTGGCGTCGCCGAGCGGCAAATGTTTGGTGGGAATAAGCGTCTCGTCGCCCTTGGTGGTCGGGCACACGCCGCCCGCCACGCCTCGGCCGAGGCGGTTGGCCGGGACTTGGCCGAAGTCGTCCAGTTCGCAGACGCCGCCGGGTTGGCCGCGCGCCGAGAGGATGTTGCGCAACGCTTGGAGCGCCGCGAACAGGTGGCGCCGGGCGGCGCTCGGGTTGCCGCTGGTGGTGAGCAGGTGGTTGGTGGGCACTAATTTTTTGGGCCAGGGCATCTAACTGGGCGGGCTGCCGCGGGTTACGGATACTTGGAGGGTGAGCTTGCCGAGGCGAGCATCGGTTTGATTCGGATCATCGACTAGGCTGGCGCCGGTGGCGCCGATGCCGGTCAGCATTTTGCCGGTGCCGCTGCTGACAACCGTGATCTCCACGTCGCTTACCCAGTTTATTGTAGTGGAGCCCGGCACCGTATTTTTCGTGATGACGAAAGGGTTGAGGTGATCGAGGTTAATCGTTTCGCCCGGCGCAACCTTAAGCAGGTATTTATTGACGCCGAGGCCCGCCACACTGGGTTTGATGCGCCCGTCGGCGTCCAGGCTCGCGGTGGAGCGGCCCTCGCGACCCGGCATGGCGGCGCGCCCGACGGAGTCGTAGACGTCCGTCAAAATGTACTCGGTTGGCACTTTGCCGTTATCGTCGAGCGGCACGGCGCCGTTTGGTTGGCCGCGGCCTTGGCGGTCATTCGGCACGCGCCCGGCGGAGTCGAGGTCGCAAATTCCGTTGGAGACGCCCAGCGAGCCGATGATGGCATTGATCGCCTCGATGAGGCGCAGCAGTGCCGGGCGGCCGGTGCGCGGATGGTCGCGGGTGCCGAGGCCGTTGGTGGTTAGATTGTCGCGTGGCCAGGGCATTATTATTGGCCCCCGCCCTCTCCACCGCCGCGGCGGGGTTGCTTGGGGCGCGGCAAGCGGGTGACTCTGGTGATGTCCATTGATCTGTATGTCGGCTTGAGGTGTATCGAAGACGGGCCTACGCGCTTGGCGGTAAACCCGGTTATTGCCGGCGATTTTATCGACGAGAGGTTAGACGGGTTGTCGATATTGATCTTCAAGTTGCCGATGAGATCGAGAAAATGGGGCGCCGCCAAATTACCGCCTTTATCCAACTGTACTGGGTTGCCCTCCCAGCTCCCTACCCACAATCGGCCGTCGGCATTGATGGGCGGCGCTGTCGCCGTCGGTTTGCCGGTGGTCTCTTCGGGTCCAACGATGCCGATGTAATCCCGCATAAGCGTCGGCTTGGCCGCGCCGTCCAGCATGGCGACCTCGGCGCTGCGCGCGCCGTTGACGCCGACAAATCGGTTTTGGTAGAGCCCAAGCCGGCCGTTGGCATCCAGCCCGGCGATGCCGCCTGTATCAATCGGGTTGGGCGTGGCGGTCGCCGTCTTGGACGCTCCGCTGTATCGTAACGCCAAGATCGCCCTGACGATCTCCACCATGCGCACGATCACCGCGCGCGCTCGGCTTGGTCGGCTGTACGCCGACTGCAAATCGGTATCTTCGAGGTCGTCAGTCGGCCAGGGCATTATGTTGTCTCGGCGGTGGCGGGCGCGGCGGGAACGCCGGTCAGGATGACGTCCACGGTGGCGTCCGCCGGGTCGCCGTCTCCGTTGTAAATCTTGATACGCGGGTCGCGCTTGTTGATGACCTCCCAACTCCAGCCGGGGCCGACGGATTGGAGCGTCAGGGCTATGTGGGTTACCGCGCCGAGCGCGCCGATGGTGGGGATGATGCGCCCGTCCGCTTTGTTGCCCGACCAAGTCGAGGTGTCCGTATCCAGCAACCGCTCGACTTGCGAGTTGCCGTGGAGAGTGTAGCAAAGATGATCCATCCAGCCACCGTACCGGTGGTCGGTTGCCTTTGTGCGGATTGAAAATTGCAGATCGATACGCCTAGCCGTAATGAGCGTGCCGGGCTGGTAGATACGATGATTTTTACCTTCCAGCGCCGCGAGCGTCTCGGCGCCGGCGATATGGCGCTCGCGCACCACCAGTTCGATATTTGGATCGGCGGCCGCGCCCTCATCCTCGCGCGTGTAGAGCACGCTGTTGTAGAGCACATCCCAACTGATGGAGGTGGTGATGTCCGCCGTCTCCGAGAGCACGATGGTCGGTGGCTCGTAGATCATGGCGTTGGGGGTGTCCGGCCTACCCAGATCGGTAACCCCCCAATACCGCCAGTTGGCCCAAGTGATCGTATCGTCCATTTCCGCCCAACTGTGGTGGCCGAGGGCTTCGATCGCGTTGGCGCCGTCGTCCGAGCGCGCCGCAAACAACACTTTGCCCGGCCAGTCCTCGGCTGACGGACAACGCCAGCCAAGCGTTTCGCCGCTCGGCGGATCACCGAGGGCGGCGACGATGCGCACATCCGGCGACAAATTACCCACCACATCAAGTGCCCGTAGCGCAAATCGCCAGTTGCCGCGAGGGGGCGCAGCGACCTCCAACGGCGATGCAGTGATGTGGTCGGTGTGTAGTGGAGTCATGTCGTCCCACTCCGGCGCGCTGTCGGCGGCGCCTTGCTCGGCATAGCGGATTTGATAGCCGATAACGTCCGGATCGGCGGGCGGAGTCCAGCGAAAACGGCGTTGACCATCCGGCAGGATGTCGAGCAAAAAGTTGGTGGGGGCGGCGGGGGCGCGGGTTACGCCAATTATGGTGTAACCGATCACGAACGGGTCGCCCAGTTGCGCGCCGAAGGCGGCGGGGAGGGCGGTTATGGTGATGCGACCAGAAGTTATTTCGGATATCCAAGTGGCGGTGACGTCCGGGCCGCTGAGGGTGGCGACGAGGCGGTTGTGTTGATCGGGGATGTCGTTTCGGGTTACGCGAATCTCACCGCCGCGCCAATCTCCGGTGGTGGTGAGGGTGGCTATCAGCTCCACTGCATAGGATTTACCCACGCGAATCAGGCGCTCGGTGATCGCCATGCCGACGATGGCCGGGCGGCGGTTTGGCAGGGCTGGGAGGTCGTCCTCCAAGCCCTTTTGTGCCGCCTCATGGTACTCGTCGACCTCGTCGATGGCGACGAAGCGGATGCGCCCATCGGAGTTCGGCTGCAGGCTGATGATGCGCGCCTTGTGCGGTGGGGTGGTGCTGTCGTACAGGCGCCACAAGCAGTCGTCCGGATCGCCGCGCAAGTAGCCGCCCGGGTCGGCGGGGTTGGGATGATCCGGATAGACGGCTTGGTCTGGCGGCGGATCGGGGAGCGGATCGAGCAAGATAATCTCGTTGTCGATGCCGCCCGGCGCGGGGTGAATTGCGCTGGTGTGTAGGTGGCCATCGCCGAGGCGTAATAGGATGTGGTCGCCGTCCGCGATGGCGAGCGGATCGCCGTCTGTATTGGCGGGGCGCAGGGCGATGTGGTTGTTGGCGGGGGCGCTGGCGATGCGGCCGGTTATCCCGCCGTCGAGGAGGGCGTGGGTGATATAGACGACATCGCCGCGTTGAATGGTGCGGCCCTCCATACCCATCTCCCAGATGATGCGCCGCCGGTGGTAGATCTGGCGGGCGGCGATTTGGTTGGCCTCGGCAGCGGCTTGCTTGGCGTTGGTGACGCCGCGCAGGGAGACTACGGCGGGGCGGGTGGTCGCGCCACGCTCGACGCCGGGGACGGTGCGCCAGATTGTGTGCCAGTTGTTATCGAGGTCGGGGTCCAAAAATCGGACGCCGACACGATCCGCCGTCTTGGAGTCGGCCCACTCGATCGAGCATGATCCGGCGACAATGTTGCCAGGGTGGATGAGCGCGCTTACCGGTGTGTCGGGGTTGTCGATGACTACGCCTAGCGCTCCACTCGCCCAAGTGGGGCTGGCGCGCCCACACGCGCCGATAATGTTGAGCACTTCGGCATGGCTGGTGGGCGCGGTGAGCACCAGATTACATGTCAGCTCGTTGTCCTCGCAAAACCTATACCACACGGCGAGGGATGCGTCATCGATGCGGGAGCGGGGGAGGTTGATGCCGCAGAGACTGCCGTCCGGGGTGGTGTTGCCGAGGCAATAGGCGCGATAGATGGCGGCGGGGTTGGAGTGATTGCCATCGGCCTCGATGCGCCACTCATCGGAACCCTCTTTGAGTGTCGGGATGTACTGGGTGACTAGTCCGCTCAGGGCGTCCAGCCGCCCGCTGAGCTGGCCGGTGGCGCGTATGGACACGGCGAGGCGGGTCTGGCCGTAGTAGCTCGCGGTGTCGGGCTGATAGGAGCGCAACACGGACCAGGTTATATCATCGGTGATGTGGGTTGATGTTGACTTGGCGGTGTTGCGGCGCACGCGCACCTCGTACGCTCCCGGGGTGAGCAGCTCGGTGCGCAGGGTACGGCCCCAGGGCGTAGCGCTATTGCCAGACAAACTCGTGGTGATGAGGCGCGGGGGGAGAACGATTTGGTGATCGTCGGAGTCCGGGTCACCGATGATGGTGATGGCGCGAGTGGTCCACTCTGGGGGGGCGCCACGCGAGGGGATGAGGCGGTATTGATAGGTGATGTCAACGCTGTGGCTGTATATTCCGCCCTTCCGACCGACCTGAAAAATTCGCGTACCAAAATCCAACTCGAAGTAGTCTGTGTTGCTGGGGGTGCGGCGGGTTACCCAATCGGTGTCCTCGAGTACCGCGCCGGGGATGGCGTCAACGTTACCCGAAACCAACGTGATCGCGCTGGTGGCGGAGTGGCCGTAATCCCACTGGGTCTCCACGTCGTCATAATCATCCAATCGGCTTGATCCGACTCGCAGGTCCCTCACGTGGAGGCCGCCGCCGGCGTCTGGCGATAGGCGCACGCCGAAGTTATAAATGGCGTAGTAGTTTTGGTTGCGGACGCTACTATGGGTGTTGTAGTCGCGGGCGCCCAAGTCGGGGAACATGCGATGGGTGCCGAGTACGAGCGGGAGGGGTTGATGCGGGCGTGCGCGGTTGGCTCCGCCGCTCAGGGAGTAGGATTGATCCGGCTTGCGCCCGGAGAGATCAGGCGGATCCTGCTGGCGGACCGGAGCGACGGCGTCAATAAGAAACTGTCCGCCGACCAACACGGCGCCGGAAACCAGCGCCGCTCCAACCGTCCCCGCGGCAAATCCCAGCAACGGCGGCAGGGTGATGGCAACCACAATCAGCGCAATTTGCAACACGATGCGTAAGGGGTCGCTGTCGTCTCCGCCTTGGGGCCGCACGCGCAGGGTTACGATGTCGCCCGGCTTGATGAGTGTTTGCGACCACATTAACGGGTCGATTATGGTGCTATTAATTGCCGCGTACATGCCCGTTATCGGGCCATCAACGCGCTGTCCGATGGTTCGCCCGATCAACCCCGCCAGGGTCTCTGTGCGCACCAACGCGGTGGTCATTTGCTCGCGCCCGGCGCTGTTCAGGGCAGATGGCCAAAGGTCGAGGTGTACGCTACCCGCCCCCATGTCCGGACGCCGCGCCCGGCGGGGTGGATCGCCGATCATCAGGCCGAGGCGCCTGCGCAGCACTCGGCTCACGGTACTTGGGCTGACGCCTTGTTCGGCGGCAATCTGCCGCCCGGTGGCGTGGCGGTTGCACATCGCGGTGTCGATGATGCGCCGATTGCGCTCGGCTTGCTCGGCGCGGGTGAGGCGGCGGCTATTTGGCATTGGTGATCTGCTCGATCTGCCCAAGCATGGTAGTCGCACGTGCCTTGAGCATCTCCACCGGATCGCACTGCGGCGCGGGCGGCGGGCCGCCGTCCGGACGCAACCACCGGTAGTAGCCGACCACCTCCAACTGGCGAGCCTCCAGCGTGGCGATGGGGTGGAGGGCGGTGTTGATGCCGGCCATGCAGTGCAGCACACAGGGCTCGCCGGATATGACGGCGTACACGCCTATGTGGTGGCCGAGACTGAGAGTGCGGCCGGCGGCTTGCATGAGCACGGCATCGCCTTCCACCGCCAGCCCCGGCGGGATGGGCACGGCGAAATCGCCTTGGAGCGATCGGATTTGCTCATCGCGCGCCCGCACGCCGTGCGCATGGGGCGGGAAGGTCAGCGGGGTGGCAAACACCTTGCACATGACCTCGACTACCAAATCGGCGCAGTCGTACTCGCCTCGGCGGTATGGTCTGCCGATCCACCCAATCGACCAATGCTCGGCTGAGTAGCTCATCAAAACACTCCCGGGGCGCTGTGCGGATCGTATTGAATCGAGACCGCCGGGCGGCCCAATAGTGGGTCGTAACCGAGGCTGGCTTGCACGCGCTGATTGTCCACGTGGATGGATTGCACATCGACCACTTGGGACCACTCGACGCTGATGGGTTGGTTGGCGAGGTCGGACGGGTCGGGGCGATGCACCTGCATGAGTGCAACTTGGGCATGAGCGCCGCCGTGCGCACGCTCGATCCACTGGTTGAGGACGGCTCCGGCGTTGGCGATCTCGATTACTGCGCTGGGTATCTGGCCCTTCACATCATCGATTGTCCGGACTCGAAAGCTCGAGCGGATGTACAACTCACCGTCGATAACCGCATCATGCGTGTCGTTGATTACGCGCAGCGGATACTGGATGGCCGGATGGGTGATCACCAAGGCAAAGGCGATCACGCCATCGGGCGCGCCGGAACGGACGGCGCGGGCGAATGCGGGGCTGAGGGGGCGAGGCATGGTGCTAGCCGGTGGATATGTTGATGCCCAAATGCCGCACCGGTATCACCACCGAGGCGCCGGGGTTGCGGGGGAGTGTGTAGCCGGTTATCGAGCCGGTCAGCAGCATTTGATCGACGCCATCGATGACCTGCCAGATGGCGAGGTGAGTCGCCGCCGGCCACAACTCGGTCGCCGGTCCGAAGCTCAGGGCAACCGTGTTGGTCAGGCTCCCGCCGCCCACCGTTGAGACAAATTGCAGCTTGGACGAGATGCTATCGATGCGAGAATAGCCGCCCGCGGTCAATTCATTGGCCGGCGCGGGGGCCACGCCCTCCGCCGGGCTGTGCAGGGCGGCGGTGGCGGTGTCGAATTTATCCAGCCAACATTGCAGGATGATGGGGGCGGCGGCGGGGCGTAAGGCCATGTCAGGTCTCCACAGAGTGAGCGGTGAGGGTGTGTCCGCCGATACGCAGATCGGCTCGATTGATGTCCAAGCGAGCCGACCAAAGCCCCTCGATGGTCATCTCCACCGACCACAGCGCCCGGCCATCTACAGTGGGGGTGCTGCGCCAACGCATCCCGCCGTAACCGCCGCGTATGTGCACGCGGCGGATTGCTCCGTCGGTTGGTTCCGTCCAGGTGTTCCAGCGGTGCGCGTTCTCGCGCGCCCATTGCCGCAAGGCGCTGGTTTCGGCGCTGGTGAGCGCATCGATGTTGATGCTACGGGTCTCCAAGGACTCGGAGTTGATGCGCTCCACTTGGGCGGCGCCGTCGTCAAATCCGGTGCGGTGCTCGGTGGGATCCGATGTGATCTCGTAGGCCGCTGCGGATATTTTGTCGAGGGCATACTGGGGCCAGTTTGCCATCAGGCCGCGACTCCTGGCTGGACGCCGTACACCGACTCGAAGGCGCGGGAGAATGGACCATGTTTCGACAAGTCCTCTACCATCACGCCCACCACCATATCACCCATTACCTCTTGTGGGTTGCCTTGTTGCTCGCCGCGCAGGGGCTGACTGCTGCGGTTGATGATGTTGACTTGTATGTTCGGCGCGGCGGCGGTGCCACCGTTGCGTACATTGCGGGGGTCCTGGCGGCTCAGCACTTCCTCGCCGCGTTGGGCGATGATGGGTACTTCGCCCGCGCCGAGGACGAGACCGCCTCGGTGGTATCGGCGGGCGCCGAAGAAGGTGTTGGCCGGTATCCCCATGCGACGGCGGCCGCCGAGGCTGCCGACTACGCCGCCGGCGTGGGGGATGTAGCCGGGGCTGCCGAGGGGGGCGGCGGGGTTGGGGGTTGCGCCGCCGCCGGCAAACAGCCCGCCCAGCGCTGAGGCCAGTGGGCCGAGAATGGCTTGTTGGATGGCGATGCGTAGTAGTCCATCGATGATGTCCTGCACCAGCGTGCCGAACTCCAATTTGCCGGTCTTGACAAAATTTACCAGCGCGTCCTCCGCGTTCTGAAACGCCCTGCCGAGCACTTGATCGATATTCTTGCCGGCGTTCTTGGCCTCCTCTGCATACTCGGTCAAACTTTTCTCGGCGGCGGCGCGCAGGCTTTTTTCCGCTTCCTCGCGCTCGGTGGCCACTCGCTCGATTTCGGCGATGGTGGCGTCCGCCGTCTCTTTTTCGCGCTCGATGTTTCGAGCAGCGAGGGCGTCCAGCTCGGCCTGTTGCGCGGTGGCGAGGTCGGCGAGGATGGCTTGCTTGCGGGCTTCTTCCTCTTCGGTGTGGGTGACTAGGTCGGTGTATTGCTCGCGTTGCTTGGCATAGCGCAGGCGGATTTGTTCGGCCTCGTCATCGCGGAGGGAGGCGAGGCGGACGGCACTGTCGTACTCGGCCTGCTCGAGCTCTTTCAGATCGCGCAGGCGTTGCTCTGCTTCGCGGGCGGCGGCATCGGGGTCGGTGTCTTTGGGGTCGGGGTCGGGGTCGGGGTCGGGGGGTTGATCTTTGGCTTTGGGGGGGTTGGAGAGGCCGCCGAGCGTGCTGTCTTGGAGTACGCCGATGAAGTCGCTGAGCTTGTCCAACTCCTGATTGCGGTTATCAATACCGGCTTGTATCTTGGTGATTTGGCGCTCGATACTGCGGTCGGCGGCGGAGTAGGTGGCCTCGGTCGAGGGGTTGCTAAGCCTGGGATTTGATCTCAATCGCTGTGATTTGACTATCTTATTCTGCAGATCATCCACTCTCTGTTGATCATCAGCGTTCTCTCTGCGCAGCGTTTCGCGCGTCGCTATGAGCTCATTCAGGCGGTGCTGTTGTTGCGCCCTGGTCATATTGACCAAAGAGGCGGTGAAATCCTCAACGCTGTTTTGCAGTTCGGAAAGCGCCGCCTTACCGTCATCCCGGAACAACAACCATGCGCCGGCGGCGGTGGTGAGGCCGGTGATGATCAAGCCGATTGGCCCGCCGAGGGCGGTGAGGAGGCCGCGGGCGGCGACGGCGGCGGTGGCGGCGCCGCGGGCGGCGCGGATGGATTTGAAAAATGCAGTATTGAGCAGATTTTGCTTGGCGACGACCAGCCCCACTGTGGTGCGGTAGGTGGCGTAGCCGACCACTAGGGTGGCAATCACATCGATGTGCTCAATCACTTTGCCGGTGGCGGCGCCAAGATTGCGCGCCACCCGCTGGCTGTTGCCGCCCAGTTCGGATAGATCGCGCGACAAGTCGGCCACCGCTGCCGAAAACCCGCCCTGGCCGAATTGGTCGGCGAGTTGGTCGAGGCTGTCGCGGAGGTTGGATAGTGCGCCGGTGAGGGAGTTAGCCAGTTCCTCGGTGGCGCCGCTGAATTTGGCGTTGCCGATCTCGGCGAAGGCGGCGAGGATGGCGGTGCGGGAATCCTCGACCACCTTAACCGTGTCCTTGAATTGGATTCGGACTTGCTCGCCCTGTTTCCGGACTTGGAATCCGAAGCCTTCGATCGGGTCGTTTTCGCCGCGCCCGACGGCGGCGATGGCGTCCGCCAGCGACAACACATCGCGTCCACTGGCGGCGGCGATGTTGCCCAATGCCTCAAACGATTTGAGGTCGGGCTCGAAGTTGGTGGCCTCTAGACGCAAATAGCCCTCGACTACTTGTTGGAGAGAGAACGGCGTGCGGGCGGCGTAGCCTTGCAGTTCGGCGAAGCGCGCGGCGGCGCTGGCGGCGTCGCCCTCGAATACCTTGAGGCGGAGGCGGAGCGTCTCGAACGAGGCGGCGGTGTTGACTAGTACGCGCCCTAGCCCCAGCCCGACAACGCCGACAATCGCGGAGCGGAAGAGTCCGAATCCTCGGCTGGCGGTGGATGCCGACCTGCCGAGGCTGTCGGTGTTGCGCGCGAGGGTGGCTTGGCGGCGGGCGGTGGTGGTGGCGGCGCGGCCATTTTGCGCGACCTCTTTGTTGAGGCGGTCGAACTCGCGGCGTACTTCGCCGACGCGAGCGGTGGCGCGGCTACTGTCGACGTTGAGTTGCAGGTTGACTTGGGTGGTTGCCATTTTCCGGACTTTTATTTACGCACCAACCGCCGCAGCCGCGCCGCCTCCCGCGACACCCGTAGCACCTCCCCTTCCAGCACCCGCAACCGCGCAAACAGATCCGCCGTCATGGTGATCTCCAGCATCTCGGCGGCGGCGCGCACGGCGGGGTAGTCCAACCCCAGCAACGCCCCGCTCCAGCCGTCCGCTCGCCATTGGGTATCGGTGGCGAGCAGTAGGCGGACGGCATCCTGATTGCTCGGCCAGATGGTGAGCGGCCGGTCGTCGCCGGTGTACCACCCGCGCGCCGCCGCTATCAGTTTCCCCGGTCGCGGCCACCGATTCCGTTGCCGATGATGGCGTCATAGTATGCGGTTGCGATAGCGAGGCGGATGTACGGCCGGGCGATGAGTTGGTCGCGGCGGGTGTCGTTGTACTTGACCTCGTTGCCGTCGGCATCGACCACGCCCTGCCAGCCGATCAGGGCGGCCTCGCATAGGCGCACATCGGCCTGCGGGTCGTCCTTGATGGCGTCCATCTGCGTTTGGCTGAGCTCGCGGTATCTGGCGGTGAAGGTCTGCTTCTGCGGGCCGCCGTCTGCGGGCACTTGGGCGGTAACCGGCCAGTCGAATTCGCGCGGCGTGTCCGCCGGAAAAAAGATCAGTTGGCTCATTGCGCCACCCCGCTGATGACGATGCTCACACGGTCGCTCTTGCGCGGGCGGATGCCGATGTCGAAGGTGAACTGTTGCTCGGTGTCGCGCGACTTGATGGCGGTTTCGCCGCTCGGCGCGATGGTGGCGTTGGGTATGTAGATGTCGCGGCGGGCGCCGCCGGGTACGGTGTCCTCGATGTAGCGGATGGCGCCGGTTACCACGGTTGGGGTGGCGGAGGCGACGGCGCGCTGGATGGTGCGAGCAACGGGCGTGTAGGACACCTTGATGGCGGCGTCGTCGGCGATGGCGCCGCCGGGGGTGATGTAGATGCGGCCGTTGCCCTCGTCCACCTCGTAGTTGTTGGGCTGCGTCACGGTGGCGGCGCCTTTTTTGACGACCACATCCGCGCCCGGTTTGAGGGTGAGCAAACTGTCGCTGGTGCCGAGGGGATACCACCTGCCCTGTTTCACCTTGTGCTCCTCGTCGGTTACCGCGGTGCCGGCTTGGTCGTCGGCGCTGAGGTTGGCGGCGCCGCTCCACAACAACCAGTTGTCCATGCTCATGTCGCGCATGGTGATGCTGGCGGAGCGGGTTACTTGGCGGGGGCGATTTTCCAGCTCGACCGCCACCGGGCCGTCTCCGGAGAATACTTGGGTGAAGTCGGTTTGGGTGGACAGGGTGAAGGCGCTGCTATCCCCTACATATCTCTCGCCGGTGGTGGCGCCGGCGGCGGTGAATCTATCGATGTAGAGACGGCCGGAGCCGATGATGATAACGGTGTTGTGCTTGTCTGAGGTGATGTTCATATCAGTAGTACCTAGTTGAGGTTGGGTTGGTGCGTCCGCCTCGCGGCGTTGGCGGCGTCGGTGTTTACGGTTGTGTGCAATCTCACTTGCCCCCCCGTAGCGTGTTGATCAGGCCGCCGATGCCGCCGCCGGACTCCACGCCGCCGCGCTTGTCTTTACTGCGGGCGGCGACGCTGACGCCGAGGACGGATAGGGCGATGCCCCATTGCACCGAGAGCGATCCGATGAGGTCTCGCATTCCGGCGAGGAGGGCGCTGACCGCTTGGGTTTCGTCCGGCGAGAAGGCCGCCAGCCAAGTGGCGGCGCCCGCCGCTACGAATATGGCGATGCCTTGCAGGCCCCACACGGCGCACACCACATAGCCGAAGGTTGGCCGCCATCTGCGCACATATTTGTCGTCCGATTTGATCTCGGCGCGCATGGTGCGGCTGACCTCCTCGGCGGCGTTGCTGGCGGCCTCTATCTCCGCGCGGCGGGTTTTTTCGACCTCCTCGGCGGCGGCGCGGGCGGCGGCGGGATCGGCGGCGATGGCTTGCGACACAGAGTCCGGATCGGACGGGACGCCGAGGGCCTTGGCGAGCATTCCGCCGGCGATGGCACCGGCGGGGCCGCCGAGGGCACCGCCGACTACCTTGCTGAAGGGGGCGATGGCTTGGCCGATTTTGCGCCAGTTGCTCATGCGTGCAATCCGGCGTTGCTCTCGCGGTCGAGGCGCACAATCCAGCCACGCAGGAACACTTCCAGCGCGGGTTTTCGCTCGGCGAGAGTGTGATAAAACAATCTGGCTTGGTCGCGCACTGCGACCAGTACATCGCGGTCGCCGTACTGCTCGATGGCGTTGGCCCAGGCGGTTTCGGTCATGCGGCCGATGCGGCCGTCCACGGTGAGGGCGGCGGCGCATTCGGTGTTGAGGGCGCGCTGGAGGAATTTGTGGGCTTGGCGGGGGCCGCAGTTGACGGCGAGGTCGAATACCTTGGCGACACTCTCTACGCCATCGGGCAGTACGCCCCAGTAGTGCTTCGACCAGAATTTGTCGGCGTAGAATTCGGCGGCCTTGTCTTTGGTCAACACCTTGATGTCGTCTTGATCCACATCGCCGTCGCCGTCCAAGTCGCCGTCTAGCACGCCATCGCCATCGGCGTCCACTTGGCCGGTGGAGCGCAGCCAGCGCAGGGACACGCCGTAGTTGGTGGCGCCGCCCGGATCGGAGATGTGATCGACAAATCCGCCTTCGCTGGCGATGGTTTCGGCGATGATGGCGCCTTGCAGTATGGCCAATGTTTCGGTGGGTGCGTTCATGCGTTGCCCGCCTCCAGCGGGGATTGAAAGGTGAAGCCGAATCGGATGTCGAAGTACGCTCTGCCGCCGTCGTAGAACGGCGCGGCGGCGGGCAGGCGGACGATGCGCTCGGTGAGTTTGATGGGGGCATCGGCCGGCGGAAACGCGCCTTGCAGGGCGCCGATGATGGCGCTGATGATGGGGCCGGCGCTGCCCTTGGCCTTCGCCCCCTGCTTGGTGGGGTTGGCGGCGACCACGACTACGCTGTAGCGCTGGGTTACGCGCTGCACGCCGCCGGCGGATTGCGGCGGGGCGATGTCGTCGCCGAGGTTGACGAGATAGACGGCGGGCAATTTTGCGCTGCGCCCCTGGCTGCTCTCCAAGTCGCCCGCGCGCTCGATTGTGATGCTGGACGGCAGGGCGGCGCGCAGCATGGTTTCGATGCTGTCCTCGAGGGCGAACCAATCTGTGTTGGCAGTCGTGTTCATCGCACTAGACTCCGCTCGAACCAATCATCGATGAAATCGAGGACGGCGCGTTTTTCGTCCTCGCCGAAGCCGAGGTAGGGCCGCGCCGGTATCTCTACCTTGCGGGCGAATACCCGGCGCTCGCCGAGGAGGAAGGAGAGGAATTTGCCCTTTTTCGGGCGGATGGTGCCGCCCACTTGGTGGATGGCAGCGTACTCCAGATTCGAGCCCCACTCGGCGGTAGTGGCGGTGCTGGAGGAGACGATGCTGTCGCGCAGGTGGCCGTGCAGACTGAGTATGCCGCCGCTGCCCGGCTTGCTGGCGGCGTAGGCGGGGTTGAGGGGTTTCCACGCGCTGCCGTCTGGCGCCGGGCCGCCGCTGGCGAGGCGATCTTGGGTAACCGCTTTACCGGCGGCGGCGATGGCGGGTAGGACTTGGCGCAGGTCGATGGCGCGCAGGCGGCTGCTCACCTCGCGCAGCTGGCGGCCATCGATGTGGATGGTAACCGGCATCTCACCACCCTCCGAACTTGCGGCGGGCGTCGTTGACGGCGCCGATGATTACGGATGTCGGGCGCGGCTTTTCGGCGGCGCGGGTGGAGTCGGCGTGGCCTACGGCGTCCAAGCGGATTTGGCCATTGGCGATCTTGGTGAGGTTGGCGCGGGCTTCGGTGGCGCGTTGCTGGATGAGGTCGGTGGTGGTGCTGTCGTCCACCAATTCGGCGTGGACGAGGCGGGCGGCGAGGCGGCGGACAAAGCCGGACACGCGGCTCAGCGGGATGGCGTAGCGATCGCGCAGGGCGCCGTCTAGGTGCTCGCCGACCGAGTCGATGGCGTCCTCGATGCGCTCGGCGTCCCACTCGGCGGCGGCGTCCGGATCAACCGGCGGCGCGGCGATGGCGAGGGCATCCGCGCCGATGATTTCGGCGAGTTGCGGGATGGTGAGGTAGGTGGTGGGCATGGCCCGATCTGTGCGCTAGGCGCTGGGCGTGCGCAACAAACAGTCGGCATCCCTGCCGACCTCAGCGTCGAAATACAGATACTTGCGAGTGATCATCCGACCGCTTTGCTGATCAGGTAGCCCGCATCCTTACCCGCAATCACCGGCGTGTCCTGCGTGGTCACCGGGAATACGGTGGATTTGGCGGACGGGTCGTAGTAGGGCATGGCCACTTCGGGGTAGCCGCCCAACCGGTACGTCCAGCCGAAGGACGGCATTCCGGCGTCTTGCAGGCTGCCGAGCTCGGTGTAGGCTACGATCACATTGTTGCCCCACAGCGGCACGAAGGGGCCCTTGGCCTTGGCTTGACTGCGGCAGCGGGCGATGACTACCTGTTGCACATCGAACAGGTTGGCGACCTGCTCGGTGCGCACGCGGGCGGCATTTTCGGTCTGGCGGATTTCCTTGCGCACGGTCTCGTTGCGGCGCAGGGCGCGCCATACATTCGTGCCCATGATCACCGTGTTGGGCTCGCGACCGATGGCATCCGCCACGGCTTCTTTGGCCGTCTCGATGTCGGCGGTGGGATCTACGCCCTCCTTATCCCACCGCTTGGCCTCATCCAACTCCACCTTGTTGGTGTAGTTGCTGGCGGTGGTGGCCAAGCGCGCGGCTTCGATCTCGATCTGCAGGGAGATGGTTTCCATGGTCTTGCGCACGGTGAGCGCCGCCTTGTCGATGCCGACCTGCATGGCCTCCTGCCCGATTTCGTCCGGCAGAACGCCATCGAGGGCGCGTTGCACCAAGTTGAAATCCTTGTCATGGTAGCCGAACTGTACCCGTTGGGTGTCGCCGCCGGGCGCTCGGCGTACATTCACGGCGCGGAAATCCTCAGTGCCGAAGGTAATGATTTTGCCGCCGCGCGCCGATACGGGAACGGGCGGGAAAAGGTACTGCCAGATAGCCATTTCGTGCTGGTAGCCGCGCGCCACATTGCTCAGCACTTGGTTGACCACGCGGGCGCCCGCCGGAGTTTGCTGGCCGCCTTCGGCGTTGAGCGCTAGCAACTCCGGAGGCGGGGCGTGAGGCGTCTGCGCGCCGCGCAGGATGGCGGGGGCGGCGCCGATGGCGGCGAGTAGGTCGAGCGGTTGATGGCCGCCGATGGGTGCCGCCAGATACGCCAGCGCGGGGTCGGGCGGCGCCGCCGTGGCGATGCCGATGGCGACGGCAAACGCGATGACAATGCCAGCGATGATGACGATCGCCTGCTTGATCTCGCGCTTGGTCAGCTTGAATTTTGAGGTAGGTTCGGTAGGCATTTTCATGTCCTCGATAGGGTTGATTGGATGGATAGGGATGGTTAAGGGGTCAACAGAATCTCGATCTCATCGCCGGCGGCGGACGCCTTTTCGAGGGCGTAGCCAACGACCAATGCGATATTGGCAAGCGAGTCTTTGGCACCGACGACGGCGCCGGCGGCCGCCACCTTGACGGGCGAACCGATGGGGATGGCCCCCGCCGCTACGACGGTTGTGGTGCCGAGGACAACTACCGGGATGGTGTCTCCGGCGATGCCGGCGCTTTGGGCAACGCCGACGAATTGGTTATCGTCGCGCGCCGCTCGGCTGCCGGCCAAGTCAACGAATCGGTTGGCGTTGACCGCGTTTTTGATGGTTACGCTGCGCGTGTAAACCGGGTAGTTGAGACCGCTCATTGCTGTACGCCTCCGGCGTGGATAACGGGGTTGATTGGGGTCGGCTGGCCTGCGCAGATGGCAGCCAGCGCGACATCGTAAGGCTCGCGGGTTTGCGCCATGCGCGCCTGAATCAGGCCGTCCAACTCTGCGCTGGCCGGATCGATGGCGCGCCCGGTGGCTTGGCTGTGTAGTACCGGCCCAACGCGCCCGCCGTCGGCTTGGGTGCCGCCTGCGGTGTGGCCGGCGATGCGGCTGGTGAGGGCGGCGCGGTTGGCGGCGGGGGCGCCGGTCATGGTGAGTGGGTCGGGATCGGCCACCGGCGCGAGGCTGGCGAGTACGCTGTCCACGGCTTGCGCGCCGGCTTGGATGCCGTCTTTGTGGGTGTCGATCATGGATGCGTACACCTGACGCTGGGCATCGTTGATTGCGCCTTGCTTGGCGGCGGTTTCGAGGCGCGCCAGGGCGCCTTCTTTGGCTTGCTTGTCGAGGGCTTCGAGCTGTGCGTTGAGGGCTTGCTCGCGCTTGTCGAGGGCTTCGCTCTGCGCGTTGAGGGCTTGCTCGCGCTTGTCGAGATCGGTGTCGGTTGGCATGTTGGTCACCTGTTGGGTGTGGGAGTTGATCGATTGGATCGGCAGCTTGGGCGCGTTGGTCAAGGCTACCGATGTGAGGTTGAGTATCCGGCGGGATTGGTCGTGGTAAAACGCCGGAGAGACATAGCGATAGATGTTGCTGGAGAGCAAGTATTCACCGCCCGCGGTGTGGCGGGTGATGGTGCCGTTGATGCCGCCGCGATCGTTGCGTTTGAAGTCCTTCAGCCATGCGATTGCGCTGGTGGAGCCGTGAAAAGTCGGCGAACTCGGCTCGCTGGAATGCTCGATATCCATGCGCACTTGGGGGTCGGCGGTGTTCAATCGGCTGAGCAGGGCATCGACATCCGGCACCAAGTACACGGCGCCGGTGCGGTCGGAAAATTGGCCGTTGACGATGGGCGGCAGTACCTCGATTTCGGCGTCCGGAGTAACCAGCGCGTTGCGGTGCGGCAGGTCGACGCACAGCGCGCCGATGACGATCGGAGCGCCTTTTTCCGCCGATTGATTGGTCGGTGATTGGTACATGGCGCGGTTGTAACAGGATTTTCACAGAGTTTTTAACCTTAAAAACGATTTTTTTTCTCGTTGATAATCGCCCGCGACTCCTACCCGTCAGCGCGATTTGCAGCAATGACCATCCAATTCGGCCGCTTGACCGGCCCTGCGGGGCCGGCAAAATGACCATCTGGGACATCCTCCAACTTGCCTTGGCCATTGTCCTGCCGGTGTGTGGCGTGATGGTTGCCCTACTGAAATGGGGCCTGCGCGCCGAGCGTTCGGCGCTGCAGGGCAACGATGAGAGTATCGCCGCGACGGCCTCCGGCAACGCCGCGCTCATCGAGGATTTGCGACGCAAGCAAGCCAGCATGGAGGTCGCCATGCAACGGGATTTTGTGCGGCGGGATGATTGGGTTCCCCATGTGGCCATCATGGAGTCGCGCATCGAAAATCTGACGCGCGTAACGCACGAGTTAGTCGGCGTTGTGCGCTCCCTCAACCCCACTCCACCCGCCGCCGGCGGAGGCCGAAAATGATCGATAAAACAAGCTACTTACAGGCACTGCCCGACATCCGCTGGGAGGTGCTGCGCACCATCAAGATCGGTAGCACTTTGGGGGCGACCGACGCCATGTGTTTGACTACCGCGAGGGCATCGTACCTGTGGGCTGATGAGCAGTGCGTGCGCGAGCAGTTGGAGTATTTGGAGGCGCGCAAACTGATCGAGTTGACGCGCTCGGAACTCGACCCGTGGCGGGCAAATCTGACGCGCCACGGCACCGACCTCATCGAGTATCGCATCAAGTGCGAGGCCGGCATCAACCGACCGCCGCTGGTGAAGTAGTCATGCCGGCTCCCAGCGCCATCGACACCTTGCCGCCGAAGTTGCGCGAGGAGTTGGATCAAATGCTCATCGCCCGGCGCTTCACCGGCTACACGGAGTTGGCCGAATGGATGGAGCAGGCCGGTTACACCATCAGCCGCAGCGCATTGCATCGCCACGGGCAGCTGACCGCGCGGCGCATCGAGCAGGTGCGCATCGCCACGGAGAGCGCGCAGGCGTTGATGGCGGCTTCTCCGGACGATGAGCAGGCGCTGTCCACCGCATCGTTGCGCCTCGCTCAGACCAAGTTGTACGAGTTGGTGTTGCGCGCCGAGCAGGTCGCGGAGGGCGGCGATCTAACCGACTTCCTCAAGGTGGTGCGGGAAATTGGCAACATGGCGCGCGCCAGCAGCACCACCGCCAAGACGCGGCGGGAGGCGCTGAGCGCGGCGGGGGCGATTGCCGAGCAAAAGGCGGTGGCTGGGGGCTTGACGCCGGACGCGGCGGCGGCGATACGCCAGCACATCGAGGCGGAGGCGGAGGCGGCATGAGCGGCGAGGCGAACAAAATCTGGCCGCTGTTGCCCTATCAAGCCAAGTGGGTGGCGGATTCATCGCCCGTTAAGGTGGCGGAGAAGTCGCGGCGCATCGGTATATCGTGGACTGAAGCCTACGATTCGGTGTTGCACGCGGCGGCGGGGGGCGGCGATATATCCTATATCTCCTACGCGCGGGAGATGACCGCCGGTTTCGTCGCCGATTGCGCGGATTGGGCGCGGCGATTGCACGATGTGGCGGCGGACATCAGCCTCAGCCAAGATATTCTGCGCGACGGCGACCGCGACATCCTCACCTATTCCATCACTTTTGCGAGCGGCAAGAAGATCACTGCGCTGTCATCCGCGCCGCGTTCTCTGCGTTCGCGGGGCCGGCCCGGAGATCGGGTAATCATCGACGAGGCGGCGTTTGTCGATGACGTCGAGACCTTGCTTCAGTCCGCCATGGCGGTGCTCATCTGGGGCGGCACGGTGCGCATCATCAGCACGCACAACGGCGAGGGCAATGCCTTCAATCGGCTGGTGCGCGACATTCACGGCGGGCGGTTGAACTACTCGTTGCACACCATACCGCTTTCCAAAGCCCTGCAAGACGGCCTGTACAAGCGCATTCTGGCGGTGCGGCGCAAGGCGGCGCCCACCGAGCAGCGGGCGGCGTTGGCGTGGAGTCAGGACGCCGAGGATAAATGGGAGGAAGAGGTACGGGCGACTTATCGCTATCCGTGGCAGGCTGCCGAGGAATTGGATTGCACACCGGCGGCCGGTGGCGGGGCGTGGATCGGGGCGGATCACTATCACGCCTGCGAGGATGCCGCCGCCGGTGATCCGGACAACTACGGCGGCGGGGTTACATGGCTTGGGTACGATGTGGCGCGGCGCAAGGATTTGGCGGTGATGGTGGCCATCGAGAAGGTGGGCGATGTGTTGTGGTTGCGCGAGATGGTGGTGATGCAGGATACCAACTTCGGCGTGCAACTGGACGAACTCGCCCGCCTGGCGCAAGTGTATCGGCCGGTGCGCATCGTCATCGACCAGACCGGCATGGGCGAGATGGTGGTGGAGACCGCCCAGCGCCGCCTCGGACGCAATCGCGTTGTCGGCGTGCAGCTGACCTCGGACAAGCGATTGGGCGTGGCCATCAGCCTGCGCGAGACCATGGAGGATCGTCGCCTGCGCCTGCCGATGGATGATGCGTTGCGGGCGGATATTCGTTCGGTGCGGCGCGCCGAGGGGGTTACCTCGGATCGACCGCGCCTGATTTCCACGGGGGCGGAGACGGACGGCCACGCGGATCGATTCTGGGCGCTGGCGCTGGCGGTGTCGGCGGCGGCGGAGGGGGTAACCGAGTACGCTTGCTTGGAGGTGCCGGCCTGGGGGACGATGGCGGGCGGAGAACAACGCGATCCGCACCGGCCATTCTACGGGCGGGGTAGCGGTATGCGGTCGATGCGCGGGGGGGCTTGGGCATGATTTATCCGGGGATGGCGATACGCACCATCAAGCAGCGCGGCAAGGCGATGATTCAATCGCTGACCAAGCGCGTGGGCATGGCGTCGGTGTTCGGCATGAGGTCGGTCTACGATGGCTACAATCTCGGCGGGCTGACCATTGCGCAACTGCGGCAGATTACCGAGGCGCTACGCGCCGGCGAGTGGTCGCAACAGTTTATGGCGTTGGCCGAGCGCATGGAGGAGACCGATGGGCATTACCGCTCGGTGCTGCAACAACGGCGGCTGGCCACCACCGGACTGCCGCGCCAGATCATCGCGGCGGGCGGCGAGGAGCCGAGCGCGGCGCAGTTGCGCGATGCGGCGTTGGCGGAGCGCATCATCCAGTCGGCGCGGTTTGATGACCTACTCCACGACCTACTCGATGGCCTGAGCAAGGGCTTTGCGGTGAGCGAAGTGGTGTGGGCGCGCGCCGCCGATGGCTTGTTGATGCCGGCGCAGTATCACCGCATCGACCAGCGATGGATATATTGGGGGGTGGACGGCGAGACGCCGTACATCATCAACGACAGATCGACCGGGGCGCAGACCATTGCCGATCCGTTGCAGTGGGCTAAATTCATCGTCCATGTGCCGCGCACCAAGAGCGGCCTGCCGGTGCGCGGCGGGCTTGCCCTGCCCTGCTCGTTCCTGTGGTTGTTGAAATCGCTTGGGGTGCGGGATTGGTGGGCGTTTGCGGATGTGTACGGCCTGCCCCTGCGGGTAGGGAAGTACGGCCATGACGCCAGCGAGGCGGATCAGCAGGCGCTACAACAAGCGGTGGCGCAGACCGCGGCGACCTTCGGGGTGGTCATCCCCGAGAATATGACTATCGAGTTCCCGCAGATTCGCCCGCCGAGTGCCGGGTCGGATTTGCTGTTTACCGGGATGGTTCGGTTCTGCGACAGGGAGATGAGCAAGGCGGTGGTGGGGCAGACGATGACGACCGATGACGGCGCGTCGCTCAGCCAAGCGCAAGTGCATTTGGAAGTGCGCCAGGACTTGATTGCCGATGACGCGCGGCAGCTGGCCACGACTATCTCCGAGCAGTTGATACGCTTTGCCATCGACCTGAACTACGGCGTGCCGGCGGATGGCGCCTACCCGCTGTTGGATATTGGCAAGCGCGATAGCGTGGAGATGTCCAAGTTTGCCTACGGCGTAAGCACACTGGCGGCGAGCGGCGTGCGCATCGGGCAGAAGTGGATACGCGACCAGTTCGGCATCCCGCACCCCAGCGAGGATGAGGATGTGATCGGCAACATGGCGATGTCGATGTCCGGCGACGGCGGCGACGGCACACAGCAACAGCAGGCGTCTCAACTGGCGCTGGCGGCGGCCACCGGCAACGGCGGTTGGGCGCGCATCACGGACGACCTAGCCGCGCCGCTCGCCGAGGCGCTGGCGGAGGCCGAGCCGGATGCGAGCGCGGACGATGTATTCGCTCTGGCCATGGCGGCCGGCGCATCCGAGCAGATGGCGGACGACCTCGCCCTGCAATGTTTTAATGCCCGCGTGGATGGCGAGCTGGAGCGCCCGCGTTCCACCGCCCGCCTGCTGGCGGAACTTCCGGAGAACGACGATGACTGACACCGCCGACACCTACACCAACCAAGACATGATCCGCGATGCCCGACAGATCATCTATCTGGCGGAGCAACAGCTGCGCACCAACCCATCGGACAAGGCGTTGCGCAAGCAAATCGCCGACGCCAGACAGTTGCTCGCCGAGTTGGACGGTTCGGCAACGCGCCGCCGGTACACGCTGGCGTTTGCGCTGGCGATGCTGCTCGCCGGCGTGCTGTTCATCATCCCGTACATCACCCCGTAACCACCCGATGACGGGAGCGGAACGGGCCAATAATCAACCATTATGGCGACCCGCTTCGACCGACAATCCGGCCTACCCCGCGCGGCGATTCGCTATCTCGCCGGCAAGGGGCTGAAGCCGTCCGACCACTGGACGGATGTGTACGCCTCCGAGCACGCCACCTCCTTCACCGCCGCGAGGATGGCGCAAGACAATCTGCTCATCGCGGCGCACGCGGCGGTCACGAAAGCGTTGGCCGAGGGGCAGACGCTGGAGACTTTCACCAAGCAACTGGCGCCGCGCCTGCGCAAGATGGGCTGGGCGCCGCCTACGGGGGTGGATTCCATCCCGCACCGACTCCGGACAATCTACAACGCCAATATGCGCTCGGCGCGATCGGCGGGGCATTGGCACACCATCGAGGAGACGAAAGAGTCTTTCCCCTATCTGCTGTATTCGCTCGGCCCGTCGAAGGTGCATCGGGATTGGCATGTGCGTTGGGCCGGCACGCTGCTCCCCGTAGACGACCCGTGGTGGGACACGCATTTCCCGCCGAACGGCTGGGGGTGTAAGTGTTGGGTGCGGCAGGTGAGCCGCCGCCAGCAGGCGCGGCTGAAAGACGCCGGAGCGCAGACCACGGCGCCGCCGCTGGAGATGGAGACTTGGATTCATCCCACCACCGGGCGCACGGCGCGAGTGCCGAAGGGCATCAATCCCGGGTGGGAATGGAATGCCGGCAAACATCGGGAGTTGGGCGTGCGCATGGCATTCGCCGACCACATCGCGAAGTTGCTGAAGGTGAATCCGGCCGGGCTAGGGGAGACGGTGGCGCGCACGCGGATCAGCGAGGATTTGGGCGGGGCGGGGTTTGCGCTCCTGTACAAGAAGCAGAAGGCGCTACCCGAAGCCCAGCGCAAGCAGAAACTCCCCCAACAGCAGGACAAATTGCGCGTACCGGTAGGCGTGCTCCCCGATAATTTGCAGGCGGATATGGGGACGCGCCGATCGGTGCTGTCGCTATCCGGCTATACCATCCGCAAGCAGAAGGGATCGCACCCGGAAATCAAACCGGCGGATTACGCGATGGTGCAACGGATTGTGGACAGCGAGCGCGTCTATCCGCAGAGCGATACCCACCGGCTCGGATTCGCGCAGGATGACGAGGGGAAGTGGTGGGCGGCGGCTTGGAAGCGGACGCAGGGTGACTCGGAGGTGTTGCTGGTGCATTTCCGGCGGGCGCAGGAAAAGGAAGTGCTCAAGGTTGCTCAGGCTTACGAGGACAACTAGTGGGGGATGTAGCGGGCGCTTGCGGGGCGATCAACTTCCCGGCGGAATGCTTTCCGGTTTAATCAAATGTCTCAAGCGCCCAGTCGCAGGATAAACCCCCGCAGGGGAAGTGTCAACCGATTTTTCCAACCAAGAGGTAACCACTATGCCAACCCAACCGAAGCCGCGAGGCATCATCACCAAACTGGCCGAACTGGAGCAACAAGCCCTCGCGCTGGTCGCGCAGATCAAACAAGCCAACCCCAGCGGCGAGGCGCCGCGCTGGGCGAATATCGCCCGCACCGACCTTCAACAGGGTTTCATGGCCGCCAAGCGCGCGGCCTGGGGCGGCGATTCCGCACCACCGCCGCCGGATGAGGCGGCGTGAATTCGCCTAGCGGGTGAAAAAAAAGTGAAAAGGGGTTGTATTTCACAACCCGCGCGGTTATGATTGGATCTCGGTTGGCTATCGGGCTGGCCGAGTACCACAAATCAATCACTACGAGGAAATCGAAATGGCAGGTTACAACTACGCTGAAGGCATGAGCAACAACGCCGTCCGCGCCTACGATGTGGGCATGTTCACTCTCTCCAAACTCACCAAGTCCATGCTGGTTGACGCTGGGCTGGGGGGCATCACCGTGGCGTTCGCGCGGTGGTTGGCGGCGGAGAAAATCTGGGAGCCGGCGGAGTGGCACCACACCGGCGGCAGCTGGTACAACAAGTCGGATTTCTACGACTTGGACATGCTCAAAGAGCTCATCGATGAGGACTTCGAGTGGGTTCGTCCGACCACCAATCTGGCCGATCTGCGCGCCCGATTCGCCGCTCGCGGCACTGCTCCAACGGATGACGGCGTGCGGGTTGAGGGGGAATTTCCGGAGTGGGGTGGGACGCGCAAATCGCCGCGCGTGGTCGGCCACACGAAATTCACGGGTACGCTTCGGGGGCAATGGATTCACTTGGATCGCGGCGGGAAAAAACGGGCCGATGGAAACCACATCCAGTGGACTCGGATATGAATAAAACAGCATCAGCGCGCACGCGGCGCATCTGCGAGTTGATCCGCACGGCACCGTGGCTGACGCAGGCGCAGATCGCGGAGCAAGTCGGTTGCTCTCAGCAGGCGGTGAGCAAAGTGTATTTGCGTGAGGCAGGCGGCCCGCTTCTCCCGGAGTACCCTCGCATCAAGCGGGTTTGATTATTCAACAACAGCCCCCGCTTCGGCGGGGGTTTTTTATGGGGTGCGGGTAGCGGGTAGTGGGGGGATTTCGGGGAGTGGAAATCCCGGCCCGGGGGCCGGGATTCCGGTTACCCCAATCCGGCGTATAGCCGGACGGGTCATCCATCACAATGGATGCAGGGATGGTAGCCGCTACCCGGCGGCGGTGTCAAGCGCTTGCTCTGCCCGCCGGAGCGCGGCCTGGGGCGGCGATTCCGCACCGCCGCCGCCGGATGAGGCGGCGTGAATTCGCCCTGGCTGGGCAAAAGTCAGGCGGAATCAAAGTCGGCTGTTGAACTGCCTGTGGTTTCCGTAGGTTTCCGCACAACCTTCTCCTTCTCCCGGGCTTTTTTCAACATTTCCCGCTTGACCAAACGCGCCGCAGCGTCCGCAGGCTCGCCCTCGAGCACATCCCGCTTTAGCACCCCCGGCAACAGTGCTTCGATGTCTTCATCCGTAACCTTGCCGACAACGGCCAGTCGTTTCAGTTCGCGCCGCAGTGCTGGAATGATTGCATCCGACCGAATCAGGGCAGCGAGCACGAACCGATTCACGGTCTGCGCCCGTTTGTGGTATGCGGCAATGGCGTCCTTGTTCATGCCGGATCTACAAAGTAGATACAACAGCGAAACATCGCTCGTTTTGCGAGACGACAGCGTGAGGAAGTCGAAATCGAGCACCAATTCATGGGAAACCGGGCGCTTGAAATTGATGCGATAGACCTGCCAGTGAATTCCGTTGGTCAAGACTACCCAGGGGATGCCCTCGTTTGCGCCGTAGTTGGTCGCCTGCTTGAGGTGGTTGTTTTTCAGCGTCAGGCCGATCGCCTTCACCTCGATCAGGTACTGGGTGGCGCCGTCAACCTGCACCGCAAGGTCGCAGTATGTGCTCTTAATGGCTACCTCTCTGGTGATTTCCTGATACCGGTCGAACCCGAACACATCGGAGAGCATGTCGGTGATGATGGTGACTGTGTTTGACTCGTTGATGTCTCGGCGCTTGGCGTCTTCGAGTACCCGTTGAAAAACGTTGATCTGTTTTGTCAGGCGGTCTGCTACTTTCTTTGGAACGTTTGTCATCTGCTTTCTCCGTAGGGTGAGAATTCAAGGTTGGTCACATGCCCCTACCCGCTGAAATCGCGAAAGCAATGCCGGAAGCAGGCTTGTAGATAGACGCGATAGCGGGCGTCGGCTTTTTTCCACTCGCTCGCCAGCCAGTTAATCATGCATGCAAGTTCTTTGTCGATCTTGGGGTGGGCGCGCGCGGTTTCTACCGAGCCGAGCTGCTCCCGATTTCGTGGCGGGCCGATGTATATCTCCAAGTTGAGGGCATCGGCAATTTGTATGGCGTTTGACAATTTTATGTCCCTGCCATCGACGACGCTACGCACTTTACCGATTGGCAGATTCAACTTTTTTGCCGCCGGTCGCAACCCCCCCATTTGATCCACATATGCACGTGTTGCCAATATCAGTGTCTCTGGGTGCATGTGCAAATAATAGCACGCGCGGCGAAAAAGCAGTGTGCTAGGCTTGACACAATGCAATGAATAGCACAATAATTGTGTTATGGATTGCACAACCACGCATATTATTGTGCTCATTGAGCATCTGGCAGCCCGCGAATCGCTGTCGCCACGCACTGTGTCCCGCATCGTAACGGGCAGTGGGGACACCATCGACCGCCTAGCTGCGGGACACGACATCACTACGCGCCGCGCCCATCGGGTAGTCCAAAACCTCTCCGACCGTTGGCCCGCCGACTTCGCTTGGCCCGCCGACATCCCCCGCCCCGAACCCCTGCCGGCTGGCGAGGAAGCAGCATGAACCTACCCGCCCGCCACTTCTTTTCACCGCGTCCCGGCCGCGGCAATAGCCGGGGATTCCTCCGTGGTCTTTGGCGGGCGTGGCGAAAACCGCGCCCGCATTTTTTTGCCACGGCATACCACTTTTCCATGCGGAGTTTGTTGAGATGACAAAAAAGGTTGCGGCGAAAACGCCGGTAGCGGCGGGGGATGAGGATGCGGCGGCGAAGGAGGTTGCCGAGACGTTGATCTCGCTCGGTGAGACGGTGCACGTCGACATCAGCCTATCGGTGGATGAGCTAATAGATCGCGCGGTGCAGCGTCTCAACAGCGCCGCCGTGCGGATAGCGGTGGCAGGCATCGAATTGCTGGCGGCAAAGGCGAAGTGTGCGCATGGTGAATTTGCTCGCCTGTGCGAGCAGAGCACGGTGTCGCCAAGACAAACTCGCTACGCGATGAGCATCGCGCGTTGGTTGCTAGTTCTCCCCAAAACGGCACAGTGTGCCGTTTTGCGATCAGCACAGCCCTCCAAATTGCGCGAGTTGGCGCGCCTCGACCCGGCGGAGCTCGAGGCGCTGGAAGCCGAGCAAGGCACGGATGCCGAGGGGCTACTCGCCCTGCCCCGGCGCGAATTGGTGGCGATGGTCAACAAGCAGAAGCGAGACAGCGCCAAGCAGATCGAGCGGTTGGTGCAGTTGGAGACGGCGTTGGCGGATCCGACCAGCAAAGAGGCATGGGTCGAACACACCGACCGCCTCCACCGCCAGATGGACGAGCTGAGCACGCAAGCGCAGTTGCGCATCGAGGAGATGGTCGAGACGGTGCAGCGTTGGAGCACGGCGAGAGTTACTGCCCACGGACGGCGGGTGAAGACTTATACGGGGCGGGTCATTCAGCAGATCGACATGTTGGACGAGACTATCGCCACGGCGCGGGCGGCGTGTCAGGCGGCCATCGAGCGCATCGAGGCGAAGGACTGATGACGCACAAAGCCCTATTCGTCGTCCGCTCCCGCTCCGGCGAACTCGCCGACCACTGGATTGCGGGGTTCGCCAGCAGGATGTATCTGCATGACGGCTGGCGTGACCACCCCGCGCTACCGCCGATGCGGTTGCGCAACGGCAAGGCGGTGGCCGGGCAGCGCGATACATACAGCCATCCGGATCGGGCGCGGGTGGACGCGATGATCGAACTAGCTTGCCTAGCGGATGGGCGCGGCGGGGCGGCCATCTTGACGCGGGCGACGGTGCGGCGGGTGCTGGACAAGCATTACGACTTGCAGGGGGTGCGGTTTGCGCTGCGGCGGTATCCGCCACGGGCAAATTCAAATTCGCACGCGCGGGCGAATTTGCACTCCACGCGCGGGGGGCGGGCGCGGTGATCACACACCATTTTTTCGGTTGGGACGGCACCCGCGAGCGCACGGGGCGCACGCAGGGCGAGTTGGTTTCCTTGTTCAATTCGATCAATCGCGGCCAGCGGCGGGTGCGGGTGATGATTTACCAAGTGCCCGCAGGGATAAACAGTTTTTACGATGTGCGCAATCATGTCCCCCAAGTGGACGGCGCGCGGTTGGTGTTTGCGTTCGACGCCGGCGGGCGCGGGGGGGCGTGATGCCGAGATTGTCCAACCGCCCGGCGTCTTACCACAAGCGTTGTGCGCGTTCGGCGCGGGCGCAAAAGTGGGCGCGGCGCAATGCGGCGCGGCGGCGGGCGGTTTGCTACGAGCGCGGCTGGCGGCCGGGTGTCGAGGATGAGCGGGTGGCGAGATGACCGAGCGCTGGCTGGAGTCTACGGATACGCAACGCGCCAAGGCGGCGCGGCGGGCGGCGGCGGTGCGCGATGGGCGGGCGGCGTTGGCCAGCGACGGGGGCGGCGGCGGTGGCGAGGGGGCGCGGTTGCATTATGTGGCCGTTCAGCACGGTGTCAGCGTGAGCACTTTGCGGCGATGGATGGCGGCGGCGGAGGGGATGGCGCCGGATACGGCGGCGATGCTGGATGCGCGGCGCGCTGGACGGCCCGGGCGGATTTGGCAGGCGGCGGGGGCGGAGGATGCGTGGTCGATGTGGTTGACGGATTACCTGCGGGAGGAGAAACCGACGGCGACCGAGTGTTTGCGGCGGGTGTTGCGCTTGGCGCGGGTGCGGGGGTGGGATGCGCCGAGCACGGAGAAGGCGTATTTGCGGCGGCTGAAAAAGGAGGTTTCGCCGGCGGAGTTGGTGCGGGCGCGGGATGGGGCGTTGCCGTTGTTGGAGGTGGCGACACCGATGCAGGAGCGGTCGGTGGAGGGGCTGCGGCCGTTGGATGTGGTGTGTGGGGATGGCAAACGGCATGACTTGATGGTGGTGTTGCCGAGCGGCAAGGCGGGGCGGCCGGTGGTTTGGTATTGGCAGGATGTTCGGACTCGGCGGATATTGGCTTGGCAGGCGGGGGAGACGGAGAGCGCGGAGATGGTGCGGTTGTCGTTGCACTCGTTGATCACCACCGAGGGGGTGCCGGGGCGGGTGTTGGTGGATTCCACGCGCGCGGCGGCGAATAAGTGGTTGACGGGGTGGCAGGGGGCGCGGCGGCGGTGGCGTTCGGCGGGGGAGGAAGTGCCGGGGATTTTGCACACGCTTGGGATCGGTTATTCGTGCACTGCGGTGGATCGGGATGCGGGCGGGCGTGGGCGCGGCAGGGGGCGGGCGAAGCCGGTGGAGCGGGCGTTTCGGGACTTGGCTCATTATATAGACACTCACCCTTTGGCCACCGGCGCGTACACCGGCCGGTCGCCGATGGATCGGCCGGAGACGCATCGGCAGCGGACGATTGATTGGGAGACATTTTGTAAGTTGGTGGCCGAGGGTGTGGCCGACCACAACAGCCGCGCTGGGCGGCGCACGGAGGCGGCGCGGGGGCGGTCGTTCGATGAGTGTTACCGAGACGAGATTGCACGGACGACGATTCGTTGGCTGGCGCCTGCGCAGGCGGCGTTGTTGTTGCTGGCGGTGGAGAGTTGCAAGGTGCGGCGGGATGGGACGCTGACGCTGAAAGCGGGGCGCGCGGCAGGGCTGCCGGGGAATCGGTATTACCACCGGGCGCTGACGGAGCGGGCGGGCGATAACCTGATTGTGCGGTTTGCGCCGGATGCGCTGCACGATCAAGTGCATGTGTTCGATGCGGCCGGGCGGTATGTGTGCGCCGCCGAGTGTTTGCAGCCGGTGGGCTTTTCCGACCACGCGGCGGCGAAGACGCATGAGCGCGAGCGGCGGCAGTTCCGCCGCGCCACGGAGGACGCGATTGCGGCGCGCACGCGGATGGATGAGTTGCTGGATGCGCACGCGGCGGCTGATCCGCCGACGCCGGCGGAGCCGGCGAAACCGGCGGCGCTGCGGTTGGTTACCGGTGCGCCGGAGACGCCAGCGCCGCCGAAGGGGAAGGGGAGGACGGCGGCGCGGCCAGCGAATGCGCCGGCGGAAGGGGAATCATCGGCGGCGGCGCGGCGCAAGCAGTTGATGCGTGGGCTTCGCATTGCGGGCGCGGGGGGCGCGGACGAGTGAGCCGCCGGGCTTGGAGCGCTGGGGATGATTACTTGTTGCTGATGCTGTCGGGCAGTGGGATGAGTTGGACGGCGCTCGGCGAGCAGATGGGGCGTAGCCCCTCTACGCTTCGCCGCGCGGCGCGGCGGATGGGGATGCTGGATGCGATTACCGCATGGCAGCGGCACCGGCGGCAACACAAGGTCGGCGGGGCGGCGGCGATGACGGCGGCGATGTTGCCGCGCGAGGAGGCGGGGACGGCGGAGGCGCGGGATGGCTAGGCCAAGCACGCCGGAGTCGGTTGTCGATGTGATGGTCGAGCTGCACCAGAGCGGCCACTCCACACGGCAGATCGCCGAGCGCACGGGTTGCCATATGGATACGGTGGTGCGGCATTTGATTCGGCGCGGGGTGATGGCGGCGGCGGAGCGAAAGCGAGCGTGGATGACTTCGGATGACCGGATGTTGCGGGAGTTGGTCGCGAGCGGGGTGCGGGTGTGCGAGATCGGTCGGCGGATGGGGTGGTCGCGGCCAACCATCCGCAAGCGCCTCGCCGAGATCGGCGTTGCGCCGAACCGAATGCGCCCGTGGACGGTGGCGGATGATGCGCGGTTGCTCGAGTTGGCGGCGGATGGACGGCGTAGTGCCAATGCGATTGGGGTGATTATGGATCGACACCACGGCTTGGTTGCCACGCACGCCGAGCGGCTCGGCATTGCGTTGCCGCAGCGCCGGTGCGCGCGGCGCTGGACTGCGGAGGATGATGCGCAGTTGGTGAAGATGGCTTTGGACGGCGTGCATATTTCGCGGGTCGCCGAGCGGCTAGGTCGCGCCCGTTCGACTGTGCAACACCACGCCAACCGGCTGGGCGTGCTGCGGCTGATCAATCCTCATCCCGATTGGCGCGCGCAGGACGATGCGACGCTGTTGTCGCTGGCCGCGCAGGGCGTCAAGTCGGACGCTATCGCGGCGCAGATGGGGCGATGCGTCCACACGATTCGCCGACACGCGAAACGCCTCGGTATCAATCACTTGATTTCGCGTACCTCGCCGAGGGCGGATGGGTTGACGCTTACTGATGATCAGGCTTGGCAGGTGGCTTCGCAGTATCCGGCCTATCCGGCGTCTCGGCATTCGGGGGGCGCGTGATGGCGAATAAGGCGGTTCCGCCGGCGGATGTCGATGCGATGGTTGCGCTGTATGAGCAGGGGCTCAAGGTAGCGCAGATCGCGGCGCGGTCGGGGTGGGCGGGGCACACGGTGCGGGCGCAGTTGCGCAAGCGAGGGGTGTTGGCGCCGCGCGCCGCCCGGCGGCTTTGGACGAGCGCCGAGGACGAGGTGTTGATGGATTTGGCCGCGAGCGGCTTGGGTGCAACGGCGATTTCGCGGCGGATGGGATGGTCAACCCCGCAAATCTATAAATATGCTCGGCGGGCGGGCATTCCGATGACTAAGGCCGAGCGGCTGGAGGGTGAGCGCCCGGATAGCGTTATCGAGTCGGAGTCGGATAAGGAGGATTGGGACATCATCCTCAATTACCCGGCATGATTTTTCCCCCCACGCGCGTTGGCGCGTGGGTTTTTTTTAATCACACAGAGAGGGTATCGATATGAGTAAGCAAGAGCATTTGGCGGCGGTGTCGGCGGTGGCGGAGGGCGATGAGCGCTCGCTGGCGCGGCGGGTGGCGCAGGCTATCGAGGCGGATGGGTTGTCCATTGCGCAGGCGTCCAAGCAGGTGGGGGTGAGTTCGTCCGCGCTTTCGACTTGGCTTCGCGGAGTGTATCGCGGGGATTCGGCGCGGATGGATCAGCGGGCGCAGAGTTGGCTGGCGGTGCGCGATGAGCGGCGGCGGCGCGGGGCGCCGTTGGCGGCGCATTCGGCGTTGTTGGTTACCGATGAGATCGAGCTGATGTTGGCTCATGCGCAGGCGCGGGCGGATTGTGTGTTGATTTACGGGCTGGCTGGGGCGGGGAAGTCTTACGCGGCGCGGCGGTATGCGGCGGCGCATTCGCAGGTGGCGCTGGCGACGATGTCGCCGGCGATTACTACGGCACTCGGTACGCTTCATCGGGTGGCGGCGGCGGTGGGGGTTGCGGCCGGGCAGGCGCGGTCGGCGGCGGCACTGGAGGATGTGTTGGTGGAGCGGCTGATGGATCGCTCGGCGTTGTTGGTGGTGGATGAGGCGCATCATTTGTCGCAGGCGCTGCTCGATGAATTGCGCTGTTTGCATGATCGCGCGGGGTGTGGGTTGGCGCTGTTGGGTAATGAGCCGTTGTATCAGCGCTTGGCTTCCGGAGAGCGGTCGGCGCAGTTGGTTTCTCGCATTGGCCTTCGCAAGCATTTGGGGCTGCCGTGTGCGGCGGATGTGGATTTGTTGGCGCGGGATTTGCTTCGGCGGGAGCCGGGGGCCGAGGAGCGCAAGTTGCTTCGCTCGGCGGCGCGGCGGGCTGGGGGGTTGCGAGCCCTTAATAAGCTGGTGTTTTCGGCTTACGCCTTCGCGCTGGGGGCGGATCGCAAGCGGCCGGCTGCCGAGGATTTGGCGGCGGCGGCGGAGGAGGCGGCTTGATGGACGCCTCGCCTGCCAATTTGACGGCTAATTCTCCGGTGGTGTTCGTGCCGCCGGGGATGTTGGTGCGGGAGTGCACCGCGCTGGTCGCGCCCGGATGCCTCGCCGAGGTGGTGTGGGTGAACGGCCAGTTACTGGTGGTTGTGGATGATGGCCGGGTGATTCCGGTTGTGTTTATCCCCGGCTGCAAATTTTCTCGATTGATGCACTGATAGGAGGTGTAGTTATGACTAGTCCAAGATTGATTTCGGATGTGGAGCGGCAGGCGGCGGCGTTCGCGCAAAGCCATAAGCGGCTGAGCGAGCGGGCGCGGCGGTTGCAGTTGCGGGTGGCCGAGCTGCAACGGCAGGCGCGCTCGGAGTTGCGCGCGCTGGCGGATACGGCGGCGCAGGATCGGGCGGCGCTGGTGGCGGCTATCGAGGCGGCGCCGGGGATGTTCGCTAAGCCGCGTACTCAGCGGTTGTCCGGAGTGCGGGTGGGGTTTCGCAAGAAGCCTGGGCGGATCGAGTTTACCGACGAGCAGAAGGTGATCGAGCGGATACGCGCGCTGTTGCCGGCGGATCAGGCGTATATGCTGATTCGTACCCGCGAGAGTGTGGAGAAGAAGGCGCTGGCCGACATTGAGTTGTCGGATTTGCGGCGGATCGGTGTTCGGCTTACCGATGATGAGGATGTGGTGGTGGTGGATCCGGGGGATCGGGATTTGGATCGGTTCATCGCCGCGCTGATTGCGGATGCGGCGGATGATGAGCCAGAGGCAGCCTAACACTGCCGGTTCGCACGCCAGCCGCCAGCGTCGCAGGATGCTGGCGGCTGTGCATATTAAGGCTAAGCAGCTGGGGCTGAGCGAGGATGAGCGGCGCGATATTCAACTGGCGGCGGGTGGTTCGCGGTCTTGTAAGGATATGACGATGCGGCAGCTGGGGCTGGTGCTCGATGCGCTGGGCGGTAAGCGGATGGCGATTGTGGCTTCGCGGCGGGATGCGAGTGCGCCGAGGATGCTGGCTAAGATCGAGGCGCAGTGTCGGGCGCTTGGGGTTGGGACTCACTATGCGGAGGGTATTGCGCGGCGGATGTGGATGCGGACGCTGGCTGAGTGTAATCCGACTCAACTGCGGGCGGTGATTGCCGCGTTGACCTATCGGGCGGATCGGACCGACTGATTATGCACTTGGCGACGGAGGAGGTGTACGAGTGCGCTCATCTGCATCTGCCGCCTGACGCGGCGGAGGCGGTGGTCGCGGTTTGGCGGTCGAGATGGGGGGGCGCGGTTATCTATATCACTACTCGGAGTGCCAAGTTGCCGGCATTTTTGCGGTGGAGAGAGGACACTTTAGCGGCGCTCGAATCGGCTGGTTACGGTGAGCGCGAGATGCAGATTTTACTGCGGAATTTGGGGGGGAATTTCGCACGATTTTAACGCCGTTTTTCGCCTGTAAAATTGGGCTTAAAAACCGTTTAACCCATTTTTACGCCCCGATTTCTACTCTAAAACTCCAAATCCACCACAATCGCCGGACAAAACTCCAACCCTCACAATCTCCCCGCAAGTCAAGCTTTACAAGGCTTCA
>CBDBBV010000002.1:0-527500 GCA_965203265.1 Candidatus Poriferihabitaceae bacterium
ATCGGATGGCGATTCAATGACTGCGGAAGTTACCTTTACGGTTACGGTGAATGATGCGCCGAGTTTGTCGGCGATTGCGGATCAAACCTATATCGTGGGTCAGGCAATCCAGCCATTGAACTTGGGCGCGGTGAGTGGTGGTACTTCGCCATATACCTATACGCTATTGCCGTCTACGGGCACACTGGCAGATGCATTGCCGGGATTGAGTTTTTCAGCGAGTGCGCAAACGCTTACCGGTACGCCGACTGCGGCGAAGTCAGCGGTTGGGTTGACCTACAAGGTAGTGGATGACAATGGAGCGAGTGCGCAAGTTACCTTTTCGGTTACGGTGAATGATGCGCTTTCGTTGCCTTCGGTGGCTGACCAGACCTACACGAAGGATCAAGCAATCACTGATTTGGTATTGGGCGCGGCGGTAAACGGAAGCAGTCCGTATACCTATACGCTATTGCCGGCCACGGGCGCGTTGGGAACTGCCTTGCCGGGATTGAGTTTTAACGCCGATACGCGAACGCTTTCGGGAACGCCGACTGCGGAGAAGTCAGCCGTCACCCTGACCTACCGGGTATCGGATGGCGATTCAATGACTGCGGAAGTTACCTTTACGGTTACGGTGAATGATGCGCCGAGTTTGTCGGCGATTGCGGATCAAACCTATATCGTGGGTCAGGCAATCCAGCCATTGAACTTGGGCGCGGTGAGTGGTGGTACTTCGCCATATACCTATACGCTATTGCCGTCTACGGGCACACTGGCAGATGCATTGCCGGGATTGAGTTTTTCAGCGAGTGCGCAAACGCTTACCGGTACGCCGACTGCGGCGAAGTCAGCGGTTGGGTTGACCTACAAGGTAGTGGATGACAATGGAGCGAGTGCGCAAGTTACCTTTTCGGTTACGGTGAATGATGCGCTTTCGTTGCCTTCGGTGGCTGACCAGACCTACACGAAGGATCAAGCAATCACTGATTTGGTATTGGGCGCGGCGGTAAACGGAAGCAGTCCGTATACCTATACGCTATTGCCGGCCACGGGCGCGTTGGGAACTGCCTTGCCGGGATTGAGTTTTAACGCCGATACGCGAACGCTTTCGGGAACGCCGACTGCGGAGAAGTCAGCCGTCACCCTGACCTACCGGGTATCGGATGGCGATTCAATGACTGCGGAAGTTACCTTTACGGTTACGGTGAATGATGCGCCGAGTTTGTCGGCGATTGCGGATCAAACCTATATCGTGGGTCAGGCAATCCAGCCATTGAACTTGGGCGCGGTGAGTGGTGGTACTTCGCCATATACCTATACGCTATTGCCGTCTACGGGCACACTGGCAGATGCATTGCCGGGATTGAGTTTTTCAGCGAGTGCGCAAACGCTTACCGGTACGCCGACTGCGGCGAAGTCAGCGGTTGGGTTGACCTACAAGGTAGTGGATGACAATGGAGCGAGTGCGCAAGTTACCTTTTCGGTTACGGTGAATGATGCGCTTTCGTTGCCTTCGGTGGCTGACCAGACCTACACGAAGGATCAAGCAATCACTGATTTGGTATTGGGCGCGGCGGTAAACGGAAGCAGTCCGTATACCTATACGCTATTGCCGGCCACGGGCGCGTTGGGAACTGCCTTGCCGGGATTGAGTTTTAACGCCGATACGCGAACGCTTTCGGGAACGCCGACTGCGGAGAAGTCAGCCGTCACCCTGACCTACCGGGTATCGGATGGCGATTCAATGACTGCGGAAGTTACCTTTACGGTTACGGTGAATGATGCGCCGAGTTTGTCGGCGATTGCGGATCAAACCTATATCGTGGGTCAGGCAATCCAGCCATTGAACTTGGGCGCGGTGAGTGGTGGTACTTCGCCATATACCTATACGCTATTGCCGTCTACGGGCACACTGGCAGATGCATTGCCGGGATTGAGTTTTTCAGCGAGTGCGCAAACGCTTACCGGTACGCCGACTGCGGCGAAGTCAGCGGTTGGGTTGACCTACAAGGTAGTGGATGACAATGGAGCGAGTGCGCAAGTTACCTTTTCGGTTACGGTGAATGATGCGCTTTCGTTGCCTTCGGTGGCTGACCAGACCTACACGAAGGATCAAGCAATCACTGATTTGGTATTGGGCGCGGCGGTAAACGGAAGCAGTCCGTATACCTATACGCTATTGCCGGCCACGGGCGCGTTGGGAACTGCCTTGCCGGGATTGAGTTTTAACGCCGATACGCGAACGCTTTCGGGAACGCCGACTGCGGAGAAGTCAGCCGTCACCCTGACCTACCGGGTATCGGATGGCGATTCAATGACTGCGGAAGTTACCTTTACGGTTACGGTGAATGATGCGCCGAGTTTGTCGGCGATTGCGGATCAAACCTATATCGTGGGTCAGGCAATCCAGCCATTGAACTTGGGCGCGGTGAGTGGTGGTACTTCGCCATATACCTATACGCTATTGCCGTCTACGGGCACACTGGCAGATGCATTGCCGGGATTGAGTTTTTCAGCGAGTGCGCAAACGCTTACCGGTACGCCGACTGCGGCGAAGTCAGCGGTTGGGTTGACCTACAAGGTAGTGGATGACAATGGAGCGAGTGCGCAAGTTACCTTTTCGGTTACGGTGAATGATGCGCTTTCGTTGCCTTCGGTGGCTGACCAGACCTACACGAAGGATCAAGCAATCACTGATTTGGTATTGGGCGCGGCGGTAAACGGAAGCAGTCCGTATACCTATACGCTATTGCCGGCCACGGGCGCGTTGGGAACTGCCTTGCCGGGATTGAGTTTTAACGCCGATACGCGAACGCTTTCGGGAACGCCGACTGCGGAGAAGTCAGCCGTCACCCTGACCTACCGGGTATCGGATGGCGATTCAATGACTGCGGAAGTTACCTTTACGGTTACGGTGAATGATGCGCCGAGTTTGTCGGCGATTGCGGATCAAACCTATATCGTGGGTCAGGCAATCCAGCCATTGAACTTGGGCGCGGTGAGTGGTGGTACTTCGCCATATACCTATACGCTATTGCCGTCTACGGGCACACTGGCAGATGCATTGCCGGGATTGAGTTTTTCAGCGAGTGCGCAAACGCTTACCGGTACGCCGACTGCGGCGAAGTCAGCGGTTGGGTTGACCTACAAGGTAGTGGATGACAATGGAGCGAGTGCGCAAGTTACCTTTTCGGTTACGGTGAATGATGCGCTTTCGTTGCCTTCGGTGGCTGACCAGACCTACACGAAGGATCAAGCAATCACTGATTTGGTATTGGGCGCGGCGGTAAACGGAAGCAGTCCGTATACCTATACGCTATTGCCGGCCACGGGCGCGTTGGGAACTGCCTTGCCGGGATTGAGTTTTAACGCCGATACGCGAACGCTTTCGGGAACGCCGACTGCGGAGAAGTCAGCCGTCACCCTGACCTACCGGGTATCGGATGGCGATTCAATGACTGCGGAAGTTACCTTTACGGTTACGGTGAATGATGCGCCGAGTTTGTCGGCGATTGCGGATCAAACCTATATCGTGGGTCAGGCAATCCAGCCATTGAACTTGGGCGCGGTGAGTGGTGGTACTTCGCCATATACCTATACGCTATTGCCGTCTACGGGCACACTGGCAGATGCATTGCCGGGATTGAGTTTTTCAGCGAGTGCGCAAACGCTTACCGGTACGCCGACTGCGGCGAAGTCAGCGGTTGGGTTGACCTACAAGGTAGTGGATGACAATGGAGCGAGTGCGCAAGTTACCTTTTCGGTTACGGTGAATGATGCGCTTTCGTTGCCTTCGGTGGCTGACCAGACCTACACGAAGGATCAAGCAATCACTGATTTGGTATTGGGCGCGGCGGTAAACGGAAGCAGTCCGTATACCTATACGCTATTGCCGGCCACGGGCGCGTTGGGAACTGCCTTGCCGGGATTGAGTTTTAACGCCGATACGCGAACGCTTTCGGGAACGCCGACTGCGGAGAAGTCAGCCGTCACCCTGACCTACCGGGTATCGGATGGCGATTCAATGACTGCGGAAGTTACCTTTACGGTTACGGTGAATGATGCGCCGAGTTTGTCGGCGATTGCGGATCAAACCTATATCGTGGGTCAGGCAATCCAGCCATTGAACTTGGGCGCGGTGAGTGGTGGTACTTCGCCATATACCTATACGCTATTGCCGTCTACGGGCACACTGGCAGATGCATTGCCGGGATTGAGTTTTTCAGCGAGTGCGCAAACGCTTACCGGTACGCCGACTGCGGCGAAGTCAGCGGTTGGGTTGACCTACAAGGTAGTGGATGACAATGGAGCGAGTGCGCAAGTTACCTTTTCGGTTACGGTGAATGATGCGCTTTCGTTGCCTTCGGTGGCTGACCAGACCTACACGAAGGATCAAGCAATCACTGATTTGGTATTGGGCGCGGCGGTAAACGGAAGCAGTCCGTATACCTATACGCTATTGCCGGCCACGGGCGCGTTGGGAACTGCCTTGCCGGGATTGAGTTTTAACGCCGATACGCGAACGCTTTCGGGAACGCCGACTGCGGAGAAGTCAGCCGTCACCCTGACCTACCGGGTATCGGATGGCGATTCAATGACTGCGGAAGTTACCTTTACGGTTACGGTGAATGATGCGCCGAGTTTGTCGGCGATTGCGGATCAAACCTATATCGTGGGTCAGGCAATCCAGCCATTGAACTTGGGCGCGGTGAGTGGTGGTACTTCGCCATATACCTATACGCTATTGCCGTCTACGGGCACACTGGCAGATGCATTGCCGGGATTGAGTTTTTCAGCGAGTGCGCAAACGCTTACCGGTACGCCGACTGCGGCGAAGTCAGCGGTTGGGTTGACCTACAAGGTAGTGGATGACAATGGAGCGAGTGCGCAAGTTACCTTTTCGGTTACGGTGAATGATGCGCTTTCGTTGCCTTCGGTGGCTGACCAGACCTACACGAAGGATCAAGCAATCACTGATTTGGTATTGGGCGCGGCGGTAAACGGAAGCAGTCCGTATACCTATACGCTATTGCCGGCCACGGGCGCGTTGGGAACTGCCTTGCCGGGATTGAGTTTTAACGCCGATACGCGAACGCTTTCGGGAACGCCGACTGCGGAGAAGTCAGCCGTCACCCTGACCTACCGGGTATCGGATGGCGATTCAATGACTGCGGAAGTTACCTTTACGGTTACGGTGAATGATGCGCCGAGTTTGTCGGCGATTGCGGATCAAACCTATATCGTGGGTCAGGCAATCCAGCCATTGAACTTGGGCGCGGTGAGTGGTGGTACTTCGCCATATACCTATACGCTATTGCCGTCTACGGGCACACTGGCAGATGCATTGCCGGGATTGAGTTTTTCAGCGAGTGCGCAAACGCTTACCGGTACGCCGACTGCGGCGAAGTCAGCGGTTGGGTTGACCTACAAGGTAGTGGATGACAATGGAGCGAGTGCGCAAGTTACCTTTTCGGTTACGGTGAATGATGCGCTTTCGTTGCCTTCGGTGGCTGACCAGACCTACACGAAGGATCAAGCAATCACTGATTTGGTATTGGGCGCGGCGGTAAACGGAAGCAGTCCGTATACCTATACGCTATTGCCGGCCACGGGCGCGTTGGGAACTGCCTTGCCGGGATTGAGTTTTAACGCCGATACGCGAACGCTTTCGGGAACGCCGACTGCGGAGAAGTCAGCCGTCACCCTGACCTACCGGGTATCGGATGGCGATTCAATGACTGCGGAAGTTACCTTTACGGTTACGGTGAATGATGCGCCGAGTTTGTCGGCGATTGCGGATCAAACCTATATCGTGGGTCAGGCAATCCAGCCATTGAACTTGGGCGCGGTGAGTGGTGGTACTTCGCCATATACCTATACGCTATTGCCGTCTACGGGCACACTGGCAGATGCATTGCCGGGATTGAGTTTTTCAGCGAGTGCGCAAACGCTTACCGGTACGCCGACTGCGGCGAAGTCAGCGGTTGGGTTGACCTACAAGGTAGTGGATGACAATGGAGCGAGTGCGCAAGTTACCTTTTCGGTTACGGTGAATGATGCGCTTTCGTTGCCTTCGGTGGCTGACCAGACCTACACGAAGGATCAAGCAATCACTGATTTGGTATTGGGCGCGGCGGTAAACGGAAGCAGTCCGTATACCTATACGCTATTGCCGGCCACGGGCGCGTTGGGAACTGCCTTGCCGGGATTGAGTTTTAACGCCGATACGCGAACGCTTTCGGGAACGCCGACTGCGGAGAAGTCAGCCGTCACCCTGACCTACCGGGTATCGGATGGCGATTCAATGACTGCGGAAGTTACCTTTACGGTTACGGTGAATGATGCGCCGAGTTTGTCGGCGATTGCGGATCAAACCTATATCGTGGGTCAGGCAATCCAGCCATTGAACTTGGGCGCGGTGAGTGGTGGTACTTCGCCATATACCTATACGCTATTGCCGTCTACGGGCACACTGGCAGATGCATTGCCGGGATTGAGTTTTTCAGCGAGTGCGCAAACGCTTACCGGTACGCCGACTGCGGCGAAGTCAGCGGTTGGGTTGACCTACAAGGTAGTGGATGACAATGGAGCGAGTGCGCAAGTTACCTTTTCGGTTACGGTGAATGATGCGCTTTCGTTGCCTTCGGTGGCTGACCAGACCTACACGAAGGATCAAGCAATCACTGATTTGGTATTGGGCGCGGCGGTAAACGGAAGCAGTCCGTATACCTATACGCTATTGCCGGCCACGGGCGCGTTGGGAACTGCCTTGCCGGGATTGAGTTTTAACGCCGATACGCGAACGCTTTCGGGAACGCCGACTGCGGAGAAGTCAGCCGTCACCCTGACCTACCGGGTATCGGATGGCGATTCAATGACTGCGGAAGTTACCTTTACGGTTACGGTGAATGATGCGCCGAGTTTGTCGGCGATTGCGGATCAAACCTATATCGTGGGTCAGGCAATCCAGCCATTGAACTTGGGCGCGGTGAGTGGTGGTACTTCGCCATATACCTATACGCTATTGCCGTCTACGGGCACACTGGCAGATGCATTGCCGGGATTGAGTTTTTCAGCGAGTGCGCAAACGCTTACCGGTACGCCGACTGCGGCGAAGTCAGCGGTTGGGTTGACCTACAAGGTAGTGGATGACAATGGAGCGAGTGCGCAAGTTACCTTTTCGGTTACGGTGAATGATGCGCTTTCGTTGCCTTCGGTGGCTGACCAGACCTACACGAAGGATCAAGCAATCACTGATTTGGTATTGGGCGCGGCGGTAAACGGAAGCAGTCCGTATACCTATACGCTATTGCCGGCCACGGGCGCGTTGGGAACTGCCTTGCCGGGATTGAGTTTTAACGCCGATACGCGAACGCTTTCGGGAACGCCGACTGCGGAGAAGTCAGCCGTCACCCTGACCTACCGGGTATCGGATGGCGATTCAATGACTGCGGAAGTTACCTTTACGGTTACGGTGAATGATGCGCCGAGTTTGTCGGCGATTGCGGATCAAACCTATATCGTGGGTCAGGCAATCCAGCCATTGAACTTGGGCGCGGTGAGTGGTGGTACTTCGCCATATACCTATACGCTATTGCCGTCTACGGGCACACTGGCAGATGCATTGCCGGGATTGAGTTTTTCAGCGAGTGCGCAAACGCTTACCGGTACGCCGACTGCGGCGAAGTCAGCGGTTGGGTTGACCTACAAGGTAGTGGATGACAATGGAGCGAGTGCGCAAGTTACCTTTTCGGTTACGGTGAATGATGCGCTTTCGTTGCCTTCGGTGGCTGACCAGACCTACACGAAGGATCAAGCAATCACTGATTTGGTATTGGGCGCGGCGGTAAACGGAAGCAGTCCGTATACCTATACGCTATTGCCGGCCACGGGCGCGTTGGGAACTGCCTTGCCGGGATTGAGTTTTAACGCCGATACGCGAACGCTTTCGGGAACGCCGACTGCGGAGAAGTCAGCCGTCACCCTGACCTACCGGGTATCGGATGGCGATTCAATGACTGCGGAAGTTACCTTTACGGTTACGGTGAATGATGCGCCGAGTTTGTCGGCGATTGCGGATCAAACCTATATCGTGGGTCAGGCAATCCAGCCATTGAACTTGGGCGCGGTGAGTGGTGGTACTTCGCCATATACCTATACGCTATTGCCGTCTACGGGCACACTGGCAGATGCATTGCCGGGATTGAGTTTTTCAGCGAGTGCGCAAACGCTTACCGGTACGCCGACTGCGGCGAAGTCAGCGGTTGGGTTGACCTACAAGGTAGTGGATGACAATGGAGCGAGTGCGCAAGTTACCTTTTCGGTTACGGTGAATGATGCGCTTTCGTTGCCTTCGGTGGCTGACCAGACCTACACGAAGGATCAAGCAATCACTGATTTGGTATTGGGCGCGGCGGTAAACGGAAGCAGTCCGTATACCTATACGCTATTGCCGGCCACGGGCGCGTTGGGAACTGCCTTGCCGGGATTGAGTTTTAACGCCGATACGCGAACGCTTTCGGGAACGCCGACTGCGGAGAAGTCAGCCGTCACCCTGACCTACCGGGTATCGGATGGCGATTCAATGACTGCGGAAGTTACCTTTACGGTTACGGTGAATGATGCGCCGAGTTTGTCGGCGATTGCGGATCAAACCTATATCGTGGGTCAGGCAATCCAGCCATTGAACTTGGGCGCGGTGAGTGGTGGTACTTCGCCATATACCTATACGCTATTGCCGTCTACGGGCACACTGGCAGATGCATTGCCGGGATTGAGTTTTTCAGCGAGTGCGCAAACGCTTACCGGTACGCCGACTGCGGCGAAGTCAGCGGTTGGGTTGACCTACAAGGTAGTGGATGACAATGGAGCGAGTGCGCAAGTTACCTTTTCGGTTACGGTGAATGATGCGCTTTCGTTGCCTTCGGTGGCTGACCAGACCTACACGAAGGATCAAGCAATCACTGATTTGGTATTGGGCGCGGCGGTAAACGGAAGCAGTCCGTATACCTATACGCTATTGCCGGCCACGGGCGCGTTGGGAACTGCCTTGCCGGGATTGAGTTTTAACGCCGATACGCGAACGCTTTCGGGAACGCCGACTGCGGAGAAGTCAGCCGTCACCCTGACCTACCGGGTATCGGATGGCGATTCAATGACTGCGGAAGTTACCTTTACGGTTACGGTGAATGATGCGCCGAGTTTGTCGGCGATTGCGGATCAAACCTATATCGTGGGTCAGGCAATCCAGCCATTGAACTTGGGCGCGGTGAGTGGTGGTACTTCGCCATATACCTATACGCTATTGCCGTCTACGGGCACACTGGCAGATGCATTGCCGGGATTGAGTTTTTCAGCGAGTGCGCAAACGCTTACCGGTACGCCGACTGCGGCGAAGTCAGCGGTTGGGTTGACCTACAAGGTAGTGGATGACAATGGAGCGAGTGCGCAAGTTACCTTTTCGGTTACGGTGAATGATGCGCTTTCGTTGCCTTCGGTGGCTGACCAGACCTACACGAAGGATCAAGCAATCACTGATTTGGTATTGGGCGCGGCGGTAAACGGAAGCAGTCCGTATACCTATACGCTATTGCCGGCCACGGGCGCGTTGGGAACTGCCTTGCCGGGATTGAGTTTTAACGCCGATACGCGAACGCTTTCGGGAACGCCGACTGCGGAGAAGTCAGCCGTCACCCTGACCTACCGGGTATCGGATGGCGATTCAATGACTGCGGAAGTTACCTTTACGGTTACGGTGAATGATGCGCCGAGTTTGTCGGCGATTGCGGATCAAACCTATATCGTGGGTCAGGCAATCCAGCCATTGAACTTGGGCGCGGTGAGTGGTGGTACTTCGCCATATACCTATACGCTATTGCCGTCTACGGGCACACTGGCAGATGCATTGCCGGGATTGAGTTTTTCAGCGAGTGCGCAAACGCTTACCGGTACGCCGACTGCGGCGAAGTCAGCGGTTGGGTTGACCTACAAGGTAGTGGATGACAATGGAGCGAGTGCGCAAGTTACCTTTTCGGTTACGGTGAATGATGCGCTTTCGTTGCCTTCGGTGGCTGACCAGACCTACACGAAGGATCAAGCAATCACTGATTTGGTATTGGGCGCGGCGGTAAACGGAAGCAGTCCGTATACCTATACGCTATTGCCGGCCACGGGCGCGTTGGGAACTGCCTTGCCGGGATTGAGTTTTAACGCCGATACGCGAACGCTTTCGGGAACGCCGACTGCGGAGAAGTCAGCCGTCACCCTGACCTACCGGGTATCGGATGGCGATTCAATGACTGCGGAAGTTACCTTTACGGTTACGGTGAATGATGCGCCGAGTTTGTCGGCGATTGCGGATCAAACCTATATCGTGGGTCAGGCAATCCAGCCATTGAACTTGGGCGCGGTGAGTGGTGGTACTTCGCCATATACCTATACGCTATTGCCGTCTACGGGCACACTGGCAGATGCATTGCCGGGATTGAGTTTTTCAGCGAGTGCGCAAACGCTTACCGGTACGCCGACTGCGGCGAAGTCAGCGGTTGGGTTGACCTACAAGGTAGTGGATGACAATGGAGCGAGTGCGCAAGTTACCTTTTCGGTTACGGTGAATGATGCGCTTTCGTTGCCTTCGGTGGCTGACCAGACCTACACGAAGGATCAAGCAATCACTGATTTGGTATTGGGCGCGGCGGTAAACGGAAGCAGTCCGTATACCTATACGCTATTGCCGGCCACGGGCGCGTTGGGAACTGCCTTGCCGGGATTGAGTTTTAACGCCGATACGCGAACGCTTTCGGGAACGCCGACTGCGGAGAAGTCAGCCGTCACCCTGACCTACCGGGTATCGGATGGCGATTCAATGACTGCGGAAGTTACCTTTACGGTTACGGTGAATGATGCGCCGAGTTTGTCGGCGATTGCGGATCAAACCTATATCGTGGGTCAGGCAATCCAGCCATTGAACTTGGGCGCGGTGAGTGGTGGTACTTCGCCATATACCTATACGCTATTGCCGTCTACGGGCACACTGGCAGATGCATTGCCGGGATTGAGTTTTTCAGCGAGTGCGCAAACGCTTACCGGTACGCCGACTGCGGCGAAGTCAGCGGTTGGGTTGACCTACAAGGTAGTGGATGACAATGGAGCGAGTGCGCAAGTTACCTTTTCGGTTACGGTGAATGATGCGCTTTCGTTGCCTTCGGTGGCTGACCAGACCTACACGAAGGATCAAGCAATCACTGATTTGGTATTGGGCGCGGCGGTAAACGGAAGCAGTCCGTATACCTATACGCTATTGCCGGCCACGGGCGCGTTGGGAACTGCCTTGCCGGGATTGAGTTTTAACGCCGATACGCGAACGCTTTCGGGAACGCCGACTGCGGAGAAGTCAGCCGTCACCCTGACCTACCGGGTATCGGATGGCGATTCAATGACTGCGGAAGTTACCTTTACGGTTACGGTGAATGATGCGCCGAGTTTGTCGGCGATTGCGGATCAAACCTATATCGTGGGTCAGGCAATCCAGCCATTGAACTTGGGCGCGGTGAGTGGTGGTACTTCGCCATATACCTATACGCTATTGCCGTCTACGGGCACACTGGCAGATGCATTGCCGGGATTGAGTTTTTCAGCGAGTGCGCAAACGCTTACCGGTACGCCGACTGCGGCGAAGTCAGCGGTTGGGTTGACCTACAAGGTAGTGGATGACAATGGAGCGAGTGCGCAAGTTACCTTTTCGGTTACGGTGAATGATGCGCTTTCGTTGCCTTCGGTGGCTGACCAGACCTACACGAAGGATCAAGCAATCACTGATTTGGTATTGGGCGCGGCGGTAAACGGAAGCAGTCCGTATACCTATACGCTATTGCCGGCCACGGGCGCGTTGGGAACTGCCTTGCCGGGATTGAGTTTTAACGCCGATACGCGAACGCTTTCGGGAACGCCGACTGCGGAGAAGTCAGCCGTCACCCTGACCTACCGGGTATCGGATGGCGATTCAATGACTGCGGAAGTTACCTTTACGGTTACGGTGAATGATGCGCCGAGTTTGTCGGCGATTGCGGATCAAACCTATATCGTGGGTCAGGCAATCCAGCCATTGAACTTGGGCGCGGTGAGTGGTGGTACTTCGCCATATACCTATACGCTATTGCCGTCTACGGGCACACTGGCAGATGCATTGCCGGGATTGAGTTTTTCAGCGAGTGCGCAAACGCTTACCGGTACGCCGACTGCGGCGAAGTCAGCGGTTGGGTTGACCTACAAGGTAGTGGATGACAATGGAGCGAGTGCGCAAGTTACCTTTTCGGTTACGGTGAATGATGCGCTTTCGTTGCCTTCGGTGGCTGACCAGACCTACACGAAGGATCAAGCAATCACTGATTTGGTATTGGGCGCGGCGGTAAACGGAAGCAGTCCGTATACCTATACGCTATTGCCGGCCACGGGCGCGTTGGGAACTGCCTTGCCGGGATTGAGTTTTAACGCCGATACGCGAACGCTTTCGGGAACGCCGACTGCGGAGAAGTCAGCCGTCACCCTGACCTACCGGGTATCGGATGGCGATTCAATGACTGCGGAAGTTACCTTTACGGTTACGGTGAATGATGCGCCGAGTTTGTCGGCGATTGCGGATCAAACCTATATCGTGGGTCAGGCAATCCAGCCATTGAACTTGGGCGCGGTGAGTGGTGGTACTTCGCCATATACCTATACGCTATTGCCGTCTACGGGCACACTGGCAGATGCATTGCCGGGATTGAGTTTTTCAGCGAGTGCGCAAACGCTTACCGGTACGCCGACTGCGGCGAAGTCAGCGGTTGGGTTGACCTACAAGGTAGTGGATGACAATGGAGCGAGTGCGCAAGTTACCTTTTCGGTTACGGTGAATGATGCGCTTTCGTTGCCTTCGGTGGCTGACCAGACCTACACGAAGGATCAAGCAATCACTGATTTGGTATTGGGCGCGGCGGTAAACGGAAGCAGTCCGTATACCTATACGCTATTGCCGGCCACGGGCGCGTTGGGAACTGCCTTGCCGGGATTGAGTTTTAACGCCGATACGCGAACGCTTTCGGGAACGCCGACTGCGGAGAAGTCAGCCGTCACCCTGACCTACCGGGTATCGGATGGCGATTCAATGACTGCGGAAGTTACCTTTACGGTTACGGTGAATGATGCGCCGAGTTTGTCGGCGATTGCGGATCAAACCTATATCGTGGGTCAGGCAATCCAGCCATTGAACTTGGGCGCGGTGAGTGGTGGTACTTCGCCATATACCTATACGCTATTGCCGTCTACGGGCACACTGGCAGATGCATTGCCGGGATTGAGTTTTTCAGCGAGTGCGCAAACGCTTACCGGTACGCCGACTGCGGCGAAGTCAGCGGTTGGGTTGACCTACAAGGTAGTGGATGACAATGGAGCGAGTGCGCAAGTTACCTTTTCGGTTACGGTGAATGATGCGCTTTCGTTGCCTTCGGTGGCTGACCAGACCTACACGAAGGATCAAGCAATCACTGATTTGGTATTGGGCGCGGCGGTAAACGGAAGCAGTCCGTATACCTATACGCTATTGCCGGCCACGGGCGCGTTGGGAACTGCCTTGCCGGGATTGAGTTTTAACGCCGATACGCGAACGCTTTCGGGAACGCCGACTGCGGAGAAGTCAGCCGTCACCCTGACCTACCGGGTATCGGATGGCGATTCAATGACTGCGGAAGTTACCTTTACGGTTACGGTGAATGATGCGCCGAGTTTGTCGGCGATTGCGGATCAAACCTATATCGTGGGTCAGGCAATCCAGCCATTGAACTTGGGCGCGGTGAGTGGTGGTACTTCGCCATATACCTATACGCTATTGCCGTCTACGGGCACACTGGCAGATGCATTGCCGGGATTGAGTTTTTCAGCGAGTGCGCAAACGCTTACCGGTACGCCGACTGCGGCGAAGTCAGCGGTTGGGTTGACCTACAAGGTAGTGGATGACAATGGAGCGAGTGCGCAAGTTACCTTTTCGGTTACGGTGAATGATGCGCTTTCGTTGCCTTCGGTGGCTGACCAGACCTACACGAAGGATCAAGCAATCACTGATTTGGTATTGGGCGCGGCGGTAAACGGAAGCAGTCCGTATACCTATACGCTATTGCCGGCCACGGGCGCGTTGGGAACTGCCTTGCCGGGATTGAGTTTTAACGCCGATACGCGAACGCTTTCGGGAACGCCGACTGCGGAGAAGTCAGCCGTCACCCTGACCTACCGGGTATCGGATGGCGATTCAATGACTGCGGAAGTTACCTTTACGGTTACGGTGAATGATGCGCCGAGTTTGTCGGCGATTGCGGATCAAACCTATATCGTGGGTCAGGCAATCCAGCCATTGAACTTGGGCGCGGTGAGTGGTGGTACTTCGCCATATACCTATACGCTATTGCCGTCTACGGGCACACTGGCAGATGCATTGCCGGGATTGAGTTTTTCAGCGAGTGCGCAAACGCTTACCGGTACGCCGACTGCGGCGAAGTCAGCGGTTGGGTTGACCTACAAGGTAGTGGATGACAATGGAGCGAGTGCGCAAGTTACCTTTTCGGTTACGGTGAATGATGCGCTTTCGTTGCCTTCGGTGGCTGACCAGACCTACACGAAGGATCAAGCAATCACTGATTTGGTATTGGGCGCGGCGGTAAACGGAAGCAGTCCGTATACCTATACGCTATTGCCGGCCACGGGCGCGTTGGGAACTGCCTTGCCGGGATTGAGTTTTAACGCCGATACGCGAACGCTTTCGGGAACGCCGACTGCGGAGAAGTCAGCCGTCACCCTGACCTACCGGGTATCGGATGGCGATTCAATGACTGCGGAAGTTACCTTTACGGTTACGGTGAATGATGCAAGACCCCAAGTTCCCCAAACCCTAACACTCCCCCCCCTGACCGATCTGACCTACACCGTGAACCGCCCGATCACGCCGGTAACGCTACCGCAAGCCACCGGCGGTAGTGGCACCTTGACATATGCCCTCACCCCCGTTGTGGCGGGGTTGCCCTACGACGCCGCCACGCGCCGCTTCACCGGCACGCCGACCACGGTGGCGGAGACGCAGATGACCTATATGGCAACCGATGGAAATGGCTCCCGCGCCGAGCAGACCTTCACGCTACGGATTATTCCCGAACCGAGCGCCATTGCACAGACAAACCGGATCGTGCTGCCGGAAGTGGCGCGCGCTATGGCGGATCAGACGGTGGGCTCGGTGCGTTCGCGGGTGCGTCAGGCTGGGCGCGAATCGCAGGTACCGAGCGCCGCCCTGAACGGTCAGCAAACGCTGGCCGGAGTGTTGGTTTCCCACGGGCCGAGCATGGCCGATGGAACCGGTCGCCTGCAGGATTTGCTCGGAAATTCCGATTTCGCACTGCCGCTGAACCCCAATAACGAGGCAACCGGCGGCCTTGCCTCGACCCTGTGGGGGCAAAGCGATTTTCGCGATCTCACCGGCGACAGCGACGGAATCGAGTACCACGGCGAACTGTTCAGTGCGCGGTTGGGTGCGGATAAGCACTTGCGAAGCGACCTGATGGCCGGCGCCGCGTTGTCGTGGAATCAGGCCGATGTAACCTATCGAAATGCCGACGGCAGCGGCGAATACGAACTCGATCTGAAAAGTTTCCACCCGTATTTGGGCAAGCGCGAGGGCTCGTTGGAGTGGTGGGCGACCATCGGCCACGGCACTGGACGGTTGAAGGTACTCGACGCCGCCGGCCGCTGGGTCAGCGATGTTCGCATGAACACGGCGGCGGTGGGCGGCAGTGGTCGCATTTGGAAGAGCGACCGCGCCACGGTGCGGCTCAAGGGCGAAGCCATGGGCACGCGGCTGTACGAGAAGGGATACAGTGGATTGGATTTGCCGCAGGTGGATGTAACGCTGGTTCGGTTTGCGGTGGACGGCGCACGCAAGCATTTGCTACGCGGCGGCTGGCATTTTCTTCATGCGGCGGATGGGGGATTCCGCTATGACGGTAGCGACGGCAACACCGGCGCGGGATTCGAGGCGAGCATGTCGTGGCGCTACAGCCATCCGGCGCGGGGAGTGCGCGTGGAGTACGATTTGTACACCTTGCAGGGAAGAGCCGGCGACTACTCGGAATGGGGCGCTCGCGGCCTATTGCGCCTCGCCGCCGGTGCGGACGGTCAGGGCTTGTCCTTCTCCCTGCGCCCCGGCTGGGGCAGTGAAATCGGCGATCCGCAGCGGATGTGGGAGCAGGGTTTGCGCGGCGCCCTCGCCCCCGATACCGCCGCCAACCCCTCGGCTCGACTGGAAATGCGCATGGGTTACGGTGTGTCGTCTCGCGCCGGCCTGCTGACTCCGTGGGGTGGGGTGGCCTTGAACGGCGATGACAAGCGTTATCGCTTGGGGCTGAATTGGGCACCCGACGGCCCGTTCAGTCTGAGTTTATCCGGAGAACTGCACGAGACAACCAACGCGGATGCCAGTCATGCCGTTATGTTGAAGGGGGATGTGCGCTTCTGATCTTCCGAGCCGTCGTAGCTGGCCTATCGCGAGGCGTGCGCTTTCCGATGATTCCGCTATAATCCGCGCCATGAAAGAGACCACCCGATCTCCCAACACCGTGTGGCACCACGCCACCGTTACCCGCCAACGGCGCGAGCGGCAAAACGGCCATCGCGGCGTCATTCTCTGGTTCACCGGCTTGTCCGGTAGCGGCAAATCCACCCTCGCCCACGCGGTCGAAGAGGAACTGCACCGGCAGGGCTGCCGCACCTTCGTCTGCGATGGCGACAACATCCGCCACGGGCTATGCGGCGATCTCGGCTTTTCCTCGGCCGACCGCAGCGAAAACATCCGGCGTATCGGCCAGTTGGCGAAATTGTTCGTCGAGAGCGGCGCAGTCGCCTTGACCGCCTTCATTTCGCCGTTTCGGGTGGATCGCCAGCGGGTGCGGATGATGGTGGACAATTCCGAGGATTTCATCGAGATTTTCTGCGACTGCCCGCTGAAAATTTGCGAACAGCGAGACATCAAGGGCTTGTACCAACGCGCCCGCAAAGGCGAAATCCCCGACTTCACCGGCATCTCCTCGCCCTACGAAACTCCGGAAAACGCCGACCTCATCGTCAAAACCGGAGAACGCAGCGTGGAACAATGCATGCAGGAAGTGGTAGCGTTGCTGGCGGCTCGAGGGGTGATTTCGGCCAGACTGAAGGTTGTGTGATGGTAGCCATAAAAAACATTTGTGCGGCGGGCGCTAAAAAGTGGCCGAAAAATATTGTACGCCGATGGTCCTCTCTGTATATTCCGCCCATTATTCGGGCTTTAGGATGGAATTCTGATCCGCGACCATGTCTCATGTATCTACCGCTAGTTACAAATTCCTTGATTGGCGCCTGCCCATCCGGCAGGGCGTCCCTAGATCTGCGCTACCCCCCCCCCCCCCCCCCCCCCCCCCCCCCCTATTCTGAAAAATGTATTAGGGGGCGTCCTAGGCCACCTCCCGGCGGGCTGGGTAGGCGAGTTGTCCACTGGCTTGCGGTATGCTTGTTGTTGCTCGTTTCCTGTAATGTCGGTGCGCAGTCGGACGGGGTATCAGTCAGTACAAGTACACTGCGCATCGGAGAAGGGAATGAGAGTGTCTACACGCTACAACTGAACACTCGGCCGCAGTCGAATGCAATAGTAACTGCGCGGACTTCGGACAACACGGCGGCTCGGATTTCGTGGCGGGGGAGCGAGTTCGATCAACTCAGGATAGGTTTCACCGCGCAGAATTGGGACGATCCGCGAACCATTACCGTAGTTGCGGTAAATGATGCTGATGGCGATAGTGAGGATGTAACCATCACGCATGCAGTTGACGGTTACGGCGATGTGACTATGGCTGATTCGGTTACGATCGAAGTTATTGACGACGATCGTGGCGTTACCACCAGCACAACCACTCTGGAAATTGAGGAGGGAAACCAAGCTACTTATAATGTGAAACTGGATAGTCAGCCGCGTTCGGATGTTACGATAACTCTATCCAGTGATGACCCGACGGCGGCGACGGTATCTCCGCAGACGCTGACCTTCACCAACGCGAACTGGAGCACGAATCAACCCGTGACGGTGACTGCCGAGGAGGACGCCGATGGGAATAGCGAAGATGTCCTCATTACCTCCGCAGTCAGCGGCTATGGTGATGTGAATTCAGCCAACTCGGTCGAGGTTAGAGTCACCGACAACGATCGCGGTGTCTCCGTAAGCACAAAAACAATGAGTATCAGGGAAGGAACAACAAGTACCTATAGGGTGAGACTCGACAGCCAGCCGAGATCGGAAGTGCGGGTGAGGGCAGTGCCTTCGGACAACAGCAAGATTAAGTTTATATTCGGGATATATGAGATAGACCAGTATATACTGAAATTCACTCAGGAGAACTGGGATCGCTGGCAGACTCTCACCGTGAAAGCATCTCACGATGACGATGGCGAGCATGATACCGTAACCATCGGCCATATCGTTACCGGTTACGGTAATGTTCGTCAGGATACACTTTCTCGGGGCAACTTGATAACGGTTAGTATTACCGACGACGACCTCCGTCTTCTCAACAGCATAAACTCTCTGAACCTCGAAGAGGGTAGTCAAGCCGTATACACATTGCGATTGAATGCCGAGCCGCGATCCAACGTGGAGGTTACGGTGTCTACTAGTGATGCTACGGCGGTCAGTTTTCTTAGCGGTAGCAGAGTGTCAAATGAATCTCCGGTGTTGACCTATACGCCACAGAACTGGAGCGACCCGCAGTCCGTCACCGTGCAGGCAGTAAACGATTCCGATGGAGACAGCGAGGATGTGGTTCTTTCCCATCAAATTGTCAGCCTCGGTGATACTGTCATTACCGTTCCAATCACCACCACAGTCACCGACGATGACCGTGGTGTTATCACCAGCAAAACGACTCTGGATATACTCGAGGGTGGTAGTAGTAACTATTTTGTGAAACTGGGTAGCCAACCGCGTTCGAATGTGACGGTAACGCTGGCTAGCAACGACTCAACGGCGATGACGATATCCCCACAGACGCTGATCTTCACTAACACGAACTGGAATAGAAATCAGAATGTGGTAGTGATGGCTACGGAGGATGCCGACGGGAACAGCGAAGATGTATCCATCATCCACACCGTCACCGGATATGGCGATGTGAACTCGGCTAATCCGGTTGTGGTCCGTATTACCGATAACGATCTAGGTATTATCACCAGTACAAACTCCTTGCGCATTGAAGAAACGAATCAGGCAGTTTATACGGTGAAATTGGACAACCGACCGCGTGATAATATTACTGTGTGGGCGGTAATTTTCGATCATGATTCGGTTAGGATGTTAAACATAAATACAGAAGTTTCCCTGTACTCACTGACTTTCACCCCGCAAAACTGGGAGGATCCGCAGGCCATTACCGTGGTTGCGGTGGATGACGCCGATGGTGACAGTGAGGATGTTACCATTAACAATTTCTCTAGATCCCAAGCTGTATCTACGGACATTTCGATCACGGTAAATGTTACCGACGACGATCGCGGCGTAACGATGAGTCCGCTTGGCCTGAATCTCATGGAAGGTACCACGACTACCTACACGGTACGGCTGGATAGCCAGCCACGTTCGGATGTTATGGTAACTCCATCCAGTAGCGATACGAATTTGGTGACGGTGTCTCCGGAGAAACTGACCTTCAATTACGATAACTGGGCGGACACGCAAGTCGTTACTGTAGCGGCTATGCATGATGATGATGCCGTTAGCGAGGATGTGATAATCACCCATAGTATTGACGATTACGGTGCCGTGACCTCGGGCAACTCGGTTACGGTCAATATCGCCGACGACGATCTCCTCATCCTCAAAAGCGCGGAATCTCTAGCTGTCGAAGAGGGAGACGAAGTCGTTTACACGCTGAAATTGAATGCACCGCCGCGTTTGCCCGTGTCGGTGGTGGCACGCGCCGAAGATGCCACGTCTATCAATCTTCGCAACGGAAACGACTTGTCGGCCGAGTATTCGCTGATGAACTTCACCTCGCAGAACTGGGATGATCCGCAGACCGTTACCGTGGTTGCGGTGAACGATGCAGATGGTGATAGTGAGGATGTTGAAATTATCCACGAAATAAGCAGTAGCAGCTTTGCGCCCTCGGCTGATCCGACCATAATTCAAGTAACCGACGACGATCGTGGCGTAACTTTCAGCAGAAACGAGCTGGACATTGATGAGAGAAATCAATCTACTTACATGGTAAAACTGCAAAGCCAGCCGCGCTCGAATGTAACGATAACTCTATCCAGTAACGACCCGACGGCGGCGACGGCATCTCCGCAGGCACTGACCTTCACCAACACAAACTGGAACACGAATCAAACCGTCACGGTAACTGCCGAGGATGATGCCGATGCAGATAGTGAAACCATAACGATCACCCATAACGTTGCCAACTACGGCGATGTAACCTCGGTCGATTCGATCGAGGTCAGGGTCACCGACGCAAACCGTGGCGTCTCCATCAGCACAAGCTCGCTGAGCGTCGAGGAAGGTAGCAACAGCACTTACACGTTGAGACTAGATAGCGAGCCGAGATCGAACGTGCGGGTGACGGCGCGAATTGCGGGCGAACTGTTGATCAGGCTGCAAATTCCAGGTGATTTTGTTCGGGCGCATACACTGGTATTCACCCCGCAGAATTGGGACGACCCACAATCCGTTACCGTGTTTGCGGTGCAGGATCAAGGCGGGATCAGCGAAACCAAAACCATCACCCACACGGTAACCAACTACGGCGATATAACTCAGGCGGATGCGGTTACCGTCAATATCACCGACGACGATCGCGGCGTAACGGTGAGCCCGACCACTCTGAACCTCGCCGAGGGCGGGAGCGCCGCCGCCTACACGGTAAAACTGAACAGCCAACCGCGTTCCCCGGTAACGATCACCGCGGGCATACCGGATGCGGATCGCCTGCGAGTCGGCAGCCCGACCGGGCAGACCAGTCACGCCACTTCCGGCGGCAAAGCGGTTAGCACCGTGGCGCTGACCTTCGATAACGCCAACTGGAATACCCCGCAAACCGTTACCGCGCAGGCCAACGAGGACGAAGACGGCGCCAGCGAGGATATAACCATCACTCATTTGGTTACAGGTTATGGAGATGTAGCCTCGGCCGACTCGGTAACCGCCAGAATCACCGACAACGATCGCGGCGTTACCGTCAGCACAACTACTCTGGACATCGAAGAGGGAAGAACAGCCATCTATACGGTGAAATTGAACAGTCAGCCGCGTTCGAATGTTCAGGTGTTGGCGCGAACTCAGGATATTTCGTCGGTTCGTTTTGGACGGACGGGCCTGCGCCTAATGACTTTCACGCAGCAAAACTGGATCGATCCACAGACCGTTGTCGTGTCGGCGGCGCACGATGCCGATGTTGACAGCGAGGATGTGTTTATCGAACATGAAGTTAAAGGATACCCCGGCGTGGGTTCGGCAAAGGCGGTCAGAATCTATGTTACCGACGACGATCGCGGCGTTACCATCAGCAAAACCGCCATCAATAATCTCGAAGAGGGAACCAAAGCACATTATACAGTGAAACTGAATAGCCAACCGCGTTCGGATGTGGTGATAACCCCGCAAAGCGACAATGCGGCGGTGTCGGTATCCCCGAGTACGCTGACCTTCAATTACCAGAATTGGAACACCGCACAGACTGTAACGGTAACCGCCGTGGAGGACAATAGCAACTACAGCGAAGATGTATCCATCACCCATGCCGTTAGCGGTTATGGCAGTGTAGCCACGGCCGCCTCGGTTGCGGTCAAGGTTTACGACAATGATCGCGGGGTAACGGCGGAGCCGGATGTCATTTTCCTATACGAAGGGACAAGCAGTGCATCTTTCACAGTACAGCTGAGCAGTCAGCCGCTTAGTGTTGTGCGGATATTTTCGTTCACAAACACAGCGGGTGACGCGGCGAGCAACGCCATTGATGCAATTGATGTCTACTCAGACGATTTGGAGTTCACCCCGCAGACATGGAACGTGCCGCAGACTGTGCGGGTGGTGGCGAATCTTGATACGGATACCTTGGACGCGACTATTCAGTTCCGTCCCACCACTATTGTTCCCATCAATATTCCCGCCGATTATGTCCCGTACATTAATCATTCGGACACTGTCCGTGTCAATGTATTCGATTTCGGCTCGCCTACTCGAGCGGTGGAAGTAACGCCAACCGAGCTGAACATCAACGAAGGCGAGTCCGCATCCTATACGGTACGGCTTACCCAAAGACCGGATGCTACGGTAACGGTAACCATGTCCGGCATCGACACGAGCGCCGCCACTTTCTCCCCCGCAACCCTGACCTTCGACAACAGCAACTGGCGAGTGGCGCAGAGGGTAACCGTGCGCGCTCTCGAGGACAATAACGTGGACGACGAAGACACCAGCATCACCCATACCATCGCCAATTACGGCGACTTGACTTCCGCCGATTCGGTGCGGGTAAAAATTACCGACGACGATCATCCATATTCCCTTGCATCCGACACGGCCAAAGAAGGCGAAAATGCCGAGCTGGGCATTACGCTGGGCACGGCGGCGCCGAGCGGCGGCTTGCAATTCACCGTTACCCCGACATTCGCAAGCGGCTCCGGCAAGGCAGTGCGGGCGGATGTGGGCGAAGTGCCGCAGACCGTCACCGTGACGCAAGGCGCGACCACGGCCACGCTGACCATCCCCCTGCTGCTCGACGAAGAGGCGGATGACGGCGAAACCTTCACGGTAACCATCACACCCGCCGCCGGCATAACCGATTGGCACCCGACCACAACCGACGCGAACACGGCGACGGTAACGATACGCGAAGCCCCGCTGTCGGCATTGGCGGCGGTGGATGACCAGACCTACACTCAGAACCATCCAATCGACGACTTGGTTTTGCCTCAAGCCAGCGGCGGTAGCGGCACCTTGACCTACACACTGTTGCCGCAGACGGGCACGCTGGCCGAGGCGTTGCCGGATTTGCTTTTCACCGCGAGTACGCGCATCCTTTCGGGCACTCCGACAGCCAAGACGACCGGAGCCGTCACGCTGACCTACAAGGTAACCGACACCAACGGAGCCACTGCCGAGACAACTTTCACGGTAACAGTGAACGATGAACTGGTGTTTGATGCATTGGCATTGTCGTCAGTGGTCAACCAGACCTACACTCGGAATCACCCAATAGACGATTTGATCCTGCCGGAAGCCACCGGCGGCAGCGGCACCTTGACCTACACACTGTTGCCGCAGACGGGCACGCTGGCCGAGGCATTGCCGGATTTGCTTTTCACCGCGAGTACGCGCATCCTTTCAGGCACGCCGACAACCGCGACCACTCAGGCCGTCACGCTGACCTACAAGGTAACCGACACCAACGGCGCCACCGCCGAGGTAACCTTCACGGTAACAGTGAACGATGAATTGGTGTTCGGAGCATTGGCGTTGTCGGCAGTGGTCAACCAGACTTACACCAAGAATCACCCAATCGACGACTTGGTTCTGCCGGAAGCGACGGGCGGCAGCGGCACCTTGACCTATACGCTACTACCGGAGACGGGCACGCTGACAACGGCACTGCCGGGCCTGAGTTTCACCGCTAGTACACGCACACTTTCGGGAACGCCGACTGCCACAACTACTCAGGCCGTTACCCTGACCTACAAGGTAAAGGACGCCAACGGAGCCACTGCCGAGACAACTTTCACGGTAACGGTGAACGACGAATTGGTGTTCGGAGCATTGGCGTTGTCGGCAGTGGTCAACCAGACCTACACCAAGAACCACCCAATCGAAGACTTGCGCCTGCCGGCAGCGATGGGCGGCAGTGGCACCCTGACCTACACACTATTGCCGCAGACGGGCACGTTGGCCGAGGCATTGCCGGATTTGGTATTCACCGCAAGTACACGCATCCTTTCAGGCACGCCGACAGCCAAGACGACCGGAGCCGTCACGCTGACCTATAAGGTAACCGACACCAACGGCGCCACCGCCGAGGTAACCTTCACGGTAACAGTGAACGATGAATTGGTGTTCGGAGCATTGGCGTTGTCGGCAGTGGTCAACCAGACCTACACCAAGAACCATCCAATCGATGACTTGGTTTTGCCTCAAGCCACCGGCGGCAGCGGCACCTTGACCTACATACTGTTGCCGCAGACGGGCACGTTGTCCGAGGCATTGCCGGATTTGGTATTCACCGCAAGCACACGCATCCTTTCAGGCACGCCGACAACCGCGACCACTCAGGCCGTCACGCTGACCTACAAGGTAACCGACACCAACGGAGCCACTGCCGAGACAACTTTCACGGTAACAGTGAACGATGAATTGGTGTTCGGAGCATTGGCGTTGTCGTCAGTGGTCAACCAGACCTACACTCGGAATCACCCCATCGACAACTTGATTCTGCCGGAAGCGATGGGCGGCAGCGGCACCTTGACCTACACACTGTTGCCGCAGACGGGCACGCTGGCCGAGGCATTGCCGAATTTGGTCTTCACCGCAAGCACACGCACGCTTTCAGGAACGCCGACAGCCACGACCACTCAGGCCGTCACCCTGACCTACAAAGTCAACGATGCCAACGGTGCCACCGCCGAGGCAACCTTCACGGTAACAGTGAACGATGAATTGTCGTTTGATGCATTGGCGTTGTCGGCGGTGGGCAACCAGACCTACACTCAGAACCACCCGATCGACGACTTGGTTTTGCCACAAGCCACCGGCGGTAGTGGCACCTTGACCTACACACTATTGCCGCAGACGGGCACGCTGGACGAGGCGTTGTCGGGTTTGCGTTTCACCGCGAGCACGCGCACACTTTCAGGAACGCCGACTGCCACGACCACTCAGGCTGTTACCCTGACCTACAAGGTAAACGATGCCAACGGCGCCACCGCCGAGGCAACCTTCACGGTAACAGTGAACGATGAATTGGTGTTCGGAGCATTGGCGTTGTCGGCAGTGAACAACCAGACCTACACCAAGAACCACCCAATCGACAACTTGGTTTTGCCTCAAGCCACCGGCGGCAGCGGCACCTTGACCTACACACTGTTGCCGCAGACGGGCACGTTGGCCGAGGCATTGCCGGATTTGGTATTCACCGCAAGTACACGCATCCTTTCAGGTACGCCGACAGCCAAGACGACCGGAGCCGTCACGCTGACCTACAAGGTAACCGACACCAACGGCGCCACCGCCGAGGTAACTTTCACGGTAACAGTGAACGATGAATTGGTGTTCGGAGCATTGGCGTTGTCGGCAGTGGTCAACCAGACTTACACCAAGAATCACCCAATCGACGACTTGGTTCTGCCGGAAGCGATGGGCGGCAGCGGCACCTTGACCTATACGCTACTACCGGAGACGGGCACGCTAACAACGGCACTGCCGGGCCTGAGTTTCACCGCTAGTACACGCACACTTTCGGGAACGCCGACTGCCACAACTACTCAGGCCGTTACCCTGACCTACAAGGTAAAGGACGCCAACGGAGCCACTGCCGAGACAACTTTCACGGTAACGGTGAACGACGAATTGGTGTTCGGAGCATTGGCGTTGTCGGCAGTGGTCAACCAGACCTACACCAAGAACCACCCAATCGAAGACTTGCGCCTGCCGGCAGCGATGGGCGGTAGTGGCACCCTGACCTACACACTGTTGCCGCAGACGGGCACGCTAGACGCGGCATTGCCGGGTTTGAGTTTCACCGCCAGCACGCGCACACTTTCGGGAACGCCGACTGCCACAACTACTCAGGCCGTCACACTGACCTACAAAGTCAACGATGCCAACGGCGCCACCGCCGAGGCAACCTTCACGGTAACAGTGAACGATGAATTGGTGTTCGGGGCATTGGCATTGTCGGCAGTGGTCAACCAGATCTACACTCGGAACCACCCAATCGAAAATTTGCGCCTGCCGGCAGCGATGGGCGGCAGCGGCACCTTGACCTACACACTGTTGCCGCAGACGGGCACGCTGGCCGAGGCATTGCCGGATTTGCTTTTCACCGCAAGCACGCGCACGCTTTCGGGAACGCCGACAACCGCGACCACTCAGGCCGTCACGCTGGTCTACAAGGTAACCGACACCAACGGAGCCACTGCCGAGGTAACCTTCACGGTAACAGTGAACGATGAATTGGTGTTTGATGCATTGGCATTGTCGTCAGTGGTCAACCAGACCTACACTCGGAATCACCCCATCGACAACTTGCGCCTGCCGGCAGCGATGGGCGGCAGTGGCACCTTGACCTATACACTACTACCGCAGACGGGCACTTTGGCCGAGGCATTGCCGGATTTGCTTTTCACCGCGAGTACGCGCATCCTTTCAGGCACGCCGACAACCGCGACCACTCAGGCCGTCACGCTGGTCTACAAGGTAACCGACACCAATGGAGCCACTGCCGAGACAACCTTCACGGTAACAGTGAACGATGAATTGGTATTCGGAGCAGTGGCATTGTCGTCAGTGGTCAACCAGACCTACACCAAGAACCACCCAATCGACGACTTGGTTTTGCCTCCAGCCACCGGCGGCAGCGGCACCTTGACCTACACACTGTTGCCGCAGACGGGCACGCTGGCCGAGGCATTGCCGGATTTGCTTTTCACCGCAAGCACGCGCACGCTTTCGGGAACGCCGATAACCGCGACCACTCAGGCCGTCACGCTGGTCTACAAGGTAACCGACACCAACGGAGCCACTGCGGAGACAACTTTCACGGTAACAGTAAGCGATGAATTGGTGTTTGGTGCATTGGCATTGTCGTCAGTGGTCAACCAGACCTACACCAAGAACCACCCAATCGACGACTTGGTTTTGCCACAAGCCACCGGCGGTAGCGGCACCTTGACCTACACACTGTTGCCGCAGACGGGCACGCTGGACGAGGCGTTGCCGGGCTTGCGTTTCACTGCCGGCACACGCACGCTTTCAGGCACGCCGACAACCGCGACCACTCAGGCCGTCACGCTGGTCTACAAGGTAACCGACACCAACGGAGCCACTGCCGAGACAACTTTCACGGTAACAGTGAACGATGGACTAGCTCTGGGATCAGTGGACAATCAGACTTACACCAAGGATCATACAATCGACAATTTGGTTCTACCTCAAGCCACCGGCGGTAGCGGCACCCTGACCTATACGCTACTACCAGAGACGGGCACGCTGACAACGGCATTGCCGGGTCTAAGTTTCACTGCCGGCACACGCACGCTTTCCGGCACTCCGACTGCAGTAAAGGCAGCCACCATGCTGACCTACAGGGTAAACGACACCAACGGCGCCACCGCCGAGACAACTTTCACGGTAACAGTGAGCGATGGACTAGCGCTTGGATCGGTGAACAACCAAACCTACACCAAGGATCATACAATCGACAATTTGGTTCTACCTCAAGCCACCGGCGGCAGTGGCACCCTGACCTACACACTACTACCAGAGACGGGCACGCTGACAACGGCATTGCCGGGTCTAAGTTTCACTGCCAGCACACGCACGCTTTCCGGCACTCCGACTGCAGTAAAGGCAGCCACCATGCTGACCTACAGGGTAAACGACACCAACGGCGCCACCGCCGAGACAACTTTCACGGTAACAGTGAACGATGAATTGGTGCTGGTGCAGGTGGCCGATCAGGTGTACACCCGGGCGCAACCGATTGTTCCCTTGATATTGCCACAGGCGGTGGGTGGTTCCGGCGCCAAGTTGTACAAATTGATGCCGGAGAATGGGAGTCAGGTCAATGTGCAGGAGGGGATGCATCAACTGGTGAATGTATTGCCGGGGCTCTATTTCAATGAGAACACGCGCACCCTCTCGGGCACGCCGGAAACGACGGTGATGCCCACGGAACTGACCTATAGTGTGGTGGATGCCAGTGGCGCTCGATCCGAACAGGTTTTCACGGTGACGGTGGTCGATTCGCTGGCGCTCCCGCCACTAGCCGATCTGGTTTATACCGTGGATCGTTCGATCACGCCCCTGACACTACCGCAAGCCACCGGTGGTAGCGGTATCTTGACCTACGCCCTCACCCCCGTTGTGGCTGGGCTGCGCTTTGACGTCGCTACGCGCCGCTTCACCGGCACGCCGACCACGGTGGCGGAGACGCGGATGACCTACACGGCGACCGACACCAACGGCGCCAGAGCCGAGCGGATGTTCACGGTGCGGGTTGATCCGGTACCACTCGATGTTGATCGGCTCAATGGGATCATCCTGTCGGAAGTGGCGCGGGCAATGGCGGATCAGACGGTGGGCGCGATTCGTGCGCGAATGCATCAGGCCGAGCGCGAATCGCAGGTACCGAGCGCCGCTCTGGCCGGTAAGCACACGCTGGCCGAGGTGTTGACGGCTCATGGGCCAAGCATGGCCGATGGAAGCCGCCGCCTGAAGGATTTGCTGGGGGATTCCGACTTCACGCTACCGCTGAATCCCGAAGCCGAGGTAGTCGCCGGGTTGTCCTCGACCATATGGGGCAACGGCGATTGGCGAAATCTTTCCGGCAACAGTGGCGGGGTGGCCTATGACGGCGACCTATTCAGCGCGCGGGTGGGCGTGGACGGGCACTTGCACAACGACCTGATGGTTGGCGCCGCGTTGTCGTGGAGTCAGGCGAACTTGGACTATCGCGATGCCGACGGTAGCGGCGAATACGCAGTCGATCTCAACAGTTTTCATCCGTATCTGGGTCAGCGCGAGGGCTCGATGGAGTGGTGGGCGACGGTCGGTCGTGGCACGGGACAGGTGAAGGTGCTCGGCGACGTCGGTCGTTGGGAGAGCGAGATTCGCATGCACACTGCGGCGGTGGGCGGCAGTGCACAGCTATGGGATAAAGACGGCGCTACGGTTTGGCTCAAGGGGGAAGCGATGGGAACGCGGATGGATGTGCAGGAAGATAGCGAGTTGGCAGTGCCGCGAGTGGATGTAACGCTGGTTCGGCTGGCGGTGGACGGCGCGCGCAAGCATTTGATGCGAGGCGGCTGGCATTTGCTTCATGCGATGGAGGCGGGATTCCGCTATGACGGCGGCGATGGCGACACCGGCGCGGGAGTGGAGATGAACATGGCGTGGCGCTACAGCCATCCGGCCTTGGGGGTGCGCGTGGAGGGCGATTTGTACACCTTGCAGGCGCGCGGCGGCGACTACGCAGAATATGGCGCTCGCGGCCTGCTGCGCCTCGCCGCCGGTGCGGACGGTCAGGGCTTATCCTTCACCCTGCGCCCCGGTTGGGGGAAAGACGGTAGCGATACCTCGCAGATATGGGAACAGGGTTTGCGCGGCGCGCTTGTAGCCGATGCCGCTGACTCAGCCGACCCCGGCACCCGGCTGGAAGCGCGCGTGGGCTACGGCGTGTCGTCTCGCACCGGCCTGCTGACTCCGTGGGGCGGCGTGGACTTGGACGGCGATGCCAAGAGTTATCGTCTGGGGCTGGATTGGGCGCCCGACGGGCCGTTCAGCGTGCGTCTGTCGGGGGAGCGCCGTGAGAAAATGGGCGCGGATGCTAGTTATGCCGTTATGTTGAGGGGAGATGTTCGCTTCTGATCTTTTGGCGGGGTGATCCCCCAATTTCGTTTGCATTTTTGGTATGCTTGGAAATCAAGGGGCGTTCAGGTGCCCCGAACGACATAGTATGCACCAGCGCCAAAACTCGTAAGTCGACTGACAAGCACTGCCACTGGGTGGAACAATCATGAACAACTATATTAAATCCACCAGCGTGCCCCCCCCCCCCCCCCCCCCCCCCCCCCTTCTCCTACTAAGAACTGACTCTGTGGGGGCCGTGATGGCTCCCCAGCACCCTGTCCGGCGACTATTCTTTCGCCCGGCTCGTTCGATATGCCCGCGACCGCACCCGTCCGCGAGTTGTCGTCTCGCCCATTTCCCCTTTGCGCTGTTTCTCGGAACAAAAGGAAATTTGGAACTGGCCATTGGATCGTGCCTTGTTTATGCAGGGCCAATGCGATGAGCGATATTGAAGGGTTGAGCGACTCCATCGCTGAATCTCCACTGAGGGGATTCGCGCAAGGTGTCCGATCTAGACCATTTGTCAAATGGGCTGGGGGGAAGCGATCTCTGCTCCCCGCCTTGTTGCAACACCTTCCTGACGATATAGGCAATTATTGGGAGCCGTTTGTGGGCGGTGGGGCATTGTTCTATGCGATTGAAAGCCGTCTTCGCCGCGCGCACTTGTCCGATGCCAATGCCGAATTGATGATTGCCTACAAGATGGTGTTGGAAAAATGCGAGGCGCTGATTGAAAAATTGGAATACCACAAGCGGCTTCATTCGCATAGACACTATATTGCAGTTCGCAAGCGCATCAAAATAGATGATCCGGTAGAAAGGGCAGCGCGTTTCATATACCTGAATAAAACTTGTTACAACGGCCTGTACCGCGTCAACAAATCCGGTGTATTCAATGTGCCGATGGAGAAGTATAAGAACCCTTCCATTGTGGACGCCGACAATTTGCGGGCGGCATCGGAGTCTCTGGCGAAAGCAATGCTGCGGTGGCAATCATTTGAGGAAATCGAACCAAAGGCAGGTGATCTGGTCTATTGCGACCCGCCATATGATGAGACTTACGATCAATATACCCCTGGACGGTTCAATGGCGCCGGGCAGCAGCTTTTGGCCGATTGCGCCAATGCTTGGAGCAAGGCCGGCGTGTTGGTCGTGATTTCCAATTCCGACACGCCATTTATTCGTAATCTCTACAATGCGCCACATTGGAAGATTCATGTAGCAAGCGCGGCCAACATGATCAACTGCAAGGCTTCCGGGCGGGGCGGGCGGCGCGAAACTATTATCACCAATGCCTGATACACAAGGCCGTCGGGCAAACATGACCGGCGGTAATTTTGAATATTTCATATCGAACTTGATCGAACAGTCAGGTTATTGCTTGGTCGATTCCACGGTGTTTGCCGCAACGAAGTGTCTGGAGCAACCGATCTATGCCAAGCAGTATTTGGTGGGGCATGATCTGTACAGACGCGATCGTAGATGCGATTTCATCCTGCACCATCCGAAGAAATACCCGAACGACTTGGTGATAGAAAGCAAATGGCAACAGGCGCGTGGCAGTGTCGATGAAAAACTGCCTTTTCTTGTTCTTACGATTCAGCAATCCGGGCTGGACACATCAATCGTACTGGATGGCGGCGGCTATTCATCGGGCGCCGAGAAGTGGCTACGCAGTCAAGTGGGGAACGGCAATCTACGGCAGGTGTTCAATATGCGGCAATTTCAACAGTTTGTGAATGACGGCGGACTTTAGGATCGCTTTGTATGTCGTTACATGATTCTGACAGGGCATACCGCCGCGTCGCTGTATGACACCCGCCTGAGTTGTGCGTCGGGCGCCGACGGAAGCCGAGAGGCCGTGGTTCATGCGGGGGAAAGCACCGCTCAACCCCCACACGCCGGACACCCCCGATTCTTCGGCAATTTCATGCGTTGCCACTCCATTCCTTCGGCGTCGAACAGCCATACCACGCCGGGGAGTTGGCCGTGGTCGAGGAGGAGGTTGACGGCTTCCATGGCCTGCATGGCGCCGACCACGCCCACCAACGGGGAGATTACGCCCTCCATTTCGCAGGTGGCGCTTTCGATGTTTTCGTCCGGGTAGAGGCATTGATAGCAGGGGCTGTCGGGGCGGCGCGGGTCGAAGGCGGTTACTTGGCCTTCCCAACGAATGGCGGCGGCGGAGACCAGCGGGGTGCGGGTTTGCAGGGAAACCCGATTCATTTCGAATCGGCTGGGGAAATTGTCGGTACAGTCCACCATGAGGTCGACGGCGGCGGCGCATTCGAGGAAATCGTCGTAATCCAGCGACTGATTCAGTGCGCTAACCCGCACCGCCGGATTCAGGGCGCGCAGGGTGTTGGCCGCCGATTCGGCCTTGAGTTCGCCGATGTCGCCGTGGCTGTGGATGATCTGTCGTTGCAGGTTGGACTCGTCCACGCAGTCGAAGTCGGCCAGCGTCAACCGCCCGACTCCGGCGGCGGCCAGATACATCGCCGCCGGCGAACCGAGGCCGCCGAGTCCGACGATCAGCACGCTGGATTCGAGCAGTTTCCGCTGACCGGACTCGCCGACCCGAGGAAGGCGAATCTGCCGGCTGTATCGTTCTCTGTGGTTGGTTTCCGCCATGTTCTCGCCTACTATGCCACATTGAAGGTCTCGACGCCGCCCGCCCGCTCGCCGGACAAGTGGGCTATCATTTGATAGACTACAACGCAAGCGCCCATCGATCCGGTTGAATTGATGAAAAATCCCGCAGTCGATCTCGCCTTCCTGCACGGCGGCAACATGACCTACCTCGAATCCTTGGAGCGGGACGCCGACGGCGACCCCCGCACCAACGGCGAATGGCGCGGCATTTTCACCGATTTGCCCGATGTTGCCGCGCCCACCGACACCGATTCCGACTCCGACTCCGCCTCGAATGAACCCTCCCGCTCGTGGCTTGCGCGCTCGGCGCACAAACAGGCGCAGGTGTCGCGCCTGATCTCCGCCTACCGCGCCCTCGGCCACCTGCTCGCCGACATCGACCCCATCGGCGTCATGCCTCGGGGGGATGCCGGAGAAATCGACCGCGAACGCTTCGATCTGGACGAGGGCGATATGGACACGGAATTCGATGTGGGCGATCTGGGTGGGGGAGGACGCCGGCCCCTGCGAGCCATATTGGCCTACCTGCGGGCGGTGTATTGCGGGCCCATCGGCTATGAACTCGCCCACCTGACCTCCATCGAGCAGCGCGAATGGCTGCGCGCGCGGGTGGAAACCGATCCGGTGCGCCCGCTGGTCGGCCGCGACGAGCGCATCAATCTGCTCGGCAAACTGACCGCCGCCGAGGGTCTGGAAAAATATCTGCACAAAAAATATGTCGGCCAGAAACGCTTCTCGCTGGAAGGCGGCGATGTGTTGGTGGCCATGCTGTCGGATATGATCCAGCAATTCGGCGCCGCCGGCGTCAAGGAGATCGTCATCGGCATGGCGCATCGCGGCCGCCTCAACGTGCTGGTCAACCTCCTCGGCAAGGCGCCGCGAGAGTTGTTCAGCGAATTCGAGGGGGAATACGAGATCAGCCCGGACGACAACCGCACCGGCGATGTCAAATACCATCAGGGCGCCTCGTCGGATATCGAGACGCCGGGGGGCAACGTCCACCTCGCGCTTTCCTTCAACCCGTCTCACTTGGAGATCATCGATCCGGTGGTGGAGGGCTCGGTGCGCGCCCGTCAGGAACGGCGCGGCGACGCCGAGCGCAAGCAGGTGGTGCCCATCCTGATTCACGGCGATGCCGCCTTCGCCGGTCAGGGGGTGGTGATGGAGACCCTCAACATGGCGCGCACCCGAGGGTATTCCGTGGGCGGCACCATTCACATCATCGTCAACAACCAGATCGGCTTCACCACCAACACTCTGGACGCCCGCTCCACTCTGTACTGCACCGAGGTGGCGAAGATGGTGCAGGCGCCGATTTTCCATGTAAACGGCGACGATCCGGAGGCGGCGCGTCAGGCCGCTCGGCTGGCGTTGCGCTATCGCATGGCGTTCGGCGGCGACGCCATCATCGACATCGTCTGCTACCGCCGCCACGGCCATAACGAGGCGGACGAGCCGAGCGTCACCCAGCCGATCATGTACGGCAAGATCGGCGCGCGCAAAACCCCCCGGCAAATCTACGCCGACAAACTGGTGGAGCAGGGCGTGATCCGCGCCGGCGAGGCGCAGGAGATGATCGACGCCTACCGCCGCCAGCTGGACGACGGCCACGTGGTGGCCGGGCAGGTGATCGACCCGGACAAGGCATCTCGCATGGTCGATTGGACGCCCCATCTGGCCGCCGACTGGGATGACGAGGTGGCCACCACGGTCGATCCGGCGGTGCTGCCGCAACTGGCGCGCAAATTGGCCGAGGCGCCGCACGACTTCACGGTCCATCCGCGCGTGCAAAAGGTGTTGAACGATCGCATCGCCATGGCCGAGGGCGAAATACCGATGGATTGGGGCTGCGCCGAATTGCTCGCCTACGCCACCATACTCGAGGACGGCTACGATGTTCGCCTGTCGGGTCAGGACGCCGGCCGCGGCACCTTCTCCCATCGCCATGTGACCCTGCACGATCAGTCGCAAGCACGCACCCACATCCCCATGCAGCACCTCGGCGGCAACGGCAGCGGCAAGTATCTGGTGATCAACTCGTTCCTGTCCGAGGAGGCGGTGCTGGCATTCGAATACGGCTACGCCACCACCGAGCCGCGCACGCTGGTCATCTGGGAAGCCCAATTCGGCGACTTCGTCAACGGCGCTCAGGTGGTCATCGACCAATTCATCAGCAGCGGGCAGGCCAAGTGGTCGCGGGTGTGCGGCTTGACCCTGTTTCTGCCTCACGGACTGGAGGGTCAGGGCCCGGAACACTCCTCGGCGAGATTGGAACGCTTCCTGCAACTGTGCGCCGGAGCGAACATGCAGGTGTGCATGCCCACCACGCCGGCGCAGCTGTTCCATCTGCTGCGCCGCCAGATACTCGGTCCGCTGCGCCGCCCGCTCATCGTGATGACGCCGAAAAGCCTGCTGCGCCACAAGCTGGCCGTCTCCACTCCGAAAGATCTGAGCCACGGGCAATTCCGCGCCGTGCTCGGCGAGATCGATGACCTCGACTCGAATCAGGTCGCGCGCGTGGTGTTGTGCGGCGGCAAGGTGTACTACGACCTGCTGGCCGAGCGCCGCCGCCGCAACATCACCGACATCGCCCTCCTGCGCATCGAACAACTGTATCCGTTCCCCACCGAGAGTTTGCAGCGGGAGATGAGCCGCTATGCCGACGCCGAGGTGGTATGGTGTCAGGAAGAGCCGAAGAATCAGGGGGCGTGGCATCAGATCGCGCACTATCTGCAGGCGGCGTTGGGCAATCGCGCCGCGCGCTATGTGGGCCGGGAGGCGTCGCCGTCGCCGGCAGTCGGCTATTACAAGCTGCACCTCGAGCAGCAACAGCGCCTGATCGATCAGGCTCTCGCGCCCACCACGAACACACCGAACCCGAACCGCGAACCGAAGCTGAAATAGGAGGAATCGTCATGCCGATTGAAATCACCGTGCCCGTCCTGCCCGAATCCGTCGCCGACGCGATGTTGCTGGATTGGAAGAAACCGCTCGGCGAACACTTCGCCAGAGATGAAATTCTGGTGGAGGTGGAAACCGACAAAATCGTCCTCGAAGTGTCCGCGCCCGAAGACGGCGTGCTCGCCGAGATACTCCGGCAGCCGGGCGACACGGTTACCGCGGGAGAGGTTCTCGCCAAATTCGAGGCGCGCGGCGCACCGCCCGCCGAGGCGGACGAAAGCCCTGCCACCGCCGCCGTCGCCGCTGCCGAAGAGCAGCCGGCGGCGGAGAAAGACCATCCGCTTAGCCCGGCGGCGCGCAAACTGGTGGCGGAACACGGGCTGAATCCGGCGGAAATCGAAGGCAGCGGACGCGGCGGACGAATTACCAAGGAGGATATTCTCAACTTCATCGGCGATCAGGTGGCTCCGGATCGCCCGCCCGCGGCCACGCCCCCAACCGCGTCGGCGTCGGCGCCGCCGGCCGCGGTCGCGGAACGGGCGGAAACCCGCGAGCAAATGAGCCGCTTGCGCCGCACCATAGCGAACCGTCTGCTGGAAGCCCAGCAAAATGCCGCGCTACTGACCACCTTCAACCAAGTGAACATGCAGCCGGTGATGGATTTGCGCGCCCGCCACGGCGAGGCGTTCGAGAAAACCCACGGCGCGCGCCTCGGTTTCATGTCGTTTTTCGTCAAGGCCAGCGTGGCGGCATTGCAACGTTTCCCGGTGGTGAACGCATCCATAGACGGCAACGAAATCGTGCACCGCAACTACCACGACATCGGCATCGCCGTGTCCTCCCCTCGGGGATTGGTGGTGCCCATCCTGCGCGACTGCGCGAGTTTGGATTTTGCCGAAATCGAAGCGCAAATCCGCGAATTCGGCAGCCGCGCCCGAGACGGCAAGATCGCCCTCGAAGACCTCGCCGGCGGCACATTCACCATCACCAACGGCGGCGTTTTCGGTTCCCTCCTGTCCACCCCCATCGTCAACCCGCCGCAGAGCGCGATTCTCGGTATGCACGCAATCGAGCAGCGCCCGGTGGCGGAGGACGGGCAGGTGGTGATTCGCCCGATGATGTACCTCGCCCTTTCCTACGACCACCGCATCATCGACGGTCAGGAGGCGGTGCGCTTCGTGGTCGCCATCAAGGAGCAGCTGGAAGATCCGGCGCGCATGTTGCTGCACCTCTGAGCAGCGGGGATACGGCGGGGACACTTGGGGAAAAAATCCAGCATGGCCGAATCCTACGATGTAGTCGTGGTCGGCGGCGGGCCGGCGGGCTATGTGGCGGCGATCCGCTGCGCCCAGCTGGGCTTGACCACCGCCTGCATCGACGATCGCGTGGACGCGCGCGGCAAGCCGTCCCTCGGCGGCACCTGCCTCAATGTGGGTTGCATCCCCTCCAAGGCGCTGCTCGATTCCTCCGAGCAGTTCGCGCGCGTCAACCATCAATTCGCCCAGCACGGCATTTCCATCGACAACGCCACCATGGATGTGGGCAAAATGCTGGCGCGCAAGGATGAAATCGTCGGCAAACTGACCGGCGGCATCGCGCAGCTGTTCAAGGCCAACCGGATCGCCTCCATCCACGGCCGGGGCACCCTCGAGAAAGATCGCACCATCTCGGTACGCGATCCCGCCGCCGATCCCGCCAATTCCGCCGCCCCGCCTCGCCGCCTGCACGCCACCCACATCATTCTGGCGCCGGGATCGACGCCCATCGAACTGCCCGACCTGCCCTTCGACCACCAATCGGTGGTCGATTCCACCGACGCCCTCGCCTTCGCGCGCGCCCCCGCCACGCTGGGCATAGTCGGCGCCGGCGTCATCGGGCTGGAGCTGGGCAGCGTGTGGAATCGGCTCGGCTCGCGCGTCATCCTGCTCGAGGCGCTGGACGAATTCCTCCCCGCCGCCGACCACCACATCGCGCGGGAAGCCGCTCGCCAATTCAAACTTCAGGGGCTGGACATCCGCCTCGGCGCCGAAGTGCAAAAAGCGCAGGCGTCGGCGGACGGATTGCAGGTTACCTATCGGCAACAGGGTGCGGAACACACGCTGACTGTGGAACGCCTCATCGTCGCCGTGGGGCGCCGCCCCGCCACCGCCGGATTACTCGCGCCCGAATGCGGCGTAACCGTGGACGCTCGCGGTTTCATCGAGGTCGATGCCAACTGCCGTACCGGAATGGAAAATGTTTGGGCGGTCGGCGACGCCGTGCGTGGGCCCATGCTGGCGCACAAGGGGTCCGAGGAGGGCGTGGCGGTGGCCGAGCGCATTGCCGCCGGTCCCGACGCCGATCCCGCCATCGGCCATGTTGACTTCAACACGGTTCCCTGGGTGATCTACACAGCTCCGGAAATCGCTTGGGTCGGCCACAGCGAAAACCGCTTGAAGGCCGAGGGCGTCCCGATGCGCACCGGATCGTTCCCATTCGCCGCCACCGGTCGCGCCCTCGCCATGAACGAGCCGCACGGCATGGTCAAGATGATCGCCCACGCGCATACCGACCGGCTGCTGGGGGTGCATTTGATCGGCTCGCAGGTGTCCGAATTGATCGCCGAATGCGTGTTGGCGATGGAATACCGCGCCAGTTCGGAAGATCTGGCGCGCACCATTCACGCCCATCCCACCCTGTCCGAAGCCGTCCACGAAGCCGCGCTGGCGGTGGATCGGCGCGCCATCCACAAGGCGCGCTAGCCGGCCGCGCCCGCCGCCCCTCGCTGGGCCATGACCTTCCCAGACCACATATTCCGCGCCTACGACATTCGCGGCGTAGTCGAGAGCGCCCTGACTCCGTCCCTGACGCGGCGCATCGGCGGCGCGCTGGCCGCCGAGGCAGTGGCGCGAGGCGTCGGCGAATTCGTGGTCGGGCGGGATGGCCGCCTGAGCGGGCCGCAGATCGCCGACGCGCTCATCGGCGGCCTGTTGGCGGGCGGCTGCGATGTGATCGACATCGGCATGGTGCCGACGCCGACTCTGTATTTCGCCTGCCACCGCATCGCCGCCGACGGCAGCGGCGTACAGGTTACCGCCAGCCACAATCCGCCGCAATACAACGGCCTGAAGATGATGCTGGACGGCAGCACGTTGGCCGACGAGGCCATACAGGAGATCAAGCAACGGGTGATCACCGGTGAATCATCCGCCGCCGCCGCCACCGCCACTGCCGGTCGCCCCGGCACATTGCGCCACGAAGACGCGCTCGCGGCGTATCGGCGGGGAATCGTCGAGGACATCCGCCTCGCCAAGCCCCTCAAGGTGGTCATCGACTGCGGCAACGGCGTCGCCGGAGTGGTGGCGCCGGAGGTGTTTGCCGCCATCGGCTGCGAGGTGGTCGAGCTGTACTGCGAGGTGGACGGCACCTTCCCCAACCACCATCCCGACCCGAGTTGCGCGGAAAATCTCGCCGACCTGCGCGCCGCGGTACGGCGACACCGCGCCGACTTCGGCCTAGCCTTCGACGGCGACGGCGACCGTCTCGGCGTGGTATGCGCGGGCGGCGGTGGCGACGACGGCGGCGACATCATCTGGCCGGATCGCCAGATGTTGTTGTTCGCAGAGAGCATCCTGCGCGCCCGCCCCGGCGCCGAGATCGTCTTCGATGTGAAATGCACCCGGCTGCTGCCGCAGGCCATCGAGGCGCGCGGCGGCATCGCCACCCTGTGCAAGACCGGCCACTCCTTCATCAAGAACAAACTGCGGGAAACCGGCGCCGCCTTCGCCGGCGAGATGAGCGGCCACCTGTTTTTCAACGACCGCTGGGGCGGATTCGACGACGCCGTCTACGCCGGAGCCCGATTGTGCGAACTGCTGGCGGCGGATGATCGTCCCCCCGCCGAGGTGTTCGCCGCCCTGCCGGACACCTGCAACACGCCGGAATTGCGGCTGGAAATGGCGGAAGGCGAGCCGCAGGAATTGGTCGCGGAGCTGATCGCGATCAGCAAAACCGAGGCGCATTTCGACGACGGCGTGGTCAACACGCTGGACGGCATTCGCGTGGACTTCGACCACGGCTTCGGCCTGATCCGCGCCTCCAACACCACACCGGCGCTGATCATGCGCTTCGAGGCCGGTGATCGCCGCCAACTGCAGGAACTACAATCTCGCTTCCGCCGCCTGCTGCTCGCCGTGCGGGGGGATTTGCGCCTGCCGTTCTAGCCGCGCCGAGGCGTGGTGTACAATCGCCGCAACTTCAACGAGGAGACCATCATGCTGGGAATGACATACTTTTCGATAATCCTGATCGTGGCCGCCGTGCTCATCGTCTTCAAGGGCGTGGTGATCGTCAATCAGGGGTATGAATACACGGTCGAGCGCATGGGGCGCTTTACCAGAGCCCTGCGTCCGGGATTCCACATCATCATCCCGTTCATTGATGTGGTGGGCGCCAGAGTGAACATGATGGAGCGGGTGCTGGAAGTGCCCTCTCAGGAAGTGATCACCAAGGACAACGCGGTGGTCAAGGTGGACGGCGTGGTGTTCTATCAGGCGCTCGATGCGGGCAAGGCCAGTTACGAGGTCAGCAATCTGGAAAATGCCGTGCTCAACCTGACCATGACCAACATCCGCACCGTGCTCGGCTCCATGGACTTGGACGAGTCGTTGTCCAAGCGCGACGCCATCAACGCCGCCCTGCTGCATGTGGTCGATGCCGCCACCACGCCGTGGGGCATCAAGGTGACGAGAATCGAGATCAAGGACATCAGCCCGCCCAAAGACTTGGTGGACGCCATGGCGCGGCAGATGAAGGCGGAGCGCGACAAGCGCGCCACCATCCTCGAATCCGAGGGCAGCCGACAGGCGGAAATACTGCGCGCCGAGGGCGAAAAGCAGGCGGTGATTCTCGACGCCGAGGGCGAGAAGGAGGCGGCCTTCCGACAGGCCGAAGCGCGCGAGCGGCTGGCGCAGGCGGAGGCCGAGGCCACGCGCATGGTGTCCACCGCCATCGCCGCCGGGGATGTCAAGGCGGTGAACTATTTCGTCGCCACCAAGTACATCGAGGCGCTTCAGGCGCTCGGCACCTCGTCCAACCAGAAGGTCATCTTCCTGCCCATCGAAGCGACCAACCTGCTCGGCTCCCTCGGCGGCATCGGCGAATTGGTCAAGGATTCCTTCGGTAGGAGCGAGCAGCCCGACCCGCCGGCCAAGCAGCCGCCGAGCGAGTTCTAGCAGTCGGTACCCGCCCGCGCCCGTGTCGCCCGTCGTCGTGCTGACTTACTGGTTCTGGTTGATACTGGGATTGGCCATGCTGGTGGTCGAACTGGTCACGCTCACCACCTTCTTCCTGTGGCTCGGCGTGTCCGCGTTGGTTGCCGCGGCGGCGGCCTACCTGTTTCCAGAGATGAATTGGCAGATCCAATGCCTGTTGTTTTCCCTCCTGTCGGTGGTCAGCATCTGGCTGTCGCGGCGCTATCTGGTGAACAAGCAGCCCAAATCCGATCTGCCCCACCTGAACCGCCGGGCGCAGCAATATGTCGGGCGGGTGTTCACCCTCACCGAGGCCATCGAGAACGGCTACGGGAAAATTTCCGTGGACGACACCCGCTGGCAGGTCAAGGGCTCGGAGTTGCCCAAAGGGGAAAGCGTCAAGGCGGTCGGCTGCGACGGCGCGGTGTTGATCGTGGTGCCGTTGGAGGGGGAAGAACATTCGGGCGACTAGCCCGCTACCGCTCCTGTCCCTGAAACCATCCCAGAGTGTGGTGCAGAGACACCACCGAGCCGACGATGAAAATGGTCGGCGCGCGAATATCCCGTTCATCCAGCACCGCCCGCATCCCCCCCAGCGTGCTGACATACACTTTCTGCCGCAGGGTGGTGCCCTTTTCGATGAGCGCCACCGGTAGGTTGGCCGCCAAGCCGCAGCGCAGCAGGTTTTCGCAGATGAGGGGCAGGCCCTGCAGGCTCATGTAGAACACCAGCGTCTGTTTCGGCGCGATCAGGTTCTCCCAGTCGAGATCGACGCTGCCGTCTCGCAGCTGGCCGGTGACGAAGCGAACCGATTGGGCGTGGTCGCGGTGCGTCAACGGGATGCCGGCATAGCAGGCGCAGCCGTTGGCGGCGGTGATGCCGGGGATCACCTGAAAGGGAATCCCCTCCTCCGCCAGTTCGCCGATCTCCTCCCCGCCGCGCCCGAAGATGAACGGATCGCCGCCCTTGAGCCGCGCCACCCGCCGCCCCGCGCGGGCATGGTCGATGAGCATTTGGTTGATATTGCGTTGGGGCACGGAATGATCGGCGCGCCGCTTGCCCACATACACCAGCTCGGTGTCGGCGTGTAGCCGCTGCAGAATTTCCGGCGCGACCAGCCGGTCGTACAACACCACATCCGCCTGCTGCAACAGCCGAAAGGCGCGCAGGGTGAGCAAATCCGGATCGCCGGGGCCGGCGCCGATCAAATACACCTCGCCGATCGGCTGAGCCTCCTCCGGCGCCGACGATTCCAGCGCCTGCACCAACAGCCGCTCCGCCTCCTCGCCCTTGCCGGAAAAGACGCTTTCGGCGACCACCCCTTGCAGGATGTTTTCCCAGAAGCGAATGCGCGCGGCGGTGTCCGCGATCTTCGCCTTGGCCTGTCGGCGAAACCGCCCCACCAGACGCGCCAATTCGCCGTAGCCGCTGGGTATCAGGGCGTCTATGCGATTGCCCAGCAGCCGCGTCAGGGTCGGCGAGGCGGCGCCGCTGGCCACGCTGATGGTGATCGGATCGCGCTCGATGGTCAGGGGGAAGAGCACATCGCCGAGCGCGGCGTCCGTGGCCACATTCACCGCAACCCCGTTGCGCCGCGCCTCCTCGGCCACTCGCCGATTGACCGCGCGATCGTCCGTGGCCGCCACCACCAGCGCATAGCGGCCATCGGCGTCCCCCGGCGCATAGCGGCGGCGGGCGATCGCGCCGCCGTTCGCGACAACCCGTTGCGCCAGTTCCTCACCCACCTCGGCGGCGATCACATCCACCCGCCCGCCGGCCTCGATGATCCGCCGAGCGCGCCGCAGGGCGACCGTGCCGCCGCCGATGACGAGACAATGCCGCCCGGCGAAATCATGGTGCAGCGGCAGATACTTCATGGCGGGCAGGGCTTTATCCGCGCGGCCACGACCTCGGGGGAGCGGCCATAATCTCAGGGATCAAGGGGGTCGAGATCGCCGCCGCCCCACAGGTGTGAGTACTTCTTGCAGTGAATCAGCAGGGAGCGGTAATCGGCCAAATCCAAGTCCTCGGGAATTTCGTACTCCTGCGCGCCCTTGCGGGATTGCAGCGGGGCGATCTCGATGGAGCTGGCGGCAACTGTGCGGTCGCTCACCTCGGCGACGGTGCGCGTGGACAGGTAGACCTTCAAGTCCGGGCCGCGGCGGGTTTTGAAATCTTCGTCGAAGACGATGTAGCGGGCGTCGTCGCGGGCGACGATTTTCCAGCTGCCGTGGATGTCGTAACTCTTGTTGATCCAAGTGCCGCCCGCCAGAGTTTCCGCCAGAGACTGGGAGAGTGGGGCGACGAGCAACGCAATGCCGAGCAGGGCGGCGAGTAGGGAATATCGGTTGGGGTTCATGTTGTGGCCTCCGGTTTTCGGAAAATTCATCGGATTGCCGCCGCCGCGAATACCGCTACGAACCGAGGTGAGGCGACAACGGCGCGGCGTTCCCCACGAACCCCGCCCGCCAACTGTACCAGTTTTTCGCGCGATGGTCGGCCGCGTTGTTATTCTTTGCGGTAATCTCGAACAAAGCGATTGCAGATTGCAAACGGCGCAGGAGGCAACAAATGATCAGGTTGGCAGATTTCAGGACGGGGGCGATCACTCGGCAGCGAATTGCCGAGTATCTGGGCGGGGTGGAGTTTGCGCGGGCGTACAAAAAGCAAAAGGCGCTACCCAAAGTTCAGCGCCAGCAGAAACTCCCCCAACAGCAAGACAAATTGCGCGTGCCGGTGGGGGTAATCCCCGATGATTTGCAGGCGGCTATGGGGACGCGCCGACCGGTGCTGTCGCTATCCGGCTACACCATCGGCAAGCAGAAGGGGTCGCACCCGGAAATCAAACCGGCGGATTACGCCCTGGTGCAACGGATTGTGGACGGCGATCACGTCTACCGGCAGAGCGATACCCACCGAATCGGGTTCGCGCAGGATGACGAGGGGAAACTGTGGCAAGCGACTTGGAAGCGGACGCAGGATGATGGGGAGGTGTTATTGCTAAACCTGCACAGGTCGCGAGCCCGGCGTCTTGCGGCGGCCGAGGAAAAATACGGCAAGCCACTAAAGAGAAGGTAGTGGCGCTTGCGGGGCCGACCACCCCCCCGGCGGAATGCTTTCCGGTTCATCGAATGTCTCAAGCGCCAACCGAACAATACCCCCCCCGCAGGGGCAGTGTCAACCGGCTGTACGATGCCCATACATTACGGACTCTGGATGGTTTTCCGCGATGAATTGCACTGAGGCGTGGAGTCGGCGCGTGTTGTATTCTTTGCGGTAATCCAAAGGACAGCCATTGCAAACGGCGCAGGAGGCGACAAGTGATTGAAACGGCGTGGTTCAGGCCGGAGGCATTTCGGCGGAAGTTGTTGTTGGGCGAAGGGTTGTCCGATTACGAGTATTTGCAGGCGTTTTATCTGGCGCTCGGCGTTGGGGCGCAGGAGCCGATTTTCCATGACACGATGGGATTGCGATTGCGGATGGGGGAGGAGGCGTTTTGTCGCGGCGCAAGAGGGAGAATAAGATCAATAAGCGCGGACGCGGGCGGTATATGCGGGCGGTGGCGCGGACGATTGTCGATCCGGACGAAATTTGGGTGAATGCCGAGTACATCACGACCGCGGATCGCAAACGCAAGGCGGTGGTCAAGCGGCGCTATGTGAAGGTTTGGCAGGAGGCGGAGAGGATGTTGCCGACGCTGGCGGTGTTCGAGTGGGGAGATGGTTACCGGATTTCCAGCGACAGATAAGGATGATTGGCTCGGCTACCTCAACCGTAGCGTGCGTTTGGGAGAACTTGTCTACACCAAGACAAAATAAAAGCCGGCAACGCCACCGCGCTACCGGCGCCCTGGACTCGTTCGTGGGTCGGTGGACCTACCGGCCCCAATGGGCACTGATTTCAGTCAGTTGCTGGACTATGCCAGCGCTGGGCGGGAGGTGTCAAGGGGGTGTACGATGCCCATACATTCCGGACTCCGGATGGTTTGAAAATGGCGTAAGGAGGCGACAAATGGTCAGGTTGGCAGGTTTCAGGTCGGGGACGATCACTCGGTGGCGGATTGCCGCGTATCTGGACGGGGTGGAGTTTGCGCGGGCGTACAAAAAGCAGAAGGTGCTACCTCGAGCCCAGCGCAAGCAGAAGATCCCCCAACAGCAGGACAAATTGCGCGTGCCGGTGGGGGTAATCCCCGATGATTTGCAGGCGGATATGGGGACGCGCCGATCGGTGCTGTCGCTATCCGGCTACACCATCGGCAAGCAGAAGGGATCGCACTCGGAAGTCAAACCGGCGGATTATGCGATGGTGCAACGGATTGTGGACGGCGATCACGTCTACCGGCAGAGCGAAACCCACCGACTTGGTTTCGCGCAGGATGACGAGGGGCGATTGTGGGAGGCGGCTTGGAAGCGAACGCAGGATGATGGCGAGATGTTGCTGTTGAACCTGTACAGGTCGCGAGATCAGCGACTTGCGGCGGCCGAGGATAAATACGGCAAGCCGCTAAAGAGAAGGTAGTGGCGCTTGCGGGGTCGACCACCTCCCCGGCGGAATGCTTTCCGGTTCTGTCGAATGTCTCAAGCGCCTAGTGGCAGGATACCCCCCCGTAGGGGCACTGTCAACCGACTGTACGATGCCCATACATTCCAGACTCCGGATGATTTGAAAGTGGTGCAAGGAGGCGACAAATGATCAGGTCGGCCAGTTTCAGGTCGGGGACGATCACTCGGCGGCGGGTTGCCGCGTATCTGGGCGGGGTGGAGTTTGCGCGGGTATACAAGCGGCAGAAGGCGTTGACGGCGGTGGAGCGGGCGCAGCCGCTGCCGAAAAAGCAGGATCGGTTGCGCGTTCCCGTCGGGGTGATGGCGGCGGATTTGCGGGCGGATATGGGTACTTTCCAGCGGGTGGTAACGCTTTCAGGCTACACCATCGGCAAGCAGAAGGGCGCACACCCGGAAATCGAACCGGCGGATTATGCGATGGTGCAACGGATTGTGGACGGCGGGCATATCTACCGGCAGAGCGATACCCATCGAATCGGGTTCGCGCAGGATGGTGAGGGGCAGTGGTGGGCGGCGGCTTGGAAGAAGACGCGGGATGATGGGGAGGTGTTGTTGGTGCATTTCCGGCGGGCGCGGGAACACCAACTACACAGTGCCGCCCGAAGGCATAGAGAAACTTTGTAGAGAGAGATGTAGTGGGCGCTTGCGGGGTCGGCCCCCCCCGGTGGAATTCTTCCCAGATGGTCCGCAATGTCTCAAGCGCCCAACCGCAGAGTACCCGCCCCGTAGGGCGGTGTCAACTAATTGCGCGCGCGAAAAAAAGGAGGGTGGGCGGCGGGCGCTACCAACGCCACCCGCCGCCCATGGAAGATCAGAATCTCGCCTCGCCCTTCAGCAAGACCGCGTGTTCGGCATCCGCGCCCGCCGTCTCCCGCCGTTCTCCGTGCAGGCGCAAGGTGAACGATCCGCCGGTCGCCCAATCCAGCCCTAGGCGATAGCGTCTGCCGTTATCGTGCAAGGTCATGCCGCTCCACGGAGTCAGCAGGCCGTCTCGCTCGCCGGGGGCCGACAGGCCGTAGCCTAAGCGCATTTCCAGCCGCCCGCCGGCATCGCGGGCGATGGGGGCGGCATCCTCGCGTAGGCCGTTCGACCAGATTCGCCCGTTGCCGCTACCGCTCGCATCCGCGCCGCCGCTATTGCCGTAGGCGGGGCTCATTTCGAAGGACAGGCCCTGCCCATCGGCGCCTGCCGCTAGGCGTACCATGCCCATAATCCCCCATTCCTCGTAGTCGCTGCGACCGAGCAGGGTGTGCATGGCGACGGATGCGCTCACCCCCGTGCGTGGGTTGTCGTAGAGCACGCTGCCGTGCATTTCCGCGCCGGTGCCGGTGTTGCCGTCTCCGCCGTCGTGGCGGGCGCCGAGGGATAGGGATGGGGTTAGCGATCTGCCGTTGCTCAAGGATTGGGTGCGGCGTGCTTCCAGCGCGAGGCGGATGAGGGTGGCGCTCACGGTGAGGGAATCCGGTTGTTCGGCACTTTCCTCGATTTCCATTTCGGTTTGCGTGAACTCTCCCTTGAGGCGAATGTGAGCGCCGGTTTCATCTGCCCACACTTGGCCACTACCGCCTGCGCTCAGAGTTTGCAGGGTTACATCATTGGTCGAAGCAACGCCGTCATCGGGGCTGATTTCCACCTCGCCGTTGCCGTAGCCGGCGGTGGCCCACCATTGTAGCGAGCCGGTGCGCCCGCCGAAGTAGGGGTGTAGGCTGATCAGGTCGATCTCGTAGTCGCCGGTGCCTGCGCCCGCGCTACTGCCGTCCGCGTAGTCGAAGGCGCCTTGGCTCCACGACAGCGCCAAGCCAGCCAGCAGATTTTCGCCCAATTTCGCGTCCACGCCGAGTTGGGCGCCTTGTAGACTGCCGTCGAACGATTGTTCGGCGTTTTCGCCGGAAAGATTGGTGTATTTGCCGCCGCCCCATAGGGATAGCGAAGACGAGCCGCCACCGCTGCCGTCGCCATTCAATGGCAGGACGAAGTCGGAGTCGTGCAGCAAGTCGCGCATTGGGCGGTGGCCGTTCAACAGGTTCGGGGCGTGGGTAACGAGTGCGCCTGCCAAAGTATTCTCGCCGCCGAGACTGGCCGAGACGCCGCTCGTTCCAATCCCACTCCCATTCAATACCTGCCCGACCCGCGCGGAAATGGCGCCGCCCACCCGTCCGGCCACGGCGCGCGCCACTTCGGGCAGTACCGCCTGATTCACCTGCTCCATCGGCGTGCCCGATACGATGGTAACCACTACCTGTCTCGGCCGGCCCTCCGCTACCTCGGACGGCAACGACCCCAACGCCACGGTGAAGGAGCGGCGGGGGGTGGTATCGGCCTCAGTATCGGTATCGCTGGGCGGGGTGATGGTGAGGGTGGCCGTGCCGGTGGTGGCATTGGCGGCGATGGTGATGCCGGGGTTGGTGAGGGTGTTGTCGTAGGTGTAGTGGTCGGGCGAAGTAGCCGTGTCCGTGTTCGAGCCCAAATTGATAGGGATGGTTACCGGGCTGGTCAACGCCGCCGACAACCGCACAGTAACCGTAACCGCCTCGCCCTTGCGCACCCGATTGGGCGAGGCCGACAGCGATACCGTGGGGGTGGTTGGCGTGGTCGGGGTGGTGCGCGTGTCGTTATCCTCGATGACCACATCCACCGAAGCCGGGTCGCCTCTGGTTATCGTAAGGGGCAGTTCGCCGAGGGAAACCGTGAACGTTTCGTCTTCGTAGTCGTCATCGTCCTGCGCCGTGGTCAGCGTGCCCGTGCCTTCACTCGCTCCGGCGGCGATGCGGATGGAAGTCAGCGTGCCGAGGTCGGCGGCTTCCGCGGTGCCTGTGGTGACCGTTATCGGGATGTCTGTATAGGTGCCCGTGGACACCGGCCCCGACAAACTCACCGTTACCGTCAGCGGGCTACCCTCCGCCACCGGATTCGGCGTAGCCTCTAGGGTTGCCGTGGGGAAGGGCGAGCCGGCATTGTCCACCACCAATACCTTGACCGTGCGTGCGTCCACCGGCAATCCCTCGTAGTCGCTGTCGCCGGAGATTCCATAGAGCAGGTGTAGTTCATCGTGGTCGGAGTCCGCATCGGTTGGTGCGGTGAGGGTAACGGGTTGCGGCGTGCTCCAGTTGCTCGTGGTGAAAACCAGATTATTCGGCGCAACGCCCAACTTGTCGGCGATGTCGTTTCCGGTATTCGCCGCGCGGGAAGCCAGCGCGAGGGTAACCGTGGCCGAAGGCTGTGCGCTCAGCCGCGCCGTATAGGTGGTCGTTGTCCCTTCGTTGAGGCGTATGGAGGTGGCGCTGAAACGCACGCTGGGGGTGGTGTCGGTGATGGTAATCGTCAGCGAGGTAACCTCTCCGGCGACTATCCCCGAAGGCAGGGTGCCGAGGGTTAGGGTGAGGGTCTCGTCATCGGTGTCGGTGTCCTGCACCTGGCCGATAATTATGCTGGCCGCGACGACGCCAATGGGGAAATCGAACTTACCGGTTCCACCTGTGAAGTCGCCTGTGAAGTCGCCCTCCTCAGCCGTGTTCAAAATTAGCGTTATCGGTATCGATAGGTCTACCGTCGGCGCCGCCGAAAGCGTTGCCGTGATGATTGCCTGATCGCCCGAGCCTTCCGTCAAAGAAGTCTGCGTAGCCGTCAGCGTTACCGAGAGGTCTTGCGTGGGGGTGGCCGAGGTGTTGGTGCTGGCCGTGCCGGCGTCGGACCAGGGGCCGTCGCCCTCGGCGTTGGTTGCGCGTACCTGTACTTGGTAGGACGTGCTCGCCGTCAGGCTCGATATGGTCGCCGTGGTTGCGGTTTGATTCTGAGGGCCGTTGCTCCAGTTGCCGCTGCTACCGGCTCGATAGCGCAGGTCGTAGCCGGTGATGGCCGGTTTGCCGGTGTTGCTTGGCGCGTTCCAACTCACGCTCAAACTCGTGGTCGAGGCGGCGGAAACCGTCGGCACCTCGGGCTTGGCGGGCGGTTCGGCCACATCGGTGATGGAGATAGTTACCGTTACCGTGTCGCTGGCGGTGCCGTCGCTTACCTTGATGGTTACCGAGTAGCTCGCCTTGGCCTCGTGGTCATAACTGACGCCCTGCTTGGTCTTGATCCGCCGAGACGAGGCGTCGAACGAGAATGAGTTGGCATCGGCTCCCTCCATGGTGTAAACCAGCGTGTCGCCGGTGTCTGCATCGGTGGCCGCCGGAATCGCATCGCCGATGTTGGTGTTGGCAGCCGTGTTCTCGGCTACGCTGCGGGAATACGAGGCAGCGGCGAATGTGGGGGCGTTGTTGGTTTCCGTGTTGGTGCTGCCCGTGCCGGCGTCGGACCAGGCGCCGTCGCCCTCGGCGTTGGTGGCGCGTACTTGCACCTGATAGGAAGTACCCGCCGTCAGGCTCGATATGGTTGCCGTGGTGCCGGTCTCGTTCTGCGGGCCGTTGCTCCAGTTGCCGCTGGTGCCGACCCGATAGCGCAGGTCGTAACTGGTGATGGCCGGTTTGCCGGTGTTGGTCGGTGCGCTCCAACTTACGCTCAGGCTGGTGGTCGATCCTCCGGATACCGTCGGCGCCGAAGGCTTGGCGGGCGGCTCGGCCACATCGGTGAGGGTGATGGTGACCGTCGTGGTGGCGCTGGCGGTGCCGTCGGTTACCTTGATGGTTACCGAGTAGCTCGCCTTCGCCTCGTGGTCGTAGGTAACGCCATTCTTGGTCGTGATCTGCCGAGTCGAGGCATTGAAATTGAATGAGGACGCATCGGTGCCCTCCATCGAGTAAGTCAGGGGGTCGCTGTCCGTGTCGGTGGCCGCCGGAATCACGGCGCCGACATTGGTATTCGCTGCCGAGTTCTCGGGCACGCTGCGGGAATACGAGGAGGAGGCGAATGTGGGGGCGTTGTTGGCCGCCGCTCTGGTTATGGTTACCGTGTAGGTTTTCTTGGTGGAATCTTGGGCGGTTACCTCGACCAAAATGGCGTTGGCGCCCGTGGATAGGCTGATGGCGGTGCTCGCCGAGCCGCTGTTCACTGCCGTCAGACTACCGCTCTTGCCGACCTTGATGGTGGCGGAGGCTTGCGCTCTGGTGGGCGTCAGTTTTACATGGGTGATGGTGTTGGCCACGTTTGCCGAGTAGGCGATGGTGGCGGAGGCGAAGGTGCCGATGGAAAATGCCGTGAAAGTGCCCCCCGAGCTGGTGCTACCGGCGGCGGTCAGGGCGCTCAGATTGGCGTTGTTGGATTGCGTTGCCGCGCTGGTGCTGGCTGTGCCGGGGTCGGACCAGGGGCTGTCTCCCTCGGCGTTGGTGGCGCGTACTCGTACTTGGTAGGATGTGCTCGCCGTCAGGCCGGATATTTCTGCCGTGGTGGTGGTCTCGTCCTGAGGGCCGTTGTTCCAAGTGCCGCTGGTGCCGGCTCGGTATTGCAGGTCGTAGCTGGTGATGGCCGGTTTGCCGGTGTTGGTCGGCGCGCTCCACCCCATGTCCAGACTCGTGCTCATGGCGGATATCAAGGACGGTGCTGTGGGTTTGGCGGGCGGTTCGGCCACATCGGTGAGGGTGATGGTGACCGTCGTGGTGGCGCTGGCGGTGCCGTCGGTTACCTTGATGGTTACCGAGTAGCTCGCCTTCGCCTCGTGGTCGTAGGTAACGCCATTCTTGGTCGTGATCTGCCGAGTCGAGGCATTGAAATTGAATGAGGACGCATCGGTGCCCTCCATCGAGTAAGTCAGGGGGTCGCTGTCCGTGTCGGTGGCCGCCGGAATCACGGCGCCGACATTGGTATTCGCCGCCGAGTTCTCGGGCACGCTGCGGGAATACGAGGAAGAGGCGAATGTGGGGGCGTTGTTGGACGACGGCGCCGTCAGCTGGAAACAGTGCCAGACGAAACCACCACCCTGCCGACCATGAACGACCCCGAACCATTGGCCGACATCGAAGGTGGCGCTGTCGCCCGAACTTGCTATGTTCTTGCGGATTATGTTCGGAGGGCTATGACTCCTAGAATTACAGTATGCCCAACCGCTTTCAGGAGGGTATTTCTCAGCGGTACGCACTACTCGAACGTAGGGCTGATTGCCACTCCAGGTTGGCGTGAACTTGATATGGGTGGTGCCGGTAGGATACGTGCCCGTGTAGTTGTTTCGCCCAGTATTGAGGAACTCCGGCGAATAGGTGATAGTGGTTTCGGTGCTGTCGGACGCGATGGCCGTTACGGTAATGCCACTGAACATGGCCTGTTGCGCCCCGGCGGGCGCGGCGGCAAACAGGCAGAGTGCACCAATCAGCGTAACCGGCAACAGCGCGAGACGACGGATGTCCCGTCCGGCGCTCGTTCGGCGGGCGTTCATCACGCCCGCCGTTGAATCAGCCCGCCCGGGAAGGGGGGGGGGGGGGGGGGGGGGGGGGGGGGGGTAAAGTGTGCGTTTGTGTGTACTTTCACGCCGGTGGTTTGCGGATTGCGGTGCATGGTCATTTCCCTCGCGGTTGATGGGTTGGTGGCCGGTGAATTGGCAGGCCGGAATGTGTGTATTGGGGCGCATTATATTCCATTCTCGGCGATTGGCAAGCCCTAGACGGGTAAATTTGCCGGAAATCACGGATTTTGGCGGAAAAACCGCGAAATCGCGGTTTCGCGGGCGGCGGGACTGCGTATTTCCCGGCAATTCGCCCGCCGCCGCCTATTGACAGGATGGAATCGATTGTGGCGAAATCCCGCTGCCCGCCGCTCGGCGGGTGTGTTGTATAGGCAGTTCAGGTGCTCCCACGGGAGTGAAACGGGAAACCGGTGCGCCGCCGCCAGCGAAAATCGAGGCGGGCGCGGCCAATCCGGTACTGCCCCCGCAACGGTAGATGAGACGCGGTTTGCTCGATGCCACTGTATCCGCACGGATATGGGAAGGCGCAAACCAGCGGTGTTGCTCGCGCAGCAACGGCTCATGAGTCCGGAGACCGGCCTGATCTTCCGCGCGGCCCGTAGGGCGGGTCGCGCCGAACCTCTTTTTGCGCGGGTTGCGCGGGGGAGTTTAATCATGAAACATTCTCATTCTGTTTGGCCGAGCAAAATCGGCACTTCTGCTGTATTGGCCGTATTCGCGGCTTGTTCCATCCAACCGACTGCGGGGTTTTCTCAGGAATCCGATGTGGATTCCGAGGCTCCTCTCACCATCCTGATCACCGCCTCCCGCTTCGCCGAAACGGTGGACGAGACGCTGGCGCCGGTCAGCGTGATCGACCGCGAGGTCATCGAGCAACGGCAGGTTGCCACGGTGGAAGAGGCGTTGCAGGCGGTGCCGGGGATTACTTTGGCGCGTACCGGCGGGGTGGGGAATCAGACCTCGTTGTTTTTGCGCGGCACCGAGTCGAATCATGTCCTCGTGTTGATTGACGGCGTGAAGGTCGGCTCGCTCACCACCGGCCAGACGCAATTCGAGCATCTGCCGCTGGAGCAGATCGAGAAGATCGAGGTGGTGCGCGGGCCGCGTTCGAGTTTGTACGGCTCCGAGGCCATCGGTGGAGTGGTGCAGATTTTCACCCGCCGGAGCGGAGGCGGCAGGGACGGAAAAGCGCGTCCGCGCCTCGAGTTGGCAGTGGGCAGCGACAATGCCCGCAAGGTGAATGTCGGCGTGAGCGGCGGCGGGGGCAGTAGGAATAGCGGGTGGTACAACTTGGGCGCGTCCGCCTTTTCCACGGACGGCTACGACACCTGCCTCGCCTCGTGGTGCGCAGCCGAGCGCGACGATGACGGCTATGAGAATACCGCCATTTCCGTGCGCGGCGGCGGGGCGGCGAGCGAGCGTTTGTCCCTCGAGGGTGCTTTCCTGCAGTCCGACAGCGACACCGAATTCGACGGGTGGTTCAACGAATCGGAACATCGAACGCGCACCGGCAGTCTCAAGGCGACTTGGGAGGCGCGCCGGGACTCGAAATGGGGGTGGTCGTTGTTGTTCGGGCGATCCGAGGACGAACTGGAAAGTTTCGGTGGCGGCGGGGCGAGAAGCAGTTTGATCTCGACCACCCGCGAGCAGATCGATTGGCAGGGCAATTTCGAGCTGAGCGAGTCCAGCCAACTCATCGCCGGTGTGGATTACGCCAGTGACTTGGTGGTGAGCCGGCCGAGTATGTTGGTCGAGGATGAGCGCGACAACACCGGCGCGTTCGCCCTGTTGCGCACGGAATTCGGCGGCAACGATATGGAGCTGGCGCTGCGCGATGACGACAATGCGACCACGGGCAGCGTTGCCTGGGGCCGGCAAGTGGGCGCTGACGGTGGCGGGCGGATTACCGCCTCGTTCGGCACCGCCTTCAAGGAGCCGACTTTCAACGAGCTGTACGCGCCCTCGAGTTCCTTCGGCACGACCACCTATCGCAGCAATCCCGAACTGGATCCGGAGACCTCGCGGAGCATCGATGTGGGCTATTCCCACAGCAGCAGCGGTGGGCGCGGCAAATGGGCGGTCAATGTCTATCAGACGAAAATCCGCGACTTGATTGCCAATCGCCAATTCGGAAATATCAATCTACCGGTGAATATCGACGAGGCGCGCATAGTCGGAGTCGAGTGGAGCGGCTCGGTAAGCGTGGAGCAGTGGGATGTGGCCGCCGCCCTCACTTGGCAGGACGCGCAGGATCGCAGCACGGCGCGGCGCGGCGAATCGTTGCTGCGGCGTCCCCGGCAGATTCTCGACCTCGATGTCAGCCGGCGCATCGGTGCCCACCGCGTGGGGGCGAATGTGTACGCCAAGAGCGAGAGCGAGGATGTCGGTGGGGTCGATCTGCCCGGCTTCGCCCGAGTGGGCGTGCGCGGGGAAATGCGCGTGGCGGCGGATTGGACCCTCGGCCTGAAGATCGACAACCTGTTCGACAAGGACTACGAGACCGTGGCCAACTATCCGCAGGACGGGCTCAACTTCATGGCCACCTTGCGCTACGCGCCGCGCGGGCGCTGAGGCGCTAGGCGATGAAGCGGCGGACGGGGGCGGCGCTGGCGCTGATTGCGGCGCTGGTTGCCGCGCCCGTTTCCGTTCCGGTGTCGGCGCAGATCAGCGTCATAGACGACTTCGGGCGAACCGTTACCCTGCTGAAACCGGCGCAGCGCATACTCAGCCTGTCGCCGCACAACACCGAGAATCTGTTTTCCGCCGGTGCGGGCGACAAGATAGTCGGGGTGTCCGAGCACAGCGACTATCCGCCGCAGGCGCAGGGAATTCCCTCGGTGGGCGGCAGTTACGCTTCCATCAATTTGGAGGCGGTGATCGATCTGGCGCCGGATTTGGTGGTGGCGTGGGAAACCGCGGGCAATCGGGCGTCTCTCGGCAAGATTGCCCAGCTGGGTTTTCCGGTGTATTACTCCGAGCCGCGAAATTTCGCCGACATCATCGAGAACATCGAGGAGCTGGCACTGCTCGCCGCCAGCGCTGAGCGGATGAATCCGCCCGCCGCCGAACTGCGCGCCGAGCTGGCGCGGCTGCGCGAGCGCTACGCCAACGAGGCCGTGCAGACGGTGTTCTATCAGATCTCGGCGACGCCGCTGATGACCTTGAACGGCGAGCACGCTCTCAGCCGCGCGCTGGAATTGTGCGGCGCGCGCAACGCCTTCGCCCACCTGCCCATCATCGCGCCGCAGGTGGGCGTGGAATCGGTGTTGCAGGCGAATCCGGACATCATCGTCATCGGCGCGCGCGATGGTGGCGGCGGCGGCGGCGCGGCGGATGTGGCCTTGTGGCGCAAGTGGACTTCGCTGAAGGCGGTGCAGGGCGATGGTTTCGTGTTTGTCGATGCCGATTCGATGCACCGCAACACCGCCCGCATGATCCTCGGCATTGGCGAGCTGTGCGAAGGGATCGATCGGGTGCGGCGCGCGCACGATGGCGTTGGCAACTTAGCCGCGCAATCGGGGGATGAGTAGCGGCACGGCGGGGTTGTCGGGATGGGGGCGGATGGATACGGCCAGATCGAATACCTCGCGGATGGCCGCCTCGGTGAACACGGCGGCGGGGGCGCCGTCCGCCACCAGCACGCCGTTTTTCAGGACGAGGACGCGATCGGCGAATTGGGTGACCAAGTTGAGGTCGTGGAGGGCGCAGATGATGCCGATTTTTTCCTCGGCGGCGAGGCGTTTCAAGACTTCCAGCAGAGTGTGGCGGTGGCTCAGATCGAGAGCGGATACCGGTTCGTCCAGCAGTAGGTAGCGTTCTTTCGCCGGTGCCGGTGCCGCCGCCGCCGCCGTTGCTGGGTTGTCCCATATCTGCGCCAGCACCCGCGCGGCCTGCACGCGCTGTTGCTCGCCGCCGGACAGGTTGGTGTAGGCGCGCTCGGCCAGCTGCGCGCAATCGCACAATTCGAGCACCTGCGCGGCCACGGCGCGGTTGTGCGCATCGCTGCTGCGGTGAGGCATCCGCCCCATCAACACCACATCGGTTACGCTGAACGGGAAATCCAGAGTGGAGCGCTGCGGCAGCACCGCGCGGGCGCGGGCCAGTTCGTTGCGCGGCCAGTGTTGTAGGGGGCGGCGCGTCAGCTCGATATATCCGTGGGTGGGGGCGAGTTCGCCGTTCAGGCAGCGCAACAGGGTGGTTTTACCGGCGCCGTTGGGACCGACCACCATGACCACTTCGCCGGGCGCGAATTGCGCATTCACATCGCCAAGCAATTCGCGCGCGCCGATGCGCACCGAGAGGCCGCGCGCCGTCAGCATTGGCCGAGGGCGCGGGCGCGGTTGAATCTCACCAGCAACCACAGGAAGAAGGGGCCGCCGAGAATGGCGGTGATGATGCCGATGGGGATTTCCGCCGGCGCCGCCACCACGCGCGCGACCACATCCGCCCCGACCAGCAGGGCGGCGCCGAACAGCGCCGAGGCCGGCAGCAACAGGCGGTGGTCGGGGCCGGTGAGGATTCGCATCAGGTGCGGCACCACCAAGCCGATGAAGCCGATTATGCCGCTCACGCTGACGGCAATGCCGACCACCAGCGCCACCAGCACGATCAACCGCCGTTTCACCTTTTCCATTTCGATGCCGAGGTGGGCGGCCTCGCTTTCCCCCAGCAGATTGGCGTTGAGGGCGTTGGCGTATCTCGGCAGCAGCAACAGCGCGGGCGAGATGACGGCCAGCGCCACCAGCAATTTGTTCCAGTCGGTGATGGCCAGATTGCCGAGGCTCCAGAAGATGAGATCGCGCAGTTGGGTGTCGCTGGCGATGTAGCTGAGCAGGCCGATGAGGGCGCCGGTGATGGCGTTGATGGCGATGCCCGCCAGCAGCATGGTGGCGATGTCGGTTTTGCCGCCCACGCGCGATAGGCGGTGCACCACGAACAAACTGACGAGGCCGCCGCCGAAGGCCAGAGCCGGCAGCAGCCAGACGCCCAGATAGCGCGCCAGCCCACTGCCCAACACGATGGACAACACCGCCCCGAGCGCGGCGCCGGAGGAAACGCCGAGCAGCCCCGGATCGGCCATGGGATTGCGAAACAAGCCCTGCATGACGGCACCGCAGATGGCCAGCCCGGCGCCGACCACGAGGCCGAGGAGTAGTCGCGGTATGCGGATTTCGGCGAGGATCATCACCAGTTGGTCGTCCGTGCCTGCCGCCGCTACCGCCGAGCGCGGGGAGAGGATCGCCGCGAAGGCATCGGGCAGGCGCGTGGCCACCGCCCACAAGCCGCTGGAGATTACCCCGCTGGCGAGTGAACAGGCGGCTATCGCCAGAACAAGCACGGCGAGCAGGGCGAGGGTGGCGCGGCGGCGGTTGCGGGAGTAGTTGGGCACGGGTGGATCGGTAAAACGCCGGTAGATGGTGGGTAAATGGCCGGTAAATTGCCGATTATCCCCGATTATCGCGGGTTGGCGCGCGGGAAATCACCACAATCGCCAGAGTCGTCGGTGTCGCCGGTGTCAGGCGGATGGGATGGCGGCATCCCCGTCCCGATATTGGGCGCGGCCGGCGCCGGAGAATTCAAGATAAAAGGTGGTGCCGAAGGCGGGACTCGAACCCGCACGGATCGCTCCACTGCCCCCTCAAGACAGCGTGTCTACCAGTTCCACCACTTCGGCAGGGTGTTGTCGCCAAGTTATCGCGTTATTCCGGCACCGCCGGTACATCGGATTCCTCGACCACCGAGTCCGCCGAGTCCGCATCGTCCGGCGGCGGCGGGGTATCGGCTTCGGTGGTAGCCACATCGATTACCGAATCTCCGGCGGTCAGGCTGATGGATTCGCTCTGGCGGGTATAGATGTACGCCAGCGACAAACTGATCAGGAAGAACACCGTTACCAGCGTGGAGGTGGCGCGGCTGAGGAAATTGGCCGAGCCGCGCGCGCCGAACAGAGACTGGGAGGAGCCGCCGCCGAATGCGGCGCCCATATCCGAGCCCTTGCCCTGTTGCAGTAGCACCAGTATGACGATGGCGAGCGCGATGATCAGTTGTATGACGAGTAGGATGTTGGTCAGCATTGGGCAGTTACACGGGTTTCGGTTGATTGCGATTCAGGGGCGGCGGCTGCGGCCGCGGCGGCTTGGCAGATGGCGAGAAAATCCGCCGGATTCAAGGCGGCGCCGCCAATCAGCCCGCCGTCTATGTCGGGTTGGGCGAGCAATTCCGCCGCGTTTTGTGGCTTCATGCTACCGCCGTAGAGTATGCGGCATTGCCCGGCGGCGTGCGCGTCCCGCTCGGCGAGGCGGGCGCGGATGAATCCGTGCACTTGTTGCGCTTGAGCCGGCGTGGCGGTGGCGCCGGTGCCGATGGCCCATACCGGTTCGTAGGCGATGATCGATTCGGCGAAGGCGGCGGCGCCCCCGTCGACTGAGTCGAGTATCGCCGCCAGCTGCCTACCGACCACTTCTTCGGTGGTGCCGGCTTGCCGCTCGGCCAGCGTTTCGCCGAGGCAGACGATGGCGTTGAGGCCGGCGGTCAGGGCAGTTCGGGTTTTGCGCGCCGTCAATTCAGAGGTTTCCCCGTAGAGGGTGCGCCGTTCGGAATGGCCGATGATGACATGGCGGCAGCCGGAGTCGGCGATCATGGCGGCGGAAATCTGGCCGGTGAAGGCGCCGTTTTCGTTGGCGTCCACATCCTGCGCGCCGACGCCGATGGGGGTGTCGGCGAGGGCGTCGACCACCGGCGGGATGAGTATGTGCGGCGGGCACAGTAGGATTTCGACCTCGCCGACATCGCCGACATCGCCGATTTGTTCAACCCCGCGCGCAATATCGGCGCACAGGGATTTTGCCATTGCGCGGTCGCCGTTCATCTTCCAGTTTCCCGCTACCAGAGGGCGTCTTACCGGATTGTGCGAAATGGAATTCAAGATCGAAAATGATGGGTAGCGGCGCGGGGTTCGCATTGCAATCTGCAACTCGCTCCGGCCTGTTGGAAAGGGGCCGGATGGTAACCCTTCGCACCGGCGAAAAGCAATGCGGCGGGGTGTTTGCGGGCGGCGGTTACAGGTCGATTTCCGTCCACAGCGGGAAATGATCCGAACCGACTGCGTCTTCGTCCACGCGACTGCCGCGCACCCGCGACGCCAGCGAATGGCTGACGAAGCAGTAGTCCAGCCGCGCCGGTTTGCCGTTGACATCGCTGGTAAAACCGGCAGCGGCGGCGGCGGGGTTGGCGGCGCACCACGCATCGACGAAGCCGCAGGGATTGGCAATGCGCCCGCCGTAGTCGCTCACCGGCCCGACCACGAGATCGTATTCGCGCGAATCCGGCTGGAAGTTGAAGTCGCCCAACAGGATGGCCTCTTGCGGCACCGTTTGCGAGCCGGCGCGATCGGCCCAGTCGAAGGCGGCCAGATCGCCGCACACCGGCGTGCCCTCGAAGGCGGCGTTGCGGTGGATGGCGAGTAGTTGTTCGACCTGCGGCAGGCGGGTGGCGGCGGATAGGTGGGTGAGATGGATGGAATACAGGCGCAACGGGCGGCCGTTGATCTCCACCATCGCCTCGAGGGCCGAGCGCTGGATGCTGAGGGGGCCGGTGCTGGCGTATTTGGGTAGGAGATGATGGCGGGCATATTGAATCGGTTGGCGGCTGAGCAACATGTTGCCGAACTGCCGCCGGGTGTTGTTTGCCGGTGAACTACCGGGTACATGCAAGTCCACGCCGCCGCCGTATACCCAGAAGTGATCGGGTAGGTGGTTGGCGATGGCTTGGGCTTGATCTTGGTGGTCGTTGCAGGGGGATACTCGTTCCACTTCCTGTAGGGCGATGATGTCGGCGCCGGTGATCTCGGCGACTATGCGGTCGAGGTCGCGGCGGTCGTCTTGGCCGAGTGTGTAGCGGATGTTGTAGGTTAGGAATTTCATTTGGGTTGTTGCTCAGGGTTGTAGGAGTTCGCCGACCTGTTCGCGCCAAGTGTCTTCAAACAATATTTTGAAAGTAGCCTCGGGCGGTTCGCTGATATGCCAGTCGCCGCGTTCGATTGCGGTTGTGTAGATATGCTCCAGATTGGCGAATAGTTTCTCCTTGTAGTCCGTGTCCGGGTTGATGCTCAAGTGGTTACCCTTCGTTTCCAGAATGAAAAGCCGCCCGTCTTCCCGCCGACACGCCACGAAGTCGGGACAGACGCGATGCCGCTGCCAACCTTGTAGTGCGTACTCCCGCCGCGCGGCGACCCGGTGCCACCAATTGATGGCTGTGTGGGTGTCCAGATATAGCGCGAAATCTTTTTCCAGATTGTTGAGGCCGATTTCGTACACCGGACGGAACAAACTGCGTTGAACCGGCAGTTTGTTCCCCCCGCCACCGGCGGCGACTTCGAGGGTCTGGCCTAGTTCGTAGTTCAGCTGCTCGTCGGTCTCGAGGTGAAAGCGAATTTCATTGCGCCCGACCTTGTCGTGGAACACTTTTTCGGCGCTTTTGTTCAGCGCCTTGCCGATGCGCTTTTGCAACACATCGGACAGATAGATTCGATTGTGTAGGAGTTGTTTTTCGTTTTGTTCGGTGCGCCGATGAGCCTGTAGGAAGTCATCCGCCATGCGCGCCGCCTGCCACGGATTGGGCACCGTGTCTTTCAGTCGCCGCACGAAATAGTCCAGAGTTGCTTGTTCGCCGGTTTCCATGTCTTCGGAAACTGTGTTGCGTTGCCCGTGCAAATCGACGGTAACTTGATTCCTTTGCACGATGTCGTGGTCGTCCAGCTGAACCGCGCCGCCGCCATCGATCTCGTCCCAATCCACCGCGCCCAATATGTCGCGGTCGTAGTCGAGGAGACGCCAGCCGCGCCCGGCCTTGTGCAACACCTGCGGGAGGAAAATCTTCAGCCCCTTGTACGGGTTGCGGCGCCGCGCGATATCCACCTGCGGCGCATCGTCCACGCCGTCCCCCACGCCGCGCACGGGATCGCCGAGTCCGGTCAATCCCTCTTTTTCCAGCCCGGCTTTCACCTGCTTCACCGCCTCGCTCACATCCTGATTGCGGCAGAATATGAAGCACCGGTTCAGCGCCTCGCTCCCCTTTATCCTGCGAACATGCGGCTGGCGCATGACCCGCCCGACCATCTGCGTCATCGTGGTGGGCGCGCGGGTGGTGTCGAGCAATGCGAGTAGATAGGCGAAGGAGCAATCCCAACCTTCCTTGAGGGCGTCTTTGGTGATAATCCAGCGTACCGAGCTGTACTCGCTCAGCAAGTCTTCGCCCGCCAGTTCCCGTTGTTCCGAGGATTGAATGCGTATCTCGCGCTCCGGCACGGCGAGATTGCGGATCAGGTATTTCTTGGCGTCCTCCGCATGGACGGTTGCCCGATCTCGTTGCGCGCTGCCGGTGTGCTGTACGCGCACCACGGCGATGGGGCGGATGTAGCGGTTTTCTTTTGCTTGCAAGTCTTTTGCCTGTTCCGTCAGCTGTTGCAGTTTCTCGTGAGTCGCGGCAAGGGTATTCTTCCAATCGGAATTGCTGAGATTGTGAATCTCGATGGGCAGTTTGATCATCTCCTCATCGCGCAGTTCGCTGCCCGATATGTTGACCAAGATGTTGCTTATGCCGATTCGCGGCGTGGCAGATAGTTCCAGCACCAAGCGGGGGTTCAGGCGGTTGACCGACTTGACGAATTCCCGATTGTTGGCATCGTTGGTGCCATATGCTTTATGCGCCTCGTCGAGAATCACCGTGGGGCGAACCATCTTCAGCACATTGAACAGACTCTGCTTCATGCAATCGCCGGATTCGTGTTGCTCCAAGTCGGGATGTTTCGTAGCAAGTTCCGCATTGGCGTTCGCATCATCCTGCTGCGGGAAAAATGAAGCGTATCCGCCGCTATCGCGAAATATCTTGAGAAATTCCTTGTTCTTTTGCCGATTCGCGGACGGCAACATCAACATCATCACGCATAGATAACTGTCAACATCCTGCTTGGTGAACCGATCTTTTTTCTCCAATAGTTTGAACCGTCCGCCGGACATCCGCTCGAACATCTGCCGATAAGGGTGTTCGCGAGTGCGGAATGCCTTGATGGTCTGCTCGTAGATCGCCGTGGTCGGCACCATCCACAACACGAACCCCGTACCCCCCGCCACAACCCGCTCCAACGCGGCCACGCCGAGGAGGGTTTTGCCGCCGCCGGTGGGTACTTTCAAGCAGGCGTGGGGGATGGGGGCGCCGGAGGCGTCATCTCGGTCGATGTGGTTGGGAGTTTGGGGGGTTCCGTCTTGGGTAATGCTGGGGAGAAGGTTTTTGCTTCTCAGATTTTCCCATGCGGCGCGCGGAAAATTCTCAACGCTTGGAGAAGTTTCTCTTCCCCGTTCTGCGAGAATTTCCCGTAACTCGTCTCTTTCAGCTATTGCTTCTTTGAGTGTTTCAAGCCATCGGTCGAGTTGTTCGAGGGTGGTTTGTTGATAGTCTTTGAGTTGCATTGGTTGTGTTTGTTTCGGTTGTCAGGAGTGGTCGGTTGATTGCTCGACTTCCAATTCGCTGTTCGCTGTTTTTATCCACCGTTCCCAGTTTGCAAACTCCTTAGCCTTAGGGCCTAGTATTACTTTCTGTAACCGAAGTTGATCTGGTGCTTCCATATAGAAACGGGGTGGAATTTTATCACTATCTACCTTTATATCTTCTGGTAGTTCATCATCGAAATGACGGATTTTTAATATCCGTAATTCTTTTTCATGCTGGTACTCATTAGCCTTGAAAAGAAATCGAATTTCATCCAGTATCTCTCTGGCCAAGAGGTGATCAGGGTTTTTGTTATCCCATTTATCCCATCTAATTTTACCTAGTATTTCTGGCAATTTGTCTAATTCGACTGATAGAGCTTCAGACTTCATATCGTCCTCGTAAGCCATTTCATAGATATATGCTTTCTGTGCTGGGGCGGATGGAGCACTGGAATTTTCACTTTTTTCTGGAAGCATGGTATCTAATTCATGTGGCCAACGTGTTGAAAATTGACTTATATCAAAGTGCAAGCAAGCGCCGTCACTCCCTTGCGATGTATGCTTACCATAGTCACCCCAGTGATCAACTCCTACGGAACTAAAACTGCCTACGAAAGCTGGAGAACGTGTACTCTCAGACAAAAAAACTTTGGTTTCTCCGTCTTTGTTCAAGAGTTCGGATTTTTCTAACCGTGCTAACAATGTTGTTCCTTCCGTTGGATCATTCATATACACGACATTATAAAAACGAAAAGATTCTTTCTGAATTAATGATCTTAATGAATTCAAATTAGTATAGTGAGAGACTATTGGTGAGTTTTTCGATCTATCATAAAAACGTGATCTCTTAATATTGACGGTAATTTCGTAAAGTTTGACTAAGTGTGGGAGCATTTTAGTTGAATATATTTTTGATGCAATATAGCAAAGAGAATCTTCTACTTTTAGTCTTGGATTAGCAGAATTGGCTTTGCGATAACATTCTAGTGATTTCCCATGTTCCCCATTTAGATAATAGATATATCCAAGCATTCTATGTGCATCATAACTATAAGGTATTAGAATTTTTATTTTTCGAATGTCATTTATCGCAAGATTGTAGTTATACTCCATTACGTGCGCAATTCCCCTAAAATAGTAAATATCTGCCTTTATGCTGGATGTGATTGATAAATCGTTTTCTGCTAGTAGCGAAGCACGATCGCATACTTTAATGACTTGATCCCATTCATTATCTTTGTGGAATCTTTGCGCTTCCTCAAGAAGTTCTCTTACTTTTTGCAAATTTTCAGATTCTTCCACCATAACCCTACCCATTCACACAATAAGGCAACTGACAAAACACAACCCCCATCCCCGACAACTTTTTCTGCCCCATGAATTTATGCACAGCGAAAACAACCGCCGTCTTCCCCTTCCTCCCCGCCTGTTTGGCGATGCGTTCGGCGCGGTCGCCATCCACCGGTTTCTTGTCATCAATCCACGCCTTCATCCGTGCACCGTTCGCGTCCACCCGCAAAGTCCGCGAGGGGGCAGTCAGATGGTGCACAGCAACAATCTGCTTCCCCTTGGGTTTCAATGTCGGCATCGGCTTCTGCTTCATTCAGTCTGTTACAACCACACCACGCTTCCCCGGAAAACCCCAACGCTCCACAAGCACACACGCCGCAGTTCCCGCCAAGCGGCCTTTATACTGCACTAATCGAGTGCGGCGCAAGGGCAGGGGGATGATCGGGCATTCGAGGCGGGCGCGGGTGGGCTGATTTGCCCCGGCTTGGATGGCGTTAAGTGGGGCATTTTGTTTTTTCAGGGTGTTCCATGTAGCGATTGGCCGTTTTCTCGCCGTTCATCTGGGTTTGTTTGGGTGTAGCCAGCTAGCGGTTGGGTTGTTCCAGGGTGGTTTGTTGATAGTCTTTGAGTTGCATTGTGTGCGTCTCGGTTGTTAGGAGTAGTCGCTGGTGTATGGAATTTTTGATTGTTTGACTTTCAAGTCGCTGTTCTCCGTTTTTATCCACTCCTTCCAGCCTGCAAATGCCTTGACCTGAGGGCCTAGTATCACTTTCTTTAATTGCAGTTGATCTGATACTTCCATATAAAAACGTGGTGGAAATCTATCAATATCCACTTTGACATCTTCTGGTAGTTCATCGTTAAAATTTTGAATCTTCACTATCCGTAATTCTTCTTCTTCCCGATAATGATCTTCCTTGAACAAAAATCTGATTTCATCCAGCATGCTTCTGGCTAATTTCTTCTCATCCAGTTCTCCATTTCTAATAATGTTGTCTAGTTTTTCCGTCAATATCATCAGTATATCCTTCAACTTTCCTCGTTTGAAATTCTCAATCCCGCTCTTGTAAACGATTTCGTATATGCAATCTCCTTGTAATTTTTGAAATTCAATGTTGCTTTGTTGGTGTCCTTTTAAAGAAGTTTCATCCAATTTCATTGCATCTAATTCCATTGGAGGGTCCCCCGAAAAATTGCGTATGCTAAAGCAAAGGCACGCGCCGTTCGCTTCCTGTCCCTCATGTCTTCCGTGAGTGCGCCAGAGAAAAAGTTTTTCATCGTCAAGTGGATTGCCTGGTTTTATCTGTACAAAGCTGCCCACATAAGCTGGGGAACGTGCGCCTTTAGACAAAAAATCTTTTGTTTCCCCATTATTGCCTGATAACCCGTTTTCTATGAACCAGTCCAGCAGTGTTTTCCCTTCCTCTGGGTCGTTCATATAAGCCGCATTATAAAGACGGAATGGTTCCCTCGGGTTTTTCGGCACCAATTTTTTTACCGAAGATAAATTAGTATAGTGTGCTATGAATTTCGATTTTTTTGACGATTTACGAATAAGTTCTTTCTTGATATCTAGAACTGACGAGGCAAGTGAATACAAATCTGAGAACATATCTGCCGAATCAAGTTTAGATGCTATATAACAACCTATATCTCTTGATTTTAATTCTTGATCAATATCATTAGCGTTACGGTAATGCGTTAGTGCTTCTTTATCATTTTCACCTTTTATCAATAAAAGTAATCCAAAATCGCAAAGTATTTCTGTGTTTTCGGGTTCTAGTTTTAGCGCTTCTTTAAGATTTTCTCTTGCAGGATTGTGAAATTTGTCTGTGCGATCAGAGTCCCTTTTATTATTATATACCAATACGATTCTAAGGTATGCCAATCCTAGTCTATGATAGATTTTCTTATCACCAGCAGAAAGGTTCTTGAATTTAGTGAAATTTTCTTCTGCGCATTCATCCTTTCCATTACAGGCATGTTCGATTCCTAGGAAGAGATATAAATCGGCACGTTCGGGCTGAAGCTCTATCGCATCTTTTAGATTTTTTGCTGCAGTCTCATGATCTCCCTTATAGGCGTATGCGAATCCTCGAAGTTCGTGAAATAGTACCTTTATTTCTGGCCGTACTGATGGGTTTTCCTTCGCTTTTTGCAAATAATGGGTGCATTTCTTAATGAGTTTGCCACATTTTTTTTCACGGTAAAGGTTAAGAAGATATTGTATCTCTTCCGAATTTTTGTAATTTTCCACCATAACCCTACCCATTCACACAATAAGGCAACTGACTAAACACAACCCCCATCCCCGACAACTCTTTCTGCCCCATGAATTTATGCGTAGCGAAAACAACCGCCGTTTTCTTCTTACTCCGTGCCTGCTTGGAGATGCGTTCGGCGCGGTCGCCGTCCACGGCGGATTTGTTGCTGCGCAGGAATTCGAGGGTCGGTTCATAGACCAGATAATACAGGCGATCTTCGGTTTCGTGGAAGAACCCGTCCTGACTCTTTGTCTTGCGGATTTTGTTCGGCGATTGGCCGGTTGCCGTGTAGATGAGATGGTGGGCGAGGGTGTCCCAGTCCGGTAGGTTTTCGCCGCTCAGCATTTTCTCGATGCTGATTTCCTTGCCCAAACCGCAATAGGCGAAACTGCCGCCCAACCCGTTTTGCAATTTTTCGTCTCTGGCTTTCGGCACGCCCCGAATTACTCGGCGGACGCGCTCGGCGGTGATTTTGTCGGCGTATTTTTCGCACTCCACGAGGATGAATTTGCGGTTGCCGCCGTCTTCCTTGTTCAAGGCGAGTACGGCGTGCGCGGTTGTGCCGGAGCCGGCGAAGGAGTCGAGAATGATGCTTTCCTTGTCGGTAACTGCTTCAAAGATGCGTTGCAGAATTCGTTCGTCCTTCGGGTAATCGAATGCAAATTCACCAAGAATGCTTTTCAACCTTTTATGAGCAGATCGGCGATCTTGATAAATAACGCTATTCAAAACTTGTGAATCCGTTTTGTGAAGATAGCGCTTCAAATTTGGAACGCTACTTTCATCTTTTCCAAAATAAACACGCCCATCTTGTATGGCGGCAAGCATTTTCTCCTCCGTGGAGAATACCCATCCTCTGGCTGGCTTTTTAACAGCTTTTTTCGTGTCAGGATGCAACACCTGATATGTTGGCCCTCCGCCACCCGGCCACGATATATCACCCGGAAAAAATATTCCCTTCTCATCGACCATATCGTAATGTCTATGTTGCCAAGCAGGATCGTTCTTGTTCAGAGACGAAAACCACTTTTGAAGTTTTTCGGATATTGATTTGTAATCAGTTCCGCATTCAGTTTCCAGTTTCTTTACCTTTTCGTATATTTTGTCTAACCCTCTTTTCAATACGCGCCATCTTTTCTTGTTCACTTTAAGATCATCAAAATTCTTGGCATACACAAGAATGTAATCTTGCGCAATGGAAATAAATCTTGAATCATTTTTTCCAGTTCCTTCCCACACAAAAGCGCCAACAAAATTATCCTCCCCAAAAATCTCATCCATAACCATCCGCAACCGATGCTGCTCATTATCATCAATCGAAACGAAAATCACCCCATCCTCGGCCAGCAACTCTCGCAACAACTGCAACCTCGGCCAAATCATACACAGCCATTTATCATGCCGCTCCAAATCCTCGCCATCCACCGGATTCTTATCCTTGAGCCACACCTGCATCTGATCACTGTTCACATTGTCGTTGTACACCCAACCCTCGTTGCCGGTGTTGTAGGGCGGATCGATATAAATGCAATTCACCCGCCCACCATAACGCGGCAACAACGCCTTGAGCGCATGCAGATTGTCGCCATGAATGATCAAATTCCCATCATCAGACGGCTTCGCACCCTTCGGCGGTAGCGACTTCTTCGCATCCACCTTCAATGCCCGCGAAGGCACAGTCAAATGGTGCGCATAAACAATCTGCTTCCCCTTGAATTCCAGCGTCGGCATCGGCGTTCTAACCCGTTCAGTCCTCTACAACCACCTCAAAATCACCCGAAAACCCCAGCACGCCATGAAATGCGCCGGGATTTCTACCATGGCGGGGTTATACTGCACTGGATGGGGGTTGTGCAAGGGTGGGAGGGGATTTTGGTGGGGGTTGGGGTATTTGGGTTGCATTGTGATTGTTATTTCAGATAATCCGCACAAAACTTTTGCACGAAAAGTAGCATTTGCTTAACTTGACCGGCGTCGTACTCGTCAAATCTTCCATGCATCGCCTTGTTCCGAAGATCCGCCCAAGATGTGATTTGTTTTTGTACCAAAGCGTTGTAAATTTCGTTTCTAGCAAGTTCTATATTTAGCGGATTAATTGTAAATGGCTTCCCATTTGAATGCTGATCATCTATCCCTTTTGCGGAAGCAATTTTTCGCAGGGAGTTTTCTAATACGGCTCCGAGCAATATTGCCGCCGCATCTTTATTGTCGTCAAGAATTTGCTCAGCCATTTCAAGGAAGTCGGCAAAGATTTCCGCTCGAATTTTGTTGCGAAAATTGATGAGCATGCCGGATTCGATGTTGCTCTTTACTGCTTTAAAAATTCCAATCATACCTGCAAAATGTTCGTGGCGATAACGATCAATGTTATCGAAATTAGGAATATCTATAACAGATTTAAACTGCCCAAAGAGAAAGCTGTTTAGACCATACAAAACCTCAATCAATTGCCCACCACGTGCAACAATAGAACGAATTTCCTGAATTTTCTCCTGCCCGAGGTAATCACTGGCAACGGAAGCATCCGCTATAAGTTCTTCACCTATAGCAATAATCTCTTCGAGTTCTTTTGTTATCTGTTCATTCATAACTTATCCTCACTTGGTGATTTTCGGGCCGGCGTACACGATGTAAACCGGTTCTCCTGATTGAACCGGCCACGAGAAGTGTAAACGAAGATTGTGGCGCCGAATTTTTCCGTGCCATGTGCAAAAAAGGCGCTTTTCGGGATCGTCGGGGTGGGGGAAAGTCAATTTGTCTTTGAAATTATGCTGTTCCGTATCCGACGAGTCCGAAAACAACGAAGTGTCGCCGTGGAAATATTGTTGGTACATCTCATCTGCTTCGGCGGGGCGCCCTCCACTTTTGTCATGTAAACGCGCGTATTTGTCTAGGATACCAAGCAATTCAATGAAACGATTCGCTGTACTTTTTTCAAACGGCACCTTGTGATCATCAAGCGGAGTAAAACAATTCTCAGCGAATGTCAGCCTCTCGAATTGGCTTGTCGCGCGGATGCGCAGCTTGCTCCATGACTTGATCGGCGTTACTTTTTGGAGTCTTGTTGCCAGAGTGCTTGCGTCCCACCAATTTTCTACGGCTACTTGCTGGTCGTCCAATTCCGCGTCTTCTCGCCGCCAGATCACATCCACTGGTGAGTAATTCCAATCTGACGGTTTGATGCTGACTAGTCCACATTCTTGCGAATTCATGCAACGATACGCGGCTTCACCGACTGCAGTACCCGTAACAAATTCATTATTACGGCACTCTAGCCAATCGTTATTCGCATCATGAAGTGGTTGGTTATCCCAGAAAGGCCCAGAACGATCCAGCCATCTCATTACGGCGCGTTGCTTGTCCAATATGCGGATTTTTCCAATTGCTTTTCGCATTCCCATCTTTGGTATTGGGCTTCTTTCCATGAATTCACGATTACAATGCACTTCATGACCAAATTGGCGTGCAGTGTCGCAAATTGACATCAAGCGCTCCAGCGCTTCGTGAAATAAAGAAAGATCGTTGAATTGTTTGTGAATCGATAAATCATTGGCCAATATATCCATAATCAACTCCAACCGGCGAAATAGTTCATGTCCTTATCGAACTGATCGAAGAATCCATCCGGCCAATCGTCGAGTCTGCCTTCGTCGTTCAGAACGATGCTCTGCACTTGCGGGTCGCCGTCTGGGTGGTTGCTACGCGGGCGGAAGAAATACAATGCAACATCTTCGGGGGACAACACCTTGCCTTTGACGGCACGCCGGATTCCGTTCAGTATGTGGTCGCTGTGTGTTTCGAGAATGACCTGCACGCCCGCCGCCGCGACTTCGGCTAGAAATGCACCCATCTTCGCTTGCCCGGCGGGATGGAGATGTACTTCGGGGTTTTCGATCAGTAGCAGGTCGTCTTTGCTTGCGGATAGGGCGGCTACTATGATGGGGAGAATCTGTGTTAGCCCGAATCCGGCGTGAACGGGGCGGTGGAGTTTCGTGTCACCGGATGTGCAAAGCCCCAGTGTTGCCGTATTCGTGCGGGCTATCGGTTCAATTTGTAGCGCAAAACCCGGGAAAAACCGTGCCATCCGCGCTTTAACCTGATTCAATCGGGTGTCCACCACACCCTTTAATCTCAACCCATCCAGAACGGGGATAGTGCTACCGGAATAGAGCACACTGACCGCGTATTTTCCATCTGAGCCGACTGTGGGCGTGCGTTGCAAATCTTCAAGTACGTAGTACTCCCTCGGCCCCCGCCTCTCGGCGGTCAGATACGTGAGCCCTCGCAGACGTTGCGCAAATTCACTATCTCCGTGCGGTAGTGGCAGTAGGTAGCGCAGTTGAGTTGGATCGGTTTGTTCGGCATCATCGATGCTGACAGATACTACTTTTAGGCCCATGTCTTCCGATTCGCCTTCGAATTTCCATTGAAACCAAGTGGAATCTCTGTACTGTAGAGCAATCTCGCAGGATTTTCGGCCATAAGTTCGGTCGATTACATCGAGTGTAGAGCCGAAGCGGACGCCCTTCCCGTTGAGCATTAGTCTTGACGACCACTCATGCTCGCGCATTGTCTGATGAAGAAGAACGAGAGCCTGTAGTATCGTAGATTTCCCAGATGCATTGGTGCCGGACAACAAAGTCAGCGGGCGCAGCGGGAGTTTCAATTTTTCAAAACACTTGAAATACTGCAGATCAATTTGTGTCAGCATCGATAACCTCCTTGAAAATTTTCCGTGTCATTTGGAAGCGAGATTTTACCTGTTTGAGATCATTTGATCCATATGTGATTGCAAAGATGAAATCTTCTTCGTCTAAAAGATCGTAAACAGCTTTGTAAATGGATTCAGCGTGCTTGTCTATCTGATCTTTCGTATATCGCGACAATCCAGTGGACATTACATCCCATAAGGAAGCATTGAGAACACTACGCCGTGCGTGTTCTGGTTTTCTCTTTCTGAAAGAATTCTTTCCAAACAACATGTAATTGTTGGAAAGTCCCCGGCGAAATTCAGCAGATAACTTAGACAAGTCGGAATCCTCCATGTTGTTCATTTTACGCAGGCATTTGGCAAGGAAATCGTCCATATCTCCATGATATTCAGCAACACCTAGAAGTTGAAATGCGCAAAATCGATTGACGAATTCCCTGTCCCGCATTGTTTTCGAACTCAAGCCGCTATCGGTTGCTTTCTGAAAAATATCGGTCTGTGATTCCTCTTTCAAGAAGAGGGTCGCCTCCCCCATGAAAATACTGTTGCGCATCTGCTGTCTCGTGAGCGGCACGCCACTGTTCACCCTCTCGAAAATATCCAAGCGGGCGCGTTCCGGTGCTTTTGAATCGATGATATAGAAAATCAGGTTGCAGTCCTCAATGCGGTTCTGAAGTTTTGGGGGCAACTCGGAAAATTTTTTGTTATGAATCTCGCTAACGGGTTTAAGTTTGAGTTTCAATTCATCTTTCAAGAATCGGTAAAATGTGATCATGCGTTGCAAGCCGTCCACGATTACCATCTTCCCTTCATCATTTTCCGCCATGTAAATTACCGGTAGAGGAATACGCATTATCACGGATTCAATCAGCTTGCTTTGCTTGTTTTCCGGCCAGACGAAATCGCGCTGAAAATCCGGGTCCATGATGTAAGTACCCTGATCGATTCGCTTGATTGCTCCTTCAATCGTTCGCGTTTCGTATCGGATGAGAAACTCGTCGATGGGATACTCATCAAATGACGTGCTCTCTTCATCAAGTCCTTCCGGTTCCTCCAAAACTCTGTCATACACTTCCGAAGTTTCTTGTGTCATGGCATGGTTCATTTTTCTCGATCCTCAAATGGCGTTGGGGAATTCGGCATCCTTGTCTGATGGGTTAGTAATCGAATTCGAATTTGTAGACACGCCAGTCACCCCTTTCAGGGCCAGCGCCTCCTGACCCGGATTGGCAACCATAGTGTTTTGCATAGTGATTCTCAAGCTTTTGCGCTTCCGATTTAGTATTGCGCCGCCCAAGAATTTGCCAGTTGCGAAGGGTAGGATGCTTTCCTTCCCAATAACGCCTTCTTTCCCCCGGATTGGTGGTTATTCCAACTCTGCATGGCATAATTCAGCCCTCTAAGTATGATTTCAACGAAGCGCGCATTATATTGCCACCAAATTCATCTAGTCAACCCGAACCCCATGCCCCAACCCACAATCCGCCAGCTGATCCACGCCTTCAGCACCAACCGCCTATCCCGCGAACAAGTGGCCGCCGAAGCATTATCCGCGGCAAACCGTTCCCCCCAATTATTCACCCACATCAACACCGACATAATCGACCAAGCAACACAAATGGATCGCGCCCAGCAAGCCGGCAAGCCATTACCGTTGTTTGCCGGAGTGCCGATTACGCTCAAGGATTCCCTCAATGTGCAAGGTCAGCAGACTCTCGCCGGTTCGGTGGTGTTGCGCGGCGAGGCGGCGGTGGAGGAGGCCGATGCCGTGGTGGTGGGGCATTTGCGCGATGCCGGGGCGTTGTTCATCGGGCGCGCCAACATGAGCGAATTCGCCTTCAGCGGCATGGGTTTGAATCCCCATTACGGCAACCCGCAGAGCATCTGGGATCGCGCCACCGGTCGGTTGCCGGGGGGTTCATCTTCGGGCGGTGCGGTCGGCGTGGCCGAGGGGATCGTGCCGGCCACGGTGGGTTCGGATACGGCCGGGTCGTGTCGCATTCCGGCGGCGTTCAACGGCATTGTCGGCGTCAAGCCCACCTTTGGCCGGATTTCCCTGCGCGGCATCTATCCGCTGTCGCCGACTTCCGATGCGCCGGGGCCGCTGGCCAACGATGTGGATGGCTGCTTTCTCCTCGATCATCTGATGATGGGCCGCCTCAAGCACGGCGAGCCGTTGCCGCGATTGCCGCAAATGTCGCGTTCGGATTTTCAATCCGTGCGGTTGGTGGTGCCGCAGTCGGTCGTTATGGAGCAGCTGGACGAGGCGGTCGCGGCGGCCTTTGCGCGGGCGTTGGCTTGGTTGGAAGGAGCCGGTATTGCCATCGACCACGCCCCCATGCCGGCCTTGGACGGCTGTGTCGAGCTGTTCGAGCGGTGCGCCGTGGCGGTGTTCGAGGCGTGGCAGGATCACCGCGAGCGTCTGCGGCGGCGGGGGGATGAATACGATCCATTCGTCCGCCAACGAATCAGCGCCGGTCGCCATTTCGACTCCGAGGCGCGGCAGGCGTGCTATCGGCAAAAGGCCGAGTTGGTGGCCGCCTGCCGCCGACAAATGCGCCGAGCGCGCGCCGATGCGCTGATCTATCCCACTGTGCAGTGCGTGCCGCCAGCCATCGCCGAGACTGCTTGTCCCGACACCATGCGGGCGATCAATTACCGCTGCCTACGCAACACCGCCACGGTCAATTTCTTCAACGGCTGCGCGATTACCTTGCCGTGCCACATACCGGAGGAGGCGCCGGTCGGGTTGATGCTGGCCGCCGGCGCCGGCGCCGATCAACGCCTGTATGAAATCGCCGCCGGAGTCGAATCCGTTCTCGATGCGGGGCGGATGGGCTGAGTGGACTGAGCGGACTGAGCGGCCACGCCCGCCGTCAGTCGCCCCGGCGTAAATCGGCGGCGGCCTCGAAATAACGCCGACTGAACCACAGGAAGAGGATGGTGGACAAACCGGCGGCGCTGAACAACATGCACATCACCATAATCTGATAGCGGGTGGCGATCAGCGGCGAGACGCCGGAGAGTATCTGCCCGCTCATCATCCCCGGCAGGGCGACCAAGCCCACGGCGAACAGGGCATTCACCAGCGGGATGAGCGCGGTTTGCAGCGCCTGCGCGCGTGCCTCGATGTAGCTGCGGTGAACCAATTCGGCTTGCAGTCGTTCGGCGGCTAGGCTGACGCCGTTCATGCTGTTGGAGAAGATCATGCCGGCCAGCGGGATGAAGGCGTTGGCCTGATACCACGGGTCGAGGTCGAGCACTCCCTGAGTGATCAGTGCGAGGACGCCGCCGCCGCCCAGCAATATGGATAGCAGGGTGGCGGCGTACAGCGCGCGGCGGTGGTGGGGGACGGTGCGCAGGGCGATCCAAGTGGAGATGAGCACCATGACGGCCGCCAGCAGTAGCACGATCCAAGCGCTTTCGGCGGCGAATATCCACAGCAGGACATGGCCCACCAACAGTAGTTGCAGCACCATGCGGAAGAAGGCGTAGAACAAGGTGCCGGTATTCAGCGCCCACCAGTAGAACACGGCGACCACCAGCAACGCCGGAATGAAGGCCAGTGCGAGTTGTCCCAGCGGGATGAGTGCTACGCTCGAGGCGGCATTCATGGCAACGGCGGCAACGGCGGGGCGCAGTGGCGCAGCAGGCGGGCGCGGGGGGCGTTTATCGGGATGTGGTCGATCTCCCCCAGATGGTCTTCGAGCCAGCGGCGCATGGCTTCCATCTCCGGTTGGCGCAGGTTGCGGCGCAGCAATTTCATCACTCTGGGCAGGTGGCGCAGGTAGGCGTCCTTGCCGTCTCGCAGCCACAGGCGCACGAATATGCCGGCCACCTTGCAATGCCGCTGGGCGCCCCAGACGATCCAATGTTGTCGCAGGTGGTCGGCGTCCATATCGCGGTTGTGGGCGAGATAGTGTTGCGTCATATCGTCCGCCAGCGTCGGCGGGACATCCCGGCGGGCGTCTTCCAACAGAGAGACGAGGTCGTAGGCGGGCGAGCCGATGACCGCGTCCTGATAGTCGAGTACGGCGCATTCACCGCCGCCGCCGCATAGCATGAGGTTGTCGATGTGGTAGTCGCGCAGCACCAGCACCGGCGGCAGCGGCGGCAGGGCGGTTAGAATTTCCGTCCAAATTCGCCGGAATTCATCGCGCGCGCGCGCCGCCACCGCCTGTTCGCGCCGTGCCGGGATATACCAATCGAGCAGCAAATTGGCTTCCGACAGGGCGATCTCGGTGTCGTAAATCGGCAGATCGATGGCGGCGGCGGCTTCGCGTTGGCGGGCGATGTGCGTCAACACGTCGATGGCTTGCCGATACAGCGCGTCTTGGTCGTGTCCCTCGGCCAGAAGCCGGGTGAAGGTGTGGTCGCCGAGGTCTTCGAGCAGCAGGAATCCGCTGGATTGGTCGAATGCGAGGATCGCCGGTACGCGCACGCCGAGGTCGGCGAGATGGCGGGTTACGGCGACGAATTGGCCGATGTTTTCCTCGGGCGGCGGGGCGTCCATCAGCATCGAGGTTGCGCCGTTCTTGCGCAGTCGTAGGTATCTGCGGAAGGACGCATCCGGCGTGAGCGGCTGAATGCGCGCGTCGCTCCAGCGGTGGCGCGCGAGGAATTCCCGGCGGAGATTGTCGCGGCAAGCGCTCACCGCCGGGCGCCGAGCCGATGGTCAGGCGGCGCCGGAGCGGGTCAGAATTTCGTGCCCGCTTTCGGTTACCGCGATGGTGTGCTCCCACTGCGCCGACAGACTGCGATCCCTCGTTACCACGGTCCAGTTGTCCGACAACAGCCGAGTCTCCCGCTTGCCCGCGTTGATCATCGGCTCGATGGTGAAGGTCATGCCGGCTTGCAGAGTCAGGCCGGTGCCCGGCGTGCCGTAGTGCAGCACCTGCGGGTCCTCGTGGAAGACGCGCCCGATGCCGTGGCCGCAGTATTCGCGCACCACGGAGAAGCCGCTGCGCTCGGCGTGCCGTTGGATGGCGTGGCCGATGTCCCCCAGTTGGATGCCCGGTTTCACCAGATCGATGCCCCGGTACAGGCATTCGCGGCTGATCTCGCACACCCGCCGGGCGCGGATGGACGGTTCGCCGACCAAGTACATGCGGCTGGTGTCGCCGTGGTATTCGTCCTTGATCACGGTGATGTCGATGTTGAGGATGTCGCCGTTTTTCAGCTTCTTGGCCGAGGGAATGCCGTGGCACACCACGTGGTTTACCGAGGTGCAGATGGATTTGGGGAAGCCGCGATAATTGAGCGGCGCGGGGATCGCTTGTTGCCTGTGTACGATGTGGTGGTGGCAGATGCGGTCGAGTTCGGCGGTGGTTATGCCGGCTTGAACATGCTCGCCGATCATGTCCAGCACCTCGGCGGCCAGCCGCCCGGCCACCCGCATTTTTTCTATCTCCTCGCTGGTTTTGGTCGATACCGCCATGATGATCGCCGATCTTGGGGCAAAATCCGAAAGGATGATTATGCCCCAAATTCCGCTTTTTTCTGCAATCGTTTTTGGTAAAATCCGCCGCCCCAAGCGTCGGCGGGGGCAACTTCACCGGCGCATCATGCCGCACACGGCGATTATGTCCGCCCGGGTGCCGCGAGTGCCGATGCAGGCGGTCGCGGTTGGTGGACAGTAACCGTGGAGGATCAACCCGAGAGAAATTTTTATCATGGCTAAAATCACCATGCGCCGACTGCTCGAAGCCGGCGCGCACTTCGGCCACCAGACTCGTTACTGGTGTCCCAAAATGAAGCCGTACATCTTCGGCGACCGCAACAAAATCCACATCATCAATCTGGAAAAGACCCTGCCGATGCTACGGCGGGCGGTGGATTACCTCGGCAGCGTGGCCGCTCAGGGCGGCAAGATATTGTTCGTCGGCACCAAGCGACAGGCCGGAAAAACCCTGCGCGAGCACGCCATTCGCTGCGGCGCCCCATTTGTGGACAAGCGCTGGCTCGGCGGAATGCTGACCAACTACCAGACGGTGCGCAATTCGATCACCAGATTGAAGGACTTGGAGCAGCAGATCGAATCCGGCGCCACCGCCCGGCTGAGCAAGAAGGAAGCCCTCACCCTCGAACGCGAGCGCGCCAAGCTGGACAAGACCCTGTCCGGCATCAAGAACATGGACGGCCTGCCGGATGTGCTCTTCGTCATCGATGTGGAGCAGGAATACATCGCCGTTTCCGAGGCCAACAAATTGGGCATACCGGTGGTCGCGGTGGTGGACACCAACTGCTCGCCGGACGGCATCGACTACATCATCCCCGGCAACGACGACTCGGCTCGAGCGATCCTCCTCTATGTGGAAGCCGCCGCCGACAGCATCGCCGAAGCGCGCGCCTCGGCGCAGGTGGCCGCGGCGATGGTGCTCGGCGAGGACGAATACATCGAGGTGGACGAGGGCGGCGCGGTGGTCGATGCACCGACACCGGCACAAGCCGCGGCGAAAGCGCTTGCGGCGCAAACCGAGACGGCGGCCGAGGCATCGGGCGAACCTGCCGCCTCGGGCGAGGCCGCCCAGTCCACGGAAAAGAAAAAGAAGGTAACCAGCAAACGGGCGCCGAGAAAGAAAGTAGTCGCGAAGAAATCCGAAACAGCCGCTACCGCCAAACGCAAAACCGGCAAGACCAAGGCTGCCGAGAGCAAAACCGATACGGCCGAGTCAACCGAGGCCAAAGCCGCCGAGGCCAAAGGCACCGAAGGCAAGGCCGCCGAGGGCAAGGCGGACGAAAGCTGATTCATTCCCCTATCAACATGACCCCCAAGAGATAACACCGATGGCAATTACCGCATTACAGATCAAGGAACTGCGCGCGCGCACCGGCGCAGGCGTGATGGACTGCAAGAAGGCGCTGGGCGAAAGCGGCGGCGACTTGGAGGCCGCCGTCGAGACCTTGCGCAAGAAGGGCATCGCCACGGCGGAAAAGAAGGCTGGGCGAATCGCCGCCGAGGGCGTGATCGCATTCGCCGGCAGCGCCGACGCCGGCGTGTTGGTGGAGATCAACTGCGAAACCGATTTCGTCGCCAAGGACGCCGACTTCAATGTATACGCCGGCCAAGTCGCCGAAGCGATTCTCGCGGCTCGGCTCAACGACCTCGGCGACCTCGACGACCTCGGCGCCGTAGCCGACTTGGTCGTGGACGGCGGCGGCACGGTCGAATCGGCTCGCCGGGAACTGATTGCCAGAGTGGGCGAGAACATCAGCGTGCGCCGCTTCGCCGTGTCGGCGGTGGCCGGAGAAGGCGTCGTCGGCGCCTACCTGCACGGCACCCGCATCGGCGTTCTGGTCAAACTGGGCGGCAGCGCGGACAGCCGCTTGGCGCGGGATGTGGCCATGCACATCGCGGCCAGCCGTCCGCTGTGCATCGGCGAGCAAGACATGCCGGCGCAGGTGCTGGAAAAGGAGCGGGCGATCTTTACCGCCCAAGCCGAGGAAAGCGGCAAGCCCGCGAACATCGCGCAGAAAATCGTGGAGGGGCGGATACGCAAATTCCTCGCCGAAAACACCCTGCTGGGGCAGCCGTTCGTGAAGAATCCGGAGCAGAGCGTGGGCGAACTGCTGGCCGCCGCCGGTGCCACGGTCGAGGGGATGGAGCGCTTCGAGGTGGGCGAGGGACTGGAAAAGCGCGACGACGATTTTGTCGCCGAAGTGATGGCGCAGGCGAGCCAAGCGGACTAAGCGGACTAGGACTAGCGGGAACGCCGCGAATTCCACCGGCCCTGACGGATTTTCTCCGAACATGATCGACGATATCCAACAAGACGCCGAGGCGCGCATGACTCGCACCATCGAGGCCACGCGCGATGAAATGAATCGGATTCGAACCGGGCGCGCTTCCACCGCGCTGCTCGACCACATCTTGGTGGACTACTACGGCGCGCAGACTCCCATCAATCAGGTGGCCACCGTGGCGGTGGCCGATGCCCGAACGCTGACCGTGCAACCGTGGGAGAAGAAGATGCTGGAGGGGGTGGAAAAGGCCATTCTCGAATCGGGCCTCGGCCTCAATCCGGTAACCGCCGGTGCGGTCATGCGCATACCCCTGCCGCCGATGACCGAGGAGCGGCGCCGGGAACTCGGCCGGGTGGTCAAGCGGGAGGGCGAAAATGGTCGGGTGGCGATTCGCAACATTCGCCGCGACGCCATCCAGACGGTGCGCGAACTGCTCAAGGAAAAGGAGATCGGGCAGGATCAGGAAAAACGGGCGGAAGGCGCGCTGCAAGCCCTGACCGACCGGTACATTTCCCGCATAGACGAAATCGTCAGCGACAAGGAGAAGGAAGTGATGGAACTGTAGCGGCAGTTTCCACGCCGCCCGTCGCCCGCTGCCCACGGCTTGTTGCTCGCTGCAAATGAACCATGACATCGAACACCCTACAATTCCCCGCCTCGCAAGACGCTTCGAGCGACAAGCCGCGCCATGTTGCGGTGATCATGGATGGAAACGGCCGCTGGGCCAGGCAACACGGCCTGCCGCGCATCGCCGGCCACCGCCGGGGAGTCGAGGCGGTCAAGAACATCGCACCGGCCATCGTCAAGCGCGGCATCCCCTACCTCACCCTGTTCGCCTTCAGCAGCGAAAATTGGCGACGGCCGAGTCAGGAAGTCGCCCTATTGGTGGAGCTGCTCGCCGCCACGCTGGAGAATGAAACTCAGCTGCTGCAACGCCACGACATGCGCCTGCGCGTGATCGGCGACCTGTCCAAATTCCCCCGCCGACTGCAACGCAAGGTCGCCGAATCCGTCGACCTGACGCGCCGCAATCAGGCGTTGCAACTGACCATCGCGCTCAACTACGGCGGGAGATGGGACATGACGCAGGCGTGCCGCTCGCTGGCCGAGCAGGTGGCGCGCGCGGAAATTTCGCCGAGCGAGATTACTCCGGCCACTATCCAGTCGCGCCTGTGCACCCGCGAGCTGCCGGAACCCGATCTGTTCATCCGCACCGGCGGCGAGCAGCGAATCAGCAATTTCCTGTTGTGGCAACTGGCCTATACCGAGCTGTATTTCACCGAGGCGTACTGGCCGGATTTCGATGAACAGCACTTCGATCAGGCGCTGCGGGTATACGCCCGTCGGCAGCGTCGCTTCGGCAAGACCGGCGAGCAAGTAGCGGAATTGCAGGCATGATCAAGCGCATCGCCACCGGCTTGGCGCTGGCGCTGGCGGCGGCGCTGTTGACCTGGGGGTCACCGCCATGGTTGTTCGCCGCGCTGGCGTTGGCGTCTCTCCTCGCGGTGCTGGGCGAATGGCGGCGCCTCGCGCAGGCGCCCGCAGGCGCGGCGATCGGAGTCGGCGGGGCGCTGGTCGTCCTCGCGCTCGTGTTATTCCTGCAGATACAAAAACTGCCCATGCTGTGTCTCGCCGGACTGCTGTTCTGGATGTATCTAGGGGTCGATCTCGCCCGCAACAAACTGGGCGACAAGCCGGGGGCGCTGCGCAGTCTGGTTCAGGGCGGCTTCATCTGCCTGTTCGCTTGGGGCGCGCTGGTGCTCATGCGAATCGAGCACGGCGCGGCCATGACCATCGCCATGCTGGCGGTGGTGTGCAGCGCGGATATCTTCGCCTACTGCATCGGCAAGCGTTTCGGCAGGCGCAAGCTGGCGCCCGCCGTCAGCCCCGGCAAGACCGTCGAAGGGTTGATAGGCGGCCTCGTTTGCGCCGCTGTAGTCGCGTTGCTACTGGCGATTTTTGCGCTTGATCTAGCGGCGCCCGCCGTGCGCGGCTGGCTGCTGGCGTCCCTCCTCGCGGTGCTGTTCGGCGTAGTCGGCGACCTGTATGCCAGCAAACTGAAGCGCCACGCCGGCGTCAAGGACAGTGGCCGCCTGCTGCCGGGGCACGGCGGCATTCTCGATCGGGTGGACGGCCTGCTGGCGGCGGCTCCGGCGTTCGCCGTCATCTGGGGGTTGGCGGCATGACCGATGCGGTCGTCATTCTCGGCGCAACCGGCTCCATCGGCGTCAACACGCTGGATGTGATCCGGCGTCATCCCGACAAATATCGGGTGGCCGGACTCTCGGCCAACGACAACTGGGTGGCGATGTGCCGACTGTGCCTCGAATTCGATCCCGAGCTGGCGGTGCTGGCGGATCCCGCCGCCGCCGCGCGCCTCGCCGACGAATTGTCCGCCGCCAAGACCAAAACGAAGACGAGGGCGCGCACGCGCGTGCTGGGCGGATCCGAGGCGCTGTGCGAGCTGGCCGGTAGCGCCGCCGACATCGTGGTGTGCGGGATTGTCGGCGCCGCCGGCCTGCGCTCCACTTTGGCGGCGGTGCGCGCCGGCGGCAAGGTGCTCATCGCCAACAAGGAGCCGCTGGTGATGCTCGGCCAGTCGATCATGGACGAGGCGCGGGCGCACGGCGCCACGGTGATCCCTCTGGACAGCGAACACAACGCCATGTTCCAGTGCCTGCCGCACAACCTGCCTGCGGGCGGCGGCACTGGTGAGACCGGCATTCGCAAGATATTGCTGACCGGCTCCGGCGGCCCCTTCCGGCGGTTGCCGCCGGACGATTTCCCGCTGGTTACTCCGGCGCAGGCGCGCGCCCATCCGAACTGGGATATGGGGCCGAAAGTTTCCGTGGACTCCGCCACCATGATGAACAAGGGGCTGGAGCTGATCGAGGCGTGCGCGCTGTTTTCGCTGGATGCCGACGACATTGAAATCGTGATTCATCCGCAAAGCGTCATTCATTCTCTGGTCGAGTACATAGACGGCTCGGTGCTGGCGCAACTCGGCAGCCCGGACATGCGGGTTTCCATCGCCCACGCGCTGGGTTGGCCGCGACGGGTGGATTCCGGTGCCCGCCGGTTGAATCTGCTCGAATGCGCCCGTCTCGATTTCGAGGCGCCGGATCATCGGCGCTTCCCGGCGCTCGGCTTGGCGCGGGCGGCGGCGCGAGCCGGCGGCACCATGCCGGCGGTGATGAATGCGGCCAACGAGGTGGCGGTGGCGGCATTCCTCGACAACCGCCTCGGATTCGACAAAATTCCGCAGGTGGTGGAGCGCGTCATGGAGCGCGCGCCGGTTGAGGGCGAGTGCGATGCGGACGGCGTGCTGGCGGCGGATCGGCAGGCGCGCCGGTTGTGTCGCCGGTTGTTGCCGGTGGGTGCGGTCGCTCAGGCCGCTCAGTCCGCGCCGGTTGCCGCGGAATTTGCCGACGGGCGGGAAGCACCGTGAGCGGGTTCACCTCCAGTTTGTTGGGGTTTGTCGTCGCCATCGCCATTTTGGTAACGGTGCACGAATACGGCCATTTTCAGGTGGCGCGCCGCCTCGGCGTCAAGGTGCTCAAGTTTTCCATCGGCTTCGGCCCGGCGCTGTTCAAATGGCGGCGCAGGGATGATCCGACCGAGTATTGCATCGGCCTGATCCCGCTGGGCGGCTATGTCAAGATGCTCGACGAACGAGAGGGCGAGGTGGAGGCCGAGGAGCGCGAGATGGCCTTCAACCGCAAGTCTCTGGCGGCGCGCAGCGCCATCGTCGTCGCCGGCCCGGCCTACAATTTCCTCTTCGCCATCTTCGCCGTGTGGCTGATGTTCGTGGTCGGCAGCGACGATATCGAGCCGGTGGTGGGCGCCGTGGCCGAGAGTTCGGTGGCGCAAATCGCCGGATTTCGAGTCGGAGATCGCATCGTCGGCGTGGACGGGCGCGAGGTGAGCACCTGGAGCCAGCACCAGATCTACCTGCTGCATCAGGCCATGCGCGGCAAGGTCATCGACTTCGAGGTGGTCGGCAGCGACGATAGCGGCGGCAGCGGCAGTCGGCGCAACATTCCGATCGATTTCGGCGCGGTCGAGCAATACGCCATCGGCGGCGCGCCCGTTACCGCGCACATCGGCCTGCGCCCAACCGCCCCCGCGGCCACGGTGTTCCGGTTGGTGGAGAATTCGCCGGCGGCCGAGGCCGGATTGCAGCGGGGGGACGCGATCATCGCCATCGACGGCGAGCCGGTGCGCGACTGGTTTCATCTGGTGCAGCGAGTGTCGAGCCGACCGGGGCAGAAATTGTCGTTGTCCGTGCGCCGAGGCGATCTCGAAATCGAAACCGAATTGACCACCGAGGCGGTCGTCGTCGACGGCGAAAGATACGGCCGCATGGGCCTGTACCGCCCGCCGCTGGAGAACGCTCGATTGCGCTATGGCCCGCTGGCCGCAATCCCCGCCTCCCTCGACTACAACTGGCGCACCACCGTGGTTACCCTGCGCTCCCTCGGGCGGATGCTGAGCGCGCGCATGTCGTCGGAGAATCTGGCGGGGCCGATCACCATCGCCCGACTGGCCGGCCAGATGGTGGAATCGGGCTATGACGATTTTCTCCGATTTCTGGCGATCATCAGCATCAGTCTCGGGTTGATCAACCTCCTACCGATTCCGCTACTGGACGGCGGCCATTTGCTGTACTTCGCTATCGAGGCCGTGCGCGGACGCCCGCTGTCCGAGCGGAGCATGCTGCGCGGCCAGCAGATCGGCATCGTTTTGTTGGCTTTGTTGATGAGTGTGGCCTTCTACAATGATATTATGCGGCTATTCTAGAACGCGCGCTCCGGCGTACCCGGCATATCCGGCGCAATCGGCGCACATGGTGAGATCCAACCCCCGGTGGTGAATATGAAGAAAATTGTCCTGACGCTACTGTTGCTCCTACCCTTCCAGACGCTGTTGGCGATCACGCCGTTCGTCATTACCGACATTCGTGTCGAGGGCCTGGAGCGTCTCGAGGCGGGCACGGTGTTCAACTACCTGCCCTTGAAGGTCGGCGACGAACTCAACGACGAGGAGGCGCGGCTGAGCATCAAGGAACTGTTCGACACCGGCTTCTTCAAGGATGTGGCGCTGGAGCAGGACGGCACGGTGTTGGTGGTCAAGGTGGTGGAGCGGCCCTCGATTTCCGAGATCACCATTTCCGGCAACAACGCCCTCGAAACCGAATCCCTCAATCAGGCTCTCGAACAGGTGGGGCTGGTGCAGGGGCGGATTTTCAACAGCGCCAGCCTCGCCCGAGTGGAGCAGGAGATCAAGAACACCTATCTTTCGCTGGGGCGGTATTCGGCCAGCGTAACTTCCACCGTCGAGGAACTGGAGCAGCGCAATCGGGTCGCCATCACCATCGAAATCGAGGAGGGGCGGGTGGCGACCATCAAGAAGGTCAACATCATCGGCGCCACGGAGGTGCCGGTGAAAACCATCATCGAGCAGATGTCCCTGCGCGACAAGCGCGGATTCCGGTTGTTCACCCGGCGCAACCAGTATTCCAAGCAGAAGCTGGAAGCCGATATCGAGGCCATTCGCAGCTATTACCTGAACCGCGGATTCCACGATTTCAAGATCGCTTCGAGCAGCGTCGAGATCAGCCCCAACAAGCAGAACATATTCATCAGCATCAGCCTCGAGGAAGGCGACCGCTATGTTTTCGGCGAAACCACCTTCGAGGTCGCCGCGGACACCGAGGTGGGCGATCTCGATCAACTGATCACCATCGAGCCGGGGACGCCGTTCTCGCGCAAGGAGGTCAACGCCAGTCGCGCCATCCTCATCGAGCGCTATGCCGACGAGGGATATGCCTTCGTCGAAGTGCGCCCGATCTATGAAACCGATCGCGACGCCAAGACGGTGCGCACCGTATTCTCCATCGATCCGAAGAAGCGGGTGTATGTACGCAAGATCGAGATCACCGGCAACCTGTACACGCGCGATCAGGTCATCCGGCGCGAACTGCGGCAGTTCGAGGGCGGGTGGTATTCCGCCAGCGCGGTGAGCCGCTCGCGCAGCCGCCTGCGGCGTCTCGGCTATTTTCAGGATGTAACCATCGAGACGCCGAGCGTTCCGGGGAGCGACGATCAAGTCGATATGAAGGTGGTAGTCACCGAGCGCGACACCGGCTCCATCGCCTTTTCCATGGGTTATTCCGACGCCGACGGCGCCCTCTTCGGCATCACCTACGCCCAGCGCAATCTGCTCGGCACCGGGCGGGAACTGAATGTCCAGCTGAACACCTCCAGAGCCACCCGCGTGGTGGATGTGAGCTATGTGAACCCCTATCACACGCCGGACGGGGTAAGCCGAGCCATCAGCGTGTCCAACCGCCGAGTCGAAACCGAGGAGGTGAGCACCGCGGCATATGTGGTCAACACCACCGCCGCCGGGCTCAACTACAAGATTCCCATCGCCGAAACCAACTCGCTCAATCTCGGCGTCAGCGTGGAGCAAGTCGATCTCGAATCCACCACGCAGACGCCGCTGCAGATTCGCCAGATCATCGAGGACAAACCCGATGGGACGAATCTGTTGGCCAGTTTCGGCGTCTCTCGGGACACGCGCGACGATTTCTTCTTCCCCACTCGCGGCGCCAGCGGCTCGATGGCCGTGGAATTCGCCGCTCCGGACAGCGAATATGAATACTACAAGGTGAATCTGCAGGGCGTGCAGTATGTGCCGCTGACCGACGGCGGGTTTTCCCTCAAGGGCGCGTTGGGCATCGGCTATGGCGACGGCTACGGCGATTCCGAGGGGTTGCCGCCCTTTCGCCGCTATTTTGCCGGCGGCTCGAATTCCGTGCGCGGCTATCGCGGTCGTTCCCTCGGCCCCGACTCCTGCCCCGGCACCACGCCCAACTGCACCGAGAAAGCACGCGAGCCGGTGGGCGGCGACAAACGCCTGCTGGTGAATGTCGAACTGCTGTTGCCGCCCTTTGGCGGGGACGGCGGCAAGGACAAGCGACTGGGGCTGTTCGCCGACGGCGGCATGGTGTACGGCCTGGGCGTGGGCGGCCCGGGAGACACCGTCGATGTCGGCGAACTGCGCTATTCGGCGGGGCTGGTGTTCAACTGGTTTTCCCCCATCGGGCCGTTTTCCATGAGCTACGCCGAGCCGCTCAACGACGAGGTCGGGGATGAAACCGAGAATTTCCAGATCACCGTCGGCACGGTATTCAGGTAACTATTGCGGAGGCATTGATGAACTTGCAATCTTTCAAACATCTTTTCTTGGCGGCGCTCCTCGCCCTGCCGGCCGTGGTCATCCCCGGCGGCAACGCGAGCGCCGAAGGCATGGGCTATGTGGACGTCCGGCGACTGCTCGATCAGGCGCCCCAGAGTCAGGACAAGCGCAGCGAACTCCAAGCGGAATTTGCCGAGCGCAATCGGGAACTGCGCGGCCAGATCGACCTACTCAAGGCGCGCGAGGACGAGCTCGAGAAAAACGGCATGTTGATGACCGCCGAGGAACTGGAAAACAAGAGCAACGAATTGCGCAGGCTGCAACGGCAGGTGAGCAACGCCCAGCGCGAATACAATGAAGACTACACCCGGCGGCAGGATCAGGAGCTGGGCAAACTGGAGCAGATCATCACCGAGGCGGTGGTCGCCGTGGCGCAGCGGGAGGAGCTGGATGTGGTGTTTCAACGGGTGGTGTACGCCAATCCGGAAATCGACCTGACCGATCAGGTGCTGGACGAGCTGAAAAGCGCCGCAGCCAATAACGAATAACGAATCACGAATCACGAATCACGCGACCATGCTCCGGCGAACCCCCCAATCTACCGACACCGCGCCCGCGCGGGATGGTTTCGGGACACGGCTGAAGCGGTGGTAACGCTGAGCCGGTTGGCGCGCGCGATCCATGGGCGGGTGGTCGGCGACGGCACGTTCGAAGCGAAAACGCTCAGCAGTTTGGAGAATGCCGCAAGCGACTCGCTGGCGTTCTACGCCGACTCGAAGCAGCAAGGGGCGCTGCAGACCACCGCCGCCGGCGCACTGTTGCTGCGCGCCGAGCACGCCGACTTGTTCGCCGGCCCCAAGGTTATCGTCGCCGATCCCTATCTCGCCTACGCCCGCGCCAGCGCCCTGTTCGCGTCGGCGGGGGACGCGCCCGGCGGCGTGCACGCGAGCGCGATTATCGCCGCCGGTGCCTCGCTGCACGCGGATGTAACGGTCGGCCCGTACAGCGTCATCGGCGAGAATACTCGGGTGGAGCGAGGCGTGGTCATCGGCAGCCATGTATCCATCGGCGACGACTGCGTGATCGGTCGCCACAGCGTGGTCGATAGCGGCGTGCATATCTACGCGCGCACCACCATCGGCGCGCGTTGCCGTCTTGCCTGCGGGGTGGTGCTCGGCGCGAGCGGATTCGGTTATGCCGAAAATGACGGCGAGTGGGTGCGCATCGAGCAACTCGGCGGCGTGGTCATCGGCGATGATGTCGATATCGGCGCCAATACCACCATCGATCGCGGCGCCCTCGACGACACCGTGATCGGCAACGGCGTCAAGCTGGACAACCACATCCAGATCGCCCATAACGTGCGGGTGGGCGACCACACCATCATGGCCGGATGCGTCGCCGTCGCCGGCAGCGCGACCATCGGCAAACGTTGCCGGCTGGGGGGGCGCGCCGCGATTCTCGGCCACTTGGAGATCGCCGACGATGTGCGCGTGAACGCCGACAGTTTCGTCGCCGGATCGATCACCGAGGCGGGCGCCTATTCCTCCATGCTGCCGGCGCAACCGGCCGCCCGCTGGCGCAAGATCGTCGCCCATGTTCACCGTCTTGAACACTTGGCAAAAAAACTGAAAACCTTCGCGGATACCAGCAAACATGAATGAAGCAACCCACATCGATATTCACCAGATACGCAAGATTCTGATTCACCGCTATCCGTTCCTGCTGATCGATCGGGTATTGGAATACGAACTCGGCAGCTATCTGAAGGCCATCAAGAATGTCTCGGTGAACGAGCCGTTCTTTCAGGGCCACTTCCCCGCCCGCCCGGTATTTCCCGGCGTGTTGATCATCGAGGCGATCGCTCAGGCGTCGGCCATTCTGGCCAGCCGGGGGTTGGACGAGACGCCCGATGAAAACACCGTCTTCCTGTTCGCCGGCATCGACAAGGCGCGCTTCAAGCATCAGGTGGAGCCCGGCGACCAGTTGGTGATCGAGGTTCGCCAGACCCACTGCAAGAGCCGCGTGTGGAAATACTCGGCCACGGCGTCGGTGGACGGCAAGTTGGCCGCCGCCGCGAATATCCTCTTCACCTACCGCAACTTCTAGCCGCGATGCCGCGAATTCACCCAAGCGCGGTGATCGACCCGAGGGCGGAACTCGGCGACGATGTGGAGGTCGGCGCGTTTTCCATCATCGAGAAGGACGTGGTGATCGGCGCGCGCACCCGCATCGGCCCCCACGTGGTCATCCGCAACCACACCACCATCGGCACGCACAGCCGGATTTACCAATTCTGCTCCATCGGCGAGGAGCCCCAGCATCAGGACTATCGCGGCGAACCGACCCGGCTGCACATCGGCGCGCGCAACATCATCCGCGAATACTGCACCCTCAATCGCGGCACCGCCGGCGGCCTCGGCGTGACTCGTCTCGGCGACGACAATTTCATCATGGCCTACGCCCACATCGCCCACGACTGCACCCTCGGCAACCACACCATCTTCGCCAACGGTGCCAGCCTCGCCGGCCACGTGGAAGTCGGCGACCACGCCATCCTCGGCGGGTTTTCGCTGGTGCACCAATTCTGCAATGTCGGCGCCCACTGCATCACCGGCATCGGCGCGGTGTGCTTTCAGGATGTGCCGCCCTACATCATCGCCGCGGGCAATTCGGCCGCGCCGTTCGGCATAAATATCAAGGGCTTGCGGCGCAGAAATTACAGCGGAGCCACCATCGGCCTGCTGAAAAAAGCCTATCGGCTGCTGTACCGCAGCAACCTCGACTTCAAAGCCGCCATCGCCGCCATCGAGCGCTTGGACGGCGGCAATCCGGAAATCGCCCTCTTCTGTGATTTTCTGCGCCGCTCCCAGCGCGGCGTCATTCGCTAGGCGTCGATGGGCGGGCGCGCCATCCGGGTTGCCATCGTCGCCGGCGAACCCTCCGGAGATCGCCTCGGCGCGGGGCTCATTCAGGCCGTCTCGACTCGCCTTCCCGGCAGCAGATTCGTCGGCGTCGGCGGGCCGAAAATGGCCGAGGCCGGATGCGAGCTGCTGTACGAAATGGAGCGAATCGGCGTCATCGGGCTGGACGGCCTGTGGGGCAAACTGCCGGGCATATTCCGAATTCGCCGAAACCTGCTGGCGCGCTTCGCCGCCGAACCCCCGGATGTGTTTGTCGGCGTGGACGCGCCGGACTTCAACCTGACTTTGGCGCGCAAACTCAAACTCAAGCGCCGCAACATAACCTGCATCCACTATGTCAGCCCCACCGTGTGGGCCTGGCGCGGCTATCGCATCCACAAGATTCGCCGCAGCGTCGATCACATGCTGACTTTGTTCCCATTCGAGGCCGACTATTACCGCCGGCGCGCGCTACCGGTAACCTGTGTCGGCCATCCGCTGGCGGATGAAATTTCCGTGCCGGATCGCGCCGCCGCCCGCCGCCGGTTGCAGCTCGATCTCGATGAGGGGCTGCTTATCGCCCTGCTGCCCGGCAGTCGGCGCAGTGAAATCCGCAGATTGGGCGGCCTGTTCGTTCAAGCGGCGCGGCGCATTCTGGAGAATCTCCCCCACGCCAAGTTCGTCCTGCCGTTTGCCGGATCAGGCGTCGCGGACGAATTCCGCGCGGTGGCCGGCGACCTCGGCGATCTGCCCGTGCAGTTGCTGGACGGCCACGCTCGTAGCGCATTGGAGGCGTGCGATGTGGCCATTCTGGCGTCGGGAACCGCGGCGCTGGAGGCGGCGCTGCTGCGGCGGCCGCACATCGTGGTGTACAAGTTGGCCGCGTTGAGTTACTGGATCATGCGGCGGCTACGGCACATCGAGCACTACTCGATGCCGAACCAACTCCTCCCGGCGCCGATGATTCCCGAGCTCATCCAGCGCCGCGCCACCGCCGACAACATCGCGCGGGAGATCGAGACGCTGTTGCGGGATGAGCGCCGCGCAGCCGACCTCGAGCGGCACTTCGCCGACCTGCATCGGTCGCTCAAACTGGGTGCTGATGCCCGCGCCGCCGAGGCGGTAGTGCAGCTGGCGGGGGCGGCATGATCGCCGGTGTGGACGAGGCGGGTCGAGGGCCCCTCGCCGGCCCGGTGGTGGCGGCCGCGGCGGTGCTCGATCCGAACCGCCCCATCGACGGGCTGGACGACTCCAAGAAACTGTCTCCGGCACGCCGCCGCGCCCTCGAATTCGAGATAAAGGAAAAGGCGCTGCACTGGGCAGTGGCCGCCGCCAGCGTGGCGGAAATCGACCGGATGAACATACTGCGGGCAACCCTGCTCGCCATGGAGCGGGCGGTCGCCGGGCTTGCCGTCATCCCCTCGCTGGCGCGAGTCGACGGCAATCGCTTGCCGTCGTCGCTACCGTGTCCGGCGGAATCTGTGGTCGCGGGCGACGCCAAGCACGCCGAGATCGCCGCCGCCTCCATCCTCGCCAAGGAGGAACGCGACCGGCGAATGCTGGCGCTGGCCGACGCCTATCCGCAATACGGCTTCGAGCGGCACAAGGGGTATCCCACGCGCGCCCATCTCGAGGCGCTGGCGCGCTGCGGCGTCAGCATTCATCATCGGCGAAGTTACGCTCCGGTGCGGAAATTGATCGGGCGATGAGCAGAACGTTCGTCCATCTGCATATCCACTCGGAGTATTCGCTGGCGGACGGCATGGTGCGCCTGAACGCGCTGGCGCAACGGGCGGCGCAATACGGACTGCCGGCGGTTGCCCTGACCGATCTGGCCAATGTGCACGGCGCCGTCAAATTCTACCGAGCCTGTCTCGCCCACGGGGTGAAGCCGCTCATCGGCTGCGATGTCTGGGTGGAAAATCCGCTGGCGGCGGCGCAGTCCGATCGGATGATCGTGCTGTGCCGCAGCAGCCGAGGCTATCGCAATCTGAGCGCCTTGCTGACCGATGCCCATCTACACAGGCAGCGCAAGGGCAAGATGGTGGTCCCCTGGCGGGAATTGGAACGGCGTTGCGACGGCCTGCTGGCGCTGTTCGACGATCGCGAGGGCCCGCTGGCCAACCTGTCGACGCGCGCGGGTGACCACCTCGAGGCGCCGTTGACGCAAGCCTATCAGCGGCTGTTTGGCGACGGGCTGTATTTCCAACTGAGCCGAGTCGGCTATCCCGGCGAGCAGGACTACATCCGCCGCGCCGCCCGGCTGGCCGCCGCCCACGGAGTCGGTTTGGTGGCGACCAATCGGGTGGAATTTCTCGCCGAGGAGGAATTCGACGCCCACGAAATTCGCGTCTGCATCAACGAGCGCCGCGAGTTGCAGGACAACCGCCGCCCACGCCGATTCACGCCGCAGCAGTATCTCCGAAACGCCTCCGAGATGGCCGCGCTGTTCGCCGACTTGCCGGAAGCCATCGACAACACCGTGGAAATCGCCAAGAGATGCAACCTGCGGTTCGATTTCGACGAGAGATTCCTGCCGGCCTATACGGACGCGGATGCCGATGCGGAGGCCGCGGGCGAGAGCATGGACGAGACCCTGCGCCGTCAGGCGGAGAGTGGTTTGTGCGCACGCTTGGGGGTGTCGCGTCTGCGCGGGGATGACGGCGGCGAGTTGATCGACCGCGACTATATCGCCCGCTTGGAGATGGAGCTGGGGGTCATCGCGGAAATGCGCTATTCGGGGTATTTCCTCATCGTCGCCGACTTCATTCGCTGGGCCAAGGAAAACGGCATTCCGGTCGGGCCGGGGCGGGGTTCCGGCGCCGGTTCGCTGGTGGCCTGGGCCACCGGCATCACCGAACTCGATCCGCTGCAGTACGGTCTATTGTTCGAGAGATTCCTCAATCCGGAACGAATTTCCCTGCCGGATTTCGACATCGATTTCTGCGTCGACGGGCGCGATCGGGTCATCGAGTATGTAGCCGAGCGCTATGGCCGCGATCAGGTCGCGCAGATCATCACTTTCGGCACCATGGCGGCCAAGGCCGTGGTGCGGCATGTGGGGCGGGCGATGGGGCTGGCCTACGGCTTTGTGGACGCCATCGCCAAGCTGATTCCGTTCGAGGTCGGCATGACCTTGCGCAAGGCGCTGGATGAGGAGGAGCTGCTGCGCCAGCGCTATCGCAAGGAGGACGAAGTGCGTCAGCTGATCGACAACGCCATGCAGCTGGAAGGCATAGCCAAGGATGCCGGCAAACATGCCGGCGGGGTGGTCATCGCCCCGCGCCCGTTGACCGAATACACGCCCCTGTATGCGGATGCCCAATCGAATCGGGCGCTCACCCAACTGGACAAGGACGACCTCGAGGCCATCGGCTTGGTGAAGTTCGACTTTCTCGGCCTGCGCACCCTGACCATCATCGATTGGGCGGTCGCCATGATCAACCGGCAAAAGCGCCGCGACCACGAGCCGCCGCTGGAGATGGCCGCCGTGCCGCTGGACGATCGGGACACCTTCGAATTGATCCGGAGCGGACGCACCATCGCCATCTTCCAACTGGAATCGGCCGGCATCCGCGAGCTGATCGTGCGCCTGCTGCCGGACAAATTCGACGATCTGGTGGCGCTGGTGGCGCTGTATCGACCCGGCCCGCTGCAGTCAGGCATGGTGGACGATTTCATCAACCGCAAGCATGGCCGCGAAAGCATCGCCTATCCCCACGCCGACATCGCCCCCATTTTGGAGCCCACCTACGGCGTCATTCTCTATCAGGAGCAGGTGATGCAGATCGCCCAGATTCTGGCCGGTTACACGCTGGGCGGCTCCGACCTGCTGCGCGAGGCCATGGGCAAGAAGAAGGTGGAGGAGATGAACGCCCAGCGCGCCGTTTTCCGCGACGGCGCGGTGGAGCGCGGGGTGAAGCCCGAATTGGCCGAGAATATCTTCGATCTCATGGAGAAATTCGCCGGATACGGCTTCAATAAATCCCACTCGGTCGCCTACGCGCTGGTGGCCTATCACACCGCTTGGCTGAAAGCCCACCACCCGGCGGCGTTCATGGCGGCGACGCTGTCGGCGGAATTGCAAAACACCGACAAGGTGGTGTCGCTGCTGGCCGAATGCGCCGCGCTCGGGCTGACGGTGCTGCCGCCCGATGTCAATGCCTGTTGCCACGGGTTCCGCTCGACCGACCAACGCACCATCCTGTACGGCATGGGCGCGCTCAAGGGAGTGGGCAAGAATGTGTGCGAGTGCATCGAAGGGGAACGCGCGCGCAACGGCGAATTCCGCGACCTGTTCGATCTGTGCCGCCGGTTGGATCCGCGCACGGTGACCAAGCGGGTGTTGGAGGCGCTGGTCAAGGGCGGCGCGCTGGATTCCCTCGGCGACCACCGCGCCGCCCTGCTGGAAAATCTCGGCAACGCCATGCAGGCGGCGGAACAACAACTGGCGAGTCGAGACTGCGGGCAGGCGGACATGTTCGGCGTCACGCAATCTCCGCCGGCCATTTGCGCCCGCCCGACGGAGCCGTGGAGCGAATCCCAGCGGCTGACCGCGGAGAAGGAAGTGCTCGGCCTCTATCTGAGCGGCCACCCGTACAGCCGTCATCGCGCCGAGCTGGCCGAGGTGGTGCAGCGGGATGTGAGATCGATGAATCTGGACGCGCCGAAGATGGGATTGTTCGCCGGTTTGGTGGTGACCATGCGGGTGATCAACACCAAACGGGGCAAAATGGCGTTCGTCATGCTCGACAACGGCAGCGACCGAGTCGAGGCCAGTTTGTATTCGGAAAAATATCGGCACTGCCGGGAGGTGCTGAAAAAGGACGAGGTGCTGGTGGTGTGCGGCGAATTCGGCATCGACGAACGCAACGGCGGGGTACAGTTGCGCGCGCAAACCGTCTTCGCCCTCGATGGCTTCCGCAAGGAATGCCTACGGCGCATCCGCCTCGACCTGCGGGAAGAGCGGCTGGACGGCGACGCCATGAAAGCCATCCAGCGGTTATTGCAGGCGCATCGCGGCGGCGGAGTCGAAATCACCTTGAGTTACCGCCGCAGCCGGGGCGAGCACGGCGTGCTGAAACTCGGTGCCGACTGGAATGTACATCCGCAGCGGCCATTGATAGACGGATTGACCGAGCTGCTCGGCGCCGATGCCCTGAAATTTCACTACGAAATCGCGTCGCTCAATATGTGGCAGACGAACGCGCCCGGCAATGGCCGCACTGGCCGCACTGGCAGTAATGGCCGCAACGGGCGGCGGTGAATATCACGCCGCCCGCACCCACACCGCGGTATCGTGAAACGCCGCGCCGCCGTTCGGCGCGACCGGGTCGGCGCTGATCAGCAGATTGATGCCGATCCCCTCGGGAAAGGCGCTGGCGGGCCAGATGCCCTCGGCCACCACGGTATCCATCTGGATGTTTTCCGCATATCTGGCGGTGAGCGTAATGCTGCCGCGGCGGTTGCCGACCACCACCCGCCGGCCTTCGCCGATGCCGAATTGGCGCGCGGTGGCGGGGTTGATCTGTAGTTGCGGGCGGCGCTGGTATTTGATCGAGGACGGCGACTGGTTGAAGGTGCTGTTGAGATAACCGCGCGCCGGCGCCGCTACCAGCCGCAACGGATGTTCGCTCGAAGTGTTGTCGATGACATCCCAGTGATCGGGCAGTTCGGGCATACCCTCGCTATAGGGACCGATGGCGCGCCAGTTCGGGGCAAAGCGGAATTTCTTGTCGGGCCAGTGAAAGCCGTCGAGAAAGTGAGCCGACTCGAACGGCGGCGCACAGTCGAGGAAATGCCCGTTGGTGAACGACTCTCTCGGTGGATAGCCGGAGCGCTGCAGGGTTCGATCCACCAACTCCAGTTCGTCCAACGCGAAGCCGGCGTGTGCACCGCCCACGCCCAAGCGCTGCGCCAGCCCGGCGATCACCTCGTGGTTGGAGCGGCATTCCCCCGGCGGCTCGATGATCCGTTCGCCGACCTGCAAAAAAGCGTGGCCGTAGCTGCGATACAGATCGTCGTGCTCGACGAACATGGTGGCCGGCAGGATCACATCCGCCATCATCGCGGTTTCCGTCATGAACTGCTCATGCACGCACACGAACAAATCCTCGCGCAAAAACCCCCGCCGCACTTGGGCGAGATCCGGCGCCACCAGCATCGGGTTGGTGTTCTGAATCAGCATGGCCTTGACCGGCGAGCCGCCGCGCAGGGCGCGTTGGTCGCCGCAGAGAATCGAGCCGATCAGCGACATATCGAGGGCGCGCGCGTTGGTGGCAATATCCAGCCCCTGAATCAGCCCATCATCCAGCCGAAACGAGTCGGAAGTGGCCAGCAGCGCCCCGCCGCCACGGTATTGCCACGCGCCGGTTACCACCGGCAGGCAGGAAACCGCGTGGATGTTGACCGCGCCGTTGCGACTGCGGGAGAAGCCGATCCCCAGACGGATGTAGCTTTTTCGGGTGGCGCCGTACATCTCGGCGAATTCGGTGATTTGCGTGACGGAGAGGCCGGTGATGGCGGCTGCCCATTCGGGCCCGCGAGACTGCAGGTGGCGCTCCAGCCGTTCGGGATCGTCGCTGTAGCGCGCCAGATAATCGCGGTCGGCGTAGCCGTTGGCGAACAGCCGATGCATGACCGCGCAGGCCAGCGCGCCGTCGGTTCCCGGACGCGGTGCCAGATGGACATCGGCGATTTTGGCGGTGGCGTTGCGGTAGGGATCGATCACCACCAGTTTCGCGCCGCGCTTGCGCGCCTTGCCGACATGGTGCATCACGTTGATCTGCGTGGCCGCCGCGTTGCAGCCCCAGATCACGATGAGATCGCTTTCGGCCATTTCCCGGCCGTCGGCGCCGATGACCGCGCCGCTGCCGGCGGCCCAGCCGTCATATGCGATTTGCACGCAGATGGTCTTGCGCATACCGGAGTAGCCGAGAACGTTGCGCAGGCGAATGATGCCGTCTCGCTGCACCATCCCCATGGTGCCGCCGTAGTAGTAGGGCCACACCGATTCGGCGCCGAATTCGCGGGTGGCGGCGTGGAATTTTTCGCCGACCAGATCGAGGGCATCGTCCCACTCGATGGGGGCGAATGCCGCCGCCTCGGACTTGCGCGAAGTGCGCCGCAGGGGGCGCGTCAATCGTTCGGGATGGTGCACCCGCTCGGCGTATCTCGACACCTTGGCGCAGATGACGCCGTCGGTGTAGGGATTGTGCTTCGACCCGCGCACCCGCCCGATGCGTCCGGCGCGCCCGCCGATCCGCTCCACCTCCAGCGCGCAGGCGGATGGGCAGTCGTGCGGGCAGACGCTGTTGTGCCAAGTGCTCACGGCTGGGGCTGGCTTCCCGCCGTCAGGCGATGATCTCGCGCAATTCCCGATCGAGTCGATCGAGAATCTGGTCGTAGGGGAAAGCGCCCACTTTCTCGCCGCGCCGCTTCAGGTTGACATAGTTGGGCCCGCACCACAGCCCCAGATCCGCGTCGTCGGTTTCCCCCGGCCCGTTCACCCGGCAGCCCATGACCGCGATGGTGATGGCGTGATCCCGGGCGTAGCGGGTGCGTTCCTTGACCTGCTGCGCCAGTTGCACGAATGCCTCGTTCTCCACCCGCGAGCAGCTCGGGCAGCTGATCAGATTCAACCCGTCCTCATTGAAGTGCACCACCGTGCGCACCCGCCCGGCGGCGATGTCCGCGAGAATGCGTCGAGCGGCGCTGATCTCCCGATGTTTCTCCTCGTTGGGCAAGGTCAGCGAGACGCGGATGGTGTCGCCGATGCCCTGACCGATCAATTGCTCGAAGGCGATGCGAGTTTTTTCGATCCCCTCCGGCGGCATACCGGCCTCGGTAACCCCCAGATGCAGGGGAATTTCCGGGCGCACTTGGGCGAACCGGCGGCAGGCGTCGACGACCTTGCGCGGATCGGAATCCTTGAGGGACACGCAATAGCGGGTGAATCCCAGTCGATCGAGCCATTCGCTGTGTTCCAGCGCGCTCTCCACCATCGGAGTTACCGAATCACCGCCGGGACCGGCGGCGAGCTTGTCCGGATCCACCGAACCCGCATTGACGCCGACTCGCAACGCGCAATCGTGCCGCGCCGCGATATCCGCCAGCCAATCGACCTTGGCGCGCCAGGATTTCGCCCGTTCGTGGTGGTACAAATGCCCCGGGTTATAGCGAATTTTGTCCACGTGAGGCGCGAGCACCTCCGCCAGCCGGTAATTCTCCTGCAAATCCACGCTCAGTACGGCGTCGGCCGCGTCGGTTTGCCCGCGCAACTCGATCAGGGCGTCGGCGTCCTTGCGGTTGTCCGCGGCGATGCGGATGATGTCGGCGCCCGCTCGCTGCAACGAACGCACCTGCTCGAAAGTGGCCGCCACATCGGTGGTCGGGGTGGCGCACATGCTCTGCACGGCGATCGGGTGGCCGTTGCCGATGGTGACGTTGCCGATTCGAACCTCGCGGGTTGGATTGCGCTGAATCATCGTGTCGGGGGACGGGTGTTTGCCCAAGCCGTCTACCCTATCGCTTCTTGCCGCGCCACGCAATACAATCCGCCTTTCGACCCGCGCAATATCCGCCTACCCGTGAGCACTCATAGTCCGGAACGAATCGACGTTCTGCTACAGCGGGCGGGAGCCGAGTCCGCCGGCAGAGTAACTTGGTTCGAGCAGATCGATTCGACCAACAGTTGGTTGATGGCGCAGCGGGACATTCACGCCAGAGTATGCTTGACCGAGTGGCAAACCGCCGGGCGCGGGCGCCGCGGACGAGTTTGGCAGGTGCCGCCGGCGAGCGCCGTGTTGTTGTCCATCGGCTGGGAACTCGGTAGCGCCGCCGGTGCCGCCGCTAGCGGATTGTCGCTGGTTTCCGGCTTGGCAACGATTGACGGCTTGCGCCGCACGGGGGTGTGTTCGATCAGGTTGAAATGGCCCAACGACCTGATCGCTCGGCACGGCAAACTCGGCGGCGTGCTGACCGAATTGCGCGGCGCCCAGTGTGTGATCGGCGTGGGCATCAATGTTGCCGCACCGTCGGCAGCGCCGCCCACGGGCGCAGCAACCGCCTACCCCCGAACCGACCTGCAATCCCTCGGCCACGACATCGACCGCGATGTGCTCGCAGCGCAACTGATCGCCGCCCACTGCCGCTATCTGCGGCGATTCTGCCGCCACGGGTTTGCCGGATTCGCCGGAGAATGGAATCGATTGAATGTGCATCGCGGGCAGCAGGTGCGAATCGAATTGCCGACGGAGTCGTTCAGCGGAATCGTGCGGGGGGTCGATGAGGACGGCGCCCTGATCGTCGAACGGGACGGCGTTCGGCGGCGGGTGATCTCGAGCGAGGCGAGCGTGCGCGCCGTCCGGGCTGGGGAAGAGCGATGAAATTATTGGTGGACATCGGCAACTGCAGATTGAAATGGGCCGTCACCCACAGCGGCGATGATCTCGACGGGGACTGTGGCGTGATCGCATTGAAAAGAGATTTCCCCCCCGATCTAGCCCGATTTTCCCTCCTCAATCGACCGGAGTCCATCTGGGCGTCCTGCGTAGCCTCGCCGGCAGTGCGCCACGCTCTGATCGAATACGCGCGCCGCAAGTGGTCGCGGGAACCCGTATTCATCCATGCGCAAAAACGGCAGGCGGGCATCGTCAACGGCTATTCCGCCGCGAAAACCCTCGGCAGCGACCGCTGGGCCGCCCTGATCGCCGCCGCGACAATGTTCCCCCGCCAGCCGGTGATCGTGGTCGATGCGGGCACGGCGGTGACGGTCGACCTGCTCGACGGCGATGGTTTTTTTCGCGGCGGGGTGATTTTCCCCGGCGTGCACAGCATGGGATTGGCGCTACACGGGCAAACCGAAAACCTCACGCTGGACGGCGCCGACGATCCGGCCGCAGAGGTGGATTCCGCTGCCACCGCCACCGATACCAGATCGGCCATTGCCGGCGGCACGCTGTTGGCCGTGGTCGGCGGAATCGAACTCGCCGTGGCGCGCCAGAAGCAGTCGTTGCAGGCGGAGTGCCGGATAATCGCCACCGGCGGCGACGCCGAGCGAATCGTGCCGCTGCTCACCGGCGCAGTCGAAATCGTGCCGCAGCTGGTGTTGCGCGGATTGGCGATCATCTCTCGGTGGTCGCTTCGATGAAGTGGGTTGCGCTACTGCTGTTCATCGCCAATGTGGTCTTCTACCTGTGGGCCGGCAGTGGCAACGGAGTGGTCGAGCCGCCCGGTTTGGCCACACCGGATGTGAATCCGGATGGCATGTTGTTGCTGGGCGAAGCGCAAACCGCCACCGCCTCGGAAAATGCGCCGCGCCCGTCTCCGGAGGAAGCCCGACAAGATATGCCCGATTTGTCGTGTTACCGCATCGGCCCGTTTCGGGAGTCGAGCGGTTGGTTGGCCGCCGAGCAATGGATGGGCGCGCAGCAATTCGCCTATCGGGCGGTGCGCAGCGAGAGAAGGGAGATGCGGGCGATTCGAGTGTATCTCGGCCCCTTCGATTCGGCGGATGCGGCCAAGCCGACGGTGGATTGGCTCGAAACTCAGGGAATCGAGCATTTCGCCGATCCGCAAGAGCCGGGGGAAATGCGCATTTCTCTGGGATATTTCATTCAGGAGGCGTTGGCGGCGCGGTTTGCCGCGCACCTGTTGTCGCGCGGCATTGAGGCCAATTCCCGGGTGGAATATCGCGTCATGGGGCCCTTCGATTGGATGGAGGCGACGGTGGACAGCACGGCTCGCCGGGATCTCCTGTTTTCGCGGCGCTGGTTTGAAGAGGGGGTGGCGGTGTCCAAGATCGACTGCAGCGGGATTTCGCCGCCGGCGGAACCCGGCTGAAAACCGAAAGCGAAATACATCGGAATTTCTATCAATTTTCTCTTGCAATTCCCTTTCGGCTTTGCATAAAATCGCGCTCCATTTTTTCGTTGGGGCTTGCCGCACCGGCGCTATCTGCATCCGATGCGGCCAAGTTGTTGTAATACAAGGGTATTTTCCGAGTATTTCCGTTTGAGTGCCCGCATAGCTCAGTTGGCTAGAGCAGCTGATTTGTAGATGATTGCACCTTCACGGGGAAACTCGTGAAGTGGAGGTGGCTAAAACGGGGAAACCTTCCTCGAAACCGATTCGGGCTTTGCGGCGTGCCGCATCTGGATGTTCGCGTTTTCGAGATGGCAATCCCGTGCTACGCCCGAAAGTGGTAGGCGATCGGTAGTTTGTCTCGCTGTTCGGGGGAAGTGTAGAGACTTTACACCACCCACCTGAGTCGGCCGATCGGGCGATTGGCCGATATGGTGAAGAGAAAGTCCGGACTCCAAACTCCGGTTGAATCGGAGGCCGTGAAAACGGTAGCGGGTGTGAATCAGCAGGTCGTGGGTTCGAGTCCCTCTGCGGGCTCCAGTTCGGGCGAGCGATCGGGAATCGGGGGATGCGTGATGCGACTTGGCGAGGCGAGTCATCGTGGATGGGAAGTTGAAAGCAAGCGAAATTTTGCCGGAGGGGTTCCCGAGCGGTCAAAGGGGGCAGACTGTAAATCTGCTGGCTCAGCCTTCGGAGGTTCGAATCCTCCCCCCTCCACCATGGCCGCTCTCGGGCGCAACGGGTAGGGCAATGCAGCGCGGGTGTAGTTCAACGGCTAGAACCTCAGCCTTCCAAGCTGATGATGTGGGTTCGATTCCCATCACCCGCTCCAGGGCGTTGGGTGGGTTGCCGTGGAAAATTGAAATCGGTTGCCGTCGGCGTCGCAATGGGTCGCCGCTCGGGTTCCGCCTTCCGAGCGCCCACATAGCTCAGTCGGTAGAGCACTTTCTTGGTAAGGAAGAGGTCACCGGTTCAAATCCGGTTGTGGGCTCCAGCCGGCTCCGAGCGGGGCTGGGATATTCGCCGTCGATCCGGATTACGGGTCGATGAAATTTGAATTGTTTGATCGTTGGAGTATGCAAGACGATGGCCAAAGAGAAGTTTGAGCGCAGCAAGCCGCACATCAATGTGGGCACGATAGGACATGTGGATCACGGCAAGACCACGTTGACGGCGGCGTTGACGAAAGTTTTGTCGGATCGCTACGGCGGCCAGAGCAAGGCGTTCGAGGACATAGACAACGCACCGGAGGAGCGCGCGCGAGGCATCACCATTGCCACGGCGCATGTGGAATACGAGACCGGCGCGCGGCATTACGCCCACGTGGATTGTCCCGGCCATGCGGATTATGTGAAGAACATGATCACCGGCGCGGCGCAGATGGACGGGGCGGTATTGGTAGTCTCGGCGGCGGATGGCCCCATGCCGCAGACGCGCGAACACATTTTGCTGGCGCGTCAGGTTGGCGTTCCGCACATCGTGGTGTACCTGAACAAGGCGGACATGGTGGACGACGAGGAGTTGCTCGAATTGGTGGAGATGGAGGTACGCGAACTGTTGAGCAAGTACGATTTCCCCGGAGACGACACGCCGATCATCACCGGCAGCGCATTGAAGGCGTTGGAGGGAGATGAATCGGATCTAGGCGGCGGTTCCATCCTGAAACTGGCGGAGGCGCTGGACGCGCACATACCGGAGCCGGAGCGAGCGGTGGACGGAGACTTTCTCATGCCGGTCGAGGATGTATTCTCGATTTCGGGCCGGGGCACGGTGGTAACGGGCCGCATCGAGCGAGGCGTTGTGAAAGTCGGCGAGGAAGTAGCCATAGTCGGTTTGCGCAAGACCGCATCGACCACCTGCACGGGCGTGGAGATGTTCCGCAAATTGCTGGACGAGGGCAGAGCGGGCGACAATGTTGGCATATTGCTGCGCGGCACGAAGCGTGATCAGGTGGAGCGCGGACAGGTATTGGCGCGTCCGGGCTCGATCACGCCGCACACGAGATTCGAGTCGGAGGTATACATTTTGTCGAAGGAGGAGGGCGGACGGCACACGCCGTTTTTCGCTGGTTATCGCCCGCAGTTTTACTTTCGCACGACGGATGTGACGGGAGCGGTGGAGTTGCCGTCCGGTGTGGAGATGGTGATGCCCGGCGACAATATAGGTTTGACGGCGGAGTTGATTTCGCCGATAGCGATGGAGGAGGGCTTGCGCTTTGCGATACGCGAAGGCGGTCGCACCGTGGGCGCCGGCGTGGTTACCAAGATCGTCAAGTGATTCCGACGAAATGCGCATCCGAACATGGTTATGCCGAATAGAAGGCCAGTAGCTCAATTGGCAGAGCGGCGGTCTCCAAAACCGCAGGTTGGGGGTTCGATTCCCTCCTGGCCTGCCAGACGATAACCGCCTGAACGAGGTTTTTGCAGCGATGGACACGATCAAGCTCATTCTCGCGGGGCTGGCAATCGCGGCCGCCGTGGCGGCCTATTACCAGTTCGACGACTGGCTGCAGGTCGCCCGAGTGGGCGTGGTGCTCGCCGGCGTATTGCTTGCCGGACTCGTCTTCCTGACCACCGAGACGGGCAGGTCGGCCATGGCGTTCACCAAGGGGGCGAACACCGAGCGCCAGAAAATGGTGTGGCCGGGTCGGCGGGAAGCGATGCAAGTAACCGGCCTGGTGCTGGTCATGGTGGTTTTTCTGGGGTTGTACCTGTGGCTGTTGGATTCGTTGTCGTTTTTCGGAATTTACGACCTGCTTCTCGGAGTGCAGAGCGGCTAAAGCCATGAGCGAACAGACTACCGCACGAACGGCCTCCGCCATCGAGGGCAAACGCTGGTATGTGATACAGGCGTTTTCCGGATACGAGAAGCAGGTGCAGAAATCGTTGCGCGAACGCATCGATCGCGATCGCAGCGAGGTGCAGGAATGCTTTGGCGAAATTCTGGTGCCCACCGAAGAGGTGGTGGAAATGAAGGGGGGGCAAAAGCGCACCAGCGAGCGCAAGTTCTTTCCGGGCTATGTGCTGGTGCACATGCACATGACCGATGAGACTTGGCATCTGGTCAAGAGTGTGCCCAAGGTGGCCGGCTTCATCGGCGGCACGGAAAACCGCCCGATGCCCATCGCCGATCGGGAGGCGGAGGAAATCATTCAGCAGGTTTCCGACAGCGTGGACAAACCGAAGATGAAATTCACCTTCGCCCCCGGAGAGCTGGTACGAATCATCGACGGGCCGTTCGCGGAATTCAACGGCACCGTGGAAGATGTGAATTTCGACAAGGCGAAGTTGCGAGTTTCGGTGACGATTCTGGGGCGTTCGACTCCGGTGGAGCTGGACTTCGCCCACGTCGCGAAAGGCTAGTTATCGCGCATAACCCGAAGAGATTGACCCGTAAGGAGTAAACCATGGCGAAGAAAATCGAGGCATATATCAAGCTGCAAATCCCCGCGGGGGATGCCAAGCCGAGCCCTCCGGTGGGGCCGGCGCTCGGCCAGCACGGCCTCAACATCATGGAATTCTGCAAGTCCTTCAACGCCGAAACCGGCGACATGGAGAAGGGACTGCCGATCCCCGTGGTGATCACTGTGTACGTCGACAAGAGTTTCTCTTTCGTCAAGAAAACGCCGCCGGCCTCGGTGCTGCTGAAGAAGGCGGCGGGCGTGAACAAGGGCAGCGGTGCCCCCAATCGCGACAAGATCGGCACGGTGAGCCGAGCGCAGCTCGAGGAAATCGCCAAAACCAAGCAGCCGGACTTGAACGCATTCGATCTGGAGCGGGCGGTTCGCATCATCGCCGGCAGCGCCCGCAGCATGGGCATCGAAACGGAGGGCGTGTAGCATGGCCAAGGCGGGCAAGAGAATACGCGCGGCGGCGGAAAAAATCGACCGCGAAAAGCAGTATCCGCTGCAACAGGCGGTGTCGCTGGTGAAGGAATTGGCTTCGGCGGGATTCGATGAATCCGTAGACGCGGCGGTCAATCTCGGCGTCAATGCGCGCAAATCGGATCAGAATGTTCGCGGCGCCACGGTGTTGCCGAAAGGCACCGGCAAGACCGTGCGGGTTGCGGTGTTTGCCGACGGCGACGGCGCCGAAGCGGCTGTAGCGGCCGGCGCCGATGTGGTCGGGCTGGACGATCTGGCGGAAACCGTCCGTCAGGGGCAGATCGAGTTCGACCTGTGCATCGCCACGCCGGCCGCCATGGGGGTGGTGGGCTCGCTGGGGCAGATTCTCGGGCCGCGCGGCCTCATGCCGAATCCCAAGATCGGTACCGTGACCACCGATGTCGGCAAGGCGGTGCGCGATGCCAAGTCGGGTCAGGTTCGCTATCGCATCGACAAGGCCGGCCTGATTCACTGCCCGATCGGCAAAGTCTCTTTCTCACCGGAGGATCTGGAGGAGAATCTGAATGCGCTGGTAGCCGCACTGATCAAATCCAAGCCGGCCGCCTCCAAGGGTCAGTACATTCGCCGGATTGCCCTGTCGAGCACGATGGGTCCCGGGGTGCGGGTGGAGCGCGGTAGCATTGCCGCGATCCGATAGGTTTCGAATCGAGGTCATCGATGGGTGTCGTCATGCGAACTGTAACTGTCTTTGAGCGGTAGAGAATTCAAATGAGTCTAAGTCTCAATCAGAAGAAGGCCGTGGTCGGCGAAGTGTCCGAGGCACTCGTCTCGGCGCAGGCGGGCGTGCTCGCCGAGTATCGCGGGTTGACCGTGGCCGAACTGACCGTGTTGCGCACGCAGGCGCGCACTCAGGGCGTGTGGATCAAGGTGGTGAAAAACAGCCTTGCCAGACGCATTGTCGCCGACTCCGACTTCGCGTGCCTGAGCGAGCACTTCGTCGGTCCGGTGATTTTCTCGATGTCCGAGGATGCGGTTGCGGTTGCTCGGGTGATGAGCGAATTTGCCGAGGACAACGAGGCCCTGAAGATCACCGCGGGCGTCATGAACGGCGCGCTGATCGACGCGGCCACCATCGGCGGGTTGGCAAAACTGCCGAGCCGCGATGCCCTTCTCGCGCAGCTTGCGGGCGTCTTGCTGGCGCCGCTGCAGAAACTGGCGGTAACGCTCAACGAGATTCCGTCCGGATTGGCTCGCGCGTTGGACGCGGTGGCGCGTTCGAAGGGCGCGGAGCAGCCGCCTGCCGCGGAGCAGCCGCCTGTTTGAGGGCGCTCGAAGTATCGGTAAATCCATTCGAAGTGTCATTTTCGTGTTGTAGTTCTCAGTACTCAGGAGTATCAAACCATGTCTTTATCCAAACAAGAAATCCTCGACGGCATCGCCGAGATGTCCGTTCTTGACCTGTCCGAGTTGATCAAGGGCATAGAAGAGAAATTCGGCGTTTCCGCCGCCGCGCCGGTTGCGGTGGCGGCCCCCGGCGCTGCCGACGGCGGCGCCGCCGAGGTCGAGGAGCAGACCGAATTCGATCTGATTCTGACCGCGTTCGGCGACAAGAAAGTCGGCGTGATCAAGGCGGTTCGCGCGATCACCGGGTTGGGCCTCAAGGAGGCCAAGGACTTGGTGGAATCGGCGCCGTCGGCGGTCAAGGAGGGCCTCGGCAAAGAAGAGGCGGAGGCGCTGAAAGCGCAAATCGAAGAGGCTGGTGGCTCGGTCGAACTCAAGTAACCGAGGTAACCAAGCGAGCAAATGACCGTTCAGCCGAGCCGGGCTTGAACGGTTTCCGCGTTTGCGGCGGGGCGCCCCGCCGCGCGGCTGTGTGCCGGCTACCGATCATCCGCCGCGCCGATGCCGGCGGAGGTGATCCGCTCCGCGCGGGTTTGTGACGGCGCGATCCGACTTAATCCAGAGGCAATCATGGGCTATTCCTTTACCGAAAAGAAGCGAATCCGCAAAAGTTTCAGCAAGAGATCGGACGATTTCGGCGTGCCGTACCTGCTGGCCACGCAGAAAGAGTCCTACCGGAAATATCTGCAGGCGGATACGCCTCCCGAGCAGCGCATCGATGTGGGCATTCAAGCCGCTTTCAAGTCGGTTTTTCCCATCGAGAGCTACAACGGCAGCGTGATGCTGGAGTTCGTCAGCTACCGTCTGGGCAAACCCCGCTTCGATGTGGCCGAATGCCAGCAGCGCGGGCTGATCTACGCTTGCCCGCTGTTGGTGGTGATGCGCTTGGTGATATTCAACAAGAGCGGCAGCAACAAGAAACCGAAAAATGTGATTGAGCAGGAGGTCTTTCTCGGCGATATGCCGCTGATGACCGAGCACGGCACCTTCGTCGTCAACGGCACCGAGCGAGTCATCGTCTCCCAGTTGCACCGTTCGCCCGGAGTCATCTTCGACCACGATGGCGGCAAGACCCACGCCTCGCGAAAATTGCTGTTCTCCGCGCGAGTCATTCCCTATCGTGGCTCCTGGCTTGATCTGGAATTCGACCCCAAGGACTTGCTGTATGTGCGCATCGATCGCCGCCGCAAGCTACCCGCCACCGTTCTGTTGCGCGCGCTCGGCTACAGCACCGAGGACATTCTCTCGATGTTCTTCGAAAACGACCACATCACGCTGGGCGCGGAGGCGGAGGGCTGTTCGATGGTGCTGGTGCCGGAGCGGTTGCGCGGTCAGCAGTTGGATTTTCCGCTGAAGGGACCCAAGGGAAAGGTGCTGGTCGAAGCCGAGCGGCGCATTACCGCGCGGCACATCAAGGAGCTGGAGAAGGCCGAGGTCAAAACGATCGAAGTGCCGGATGAATTCGTTGTCGGCCGCACCTTGGCGCGCGCCATTGTCGACCACGAGACCGGCGAGCTGCTGGCCGATGCCAACAGTGAAATCAGCGAAAAAATTCTGGGCGCTCTGCGCGCCGCCGGTGTCGGCGAAATCGAAACCATCGCCACCAACGACATCGATTGCGGCGCGTTCCTCTCGGAGACCCTGCGCATCGATCCCACCCATTCGGAGGAAGAAGCCCATGTTGAAATCTATCGCATGATGCGCCCCGGCGAACCACCCACTCGGGAGGCTTCGGAGGCGCTCTTCGGCAATCTGTTCTTCAACCACGAACGCTACGACCTGTCCGCGGTCGGCCGCATGAAGTTCAACCGTCGCCTCGGTCGCGAAAGCGATGAGGGTCCCGGCACTCTGAGCAAGCAGGACATCGTCGATGTGATGAAGAAGATGGTCGCGCTGAAGAACGGCAAAGGGGAAATCGACGATATCGACAACCTCGGCAATCGGCGCGTGCGCTCGGTCGGCGAGCTGGTGGAGAATCAATTCCGCATCGGGTTGGTGCGAGTCGAGCGGGCGGTCAAGGAGCGGCTGAGTCTGGTGGAGAGCGAGAATCTCACCCCGCAGGATCTGATCAACGCCAAGCCGGTGTCCGCCGTGGTGAAGGAATTCTTCGGCTCCAGCCAGCTGTCGCAGTTCATGGATCAGACCAATCCCCTGTCCGAGGTAACGCACAAGCGTCGGGTTTCGGCGCTTGGCCCCGGCGGGCTGACGCGCGAGCGAGCCGGATTCGAGGTGCGCGATGTGCATCCGACCCATTACGGCCGGGTGTGCCCCATCGAAACGCCGGAGGGTCCGAACATCGGCCTGATCAACTCCCTCGCCTGTTTCGCGCGAACCAACGAATACGGCTTTCTCGAAACCCCCTATCGCCGCATGGAAGACGGCCGGATTACCGACAAGGTGGATTTCCTCTCCACCATCGAGGAGCGCAAATTCGTGATCGCTCAGGCCAACGCCGCGCTCGACGCCGACGGCAGATTCATCAACGAACTGGTGTCGTGTCGCCACAAGAACGAATTCTCGTTGTCGTCGCCGGAGCAGATCGACTATATCGATGTGGCGCCTCAGCAGATCGTCTCGGTGGCGGCCTCGCTGGTGCCGTTTCTCGAACACGACGACGCCAACCGCGCGCTGATGGGGTCGAACATGCAGCGTCAGGCGGTGCCCATCATTCAGAGCGAAAAGCCGTTGGTGGGAACCGGCATGGAGCGGTGCGTGGCGATCGACTCCGGCGTTACGGTGATCGCCCGGCGCGGCGGCACGGTGGATTCCGTCGATGCCTCGCGCATCGTGGTGCGCGTCAACGACGACGAGGGGATCGACAACGAGCCGGGCGTGGACATCTACAATCTCACCAAGTACCAGCGTTCCAACCAGAACACCACCATCAACCAGCGCCCGCTGGTGCGGCGCGGCGACATCGTCGCGCACGGCGATGTGCTGGCCGACGGCGCGGCGACGGACATGGGCGAACTGGCGCTCGGGCGCAACGTGCTGATCGCCTTCATGCCGTGGAACGGCTACAACTTCGAGGACTCGATCCTCATCTCCGAGAGTCTGGTGAAGGACGACGTCTACACCTCGATCCACATCGAGGAATTGCTGTGCGTGGCGCGCGACACCAAAATCGGGCCCGAGGAAATCAGCCGCGACATCCCCAATGTGGGGGAGGGCGCGCTGTCCAAACTGGATGAGTCCGGCATCGTCTACATCGGCGCCAAGGTGCAGCCGGGAGACGTGCTGGTGGGCAAGATCACGCCCAAGAGCGAGACCCTGTTGACTCCCGAGGAGAAGCTGTTGCGCGCCATCTTCGGCGAGAAAGCCTCCGATGTGAAGGACACCTCGTTGCGCCTGCCGTCCGGCATGAAGGGCACGGTCATCGATGTGCAGGTGTCCACCCGCGAAGGGCTGGAAAAGGACGCCCGCGCCACGGCCAACGACGACGACGAATTGGCGCAGGTGCGCAAGGACCTGGACGATCAGCTCAGAATCGTGGAAGCGGATTCCTTCGCGCGCATCGAGAAGCGACTGCAAGGTCAGGTGGCCGAGGGCGGCCCCAACGACCTCGAGGCTGGAGCCAAGGTAACCCGCGACTACCTAGCCCAACTGCCTCGCAGCGAATGGTTTGAAATCCGCCTGCGCAACGAGCGGGCGAATGCGGCGATCGAGAAAATCCGCGACCAGCTGGAAGCCCAGCGCGAAGAATTCGACAGCCGCTTCGAGGAGAAGAAGGAGAAGATTCGCATGGGGCACAGTCTGGCCCCCGGCATGCAGAAGATCGTCAAGGTCTTCGTCGCGGTGAAGCGCCGCCTGCAGCCCGGCGACAAGATGGCTGGGCGCCATGGCAACAAGGGCGTCATTTCCCGCATCGTTCCGGTGGAGGATATGCCCTACATGGAAGACGGCACCACCGTGGACATCTGCCTGAATCCGCTGGGTGTGCCGTCGCGAATGAATGTGGGCCAGGTGCTGGAAACGCATCTCGGATGGGCCGCCAAATCCATCGGCAAACAGATCGACATTCTGTTGCGTAAGCGCAAGGATGCGAGCCAGATTCGCAGATTCCTCAACAGGGTGTACAACACCGGCGGCAAGGCGGAAGATCTGAATTCGCTTTCCGATGCGGAAATACTGGAATTGTGCGGCAACTTGCGCAACGGGGTGCCGATGGCGACGCCGGTGTTCGATGGCGCCCTCGAGGCGGAAATCAAGAAAATGCTGAAATTGGCCAAACTGCCGTCGAGCGGGCAAATCACCCTGTACGACGGGCGCACCGGAGAACGTTTCGATCGTCCGGTCACCTGCGGCTACATGTACATGCTCAAGCTGAACCATCTGGTGGACGACAAGATGCACGCGCGCGCCACCGGCCCCTACAGTCTGATCACCCAGCAGCCGCTTGGCGGCAAAGCCCAATTCGGCGGCCAACGCTTCGGCGAGATGGAAGTGTGGGCGCTGGAGGCCTACGGCGCGTCCTATATCCTGCAAGAGATGCTCACGGTCAAATCGGATGATGTGGCCGGTCGCTCCGATATGTATAACAAAATCATTCAAGGCGACCACGGGGTGCACGCCGGCATGCCCGAGTCCTTCAACGTCCTGGTCAAGGAAATCCGCGCCCTCGGCCTCAACATTGAGCGCAAGCAGGACAACACTTTTCCGTCAACCGCAACCGCCGGAGGCGACGCGATATGAGAGACATTTTCCATCTGTTCAAACAAAGCGAGGCGGAGGAGGATTTCGACTCCATCCGCGTCAGCATCGCCTCTCCGGAGAAAATCCGCTCCTGGTCCTGGGGCGAGGTGAAGAAACCGGAAACCATTAACTACCGCACCTTCCGCCCGGAACGGGACGGATTGTTCTGCGCCAAACTGTTCGGGCCGATAAGCGACTACGAATGCCTGTGCGGCAAGTACAAGCGCCTCAAGCATCGCGGCGTGGTCTGTGAGAAATGCGGGGTGGAGGTTACCCTGTCCAAGGTGCGGCGCGACCGCATGGGGCATATCGAATTGGCGGCGCCGTGCGCCCATATCTGGTTCCTCAAGTCGTTGCCGTCGCGCCTCGGCCTGCTGCTCGACATGACCGTGCGAGACATGGAGCGGGTGCTGTATTTCGAGGCATATGTGATCATCGACGCCGGCCTCACCGATTTTTCGCGCGGCGCCCTGTTGACCGAGGAGCAGTATCTCGAAGCCATCGAAACATTCGGCGATGAATTCGAGGCGGGCATGGGTGCCGAGGCGATTCGCAAGCTCATGGACGAGATCGACCTGCAAGAGGAGCGGGAGATTTTGCGTGAGGAGATGGGCAAAACCAAGTCCGAGACCAAGACGAAGAAACTGACCAGCCGGCTGAAGGTGGTGGAGGCATTCATCAAGTCCGGCAACAAGCCGAGCTGGATGATTCTGGATGTGCTGCCGGTGCTGCCGCCGGATCTGCGTCCGCTGGTTCCGCTGGAAGGTGGGCGTTTCGCCACCTCCGACCTGAACGACCTGTATCGCCGCGTGATCAACCGCAACAATCGGCTGAAGCGGCTACTCGACCTGAGCGCCCCCGACCTGATCGTGCGCAACGAAAAACGCATGTTGCAGGAGTCGGTGGACGCGCTGCTCGACAACGGCCGTCGCGGCAAGGCCATCACCGGCGCCAACAAGCGCCAACTGAAGTCGATTTCCGACATGATCAAGGGCAAGCAGGGCCGTTTCCGACAAAACCTGCTGGGCAAGCGAGTGGACTATTCCGGGCGTTCGGTCATCGTCGTCGGCCCGACCCTCAAACTGCATCAGTGCGGCCTGCCGAAGAAAATGGCGCTGGAGCTGTTCAAGCCGTTCATCTTCAACAAACTCGCGCTGCGCGAGCTGACCACCACCATCAAGCAGTCGAAGAAGATGGTGGAGATGGAAAGCCCGGAGGTGTGGGATATTCTCGAGGAAGTGATTCGCGAGCATCCGGTCATGCTGAATCGGGCGCCGACTCTGCATCGTCTGGGCATTCAAGCGTTCGAGCCGGTGCTGATCGAGGGCAAGGCGATTCAACTGCATCCGCTGGTGTGCACCCCCTACAACGCCGACTTCGACGGCGACCAGATGGCGGTGCATGTGCCGATGTCCATCGAGGCGCAACTCGAGGCTCGCTCGTTGATGATGTCCACCAACAACATCCTCTCGCCGGCCAATGGCGAACCCATCATCGTGCCCTCTCAGGATATCGTCCTCGGCCTGTATTACATGACGCGCGAGAACCGCAGCGCCGAAGTCGCGGGCAACGCCAAGAACCGGAAATACTTCGTCGATGTTAGCGAGGTGCGCGTCGCAAATGAAAGCGGGCAGGCGCACCTGCACGCGCGCATTGCGGTGCGCATGCCGATTCGCGACGAAAACGGCGCGCCGACCGGCAAGACTCGGCTGGTCAAGACCACCGTGGGGCGCGCGATGCTGTCGGAGATTCTGCCGCCGCGGCTGGACTTTTCGCTGATCGACCGGCCGATGAAGAAGAAGACCGTCTCCGAGCTCATCAACGCCTCGTATCGGCAGGTGGGCCTCAAGGAAACCGTGGTTTTCGCCGATCAATTGATGTACACCGGCTTTCGCATGGCGACCCTGTCCGGCATCTCCATCGGCGTGGACGACATGGTCATCCCCAAGGACAAAGCGCACATTCTGGCATCTGCCAAGAAGGAGGAGAAGGGAATTCTGGAGCAGTACAAAAACGGCCTGCTGACCGACGGCGAGCGCTACAACAAGGTCATCGACATCTGGTCGCGCACCAGCGAACAGGTGGCGGACTCCATGTTGCGGGAACTCGGCAGCAAACCGGTGGTCGATTGCGCAGGCAAGGAGATCGAGCAGGAGTCGTTCAACTCGATTTACATGATGGCCGACTCCGGCGCGCGCGGCTCCCACGCCCAGATTCGCCAGCTGGCCGGCATGCGCGGGCTGATGGCCAAGCCGGACGGCTCGATCATCGAAACTCCGATCACCGCCAATTTCCGCGAAGGGCTGAACGTGCTGCAGTACTTCATCTCGACTCACGGCGCGCGCAAGGGGCTGGCCGACACCGCGCTGAAAACCGCCAACTCCGGCTATCTGACGCGCCGCTTGGTGGATGTTTGCCAGGACTTGGTGGTGATCGAGGAGGATTGCGGCACCCATCAGGGGCTGCGGCGCGAGGCGCAAGTTCAGGGCGACGAGGTGGTGGTTCCCCTCAGAGATCGCCTGCTCGGTAGATTCAGTACCGAGGACATCGTCGATCCGGCCAGCGGCGAAATCTTGGTTTCCCGCGACCAGATGCTCGACGAGAAGTTGGTGGAGGTGGTCGAGCAGGCCAACATTCAGGAGGTCAAGGTGCGCTCGGCGGTAACCTGCGAAACCCGCTTCGGGGTATGCGCCAAATGCTATGGGCGCGACCTCGGCCGCGGGCATGTCATCAACATCGGCGAAGCGGTGGGGGTCATCGCGGCGCAGTCCATCGGCGAGCCGGGCACCCAGCTGACCATGCGCACCTTCCACATCGGCGGCGCCGCCTCCGAGGCGCGAGTCGGGCAGATCCAAGTGAAAAACGACGGCCATGTTCACCTCAAGGGTGGCAAGCTGGTGGGCAACAGCGAGGGCAAGGACGTGGTGTTGACTCGTTCCAACGAACTCATCGTGCGCGACCGCCACGGGCGCGACCGCGAACGCCACAAACTGCCCTACGGCGCCGTGCTGTCGGTCAAGGAGGGCGATCAGGTCGAGGTCGGCCAGAGCGTTGCCGAGTGGAATCCCCACACCGACCCGATCATTACCGAGAACGCCGGCAAGGTCGTCTTTGTCGATATGGAGGAGGGCGTTACCGTAAAACAGCAGACCGACGACCTGACCGGGCGTAGCACATTTGTTGTGCTGGATACCCAGCATCGTCGCGGCAGCGCCCAGCAAATCCGGCCGGCCATCCAGCTGGTGGACGAAAGCGGCAACCCGTTGAAAATTCCGGGGACCGATGTGGATCGCTATTTCCTGCCGCCGGAGTCCATCGTCGAGTTGGAAAACGGCCAGCAGGTGCAGGGCGGCGACATACTCGCCCGCGTCCATCAGGAATCGTCGAAAGCCCGCGACATCACCGGCGGCCTGCCGCGAGTTGCCGAATTGTTCGAGGCGCGCAAGCCGAAGGAGTCGGAAATTCTCGCTCCGGCCTCCGGCGTCGTGTCGTTCGGCAAAGACACCAAGAGCAAACACCGCTTGGTGATCAACACCGAAGAAGGCGCCCTCCCCGGCATCCTCATTCCGAAAACCCGGCAGATCAAGGTGTTCGAGGGGCAGAGCGTCGAGCGCGGCGAAGTGGTGGTGGACGGCTCGCCGCTGGCGAGCGATATTCTGGAGTACCGGGGGGTCGAAGCGCTCGCCGACTACATAGTCAACGAAGTTCAGGATGTCTATCAGCTGCAGGGGGTGAAGATCAACGACAAGCATATCGAGGTCATCGTCCGGCAGATGCTGCGCAAGGTGAAAATCACCGACGCGGGCGACAGCGATTACCTGCCCGGCGAACAGGTGGAGAAGGCGGCGCTGCTGGCGGAGAACGAGCGTCTGCTCGAGCAGGACAAGCAGGCGGCCGAATACGAGCCGGTACTGCTGGGCATTACCAAAGCCTCGCTGACCACCGAGTCCTTCATCTCCGCCGCGTCGTTTCAGGAAACCACGCGGGTGCTGACCGATGCCTCGGTAAACGGCAAGATGGACAGCCTGCGGGGCCTGAAGGAAAACGTCATCGTCGGCCGCCTCATCCCGGCCGGCACCGGCTTGGCGTTTCATCAGGAACGAAGGCGCAGCCGGCTCGAGGCCATGCAGACTGATCAAGAGATCAAGGAAATCATAAAGCCTGATGACGGGGATGCAGAGGCCGCCGCGGACGGCGCCCTCGACGAATCGGAGACGCTGGCGGTGAAAATGAGCGCGGACGCGAATCTCGCGGAAAACGACACCATTTCCCCGCCGCCCAGTGCTTGACAGGAAACCCGACACGGCATAGAATACTGCGCCTTTGCAAGCGCGGGCGGGCGGCGAAAGCGCCAACTCGCCCCGGCGCTTGGGGTTCGCGCGCGAAATTCTGCGTGAAAATTTCAGGATAACCGAGACATCGAGACATGCCAACACGCAACCAACTGGTCAGAAACCCGCGAGTCCGGCAGGTGAAGAAGTCCAATGTGCCCGCATTGCAGGCGTGCCCGCAGAAGCGGGGGGTGTGCACCCGGGTGTACACCACGACGCCGAAAAAGCCGAACTCGGCGTTGCGCAAGGTGGCGCGCGTGCGGTTGACCAACGGCTACGAGGTGACCACCTATATCGGCGGCGAGGGGCACAACCTTCAGGAACACTCGGTGGTGTTGCTGCGCGGTGGTCGCGTCAAGGATCTGCCCGGCGTGCGCTACCACGCCGTGCGCGGGGCGCTGGATACTTCCGGCGTGTCCGATCGTCGTCAGGGCAGGTCCAAATACGGAGCCAAGCGTCCCAAGTCGTGAGTCGGCTTGAAGTACCCGCAGCTCGCGGTGCAGGGGCGGCGGGGCGATGTGAAAAACGGGCGGAGTGAGCGTCCGGCGCGGTGACAGCCAGTCGGTGTCGCCGCCGAATTCGAAACTCCCGGTTCGGCCGATAGGCCATTCCACGGGGTTGGCTTTCCCTCGCGGGAAAGCGTGGTGGGCCGGAATGGCCGTAAACTTTCTACCTTGCTGCGGGCACAGGCGGTTTTGTCAGTCTGTGCGCGCGGCGGTGATTCAACAACGGGTTGACAGGGGTTGCCCCCATGCCAAGACGAAGAGAAATACCGAAGCGCGACATATTGCCGGATCCGAAATACAAGGATCGGACCGTCGCCAAATTCATCAATGTAATGATGCTGAACGGCAAGAAATCCATCGCCGAAAAAATCCTGTATGACGCGCTTGAGATCATCAAGGAGCGAGGCAAGGATGATCCGGTCGGCGTCTTCAACGAGGCCATTGAGAAAGTGAGCCCCGGCGTCGAGGTGAAGAGCCGGCGCGTCGGCGGCGCGACCTATCAGGTGCCGGTGGAAGTCCGGCCGAACCGGCAGTTGGCGCTGGCAATGCGCTGGCTGGTGGAAGCCGCGCGCAAGCGAAACGAACAGTCCATGACCGCCCGACTGGCGGGCGAATTGATGGACGCCTCTCAGGAGCGCGGCAGCGCGTTCAAAAAGCGCGAAGATACCCACAAGATGGCGGAAGCCAACAAGGCTTTCTCCCATTATCGCTTCTGATTTCCGATTCCCATTCCTTTCCTTCTTTCCGATAGTCCGTAGAGAGTGATCCCCGTGGCGCGAAAAACCCCACTCGAGCAGTACCGCAACATCGGCATCATGGCGCACATCGACGCCGGCAAGACCACGACCACCGAGCGCGTGCTCTTCTACACCGGGCTTTCCCACAAGATGGGCGAAGTGCACGACGGCAACGCGGTCATGGACTGGATGGAGCAGGAACAGGAACGCGGCATCACCATCACCTCCGCGGCGACCACCTGCTTCTGGTCCGGCATGGGCAGGCAGTATCCGCGCCATCGCATCAACATCATCGACACCCCGGGCCACGTGGACTTCACCATCGAGGTGGAGCGCTCGTTGCGGGTGCTCGACGGCGCGGTGGCGGTTTTCTGCGCGGTGGGCGGCTGTGAACCCCAGTCCGAGACGGTGTGGCGGCAGGCCAACAAATACCATGTTCCACGCATGGCCTTCGTCAATAAAATGGATCGCACCGGCGCGGATTTCTTCCGCGTGGTCGAGCAAATCCGCACGCGCCTGGGCGCCAATCCGGTGGCGATGCAGATTCCCATCGGCGCGGAAGATGACTTCGAGGGCGTGGTGGATCTGGTGAAGATGAAATCTATTCACTGGGATCAGGCGTCCATGGGCGCCAAATTCGACGAGCGCGACATCCCCGCGCACCTGCTGGCGCAGTGCGAGGAATACCACGACAAACTGGTCGAGGCGGCGGCGGAGTCGGACGAATCTCTGATGGAGAAATACTTCGAGGACGGGCAGCTGAGCGAGCAGGACATCCGCACAGGCATACGAACCCGCACCCTGAACAACGAAATCATCCCGGTATTTTGCGGCTCCGCATTCAAGAACAAGGGCGTGCAGGCGATGCTCGACGGGGTGATCGATTACATGCCGAGCCCGCTGGATGTGCCGCCGATCACCGGCACCGGCGCGGACGGCGAAACCGAACTGGTGCGCGAGGCCGACGACAATGCGCCATTTTCGGCGCTCGGCTTCAAGATCATGACCGATCCGTTTTTCGGCCAGCTGGTATTTTTCCGGGTATATTCCGGCGTCCTCGCTTCCGGCGACACCGTGTACAACTCGGTCAAGGGCAAGAAAGAGCGCGTCGGCCGCATTTTGCAGATGCACTCCAACAACCGCGAAGACATCAAGGAAGTCCGAGCCGGCGACATCGCCGCCGCGGTCGGGCTCAAGTATGTTACCACCGGCGACACGTTGTGCGACCAGAACTCGGAAGTCGTGCTCGAGCGCATGGAATTCCCCGATCCGGTAATCTCCCAAGCGGTCGAGCCGAAAACCAAGAGCGATCAGGAGAAACTGGGGGTGGCGCTGGGCAAGCTGGCCAAGGAGGATCCGTCGTTTCAGGTACGCGCCGACGAGGAATCCGGCCAGACCATCATCTCCGGCATGGGCGAGTTGCATCTGGAAATCATCATCGACCGTCTCCGGCGGGAATTCAATGTGGCCGCGAATGTGGGCCGGCCGCAGGTGGCATATCGGGAAACCATCACCGCAAAGGTCGAGCAGGAACACAAATACGCCAAGCAAACCGGCGGCAGGGGCCAGTACGGCCATGTATTCATCCGCCTGGAGCCGCGGGAACTGGGCGCCGGCTACGAATTCGTCGACGAGATCAAGGGCGGCGTGATCCCCCGGGAATACATTCCGGCGGTAAACAAGGGAATTCAGGAAGCGATGCAATCCGGAATCATCGCCGGCTATCCGGTGATCGATGTCAAGGTGACCCTGTACTACGGCTCCTACCATGAAGTGGACTCGTCCGAGCACGCCTTCAAGGCGGCTGGCATCCAAGCCTTTCGGGAAGGGGCGCGGCAGGCCAGACCGCAACTGCTCGAACCGCTGATGGCGGTGGAAGTAGTCACGCCGGAAGAATACATGGGCAGCGTCAACGGAGATTTGAGCGCGCGCCGCGGCATGATTCAGGAAATGGCGGATTCCCCCGGCGGCAAGACGGTCAAGGCGGAAGTGCCGTTGTCGGAAATGTTCGGCTATGCCACCGCGTTGCGCTCGGCCACGCAGGGCAGAGCCGCTTACACCATGGAATTCAAGAAATACGCGCCGGTTCCGGCGAGCGTGGCGGAAGCCATCAAGGCCGCCTAGGGTGGCCGCAAGCGATACATTGCCCTTCGGGAGATAACGATATGGCCAAAGAGAAGTTTGAGCGCAGCAAGCCGCACATCAATGTGGGCACGATAGGACATGTGGATCATGGCAAGACCACGTTGACGGCGGCGTTGACGAAAGTTTTGTCGGATCGCTACGGCGGTCAGAGCAAGGCGTTCGAGGACATAGACAACGCGCCGGAGGAGCGCGCGCGAGGCATCACCATTGCCACGGCGCATGTGGAATACGAGACTGGCGCGCGGCATTACGCCCACGTGGACTGTCCCGGCCACGCGGATTATGTGAAAAACATGATCACCGGTGCGGCGCAGATGGACGGAGCGGTATTGGTGGTATCGGCGGCGGACGGCCCGATGCCGCAGACGCGCGAACACATTTTGCTGGCGCGTCAGGTTGGCGTTCCGCACATCGTGGTGTACCTGAACAAGGCGGACATGGTGGACGATGAGGAGTTGCTGGAGTTGGTGGAGATGGAAGTGCGCGAACTATTGAGCAAGTACGATTTCCCCGGAGACGACACGCCGATCATCACCGGCAGCGCATTGAAGGCGTTGGAGGGAGATGAATCGGATCTAGGCGGCGGTTCCATCCTGAAACTGGCGGAGGCACTGGACGCGCACATACCGGAGCCGGAGCGAGCGGTGGACGGAGACTTTCTCATGCCGGTTGAGGATGTATTCTCGATTTCGGGCCGGGGCACGGTAGTAACGGGTCGCATCGAGCGAGGCGTTGTGAAAGTCGGCGAGGAAGTAGCCATAGTCGGTCTGCGCAAGACCGCATCGACCACTTGCACCGGCGTGGAGATGTTCCGCAAATTGCTGGACGAGGGTAGAGCGGGCGACAATGTTGGCATATTGCTGCGCGGCACGAAGCGTGATCAGGTGGAGCGAGGACAGGTATTAGCGCGTCCGGGCTCGATCACGCCGCACACGAGATTCGAGTCGGAGGTATACATTTTGTCGAAGGAGGAGGGTGGTCGGCACACGCCGTTTTTTGCGGGTTATCGCCCGCAGTTTTACTTTCGCACGACGGATGTGACGGGAGCGGTGGAGTTGCCGTCCGGTGTGGAGATGGTGATGCCCGGCGACAATATAGGTTTGACGGCGGAGTTGATTTCGCCGATAGCGATGGAGGAGGGCTTGCGCTTTGCGATACGCGAGGGTGGTCGCACCGTGGGCGCCGGCGTGGTTACCAAGATCGTCAAGTGATCTCGATCCATCCCGATTCAATCCCACAGAGATGAGCAGCGAGCGTTCAACCATGAAAGTCGAGAGTCAGAAAATTCGCATCAGCCTGAAGGCGTTCGACCACAGGACGATCGATCGCTCGGCGCGGGAAATTGTCGAGACCGCCCGCCGTACCGGCGCGCTGGTGATGGGCCCGATCCCGCTGCCCACCCGCATCGAGAAATACACCTTGCTGCGTTCGCCTCACGCCAACAAGACGGCGCGCGACCAGTTCGAGATCAGAACCCACAAGCGCATTCTCGACATCGTCGAACCCACCGACAAGACGGTGGATGCGCTGATGAAGCTGGATCTGGCGGCCGGGGTCGATGTCGAGATCAAACTCAACTGACCCAACTGCCCGCTGAATTGATGGTTTGACAACATGACGATCGGACTGATAGGCAAGAAAATCGGTATGACGCGGATCTTCACCGAAGAGGGGAAGTCGCGGCCGGTTACCGTGGTGGAGGCGACTCCCAACCGTGTTACGCAGGTGAAAACCGAGGGGAGCGACGGCTACGATGCGGTGCAGGTAACCATCGGCCAACGCCGCGCGCGGCGAGTCACCAAGGCGATGCAGGGGCATTTCGCCAAAGCCGGAGTCGAGCCGGGTCGGGGCGTTTGGGAATTCCGCCTCGGCGAGCCGGCCGCGGTCGAATTGCAGCCGGGATCGGAACTGACCGTGGAAATGTTCAGTCGCGGCGAGAAGGTGGATGTTACCGGGCGCACCATCGGCAAGGGTTTCGCCGGCGTGATGAAACGCTACGGCTTCCGTGGCGGGCGTGCCTCCCACGGCAACTCCAAGGCGCACCGCTCGGCGGGCGCCATCGGCCATGCCCAGTTTCCCGGGCGCGTCTTCAAGGGCAAGAAGATGGCTGGGCAGATGGGCGCGGTGCGGCGGGTTCAGCAGGGTTTGGAAGTGTTGCGGGTGGAAGGCGAGCGCAACCTGCTGTTGATCGGCGGTTCGATCCCCGGCGCTGTGGGCGGCGATGTGATCATCCGTCCGTCGGTGAAAACGGCAAATTCCAATAAAAAGTGAAGGAGGGAGTGGCAACAATGAATGAATGCAGAACGGTTCGGGAAAATGGCGATTCGATTGACGGTTAACCACGCCGCCGGCGGGCACGGCCATCTGGATCTGTCCGACGCCACCTTCGGCGGAGCATTCAACGAGCCGCTGGTGCATCAGGTGGTGGTCGCCTATCAGGCGAGCCGGCGAGCCGGCACCCGCGCGCAGAAGAATCGCGCCGCGGTTCGCGGCGGCGGGAGCAAGCCGTGGCGCCAGAAAGGCACCGGGCGCGCCCGCGCGGGCACCATTCGAAGCCCGATATTTCGCGGCGGCGGCGTCGCTTTTCCGGCTTCCACCAAGGATTTTTCCCAGAAGGTGAATCGGAAAATGTACCGCGCGGCGATGCGCGCCATCCTGTCCGAGTTGAATCGTCAGGAGCGCCTGATCGTGGTTGATCGGTTCGCTCTGGAGCAGCCGAGCACCAAGGCGTTGGCCGCCAAGCTGTCGGCTCTGGGAGCGGCCAACGGCGTCGCCAAGGCGTTGGTGGTGCTGGCGGAGGAGAATCGAAATGTGGAGCTGTCGGCGCGCAACCTGCCGTCCGTTTCGGTGTGCGTCGGTGGGCGAATCGACCCGGTATCCCTGATCAGTCACGACAAGGTGGTGCTCACCGAGGATGCGGCCAAGCAAATCGACGAGGCGTTGCAATGAATCAGGAGCGACTCTGCCAGATCATTCTCAAGCCGGTGGTTTCGGAAAAAACCACCGTGGCCGCGGACAAGCATCGGCAAATCGCCTTTCAGGTGCTGCCCGACGCCAACAAGGATGAAATCCGCCAAGCGGTGGAAACCCTGTTTGAAGTCAAGGTGCGAAGCGTGCAGGTGGCGAACATGCGCGGCAAGGTCAAACGGTTCGGGCGCACGCCGGGCAAGCGCCAGAACTGGAAGAAGGCATATGTGAAACTGCAGGAAGGCCACGACATCGACTTCCTCGGCATGGCCAGTGCCTGACGCCGAACACCGAGCGATGAATCGAACCGATACCATGAGCGAATGACATGCCATTAGCCAAACAAAAACCAACCACGCCGGGCCGCAGAGGCATGGTCAAGGTGGTCGCCTCGGGGCTGCACAAGGGCAAGCCATTTGCGCCGTTGTTGCGCCCGAAAACAGCCACCGACGGGCGCAACAACGCAGGCCGCATCACCGTGCGCCACCGCGGTGGCGGGCACAAGCGGCGCTATCGGGTGATCGACTTCAAGCGCGCCAAGGACGGAATTTCCGCAACCGTCAAGCGCATCGAATACGATCCCAACCGCAGCGCGCACATCGCATTGCTGGTGTACAAGGACGGCGAACATCGCTACATCATCGCGCCGCGCGGCTTGGCCGTGGGCGATGTGGTGGCATCCGGCGCCGGCTCCGGATTTACCCCGGGCAACAGCATGCCTCTCAGAAACATTCCGGTGGGCAGCGTGGTTCACTGCATCGAGCTCAAGCCCGGCAAGGGCGCGCAAATGGCGCGTTCCGCCGGCGTTTCGGTGCAGTACATCGGCAAGGAGGGAGCCTACGCCCAACTGCGGCTGCGTTCCGGTGAAATGCGCAAGGTGCATCTCGACTGTCGCGCCACCATCGGGCAGGTCGGCAATTCGGAGCACAGTCTGGGGAAACTGGGCAAGGCCGGTGCCAAGCGCTGGCGCGGCATTCGCCCGACCGTTCGCGGCGTTGCCATGAATCCGGTGGATCATCCCCACGGCGGCGGCGAGGGCCGCACCTCCGGCGGGCGCCATCCGGTTTCCCCCTGGGGGGTGCCGACCAAGGGCTATCGCACCCGTAGCAACAAGCGCACCTCGTCCATGATCATTCGCCGACGCAAGAAATAACCATGCCTCGTTCCGTGAAAAAAGGGCCCTTCGTGGATCACCACCTGTGGGCGAAAGTCGAAAAGGCGCGGGCGGAAAACTCGCGCAAGCCGATCAAGACGTGGTCGCGGAGATCGATGATCATGCCGGAATTCGTCGGCTTGACCATCGCCGTCCACAATGGCCGCCGACACATGCCGGTGCTGATTTCCGAGAACATGGTCGGCCACAAGCTCGGCGAGTTTGCGCCGACTCGAACATACCGCGGCCATACCGCGGGCAAGAAGGCTCGATAATCATGCGCGTTACAGCAATCGCAAAATACATCCGCCAGTCGCCGCAGAAATGCCGTCTGGTGGCGGATCAGATACGCGACAAGCCGGTGGGCAAGGCGCTGGAGATTCTCGAATTCAGCCGCAAGAAGGGGGCGTTGTCGGTGAAGAAGGCGCTCGATGCCGCGATCGCCAACGCCGAGCACAACGAAGGCGCGGACATCGACGAACTGTGGGTCGATCGAGTGGCGGTGGATCAGGGGCCGACGCTGAAGCGTTTTCGCCCGCGCGCCAAGGGCCGCGGCGCGCGCATTCTCAAGCGCGCTTGCCGCATCGCCGTGGGCGTGAGCGATGAGCCCCGTCCGAAGCGTGCGAATAAACACAGCCGAGGGCAGCAATAATGGGCCAGAAAGTACATCCGCACGGCATCCGTTTGGGGGGTGTCAAGGAATGGACCGCCAAGTGGTATGCCGACAAGCGCGGCTACGCCGAGACTTTGGCGAGCGACCTGAAGATACGCGAGTTCATTTCCCGGCGATTGGTCAATGCCGCGTTGAGCCGCGTCGTCATCGACCGCCCGTCGCAGAACCTGAACATCACCATCTTCACCGCCCGCCCGGGCATCGTCATCGGCAAGAAGGGGGAAGACATCGAGCGCCTGCGCCATCAACTGGCGCGCATGAACGGCGTGCCGGTGCAGGTGGCGGTGGAGGAAATTCGCAAACCGGAACTGGACGCCAAACTGGTGGCGGAAAACATCTGTCAGCAGCTGGAGAAGCGCATCATGTTCCGGCGGGCGATGAAGCGCGCGGTGCAGAATTCCATGCGCCTCGGCGCCAAGGGCGTCAAGGTGATGCTCGCGGGCCGATTGAATGGCGCTGAAATCGCGCGCACCGAGTGGTATCGGGAAGGGCGCGTGCCGCTGCATACGCTGCGCGCCGACATCGATTACGGGGTGCACGAGGCGCGCACCACATATGGGATCATCGGCGTGAAGGTGTGGATTTTCAAAGGCGAGGTATTGGCGCCGGAGAAAGACGCAGCCGAAATCTCCGGAAATAGTGAATCTGCCTAGGAAACGACAGGACACGAGAATACGATCATGCTTCAACCGAAACGAACCAAATTCCGCAAGCAGCAGAAGGGGCGCAATCGCGGGCTTGCGAGTCGCGGCAACCGCGTCAGCTTCGGCGAATTCGGGCTGCAGTCCACCAGCCGAGGCCGCCTGACGGCGCGCCAGATCGAGGCGGCGCGGCGCGCCATCACCCGCCATGTCAAGCGCGGCGGGCGTATCTGGATTCGCGTGTTCCCGGACAAGCCGGTGTCGAAGAAACCCCTCGAAGTGCGCATGGGCAAGGGCAAGGGAAATCCGGAATACTGGGTCGCGTTGATCCAGCCCGGCGCCATGTTGTATGAGATCGAGGGCATTTCCGAGGATGTGGCACGCGAGGCGTTTCGTCTGGGCGGCGCCAAATTGCCCCTGCGAACCACTTTCGCGCGACGGCAGGTAGGGTGATGAAAGCAGTCGAATTACGCGGGAAGAGCGTCGATGAGCTGCACCGGGAGTTGCTCGGTTTGCGCCGCGAGCAGTTCAATCTGCGCATGCAGCGCGGCGCCGGACAGCTGGCCAATCCCATGCGCTTCGCCGTCGTCAGGAAGGACATCGCGCGCATCAAGACCGTGCTGAACGAAAAGTCGCGCATTGAATCGGAAAATGAATCATGACCACCGAAAAAACTGAAAAAACCGAAGCGCAGACGCGCAAGCGCGCCCCGCACACGCTGCAGGGCCGCGTGGTGAGCGCCGCCATGGACAAGACCATTACCGTCTTGGTGGAGCGCAAGATCAAGCATCCGCTGTACAAGAAGTACATTCGGCGCTCCACCAAGGTGCACGCCCACGATGAAGACAACCAATGCCAGCCCGGCGATGCCGTGGTCATCCAGTCCTGCCGCCCGCTGTCGAAGTTGAAAAGCTGGCGGTTGGTGGAAGTGATCGGCAAGGTGGCGTAGGCGTGCGGGAGGTACGGCCATGATTCAAATGCAATCGGTGCTCTCGGTAGCCGACAACAGCGGCGCCAAGCGGGTGATGTGCATCAAGGTGCTGGGCGGCTCCAAGCGCCGCTACGCCGGCATCGGCGACATCGTCAAGATCACCGTCAAGGAGGCGCTGCCCAATAGCCGCGTCAAGAAAGGCGATATCTACGATGCCGTGATCGTGCGAACCCGCAACGGGGTGCGCCGCCCGGATGGATCGGTGATTCGCTTCGACCGTAACTCGGCGGTGTTGTTGAACGCCAGCCACCAGCCCGTCGGCACTCGTATTTTCGGGCCGGTAACGCGCGAGTTGCGCTCGGAAAAATTCATGCGGATCATTTCGCTGGCGCCGGAAGTGCTGTGATTCACCGCGCACGACCAAGACAGTAACGACAGTAAAAGTAAGCGAGAGACGAACGAAATGCAGCGTATCAAGAAAGGCGACGATGTAATGGTCATCGCCGGGCGCGACCGGGGCAAACGCGGCAATGTGTTGCGGGTTACCGCAGACGGCCGCGCGCTGGTGGACAACATCAATCTGGTCAAGCGCCACACCAAGGGCAATCCCAAGAGCGGGGAAAGCGGCGGCATCATCGAGAAGGAGGCGCCGATCCATCTCTCCAATCTGGTGTTGTACAACCCGGCCAGCGGCAAGGGCGAGCGGGTCGGATTCAAGAGGCTGGAGGATGGGCGCAAAGTCAGGTATTTCCCCTCCAACGGCGAAGTAGTCGATCTCACCTAGTTAGCGTCATGGCCAGATTACAGCAACAATTCAATCTCGAAATCGAGCCGGCGTTGCGTCGCCAGTTCAACTTGAGCAGCAACATGCAGACGCCGCGCATCGGCAAGATCACCCTGAACATGGGGTTGGGCGAGGCGGTCGCCAACAAGAACGTGCTGACCACGGCGGCTGATGATCTGCAGCGAATCAGCGGGCAGAAGGCGGTGATTACCAAGGCGACAAAATCCGAAGCGGCGTTCAAGATTCGCAAGGGCTGGCCCATCGGCGCCAAAGTAACATTGCGGCGCGAGCGCATGTATGAATTTCTCGATCGCCTGATCAATGTGGCGATACCGCGCATCCGCGATTTTCGCGGGCTGTCGGACAAATCGTTTGACGGCCGCGGCAATTATTCCTTCGGCATCAAGGAGCAGATCGTGTTCCCCGAAATCGACTACGACAATATCGATGCGTTGCGCGGCATGGACATTTGCATCACCACCACGGCGCCCAACGACGAACAGGCTCTGGCATTGCTGAGGGCCTTCAATTTTCCACTGAAAAGTTAGGAGTTAGAGAGAGACAAATGGCCAGAAAATCCGCCATAGCCCGGGAAAATCGGCGCCGACAGTTGGTCGAGAAGCACGCGGAAAAGCGCGCCGAATTGATCCGCGCCGTCATCGCTTCGCCAACCGGCTCGCAGGAGCAGTGGGAGGCGATGCTGGCATTGCAAAAACTGCCGCGAGATTCGAGCCGTTCGCGCCTGCGAAACCGCTGTATCCTGACTGGGCGGCCGCACGGCTATTTCCGCAAATTCGGCCTCTGCCGCAACAAACTGCGGGAGATCGTCATGCGTGGCGAGGCGCCCGGCGTGGTCAAGTCGAGCTGGTAATCCGAAGGAGTGCAACAATGAGTATGTCCGATCCCATCGCCGATATGTTGACGCGGATTCGCAACGCCTCGCGAGTCGGCAAGACGAGCGTGTCGATGCCGGCCTCCACGCGCAAATCCGCCATCGCGGCGGTGCTGAAAGAGGAGGGTTACATCAAGGAGTTTACCCTCCACGGCGCTGACGACACCGCCGCCGCCGCCGACAAGCGTCTGGAAGTGCACCTGAAATACTTTCAGGGCGGCCCGGTGATCGAGGAAATCGATCGCGTCAGCACGCCGGGTTGCCGCGTCTACGCGCGCAGCGACGACCTGCCGTCGGTGCGCAACGGTCTGGGCGTTGCCTTGATATCGACCTCGAAAGGGGTAATGACCGACAAATCCGCGCGCCGTCAGGGAATCGGCGGTGAAGTGATCTGCACGGTATTCTAGGCAGATCGCAACCACGCAAAGTTATCAACGGTATTCAAATGTCCCGCATCGCAAAAACCCGCATCGAAGTGCCCGGCGGCGTCGAGGTGAAGATCACCGACCGCTCCGTCAGCGCCAAGGGCCCCCGAGGCGAGGGGCGCCTCGATTTGCTGCCCGGGGTCGATCTGCTGGAGGAGGACGGCGCCCTCAAGGTCGCCATCGACGAGCAAGGCCGCCTCGACCGAAAAACGGTGTCGATGTCGGGCACCGCGCGCGCCATGGTGTACAACCTGATTCGCGGCGTGAGCGAGGGCTTCGAGAAGAAATTGAGCATCGTCGGAGTCGGCTATCGCGCCAGCGCTCAGGGCGGCAAACTGAATCTCAGCTTGGGATTTTCCCATCCGGTGGTGTACAACCCGCCATCGGGAATCACCGTGGAAACGCCGAGCCAGACCGAGATCGTCGTGCGCGGCATGGACAAACAGCAGGTCGGCCAGACGGCCGCCGAAATTCGCGCTTTCCGCCCGCCCGAACCCTACAAGGGCAAGGGAATTCGCTATCACGGCGAAAACATCAGACGCAAGCAGGCGAAGAAGAAATGATCGAGCATAATCGCATAATCCGCGTACATCGTTGACAACCATGAGCGACAAGAAAAGAGCGAGACAACGGCGCGCCGCCAAGGCGCGTGGTCGGATTGCCCGGCTGGAGGTGGCGCGCCTGTCGGTGCATCGCACGCCGCGGCATTTTTACGCCCAACTGTTCGACCACAGCGGGCGGCGCGTGCTGGCGGCGGTTTCCACCCTCGATCCGCAGGTGCGCAAGCAGCTGGCAAATGGAGGGAATATCGAGGCCGCCGGCATGTTGGGCGGGCTACTCGCCGAGAAGGCGCTGAGCGCCGGCATCGAGCGAGTCGCCTTCGACCGCTCCGGCTTCCGTTATCACGGACGAGTCAAGGCATTCGCCGACGCCGCGCGCGCCGGTGGGTTGAAATTCTGATCGATACAAGGCAATCGAACGATGAAAACGAGAGAACGTTCCGGCACCCGCAAGGACGATTATCAGGAACAGCTGATCAATGTTCGGCGGGTTTCCAAGGTAGTCAAGGGCGGGCGCATCTTCGGATTCTCGGCTCTGACCGTGGTCGGTGACGGCAAAGGGCGAGTGGGCATGGGCCGCGGCAAGGCGCGAGAGGTGCCGGTGGCGGTACAAAAGGCCATGGAAGACGCCCGCCGCAACATGTTCAAGGCGCAACTGAAGGGCCGCACCGTGCAATACCCGATGAGCGGCCGCCACGGCGCCGCGCGGGTGATGTTGCGCCCCGCCGCCGAAGGCACCGGCATCATCGCCGGTGGCGCCATGCGCGCGGTGTTCGAGGTGCTCGGCGTGCACAATGTGCTGGCCAAGGTGATCGGCACCACCAATCCGGTCAACGTGACCCGCGCCACGATTCAGGCATTGCGCACCATGCGCGGCGCCCGATATGTGGCCAACAAGCGCGGTAAGACGGTCGAGGAGATCAGGTAGTCCGCGTTGCGGGTGGTTGGCGAAACAAGATTGCGTTAGAAGAGCAATGGCAATGGCAAAACAGAAAACAGTGCGGGTAACGTTGGTTCGCAGCATGCACGGGCGGCTGCAGAAGCATCAGGCGTGCGCGCGCGGCCTCGGTCTGCGCCGCATGCACCAGACCGTCGAGGTGGCCGATACGCCGGAAAATCGCGGCATGATCGCCAGAATTTCCTACATGCTCAAGTGCGAGCAGGCGTGAACCATCACCCAATGCGACCAGCGACCACAACAATGACCATGCGACTCAATTCAATCAAACCGGCCGTCGGCGCCAAACGTTCCGGCCAGCGTCTCGGCCGCGGCCACGGCAGCGGCAAGGGCGGCACCGCTGGGCGCGGTACCAAGGGCCAGAAATCCCGCTCCGGCGGCTACCACAAGGTCGGTTTCGAGGGCGGCCAGATGCCGTTGCAGCGACGCCTGCCGAAACGCGGCTTTCGCTCCATGAAGAAGCGCCATGTCGCCGAGATTCGCCTCGGCGAATTGGCCAAGGTGGACGGCGATGTGGTCGATCTGCAATCGTTGCAAAAGGCCGGCGTGATCGGGTTTCACATCACCCGCGCCAAGGTGATTTTGTCCGGCGAAATCGGGCGGGCGGTAACCCTGCGCGGCGTTGCCGCCACTCGCGGTGCGCGTCAGGCCATCGAGAAGGCCGGCGGCGCGGTGGCCGATCAAGCCGACGGCAGCGGGGACGCCGCCACCGCCACCGAAGAGGCGACGGACTGATGGCGCGCGCCGCATCCGCCTCGCCGGGAATGCTCGGAAATCTCTCCGAGCTGAAGCAGCGCATACTGTTTGTGCTGGGCGCCATGGTGGTGTTCCGCATCGGCGCCCATGTGCCCGTCCCCGGGGTCGATCCGACCGCCATCGCGGCGTTGTTCGAGCAGACCAAGGGGTCGATCGTGCAGGTGTTCAATATGTTTTCCGGCGGCGCCCTCAGCCGCTTGTCCGTGCTGGCGCTCGGCGTCATGCCCTACATCTCGGCGGCCATCATCATGCAGATGATGACGGCGGTCATGCCGCAGCTCGCGCAGCTGAAGAAGGAAGGCGAGTCGGGGCGGCGCAAGATCACCCAGTACACCAGATATTTCACGGTGGTGCTGGCGACCTTTCAGGGATTCGGCATCGCCGTGGCCATCGAGAGCCAGCAGGTGGGCGGCAGTCCGGTCATCCTCATTCCGGGGCTGGGATTCAAGATCATCACCGCCACATCGCTGGTGGCGGGCACCATGTTTCTGGTGTGGCTGGGGGAGCAGATCACCGACCGCGGCATCGGCAACGGAATTTCATTGATCATCTTCGGCTCCATCGTCGCCGGGCTTCCCTCCGCGGTCGCCGGCACGCTGGAGTTGGCGCGCACCGGCGCGTTTTCTCCGCTCGGCGTGCTCGCCCTGTTCTTCGGCGCCATGGCGGTAACCTACTTCGTGGTGTTCGTGGAGCGCGGCCAGCGGCGGATTTCGGTGAACTACGCCAAGCGCCAGCAGGGGCGGAGAATGCTGGCGGGCCAGAGCAGCCACCTGCCCCTCAAGCTCAACATGGCCGGCGTCATCCCGCCGATATTCGCTTCCAGTTTGATCCTCTTCCCCGCCAGTCTCGGCAGTTGGTTCGGGCAGGCCGAAGGGATGAACTGGCTGCGAGACATCGCCACCACCTTGCAACCGGGGCAGCCGATCTACACACTGCTGTACGGCGGCATGATCGTCTTTTTCTGCTTCTTCTACACCGCCATGGTGTTCAATCCGAGCGAAATCGCCGACAACCTGAAACGCTCCGGAGCCTTCATACCGGGCATTCGGCCGGGCGCGCAGAGTGCCAAATACATCGACGATGTGGTGTCGAAACTGACGCTGGTCGGCGCCATCTATGTAACCTTCGTCTGTCTGATACCGGAATTCCTGATCGTGAAGTGGAGCGTGCCGTTCTATTTCGGCGGCACCTCGCTGCTGATCATCGTCGTCGTGACCATGGACCTGATCACTCAGGTGCAATCCCACCTGATGTCGCGGCAATACCAGAGTATTTTGAAGAAATCCTCGTTAACCATGTCCCACGGCATCCGCTGAAGGAGCCGGGAGAAGTGAAATGAAAGTAAGAGCATCCGTCAAGAAAATCTGCCGAAACTGCAAGATCATTCGGCGCAACCGCATCGTGCGGGTGATTTGCACCGACCCGCGGCACAAGCAGCGTCAGGGCTGATCGAGCCGTGGGGAAATTGAACATGCGCCCTCTTCCTGCTAGAATCCGCCGCCCGCGAAAACCCCGCCTGCTTGACAGCAAGACACGATTTAAGGAGACCGGAACGTGGCACGAATCGCCGGAATAAACCTGCCCAACCACAAGCACATCGAGATCGGCCTGACCGCGATCTACGGCATCGGCCGCCCGAGTGCGCGCAAGATATGTGATGCCGCCGGCATCGACGGCACCACCAAGGTGCAGGATCTCGACGAAGGGCAGGCGGAGAAAATCCGCGCGCAAATCGCCCGCTATGAAGTCGAGGGCGATCTGCGCCGGGAAAAGTCGATGAACATCAAGCGCCTGATGGACCTCGGCGCCTACCGCGGCCTGCGGCATCGCCGCGGGTTGCCGGTGCGCGGACAACGCACCAAGACCAACGCGCGCACCCGCAAGGGACCGCGCCGCGCCGTCAAGAAATAACCCGCACGGGCGAGACATATCATGGCAAAGGGCACAAAGGGCACAAAGGGCACTTCCGGCAGAACCAAGGCAAAAGCCAAGGTCAGGAAAACCGTGACCGAAGGGGTGGCGCACATCCACGCGACCTTCAACAACACCATCATCACCATTTCGGATCGTCATGGCGATACATTGTGTTGGGCCTCGGCGGGCAACTGCGGATTCAAGGGTTCGCGCAAGAGCACGCCGTTCGCCGCCCAGACGGCGGCGGAGACCTGCGGCAAGCGCGCTCAGGAGATCGGCGTGAAGCAGCTCGAGGTGAGGATCAAGGGGCCGGGTCCCGGGCGCGAATCCGCGGTGCGTTCGCTCAATGCCTTGGGGTTCGAGATTCATTCCATCTCGGACATCACCCCGATCCCCCACAACGGCTGTCGCCCGCCGAAGCGTCGGCGCGTGTAACCGGCATTTTCACAAGGTAACGAGAAATGGCAAGATACACAGGCCCCACTTGCAAACTGGCTCGCCGCGAGGGCACGGATTTGTTCCTCAAGAGTCCGGTCGGCAAGAAGATCGATGAAAAGTGTAAGTTCGATCGCCCTCCCGGCGCCAAGCCGGGAGGCCGCCGCCCGCGCACCACGGTGTACGGCGTGCAGTTGCGCGAAAAGCAGAAACTGCGCCGCATGTATGGCGTGCTGGAAAAGCAGTTCGCCAATTACTATCGGGAGGCCGCGAGAATTTCCGGCTCCACCGGCCTCAACCTGTTGCAGCTGCTGGAAGCCCGTCTCGACAATGTGGTCTACCGCATGAGTTTCGGCATAACGCGCGCCGAATCGCGCCAGCTGGTGAGCCATAAATCGGTGATGGTCAACGGGCGCAAGGTCAATGTGCCCTCCTATCAGGTCAAGGTGGGAGACGAAATCGAGATCGTTGATAAGAGCAAGCGGCAGTTGCGCATCAAGGCGGCGCTGGAAGTCGGCGAACAGGTCGGTTTCGTACCCTGGGTGGATGTGGACATCAAGGCGGTCAAGGGGCAGTTCAGGTCTCTGCCCGAGCGCGACGATCTTTCGTCGGATATTCAGGAAGCGCTGGTGGTCGCGCTTTATTCAAAGTAGCAAGTAGTCGTGGTCGGCACCGCAGCTGCGGCCGCCGCCACGGATTTTTTCAATTTCGTATCATCTTGGAGTATCGATGCAAGATCCTACTGTCGAATTCCTCAGGCCGCGCCTGGTGGAAGCAAAGAAAATCGATGCAACGCATTCCCGCATAACGATCGAGCCCCTCGAGCGGGGGTTCGGCTACACGTTGGGCAACGCACTTCGCCGGATCCTGCTTTCCTCCATGCCCGGCTGCGCGGTCACCGATGTACGCATCGAGGGCGTCCTGCACGAGTATTCCGCCCTCGAGGGCGTGCAGGAGGATGTGATCGACATCCTGCTGAATCTCAAAAGTCTGGCGCTGAAGATGCACACGCGCAATGAGGCGGTACTGACCCTGAAGAAGAAGGGGGCGGGCGTGGTTCGCGCGGCCGACATCGAGTTGATCGACGATGTGGAAGTGGTCGATCCCGACCACCACATCGCGACCTTGTCCGAGGATGCCGAACTCGACATGGAGATCACCGTGCGCCGCAGCCGCGGCTACGAGACCGCGGAAAGCCGGCTGCGGGATACCGATGAATCCCGCGCGGTCGGGGTAATTCATCTGGATGCGTCGTTCAGCCCGATCATCCGCATTTCCTACTCGGTGGAAGACGCCCGAGTCGAGCAGCGTACCGATTTGGATCGGCTGGTGTTCGAGATCGAATCCAACGGCTCCATCGATCCGGAAACCGCCATCCGGCGAGCCGCGACCATTCTGCACGACCAAATTGCGGTGTTTGTCAATCTGGAGGAATCCATGGTGCAGAGCCAGTCGCGCGAAGAGCCGGAAATCAATCCGGTGTTGTTGCGCCCAGTGGATGATCTGGAACTGACGGTGCGCTCGGCAAACTGCCTCAAGGCGGAGAGCATCTACTACATCGGCGATCTGGTGCAGCATACGGAAAACGAATTGCTGAAAACCCCCAATTTGGGCAAGAAGTCCTTGACTGAAATCAAGGATGTGCTCGCTCAGCAAAATCTGGCTCTGGGAGTCAAAATCGAAAACTGGCCGCCGCTGTCGCTGATCCAGCACGATGACGACAACGGCTTCGGCGGTATGGGCGGCTTGGGCGGTATGGGCGGCACCGGCGGCATAGGGATGGGTCGATAACATGCGTCACCGAAAAGCCGGGCGGCGCCTGAATCGCACCGCCTCCCATCGAAAGGCCATGTTCGCCAACATGGCGGCATCGCTGTTTCGCCATGAGCAGATCAAGACCACGTTGCCCAAGGCGAAGGAGTTGCGGCGGGTGGCCGAGCCGCTGATCACACTGGCAAAAACCGCCAGCGTCGCCAATCGCCGCATCGCTTTCGCGCGCTTGGGCGAGCGGGAAATCGTCGGCAAGCTGTTCGATGATCTCGGCCCGCACTTCGCCGACCGCCCGGGCGGTTATCTGCGAATTCTCAAGTGCGGCTATCGAGCCGGCGATAATGCACCGATGGCATTTGTTCAGCTGGTCGATCGCGAAATCGGCGTCGACCCGGAAGAAATCGCGGAAGAGACCGCGGAAGAATAGTGTCATTCGGGCACGCCCGAATCTTTCTCTTTCCCGTTTCGCCGGCAAAGCGGCAGCTTCATCCACTCCCATCCTTCGGGTTGCTTTTTCCCGGCTCGGATCACCCCACTCCCGCAACGCGCAGCGCCAATCGCCGCCCGTGATACACTCGAATCGGCCATTGCAAATTGTCGATATGGAAACACATCAAGCAAAGTGGCGCACTGCGGAAGTCTTGTTGATGTTGATGGCGGCGGCGGTGCCGTTGTCGTTCGCCACCTGGTCCTCGCTGATCAACAACTTCGCCGTGGAAGAGGGCGGATTCAACGGTGCCCAATACGGGATGCTGCAGAGCATCCGTGAAATTCCCGGATTTCTGGCGTTTGCCGTCATATTCGTCCTCATCCTGATGCGCGAACAGACGCTCGCGGTGTTGGCGCTGCTGTTGCTTGGAGTCGGCACCGCCATGACCGGATTTTTCCCCGGGGTGGTCGGCTTGTATTGCGTTACCGCGTTGATGTCGGTGGGCTTTCACTACTACGAGACCATACAGACTTCCCTCTCGCTGCAGTGGATCGACAAGGCGCGCACCCCATTTGTGCTGGGGAAATTGATCGCCGTCGGTTCGTTCACCTCGCTGTTCGCCTTCGGCCTGATTTATCTGGGATTGACGATTTTCGGGTTGGGCTATGCGGCGGTTTACGCAATCGGCGGCGCGCTGACCTGCCTGATCGCGGTGTTCGTTTGGCTGGCGTATCCGCATTTTCCTTCCAAGCAGGCGCAGCACAAGAAGCTCGTCCTGCGAAAACGCTACTGGTTGTATTATGCGCTGATCTTTCTCTCCGGCGCCCGTCGGCAGATTTTCGTGGTATTCGCCGGATTCCTCATGGTTGAGAAATTCGGCTACAGCGCAGCCGCGCTCACCCTGTTGTTCCTGATCAACTGCGCCATCAACATCTGGCTCGCGCCGCTCATCGGAAAACTGGTTGGCCGCTGGGGGGAGCGCAATGCCCTTGTGCTCGAATATGCCGGTCTGATCGTGATTTTCACCGCCTACGCATTTGTGCAACACGCTGGCCTCGCGGCGTTTCTGTACATCGCCGACCACCTGTTTTTTGCGCTCGCCATCGCCATCCGCAGCTATTTCCAGAAGATCGCCGACCCAGCCGACATCGCCGCCACTGCCGGCGTGTCGTTCACCATCAACCACATTGCCGCGGTAGTCCTGCCGGCTCTGTTGGGGGTGGTGTGGCTGTCATCCCCGGCGGCGGTATTTCTGTGCGGCGCGGCCATCGCGGCGGCATCCCTGATCTTGTCGTGGTGGGTGCCGGATCGCCCGGCAGTCGGCGCCGAGGTGCGGCTGCAGCGGCAGTTTCCGGCGGTTGATTGCCCTTGAACGCATCGCCATGGCGCGCGCCAAAAATCGTGGGAAAACCGGCCAATGGGCGGCGCGGCAAAACCGCGACCCATTTGTGCGCGCAGCCCGCCACAGCGGTTTCCGCGCCAGATCGGTTTTCAAACTCGAGCAAATCGATCGGAAATATCGCCTCATTGCCCCGAACTCGCTGATCGTCGATCTCGGTTCCGCCCCCGGCAGCTGGTCGCAGTACGCGGCAACTCGGGTGCGCGCGGACAACCGGATTATCGCGGTGGACTTGCTGGCGATGGAGTCCATCGCCAAGGTGCACTTCATTCAGGGGGATTTCACCGAGGGCGCGGTGGTCGAGAAAATCGTCGCGGCGCTGGACGGCCGACCGGTTGACCTTGTTTTATCCGACATGGCCCCCAATATCAGCGGGGTATACAGCACCGATCAGGCGCGCGCGGAGCGGTTGCAGCGGGCAGTGTTGGAATTCTGCCGGCATAGCTTGCGGCCAGGGGGCGCGTTGTTGACCAAACTGTTTGCCGGCGAGGCGGAAGCGACGACCCGCGCACTTCTCACCAGATTGTTCGAACAGGCGCGCAACGTGAAGCCGGAGGCGTCCCGCCCGCAGTCGAAGGAAGTCTATCTGCTGGCTCGAGGCTATGGGTCGGCGGCGCGCGGCAGCCGGATGGCTTATACTGGGGCACTGGCGTGAGCCGTGCGAACCGATTGCATCGAGAGAATTGAATTGTCCACTATGACAAAAAACATCCTGCTTTGGTTGGTGATCGCCATGATCCTCGTGTCGGTCTTCAACAACTTCACCGACTCCGACGGCGTCGGCAGCAACGAGATCGACTACTCCACTTTCCTCACCCACGTGCAGCAGGGCAATATCGCGCAGGTGGAAATCGACGGTGATGCCATTCGCGGGCGAACCCACGGCGGCGAATCGTTCAGCACCTACGCCCCCAACGATCCGAAACTGGTGGACGACCTGTTCACCCACGGAGTCAAAATCACCGCCAAGCAGGAGGAAAAAACCTCGTTGCTGATGCACCTGCTGATCAGTTCGTTCCCGATTCTGCTGCTGATCGGTGTGTGGATATTCTTCATGAAGCAGATGCAGGGCGGTGGTCGCGGCGGCGCCTTCAGTTTCGGCAAGAGCAAGGCGAGGATGCTGACCGAGGACAAGAACCATGTAACCTTCGAGGATGTCGCCGGAGTGGACGAGGCCAAGGAAGAGGTCGGGGAATTGGTCGAGTTCCTGAGCGAACCTTCGCGATTCCAGAAACTCGGCGGGCGCATCCCCCGCGGCGTGCTCATGACCGGCAGCCCCGGCACCGGCAAGACCCTGCTGGCCAAGGCCATTGCCGGCGAAGCCAAGGTGCCGTTCTTCACCATTTCCGGTTCCGACTTCGTCGAGATGTTTGTCGGCGTGGGCGCCTCGCGGGTGCGGGACATGTTCGAGCAGGCGAAGAAAAATGCGCCGTGCATCATTTTCATCGATGAAATCGACGCCGTCGGGCGGCAGCGCGGTGCCGGTCTCGGCGGCGGCCACGATGAACGCGAGCAGACGCTCAACCAGTTGCTGGTCGAGATGGACGGCTTCGACGCCGGCGAGGGAGTGATCGTCATCGCCGCGACCAACCGCCCGGATGTGCTCGATCCGGCCTTGCTGCGGCCGGGCCGCTTCGACCGACAAGTGCATGTTCCTCTGCCGGACATTCGCGGGCGCGAGGCGATCCTGAAAGTGCACATGCGCAAAGTGCCCTTGGACGACGATATCGATCCGGCAATCATCGCGCGCGGCACACCGGGGTTTTCCGGTGCCGATCTGGCCAACCTGATCAACGAGGCAGCCCTGTTCGCCGCTCGGCAAGAGCGCAAACTGGTCGGCATGGAGCAGTTCGAGAAGGCCAAGGACAAAGTGTTGATGGGAGTCGAACGGCGCTCCATCGTCATGTCCGAGGATGAACGCAAAAATACCGCGTATCACGAATCCGGCCATACGGTGGTGGCCAAGGCGCTGCAGGAATACACCGACCCGGTGCACAAGGTGACCATCATCCCCCGAGGCCGAGCGCTGGGCGTTACCATGCAGCTGCCGGAAGCGGATCGCTACAGCCACAATCGCGAATTCCTGCTGGCGCGCGTCGCCGTGCTGATGGGCGGGCGCATCGCCGAGGAGGTATTCATGGCGCAGATGACCACGGGCGCCTCCAACGATTTCGAGCAGGCCACCGAAATGGCGCAGAACATGGTGTCGCGCTGGGGCATGAGCGACGCCATGGGGCCGCGGGTGTATGGCGAAAACACCAGCGAGGTGTTTCTCGGCCGGGAGATGGCGTCCCATCGCAATGTCAGCCCGGTTACCGCGGAAAAGGTGGAGCAGGAAATTTCCCGCATCATCAACGAGCAATATGCCCGTGCGCGCGCCATCATCGAGGAAAATCGCGACAAGATCGAGGTGATGGCAACCGCGCTGTTGGAATGGGAAACGCTGGATTCGCAACAGGTCGATGAAATCATGCAGGGTAAGAGGCCGACGCCGCCGACTCCCAGCAACGGCGGTCGGCCTACCGACGCCAACGCCAAGCCCGACGATCTGGAAGTTCCGACTTTGGACGAATCCGACCTCGACTTGAACCCCACCGGTTCCACCTGACACCGCATACAGATGTCAAACTCGTTGTTTGGCACCGATGGCGTCCGCGGGCGCGTAGGCGAGGAGCCGGTTACCCCGCAGACGGTGATGAAACTCGGCTGGGCCGCCGGGCGCGAATTCGCCAGCGCCGACGGCGGCGACAAAGTGCTGATCGGCAAGGACACCCGGGTGTCCGGATACCTGCTCGAATCCGCTCTGGAAGCCGGTTTTTCCGCAGCCGGAGTCAATGTGTGTTTTCTCGGCCCCCTGCCAACCCCCGGCATTGCCTATCTCACGCGCACCACGCGCGCCTGCGCCGGAGTTGCCATCAGCGCGTCCCACAACCCCTACTACGACAACGGCCTCAAGTTTTTCTCCGCCGGTGGCGCCAAACTGTCGGATGAACTGGCCGCCAGAATCGATGCCAGAATGGCCGAGCCGATGGAATGCGTGAAGTCGAGCAAACTGGGCAAGGCCGAGCGGCTCAACGACGCGCAGGGCCGGTACATCGAATTCTGCAAGGGCACTCAGCCATCCGCGCGCACCCTCGCCGGGCTGAAAATCGTCGTCGATTGCGCCAACGGCGCGGGATATGAAGTGGCCCCTTGCGTGTTTGCGGAAATGGGCGCCGAGGTGATCGCCATCGGCAATCAGCCGGACGGCTTCAACATCAATCGGCAATGCGGCTCGACTCATCTGGACGGGTTGATGGCCGCGGTCGTGCAAAACAACGCCGATGTCGGCGTAGCACTGGACGGCGATGCGGATCGGGTTTTGCTGGTGGACGCCTTCGGCACGCGCGTGGATGGCGATCAAATTCTCTACCTGCTGGCAAAACGGCGGCAACGGCAACAGATCCTCGGCGGCGGCGTGGTCGGCACGGTGATGACCAATCTGGGGCTGGAACTGGCGCTTAAGGAGATGGGCATACCCTTTGCGCGCGCTCAGGTGGGCGACCGCCATGTTCACGAGGCATTGAGCAAAAACAACTGGCTGCTGGGGGGAGAGCCCTGCGGACACATAATCTGCTTGGACAAGAGCACCACCGGCGACGGCATCATCGCCGCCCTTGATGTGGTGGAGACCATGCTGGATTGCCAGTGCACCCTGCGCCAACTGGTCGAGGGTCTGGATATCTATCCCCAACGGATCATCAATGTTGCGGTGGGTTGCGCCAACGGCGGTGAGCTGATTCGCCGCAAGCGGGTGAGCGACGCGCTTACACAGGCGCAATCCGAACTGGGCGCGACCGGGCGGGTGGTGCTCAGGCCCTCGGGCACCGAGCCGGTAGTGCGGGTAATGATCGAAGGGGAAGATCGCAGCCGGGTGGAACGAATGGCCAGAGAAGTGGCCGATACGGTTGAATTCGCGGCGATGTCGTCCTGACCTCGGCGGGGGTGGAGTGGCTGACGGGGCTGACCGTCGCGGCTATCGCTTCGGCGGTGCGCCATCCGGGCGCGCGGATTGCATCAACGGTTTTGTGCCGACTTTCCCCAGCGTCTTGGCGCCGGTCAGTTTTGCGCTGGTGCGCGGATCCGACGGCGCGGCCGGTTTTTCTTCCATATCCACGGAACCCTTGAACTGGCAGCCGTCGTGCAATATGACTCTGGGCGCGCGAATATCGCCGATCACCCGGCCGGATGGCTTGACCGTAACCTGCGCGCTGCCGCGCAATTCCCCCTTGATCTCGCCCTCGATGTAAATGTTCTTGGCCACCACGTTGGCGTTTACTCGGCCTTTTTCGCCGATCACCACATTGTTTTCGCGAAAGTCGATGGTGCCCTCCACATAGCCATCGATGAGCAAGTTCTCCTTGCCGCTGATGTCGCCGGTAATTTTGAGGGTGGCGCCGATATAGGCTTTGGTTTCCGGATTGTCTTCCTCGGCGTCGGTGGGATGGTTCGGTTGATTCATTGGCAGGCCGCTCGGTTCACTGTGGTTCATCTGTAAAAATGGCTGGCGCCCAGAGTCGGGCATGTTGCCACACATCAGGTGGTACCGAGGGTCGGACTCGAACCGACACTGGGTTGCCCCAACCAGATTTTGAGTCTGGCGCGTCTACCAATTTCGCCACCCCGGCAACTGTCGCAAAGATAAACGCTTTTCCGGCGGGATGCAACCCGAGCGGCGCGCGCCTCCTGCGAAAACCCGCAAACCCACGGCGAAATTACATAGAATTGGCGCCGTGCCCACCCAAGCCGCCTCCGCCATGGACCTCGCGCCATTCGATTACCAACTGCCGTCATCGCGCATCGCCCAGTTCCCCCCGGCCGAGCGCACCGCCAGCCGGCTGTTGCGCGTGCATGCGGATGGGCGTGCGCCGGTTGCCCTCGGGTTTGGCGAACTCGGCGATTTGCTGAAACCCGGCGATGTGCTGGTGGCCAACGACACGCGCGTGGTGCCGGCCAGATTGCTTGCGCGCAAGCCCACCGGCGGTAGGGTGGAAATCATGCTGGAACGGATTCTCGGCGACCACAGTGCGCTCGTGCAGTTGCGCGCCAACAAGCCTGTGGCGGCGCGGCAGACTCTGCTGGTGGGGTCGTCGGAATTGGTGGTGAGCGAGCGGCGAGACGACTTCTTCGTCATCCAATGCCGCGAAAGCGAAGGCGAAGGCGGTAGCGGCATGGCGTCGCTGTTCCAGTCGCACGGCGTTATGCCGTTGCCGCCCTACATCCGCCGGGCGGTGGTCGAGGACGATCTGGCGCGCTACCAGACCGTGTATGCGCGGGTAGCCGGCGCCGTGGCGGCGCCCACCGCCGGACTGCATTTCGATCGAGCGCTCATCGAACAACTGGGTCGCGTCGGAATTCATTGGGTTGCGGTTACCCTGCATGTCGGTGCCGGCACATTCCAGCCGATTCGCGCCGAGTCGGCGGCGGCTCATCGGATGCACCGGGAATGGGTCGAAGTGGATCGGCGCGCATGCGATCGCATCAATCGGGCAAAAGCCCGCGGCGGCAGGATCGTCGCGGTCGGCACCACCGTGGTTCGCGCCCTCGAGAGCGCCGCGCAATCGAGCCGGCTCGAGCCGTTTTCGGGGGATACGGAATTGTTCATCCTGCCGGGATACCGCTTCCGCGTGGTCGATGCCCTCATCACCAATTTCCATTTGCCGCGCTCGACCCTGCTGATGCTGGTGTGCGCCTTTGGCGGATACCAAGCCGTCATGGACGCCTACCGCCACGCCATCGACCACGATTTTCGCTTCTACAGTTATGGCGACGCCATGTTCGTCGAGCGGTAGCGGCGATGAAATTCGAGGTTCGGCACACCGAAGGCAAAGCCCGGCGCGGGCTGATCACCTTTGCGCGGGGGGTGGTGGATACTCCGGCGTTCATGCCGGTGGGCACTCGCGGCGCGGTGAAATCGCTGACTCCGGAGGAGGTGGCGGGGAGCGGCGCGCAGATTATTCTGGGGAATACCTTCCACCTGATGCTGCGGCCCGGCGTGGAGGTGGTCGAGGCGCACGGCACGCTGCACGACTTCATCAACTGGCCCTATCCCATCCTCACCGATTCCGGCGGCTTCCAAGTGTGGAGTCTGGCCGCATTGCGCGCCATCGACGAGGCGGGAGTAACTTTTCGCTCGCCTCGGGATGGCCGTGAAGTTTTTCTCGGCCCGGAGGAGTCCATGCGGATTCAGGCGGCGCTGGGTTCCGACATCGCCATGGCGCTGGACGAGTGCACCACCTATCCGTGCTCATTCGAGCAATCTCGAGATTCCATGGAGTTGTCAGGCCGCTGGGCCGAAAGATGCCGACGCAGCTATGCCGGCGACGGCGCGTTGTTCGGCATCATCCAAGGCGGTATGCATCGGGCGTTGCGCCTCGATTCCCTGCGCGGCTTGGTGGACATCGGTTTTGACGGGTATGCTCTGGGCGGCTTGTCGGTGGGCGAGCCCAAGGAGGACATGCTGCGCATTCTGGCCGAGGTTGCCGACAACATGCCGGCGGACAAACCGCGCTATTTGATGGGAGTCGGCACGCCGCGGGATCTGGTAGACGGCGTCGCCGCCGGAATCGATATGTTCGACTGCGTCCTGCCGACTCGCAACGCCCGCAACGGCTGGCTGTACACCCGCGATGGCGTGGTCAAAATTCGCAACGCCGTCCACCGGCTGGATGCGCGACCGGTGGATCCGACCTGCGATTGTTATGCCTGCCGGCACTATTCCCGCGCCTATCTGCGACACCTGCACCACGAAAACGAAATTCTCGGCGCGCGCCTTTGCTCGTTGCACAATGTTCACTATTACCAGAAGTTGATGCAGCGAATCCGCCGCGCGCTGGCGGAAAACCGCTTCGCCTCGTTCGCCGCAGATTTCACCGGTTGAGCGGCGCGCCGGGTTGCCGCGGTCGCGCCCTTTCGCTATTGCAACGATGATTCGGCTATAATCCCGCGCGTTTTCACCCGCCGATCGATCGCGTTCGACCAGCGGGTTTCACCATCCACTCACCCACTTGGAGCAGTCACCGCCATGCCCAACTACGATTCATTGAAACAACTGGATCCCGATATTCACGCCGCCGTGGTCGGGGAAATGCAGCGTCAGGTCGAGGGCGTGGAACTGATCCCGTCGGAGAACTACATCTCGGCTGCGGTCATGGAGACCATGGCGTCGGTATTCAACAACAAGTACTCCGAGGGCTATCCCGGCAGACGCTATTACGGCGGCCAGACCTATACGGACATCGTCGAATCCCTCGCCATCGAGCGCGCCAAACAGTTGTTCGACGCCGGCCACGCCAATGTACAGCCTCATGCGGGCGCACCGGCCAATGTGGCAACCTATTTCGCCCTGCTGGAACCGGGCGACACCGTGTTGAGTATGGATTTGAGTCATGGCGGCCATCTCACCCACGGCCATCCGGTTACCTATCTCCCGCGGATATACAAATTCGTCCGCTACAAGATGAAGGATGTGCAAACCGGCGAAATCGACTACGACGAAATGCGCCAAGTCGCCCTGCGGGAAAAACCGAAGATAGTGCTGGCCGGTTTTTCCGCGTATCCCCGGGAACTCGACTACGCCAAAATGAAGGCCATCGCCGAGGAGGTGGGCGCCTACGCGGTTGCCGACATGGCGCACATCGCCGGCCTGATTGCCGGTCGCGCCGTGCGCAATCCGTTCGATGACGGCTTCGATGTGATTCTGAGCACGACCCACAAATCCCTGCGCGGCCCGCGCGGCGGCTTGATTCTGAGCCGCGAGGCGGAACTGGGCAAGCGCATCGACAAGTCGGTTTTTCCGGGCTTTCAGGGCGGGCCGATCATGCAGATGGTGGCGGCCAAGGCGGTTGCGTTCAAGGAGGCGCTGAAGCCCGAATTTCGGGAATATGCCCGGCAGATCATGGCCAACGCCAAACGTATGGCGGAGCGATTCATGGCGAACGGCGCCAGCCTCATCACCAACGGCACCGACAACCACCTGCTGCTGCTTGATTGCGTCCAGTCCTGGGGCATCAGCGGGCAGCAAGCGGAGGAACTGTTCGACCGCATCGGCATCACCTTGAACAAAAACGTGATCCCCGACGACCCGCGCAAACCGCTGGACCCCTCCGGCATCCGGCTGGGAACACCGGCGGTTACGACTCGGGGGATGAAGGAGGCGGAAATGGATCAACTGGTCGATTTCATGCTCTCGGCAGTGGCGAAACGCGATGACGAGGCCGCCCTCGACAGTTTGCATGAGGAGGTGAAGGCGTTTTGTGGGAGGTATCCGGTGCCGGGGATTAGCTGAGGAGGTGTGCCTGCGCAAATCGGGGCAAGATCATGCGGCCACTCAAGGCGTATTGCTATAAGAGTCTCATCGGGGAACTCTATATGGTGGCCGATGGTGATCGGCTGTGTTATCTCGACTTTGCCGAGAACGTTAAGGTGGTCGGACAAAATAAAAAGAGTCGCTGGGATGAACTGATGCCCCCCTGTTATGGTGCTTTTCCCCCTCTCGCCAAGTCCAACCTGCTCGGTTTGCGGGAGCGGCTGGATCGCTATTTTGCCCGCGAGTGGGACGCCTTTGACGGACTTGATCGATGCATCGACGGCACCGCTTTCCGTCGCGCGGTGTGGGGTCACCTCCTGTCCATTCCCAGAGGCACGGTGAAGCCCTATAGCAAAGTGGCTGACGAAATCGGCAGGCCCGGCGCCAACCAATCGGTCGGCCAAGCCAATGCGAAAAATCCTATCGCCATTATCGTCCCGTGTCACCGCGTTATTCCCAAAAACAAACCTCTGAAGAAGTACACGGGCGGCACCGAGCGACAAGCTTGGCTACTCGGCCACGAAGGCGTGGATCTTCGCCTACTTAAACATACATTTACCGAGAGCGAGCAAGAATCTTGGCAACTTGGCCGCGAGGGCAAGGAACTTCCCTAGCACGAGAATCCGCAATAGCGGCGGGCATCGCCGCTCGAAGTCGGGGAAGGAGATTGTGATTTGTCGTTGCAGTTTGGCGGTGTTGCCCGTAGTTTGGGCGCTTGGCGCTAATCCACCAAATGGTACCGAGGAGAGGACTTGAACCTCCACGGGGTTGCCCCCACTAGCACCTGAAGCTAGCGCGTCTACCAATTCCGCCACCTCGGCCGAGGAAGGGTGCGAACTCTACCCACAGCGCGAATTCATGTCAACCGGCGGGCGCTGCCGCCGGGCGAAAAATCCGCCAAGCAGGGCGGTTTTTCCTGTGTCATTCGCGGGCAAAATTGCTATCCTGCGCGACCTGAATTCAACCCGGTTGAAATCCATGGAAACCCCCACCGAATTGCTCGAATCCCTACACGCCTCGTCCCGGCGGGTGGATGAATTACGGGGGTTTCTTTGACTACGCGGACAAGAAGGAACGCCTTGCGGCGATCGATCTGCAGCTGGAAAATCCGGATGTCTGGGCGCAGCCCGCCGAGGCGCAGGCGCTTGGGCAGGAGCGTGGTCGGCTGCGGCAGGTGGTGGACGAGCTGGATCGGTTGAGCGGGCGGATCGCGGAGAGTATCGAATTGTTCGAGCTGGCGCAAATGGAGGAGGATGCGGAGGCGCTGGCGGCGGTTGATCGGGACGCCGGAGAAATCGCCGCGACGCTGGACAAAATGGAATTCCGGCGGATGTTCAGCGGCGAGGCCGACCATCGCAACGCCTTTGTCGATATTCAAGCCGGTTCCGGCGGCACCGAAGCGCAGGATTGGGCTGAAATGCTGTTGCGCATGTATATCCGCTGGGGAGAAGATCAGGGCTACCACATCGAGCTGGTGGCGAAATCCCCCGGCGATGTGGCCGGTATCAAGAGCGCTACCGTCAAGATGACCGGAGAATTCGCATTCGGACACCTGCGCACCGAAACCGGAGTTCATCGTCTGGTTCGCAAGAGCCCGTTCGACACGGGGAATCGCCGCCATACTTCGTTCGCCTCGGTGTATGCCTATCCGCAGATCGATGACAGTTTCCAAGTGGAAATCAATCCGGCCGACCTGCGCATCGACACCTATCGCGCCAGCGGCGCCGGCGGCCAGCATGTCAACCGCACCGATTCGGCCGTGCGCATCACCCATTTCCCGTCGGGAATCGTGGTACAGTGCCAGAATGATCGCTCGCAACACCGCAACCGCGCGGAAGCGATGGCCATGTTGAAGTCCAGATTGTTCGAGGTCGAAATGCAAAAACGGCGGGCGCAGCGGCAAAGCGAGGAGGCAGGCAAGGCGGATATCGCCTGGGGCAACCAGATCCGCTCATATGTACTCGACCAATCCCGAATCAAGGACTTGCGAACCGGCGTCGAGACCGGCAATGCGCAGGCGGTTCTGGACGGTTCCCTCAATCAATTTATCGAAGCCAGTTTGAAGGCCGGGTTGTAGCCCGGGTCGCCGGGGGTTCAGCATTCAGTGAGCGAAGAAAGCGAACAGCGCAGATTGCGGCGGGCAAAATTGGCGGCACTGCGCGCCCGCGGCAACGCCTTTCCCAATGACTTCCGACGGGATGCGTTCGCCGGGGATTTGCACGAGAATTTCGCCGATGAGGAGGGGCGGCGGGTGAAGGTGGCTGGGCGGCTCATGTCCCAGCGCATCATGGGCCGGGTCGGCTTCGCCCACATCCGCGATATGAGCGGGCAGATTCAGCTGTTTGTGGCGCGGGATTCGTTGCCGCGCGGTATCTACGACGAGGAATTCAGGAAATACGACATCGGCGACATCATCGCCGCCGAGGGGACGCTCTTTCACACCCGAACCGGCGAGCTCAGCGTGCGCGTGGAAACCATTCGCCTGCTGACCAAATCCCTGCGGCCGCTGCCGGAAAAATACCACGGCCTGAGCGACGCCGAAATGAAATATCGGCAGCGATATGTGGATCTGATCATGAGCGAGGAGACTCGCGAGGTTTTCAGGATTCGCGCCGCCACCATCCGCTATCTTCGGGAATTTCTCGACCAACGGCGCTTTCTCGAGGTGGAAACGCCGATGATGCACCCCATCCCCGGAGGCGCCTTGGCGAGACCGTTTACCACCCACCACAACGCCCTTGACATGGAGTTGTTCCTGCGCGTCGCTCCGGAACTGTATTTGAAGCGGCTGGTGGTCGGCGGTTTCGAGCGCGTCTTCGAGATCAACCGCAATTTCAGGAACGAAGGCGTCAGCACCAAGCACAATCCCGAATTCACCATGCTGGAATTCTATCTGGGCTATGCGGATTATCGCGACCTGATGGAATTGACCGAGGAAATGATGCGCGGGCTGTGCCGCGCCGTGGTTGGCGACACGACGCTGGAATATCAGGGGTGTACCCTGAATTTTTCCCGCCCCTTCGCGCGGATGACCCTGCGCGAAGCGATCCTTCACCACAACCCCGGCGTCGAGGCGGAACGATTGGATGATGCCGCCGCCATCGTCCCGCTCGCGCAAACCCTCGGGGTCGAGGTCGAGCCCGGTAGCGGGGTGGGCAAACTGCAAATGGACATCTTTGAAAAAACCGTCGAGGACAAGTTGATCGATCCGACCTTCATCACGGCCTATCCGGTGGAAGTCTCGCCGCTGTCTCGGCGAAACGACGAGCAGGCCGAAGTCAGCGACCGCTTCGAACTATTCGTCGCCGGGCGCGAAATCGCCAACGGCTTTTCCGAATTGAACGATCCCGAGGATCAGGCCGCGCGCTTCCGCCGGCAATTCGAGCAGGCGCAGTCGGGAGGAGTCGAGGCCATGCACTTCGACGCCGACTATATCCGCGCCCTCGAATACGCCATGCCGCCGACCGCCGGCGAGGGCATCGGCGTCGACAGGTTGGTGATGCTGCTGACCGACAGCCCCTCGATCCGCGATGTGCTGCTATTCCCGCACATGCGGCGGGAAGCGGTTTCCTGATGCCCGTGCCGCCTTCGATGAAACTACCGCTGGCGCTTTTCATCGGCCTGCGCTACACCCGGGCGAGGCGGCGCAATCATTTCATCTCGTTCATCACCATGATCTCCATGGCGGGGATCATCCTCGGGGTATGGGCGCTGATCACGGTGATGTCGATCATGAACGGCTTTCATGCGGATCTGCGCGATCGCATTTTGTTCGTGGTTTCCCATGTAACGGTGAGCGATTACGGCGGGCGCCTCGGCGACTGGCAGGCCGCCTCCGACCGGATCGCCGGCCACCCGCAGGTGCAGGCTCAGGCGCCGTACATCCTCGGTCAGGGCATGCTCACCAAGGGCACGCGGGCGACCGGGGCGCTCATCCGTGGAATATCGCCGCAACGGGAGCGCGAGGTGTCGGCGGTGTTGGATCACATCGTCGCCGGCAGTGCCGACGCCCTCCGCCCCGGCGGCTTCGGCATCATTCTGGGAGACACGCTGGCGAGATCGCTGGGCGTGTCTCTGGGCGGCAAGGTTACGCTGGTCGCGCCCAAGGGCAAGGTGACTCCGGCGGGCCTGCTGCCGCGGTTGAAGCGCTTCACCGTGGTCGGCCTGTTTCGCATCGACATGCACGAATACGACAGCGGCATCGCCCTCATCCATATCGAAGATGCCGCCAGATTGTTCGGCGAGGTGGGCGAGGTCAGCGGACTGCGGCTGAAACTTGCGGATGTGGAGCAGGCGCGCCCGGTGCGGCGGCAACTGGCGCAACAGTTGGGTGCGGCCTACCAGCTGCGCGACTGGACCATGGAGCACGCCAATTTCTTCCGCGCCTTGGAGATCGAAAAGCGGGTGGTGTTCATCGTGCTGCTGCTGATCATCGCGGTGGCCGCCTTCAATATCGTCTCCACGCTGGTGATGATCGTAACCGACAAACAGCCCGAAGTGGCGATTCTCAGGACCCTGGGGCTGAGTCCGGCCGGCGTCATGAAGGTGTTCATGGTGCAGGGGGCGGTGATCGGCGTGGTCGGCACGCTGCTGGGCGGCATCTTGGGGGTGATCACCGCCCTCAATGTAGATGTGATCATTCCGGCGTTGGAGAGATTCTTCAACACCGAGTTATTCCCCATCGATGTATATCTGATCAGCGACTTCCCCGCGCAGATGCGCTGGTCCGATGTGTCGCGCATCGTTCTGGCGGCGCTGGCGATGAGTTTCCTCGCGACTCTCTACCCGGCGTGGAAGGCGTCCGGAGTCCAGCCCGCCGAGGCGCTGCGGTACGAATGAGCGAGGCGGTGCTCCAGTGTCGGCGAGTTTCCAAGGTGTTCGGGCAGGGCGCGCTCAGTGACCTCAGCGCCCTTAGCGTGCGCGCGCTCAGCGAAGTCAGCCTCGCCGTCGAGGCGGGCGAGAGATTGGCGATCGTCGGCGCCTCGGGTTCCGGCAAGACCACGTTGCTGCACCTGCTCGGCGGGCTGGCCAAGCCCTCCGGCGGCGTGGTGTTGGTGGAGGGGCAGGACATCAATCGCCTCGGCTCCAGAGCGGCGGGGGAGCTGCGAAACCGCGCCCTCGGATTCGTCTACCAGTTCCACCATCTGCTGGCGGAATTCACCGCCCTCGAGAATGTTGCCATGCCGCTGCTGATTCGGCGCGCGCCGCGCGAGCAGGCGTTTGCGCAGGCCAACGAGATTCTGCATCTCGTCGGACTCGCCCACCGCATCGCCCACAAGCCGGGGGAGTTGTCGGGAGGCGAACGGCAACGCGCCGCCGTGGCTCGAGCCATGGTAACCCGCCCGAAGTGCATTCTGGCGGATGAGCCGACCGGCAATCTGGACACGAAAACCGCCGAATCCATTCACGATCTGCTGCTCGAGCTCAATCGGGCGTTCGCTACCAGTTTGGTGGTGGCGACTCACGATCTTGCCTTGGCGCGGAAGATGGAGCGGGTGGTGACGCTCGCGGACGGCGCCGTCTCGCCGCCATCGCCATAGCGCGAGCCGGATTTGGCAATCGCCGCGCCTGCCCCCATAATGATACCCGGTGTCGAACCCCTCATTGCCGCATAGCCCGTGGACGATCGCGACGAACAAAATCCCGAAACATCCGACAGCCCCGCCGAGGCGGCCACGGAACTCGCCCGGCTCGCGGACATCCTGCCCGGTGCCCTCAACCTGATTCCCCTCGAACAGAAGCCGTTTTTCCCGGGGCAGGTGCTGCCGCTGATTCTCGACTCGCGCAAATGGAGCGAAACCCTGAAGCAGGCGCACCGCTCGGGGCACGGCTCGGTCGGCGTGGTGTTCACCGGCGGCGTCAGCCCGGATGCGGTCGGACACACCGATTTCCGCGCCATGGGGACGGTGTGCAAGATTCACCAGATCGAGCGGCACGAGGCGCAACTGCATGCCGTACTCGCCGGAATGCAGCGTTTTCGCATCGACCGGTGGATATCGAAGAAGCGGCCGTTCCGCGCTCAGGTCAGTTATTTTCCGGAGCTCAGCCCCAAGGAAACCACCGAGATCAAGGCCTACACCACCGCCATCGTCAACATCATCAAGGAACTCCTGCCGCTCAACCCGATGTACGGCGAGGAATTGAAGATGTTCCTGAATTATTTCGGCACCAGCGAGCCGTCCCGTCTGGCGGATTTCGGCGCCAGTTTGACCACCGCCGACGCCGCCGAGATGCAGGAAATTCTGGAGACCGTGGATTTGCTGCCGAGAATGGAAAAAACGCTGGTGCTGCTGCAAAAGGAGGTGGAGATCGCCAAGGCGCAAACGGAAATTCGCCAACATGTCGAAAGCGAATTGAACCAGCGTCAACGGGAAATGGTTCTGCGCGAGCAGCTCAAGTTCATCCAGTCCGAGCTGGGTATTTCCAAGGACGACCGGCAGAGCGAGATCGAAGCCTTTCGGGAAAAAATCAAGGACTACCGGATGCCGCCTCAGGCCGGTGAACGAATCGAGCAGGAGTTGGAGAAACTGTCCGTGCTGGAGCGGGGCTCGCCGGAATATACCGTCACGCGCAATTACCTCGACTGGCTGGTGAGCGTGCCGTGGGGGGTGTTCAGCGAGGACTCCCTCGATCTGAATCTGGCGGAAAAAATCCTCGATGCCGACCACGAGGGCCTGGAGGAAGTGAAGCGGCGAATCCTCGAATTCATCGCGGTGGGCACCATGCGGGGGAAGATCGCCGGATCGATATTGCTGCTGGTGGGCCCGCCCGGAGTCGGCAAGACCTCGCTGGGGCGTTCGGTGGCGGCCGCTCTGGGGCGGAAATTCTTTCGCTTTTCGCTGGGCGGCATGCACGACGAAGCGGAGATAAAAGGCCACCGGCGCACCTATATCGGCGCCATGCCGGGGAAATTCATTCAGGCTCTGCGCGAGTGCAAGACCGCCAATGCGGTGATCATGCTGGATGAAATCGACAAGATCGGCACCTCCTTTCGCGGCGACCCGGCCTCGGCGCTGCTGGAGGTGCTCGACCCCGAGCAGAATCGGGACTTCCTCGACCACTATCTCGATGTGCGCGTCGATCTGTCCAATGTGCTGTTCATCTGCACCGCCAACCAGATCGACACCATCCCCGGCCCGCTGATCGATCGCATGGAAAGCGTCCGTCTTTCGGGCTATCTGGCGACGGAAAAGATCGCCATCGCCAGAAAACACCTGCTGCCTCGCCAACTGGCGCGCGCCGGCCTGAAGGCGCGAGGGCAGCTGCGCATCGACACCGCGGCGCTACGCAAGATCACCGAGCAATATGCGCGCGAGGCGGGCGTGCGCAAACTGGAGAAAATGCTGGGTTCCATCGCGCGCAAGGCGGCGATGAAGCTGCTGAAGAAGGAAACGGCGCCGATTCGCGTGACCGCGCGCGGTTTGGAAGAATATCTGGGCAAGCCGGTGTTCGCCGCCGGTCGGCGGATTCACGGGGTCGGCGTGGTTACCGGCTTGGCTTGGACCGCGCTGGGCGGCGCCACGCTGGATGTGGAGGCGTCCGGCGTGCACGATTTCGGTCGCGGCCTCAAACTCACCGGGCAGCTCGGCAATGTCATGAAGGAATCCGCCGAAATTGCCTACAGTTATGTGGTGGGCAATGCCGAGCGGCTGGGGGTGGAGAAATCGTTCTTCGAGAAGGCGACGATCCACCTGCATGTCCCCGCCGGCGCCACCCCCAAGGACGGGCCGAGCGCCGGCATCACCATGGTCACCGCCCTCATTTCTCTGGCGAAAAACCGCCGAGTTGCGAAATCTCTGGCCATGAGCGGTGAAATTTCCCTGACCGGCCAAGTGCTGCCCGTCGGCGGCATCAAGGAGAAAGTTATCGCCGCAAGACGAATGAAAATCCGCCGTCTGCTGCTGCCCCACGCCAACCGGGGCGACTACGAGACGCTCCCGGCGCACGTCCGCAAAGGGATTCAGGTCGATTTCGTCTCGACCTACGACGAAGTGTTGGCACCCTGTTTCGGGCGCGGCGCGGCGGGGAAATCCTCGTTTCGCCGGTGAGGGGAAAGTCGTTCGTAAGTGGTTTTGCCGGAAGGCCGTTTCCCCGTTTTCCGTTGAAATTCGGGCTCACCGGTGCCAAACAAAGCCATTCTTTGCCATAATTCGGCCTCTGTTCCCGAATAATTTCCCCTCATTCCAGTATGTCGGACGCGAAATTTTTTATTTAAAATAGGTCTTGCATTTTTTTTCGCGACGCAGTATGTTGCCCACTCATGGGTCCGAGGCACTGCCGATTTGGACTGAAACTTTACATATTCACATCAAATTTTTGGAGGTAGAACCGATGAAAAAGATTGACAAGTTGCAAAGTGAACTTAAGGCGGGGCGAATCTCCCGCCGCGAGTTCGTACAGGCCGCGTCGGTGCTAGGCTTGGCGGCGGTTGCGCCAAGCGTGTTCAACACCGCGCAGGCGATGCCGAAAAAAGGTGGGAAACTGACCGCCGGTCTTGGGCATGGCGACACCAACGATTCCTTCGATCCCGGAACCTGGGCGAACGATTTCGATTATGCTGCCGGACATGCCTGGAGCAACCACCTCACCGAAATCGACAACAATGGCAACCTCATCCCCGAGTTGGCGGAAAGTTGGGAAGCCTCTCCCGACGCCAAGAACTGGACGTTCGCCCTGCGTAGCGGCGTAGAGTTTCACAACGGCAAATCGCTTACCGCTCAGGATGTGGTGGATTCGATCAATCACCACCGAGGCGAGGATTCCACATCCGCCATCAAGGATCAGCTCGCGCAGATCACCGAACTCAAGGCGGACGGCAATCGTGTGATGTTCGCTCTGAGCGGCGGCAATGCCGATCTTCCGTTCCTGCTGGCTACTCCTCATCTGGTGGTTATGCCGAGCAAGGACGGGAAATCCGATTGGTCCGAAGCCGTTGGAACCGGTGGGTACATGGTCGAGGAATTCGAGCCGGGCGTGCGCCTCAAACTCACCCGCAATCCCAACTACTGGAAGGAGGGTCGAGGGCACTTCGATGAAGTCGAGATTCTCACCATCGCCGATGTTTCATCTCGCACCAATGCCCTGACCACCGGAGAAATCGATCTGATGGATCGTTGCGAGATCAAGACTATCCACCTGTTGGAGCGCAACAAAGATGTTACGGTTGAGAAATTGGATGGCCCCGGCTATTACTCCGTACCAATGCGCACCAATCTCGCGCCGTTCAACGACAACAATGTTCGCATGGCGCTGAAATACGGTCTCGACCGTGAAGCCATCCTGCAAACCATATTGCGCGGATACGGCTCCCTCGGTAACGATCATCCCATCAGCGGCGCCTATCGCTATTTCGATTCCGAACTGGAGCAGCGGCCATATGATCCCGATCGGTCGAAGTACTACCTGAAGCAGGCCGGCCTGTCCGAGCTTACGGTTACTATGGCTGCCGCGGATGCCGCTTTTGGCGGTGCCGTAGATGCCGCGGTGCTGTATAAGGAGCATGCCGCCAAATCCGGAATCACCATCAATGTGGAGCGTGTGCCCAGCGATGGCTATTGGAACAATGTCTGGAATACCGACAATTATGGTTGGGCCATGTCCTATTGGTCCGGTCGTCCCACTGAAGACGAGATATTCTCCGTCGCATTTGCGGCAGATTCCGATTGGAATGAATCCGAATGGCAGAATGCGGATTTCAATCGCCTGCTGGTGGCTGCGCGTGCCGAACTGGATGACGCCAAGCGTCGCGACATGTATGGGGAAATGCAGCGGCTGGCGCGGGATGATAGCGGTGTGGTTGTTCCGGTATTCAACAACTTCATCCATGCCAGGTCCAACGATATCGCCCATGACGAGAACATGGGGGCGAACCATGCCACCGATGGTGCGCGATTTGTAGAAAGATGGTGGCGCGTCTGATTCGGCGCTGATCCATTAGTGGTGATTTTGCCTCAACCGCGCGCCTTGCTTGTCTTGTTTTCCAAGATGCCAAGAGCAAGGCGTAGCGGTTGTCCCATTTTACATAGCCCGGAGTAATCGACCGTGAACGACATACTCAGAATGTTGGCTCAAAACGACATACTCCGGATGTTGGCTCAACGATTGTCGCTCGGCGTGCTTACATTGTTCGTCGTCTCGTTGATCATATTCCTCGGCGTCAGCATGCTTCCCGGGGACGCCGCCCAAGTCATGTTGGGTCAGGCGGCGACGCCGGAAACCGTGGCCGCGCTTCGTGTGCAGATGGGCCTCGATCAACCGGGTTACATTCGCTATTTCTCTTGGCTTGGCGGTGTTCTTCAGGGAGATTTCGGCATTTCGATAGGCAACAAACGAGAAATCGCCGAACTGCTCGGCTGGCGGTTCGCCAACACGCTGTTTCTCGCAGTGCTGGCGGCCGTCATCTCTGTGCCCATCGCCCTGACCCTCGGCGTCCTCGCGGCGCTCTACCGCAACAGCGTCTACGACCGCACGGTCAACGTGGTCACCCTGTCATCCATATCCACCCCGGAGTTTTTCGTCGCCTATATCCTCATTCTGGTATTTGCGGTGCAACTCGGGTGGTTCCCCAGCTTGGTCAATGTCGGCTCGGATACGCCGTTCCTCGAGCGGGTGTACGCCTGCATCCTGCCGGCGACGACCCTCACGCTGGTGGTGGTAGCCCATATGATGCGCATGACGCGGGCGGCGATCATCAACCTGCTGGCGAGCCCGTACATTGAAATGGCGGCGCTCAAGGGAATTCCCAGAAGGCAGATCATCGTGCGCCATGCGCTGCCCAATGCGTGGGCGCCGATCATCAACGTCATCGTCATCAATCTGGCGTATCTGATCGTCGGCGTGGTGCTGGTCGAGGTGGTGTTCGTCTATCCCGGTTTGGGGCAGCTGTTGGTGGATGCGGTGCGACAGCGGGATCTGCCGGTGGTGCAGGCGTGTAGTTTGATCTTCGCCGCCACATATGTGTTGCTGAATCTGACCGCGGACATCCTTTCCATTCTCACCAATCCGAGGTTGCTTCATCCAAAATGACGGAACCGACCCATACCGATCCGAGCGAAGCGGTTTCCCCGCCAAGAAGCCAGAGCCAGATGGCAGTTGCTTGGCGGGAGCTAAAAAAGGCGCCATTCACCGCCCAGTTCGGGCTTGTCGTGATACTCGTCTACATTTTCGTGGCGATATTCGCACCGATTCTCGCGCCGCACGGGGAATCCGAAATTGTCGGGGTGGAGTTTGCGCCGTGGGGCGAAGGCTTTATCCTCGGTACCGACAATCTCGGCCGCGACACGCTGACTCGCCTGATCTACGGCGCCCGAAACACCGTCGGCATCGCCTTCATCACCACCCTGCTGGCGTTCTTTCTAGGCGGTATCGCCGGCATCATGGCGGCGGTATTGGGCGGTTGGTACGACCAGCTGACCAGCCGCACCGTGGATGTATTGATGGCCATTCCCGCCCTCATCTTCGCCATGTTGTTGCTCACCATCTTCGGCACCTCGATACCGACCCTCATCGTGGTCATCGGTGTGCTCGATTCCACCCGAGTGTTTCGCATTTCCCGCGCGGTGAGCGTCAACGTGGTGGTGATGGACTACATCGAGTCGGCCAGATTACGAGGCGAGAGGGTAATCTGGATCACATGCAAGGAAGTCCTGCCCAACATCATGCCGCCGCTGGTGGCCGAATTCGGTCTGCGTTTCTGCTTCGTCTTCCTCACCATCAGCGCGCTCAGCTTCCTCGGGCTCGGCATTCAGCCACCCTCCGCCGACTGGGGCTCCATGGTGCGAGACAACGCCACGCTGATCACCTACGGCGATGTTACCCCGTTGTTGCCGGCGGCTGCGATTGCGTTGTTGACCATCGGCGTCAATTTCGTGGTTGACTGGTTCCTGCACAAGACGAGTGGATTGAAGGATGAACACTGACAGCGACGCACCCCTGCTGGAAATGCGCGGCCTTCGCATCGAAGGCTTCAGCGATGAAAAGTGGCACCAGATCGTCAAGGGGGTCGATGTAACCCTGCATCGCGGCGAGGTGCTCGGCTTGATCGGCGAATCCGGTGCCGGCAAATCGACCATCGGCATTGCCGCGATGGGGTATGCGAAACCGGGCTGCCGCATCAACGGCGGCAGCATCGTGTTCGACGGCATAGACTTGGTCAAGGCGTCGGAGGAGAAGAAGCGGCAACTGCGCGGATCGCGCATCGCATATGTGGCGCAAAGCGCCGCCGCATCGTTCAATCCAGCCCACAAGCTGATCGACCAGTTCGCCGAGACCGTCATCGAGCATGGAGTGGGTACCAAGGAATCGGCCTATACCGACGCCAAGGACTTGTACGCCAAGATCAAAATGCCCAAACCCGACGAGATCGGCTTCCGCTATCCCCATCAGGTTTCCGGCGGGCAACTGCAGCGCGCCATGACGGCGATGGCGCTTTCGTGCCGGCCCGATCTGCTGATCTTCGACGAGCCCACCACCGCCCTCGATGTTACCACCCAGATCGAGGTGCTGGTGACCATGCGCGACATCGTCGATCAGTTCAATTGCGCGGCGATTTACATCACCCACGACCTCGCGGTTGTGGCACAGATGGCGGACAAGATCATGGTATTGCGCTACGGCGAAACCGTGGAAGAAGCCGACACCCGCAGAATGTTGTCGACGCCTGAAGAGGAGTACACCAAATCGTTGTGGGCGGTGCGCTCGTTCAAAAAACAGGAAGCCGCTCCGCCGCCCGAGGAAACGCCGTTGATTCGGGTGGAAAACGTGACCGCCGCCTACGGCCCGGTAACGGTGCTGTCCGATGTGGATTTTGAAGTGCATCGCGGTCACACCGTCGCCGTGGTGGGCGAGTCCGGCAGTGGCAAGAGCACCACCGCCCGAGTCATTACCGGGCTGTTGCCGCCGAAGCAGGGCGATGTGTATTACGACGGCGTCAAGTATCCGCGAGATTACCGCAAGCGCAACAAGGAGCAGTTGCGCCAAGCCCAGATGATCTACCAGATGGCCGACACGGCGGTGAATCCGCGGCAGAAGATTCGCGAAATCGTCGGCCGCCCGCTGAGCTTCTATCTCGGCCTCGAGGGCGCGGAAAAAGAACAACGGTTGCGCCAGTTGATGGACATGATCGAGATGAATCCGGATCAGTTTCTCGACCGACTTCCGGGGGAGCTGTCCGGCGGCCAGAAGCAACGCATCTGCATCGCCCGGGCGCTGGCGGCCGAGCCGACCTTCATCATTTGCGACGAAGTCACCTCGGCGCTCGACCAGTTGGTCGCCGAAGGCATTCTCAAACTGCTCGATCGCCTGCAACGGGAGCTGAATCTGGCGTACATGTTCATCACCCACGACTTGGCAACGGTCAACGCCATCGCCGATGAAGTCATCGTCATGCTCGAAGGGCGCATCGTCGAGCAGGGGCCCAAGGACGAAATTTTCTCGCCGCCCTACCATGAGTACACAGATCTGTTGCTTTCCTCGGTGCCGAAGATGGACCCCGACTGGATGGACAACGTACTGGCGGAGCGAAAGGCCAAGGGCGGGCGAGCAGCAGCCGGAAACTGATCTGCCCATCTGCCGTCCTCCGCTCCGATGGACGGCGAATTCCGGCCCTACAGGGCGGGTCTGCGGTAGGCGCCTTCTCTGGCGCCGGTGGACATGACGATTTGCCACAGTTGCAAATTCCGCGCGCGAAACGCTCCGGCGCACACGTGCAGATAGTATCTCCACATGCGGTAGAAGCGCTCCGGGTAGTTTTTCGCAAGCTGCGGCCAAGCGCGGTGGAAATTGGCAAACCACGCCATCAACGTCTTGTCGTAGTCCGCGCCGAAATTGTGTACGTCCTCGATCACCATCAGCGATTCCAGAGCGGCTGATATTTGCTTCAGCGAGGGAATTTCCCCATTGGGGAAGATGTATTTGGCAATCCACGGATCCACCCCCACGTTGGAGTTGTTCTTGCCGATGGTCTGCAGCAGAAATTTCCCCTCTTCCTTGAGACAGCGCCGCGCCACCCGCATGTAGGTTCGGTAGTTCTTGTGGCCGACGTGCTCGAACATGCCGAGGGAGACGATGGCGTCGAATGGTTCGTTCACCTCGCGGTAGTCCTGCAGACGCAATTCAACCGGCAGCCCGCGGCACTGCTCGGCGCCGAGTGCGACCTGTTGTTTTGAAATGGTCACCCCGACTACTTCGACGGCGTAATTCTCGACCGCGTATTTGGCGAAGCCGCCCCAGCCACAGCCGATGTCGAGTACCCGCATGCCCGGCTGCAGGTCGAGTTTCCGGCACACCAGATCGAGCTTATGCCGTTGCGCGTCATCGAGATTGTCGGCGTCGCGCCAGTATCCGCAGGTGTAGATCATGCGCCGATCCAGCATGGCGCGGTACATGTCGTTGCCGAGATCGTAATGCGCTTCGCCGACCTGAAAGGCGCGCGTTTTTCGTTGCAGGTTGGCGAGGATGGAGAGGAGATAGGGGGCGATGTAGGCGACGAATTTGCGCCTGCGAATTTGCGGTGAACGCAGCAATCGGTTGTACATCTCGTCGAGTTGGTCGTTCTCCCACCAGCCGTCCATATAGGATTCACCCAGGCCCAGCGAGCCGTTGATCAGCACCCGCTTGTAGAACGCGGGGTTGCGTATTTGCGGATCCCACGGATTGGGTCCGTTGATTTCAACCGTTGTTCCCGTCAGCATCTTGCGGATGCGGCGTTCGGCAAAGTTCGGTTTTTGCGGATTTTTCGAGTTTTGGTACGTCGTCATTTTTGCTTGGGTAAATTCAGGCAATGGGTTCTCCGCATCAGCCGATGCGAACTTGTATTTGACCGGGCATTATATTGACTGATCGCCGCAAAATACGCAAACACGAGAATACCGGGATTCGGGGGGAGCGGCTACATCGATCCCTAGTGGGCTTCCTTCCAGTTGCGCCCGTTTCCCGTGTCAACCACCAGCGGCACTTTCAAAACGGCGACGCCCGCCATCAACTCGGCGACCCGGCGGGACACCAGATCGACCTCGTCTTCCGCCACTTCGAGCACCAGTTCGTCGTGCACCTGCAGAATGATCTTCGCCCGAGATTTTTCCTCGCGTAGCCACCGATCCACCGCCAACATCGCCAGTTTGATCAGATCCGCGGCCGACCCCTGCATGGGCGCGTTGATCGCCGTGCGTTCGGCATACTGGCGGCGGGCGGCGTTGCGCGAGTGGATTTCCGGTAAATGCAGGCGCCGCCCGTACAGTGTTTCCACATAGCCCTGCTGCCGCGCCGTCTCTCTGGCGTGTTCCATGTAGCTTTTTACCCCGGGGTAGCGCTCGAAATAAATCTCCATGTATTCCCGCGCTTGCTTCTGCTCGATATGCAACTGCCGTGCCAGACCGAATGCCGACATGCCGTAGATCAATCCGAAATTGATCGCCTTGGCTCGTCGGCGCTGCTCCCCGTCTACCTGGTCCACGGCGATGCCGAACACCTCCGCGGCGGTGGCGCTGTGCACATCCAGCCCCCGGTTGAAGGCGTCGATGAGCCCGTTGTCGGCGGACAGGTGCGCCATGATGCGCAGTTCGATTTGCGAATAATCCGCAGACACCAGTATGTGGCCGGGCTCCGCAATGAAGGCTTCGCGGATTTGCCTGCCTTCCTCGGTGCGCACCGGAATATTTTGCAAATTGGGGTCGGACGAAGACAGCCGCCCGGTTGCGGCGACCGCCTGATGGTAGGAGGTATGAATGCGCCCGCTCCGCGGATTCACCAGAGCGGGCAGTTTGTCGGTGTAGGTGCCTTTGAGCTTGGCCAAACCGCGATGCGCCAGAATCAATCTCGGCAGCTCGTAGGTGCGCGCCAGCTCCTGTAGCACGCTCTCCGCGGTGGAAGGTTGTCCCTTCGGCGTCTTGCGCAACACCGGAATGCCCTGCTTTTCGTACAGAATCTCCTGAATTTGCTTGGTCGAGGCGATATTGAATACCTCGCCGGCCTCGTCCACGGCGGCTTTCTCGATTTCCGCCAGACGACTTGCGATGGCCGAGCTTTGCCGCCGCAGCATATCCGTGTCCACCTTGACGCCATTGGCCTCGATGCGAGCCAACACATCGATCAACGGCATTTCGATGTCTCGAAACAGCGCCTGCAACGCCTCATCGCCTTCAAGCCGGGGCGCCAGCGCCCGCTGCAGTCGCAGGGTGATGTCGGCGTCTTCGGCGGCGTAGCGGGTGGCCTGAGCGATCTCGACCTGATCGAAGGTCAACTGATCCTTGCCGCGCCCGGCAACATCGGAAAACGTGATGGTCTCGTATCCAAGATGCTTGCGCGCCAGCGTGTCCATATCGTGGCGGGAATTGCCGGCGTCCAAAAGATAGGACATCAGCATGGTGTCGTGGGTAACGCCGCGCAGGGCGATGCCGTGGCGCCGCAACACCTCCAGATCGTATTTGAGATTCTGCGCGGTTTTCGCCTGCTGCGGATTCTCCAAGAGCGGGCGTAGTTTCGCCAGCGTGCGGTCGCAGGGCAGTTGCTTCGGCGCGCCGGCATACTGATGAGTCAGCGGCAGGTAGGCCGCCTCGTTCTCGGCCACGGAAAACGATATGCCCACCAGCTCGGCTTGGTGGGGATCCGGCGAGGTGGTCTCCGTGTCGATGGCGAACAGGGTTGACTGCTCCAGTCGATCAATCCATCTCGCCAGCGTTTCCTCGTCGAGGATGGTTTCATAGTGGGCGTCCGGCGGCGGCGTGTCGTCCTTCGCTTGGGGGGCGCCGTCGCCATCGCCATCGCTGTCCAGCTGCTTCAACCACGAGCGAAATTCGAGGTCGGTGTACAGCGAGCGCAGTTTTTCGGTGTCGGGCGGTTGCACCAGCAGATCGTCCAGCCCCAAGCCGAGGTCGAGGTCGCACTGGATGGTGGCCAGCTGCCGCGACAACGCCAGTTGTTCCAGATTTTCCCGCAGGGACGCCCCGACCCGGCCCTTGATCTCGTCGGCGCACGCCACGATGCGGTCGAGGGAGCCGTACTGGGCAAGCCATTTCACCGCGGTCTTCGGCCCGACTCCGGGAATTCCGGGAATGTTGTCCGAGGCATCCCCCATCAGCGCCAGATATTCGACCATCCGCTCCGGCGGCACGCCAAATTTCTTGACCACGCCATCGGGGTCGAGGCGGGTATTGCGCATGGTGTCCACCATTTCCACCCGCTCGTTCACCAACTGCGCCAAGTCCTTGTCGCCGCTGACGATCATGGTGTGGAAGCCCTGACTGGCCGCCTCGCTCGCCAGCGTGCCGATGACATCGTCCGCCTCCACTCCGGGTATGGACACCAGCGCAATGCCCAGAGCCGGAACGATTTGCTTCACATATGCGAGTTGCGCGCGCAAATCGTCCGGCATCGGCGGGCGATTGGCCTTGTATTGCGCGTACATTTCGTCTCGGAAGGTTTTCCCGCCAGCATCCATCACCACCGCCAAGCGCGTCGGTCGATATTCCGCCGTCAGGCTGCGCAGCATGTTGATGGTGCCGAACACGGCGTGGGTGGTGCGCCCGTCCGCGGTGGTCAGCGGCTGGCGGATCGCGTGATAGGCGCGAAACAGGAAGGAGGAGCCGTCGACCAGAATGATTTGCGCGGCGGGTGTCATTGCCGAAGAGGTTTGCAGGAGCGGATTATCAGTGTGTTATTATCCCATCAAATCCCGCATTTGTATGAAAAGTCGTCCGCCTCCGCGCGGGCGTTTGTGGGAAAGCGAAACCGGTGCGCCTGTGGGCGCGGGAGCAGTGAAATGAAGCAGAAAACGCATGAAATCAGGGTATTTTTAATGGTCGGCGCGCTCGTGTCGGCATTGGCGCAGCAGCCGATTTCAGCGGACGAGCAGGCGCAGGAGCAGGCGGACGCGGAAAGCGCCGACGACCTCGCCGCCGAGGGAAAAGACGGCATCCGATATGAGGAACACCGCGTGGGTGGCCGCCTCGAGCAGATCATCGTCCCGCGAGAACGCGGCTTGGTGGAAACCTATCGAAACAAGCGCACGGACACCCTGTGGGCAGCCGAGGAAAACGAACTGGGCGAAGTACCCAACATGCGCCAGTGGATTCTCGGTACTTGGTGATGCGGTGAATGCCGCCCGCCGGTCGGCGGCAGGCGGCGATGGTCTCTACCTCAGGCGCCGCTCGATCGCCGGAATCGACACGGTAACCGCCACCCCCGGCAAGTCGTCTCGGTTGTCCGCCCACGCCTGCCCGTGGTGATATTCGGCGATCAGCCGCACCACGAACAGGCCGAGTCCGAGATGGGAGCGCTTGGGGTTGGTTTTGCCGTGCGACACCATGGGGTCGAACAGCCGGTCGCGCAGATTTTCCGGCAATGCCCGGCCTTCGTTCAGCACCGCGATTTCGGCGTTTTTCCCCCGGCGGCGCACGCGCACGACGATCGCCCGGCCGGGGAGGCTGAATTGCACCGCATTGTCGATCAGTTTGTCGAGCATTTGCGCCAGATGGTCGGCGTTGCCCTCGATGTGCAACGGATCGTCCCCGACCTGCAGTTGAAAGCGGTGGTCGGGTTGGCTGATGCGGTAGCCGTCGACGAATTCGGTGACCAGCGCGGCCAGATTCAGCGGCTGCTTGACCTCGTTGCGCATCGCCTCTTCCAGATTGGCCGCTTCGGTCAAACTGGTGAGAATGGCGCGCAGCCGCGCCACGCCGGTTCGCGCCCGCTGCATGTATTGATTTTTCCGTATCCCCGGAATCTCGGTTTCCAGTATCTGCAGGGATGAGCTGACCACGTTGAGCGGGTTGTTCATCTCGTGGGCGAGGGTGTCGGGCATCCCTTCGAGATAGCGGGTATAACCCGACAGCCGCTGCAACATGGCGGTAATGCTGCGCCCGAGATCGCCCAGTTCGTCCGTGGGGTAGTTGTGCGCGGGAATGCGCCCATCCACCACCCGCCCCTCGGCGGTGATCGCCTTTTCCGTGGTGGTATGCAGCCGTCTCACTCTGGCGGTCAGGCGCCACGCGAACATGAATAGGGCGACTACCACGAAGGCGAACACGAAGGTGGTGGCCAGGCTGAGATTTCGCAGCAGGCGATACTGCAGCGCCAGCACCACGTTGCTGCTTTGCTCGACGATCACCGCGCCGAGTATTTCATCGCCCGACCGGATCGGATATCCGGCGACGATAATCTGCGCTTTTCGATCCAACGACGGGCGCGCATGGGCGCGCGCTTCGCCCTTCAAAATGGTGGTGAAAATCTTGTCCGGGCGGTGGGTTACATCGGTGGGGACATCGACGAATTGCTCCACCGGGCTCTTCGGCAGCGCCTCGATGCGAGATTGCAGGCGCTGATAGGCGCTCTGCAGCCAGCCGGGTGGCGGCGCGTCGGTTTTCCCCGAATCGATGGGCGCCGACAGGCCGCCGACCACCGCGCGCACCCGCTGCTCCTTGTCGAGAATCCAGATCAACGACCTCGGCTGATCCAGCCCCTTGAGTATCTTGGTCAATTCCGGCGAACTCAACAGTATCTGCGCCGGGTCGCTGCCGGACACCTGCGGTGAAGTGGAGAGAGTCGCGACGATGCTGCGATCGTCGGCGTCATCCACATCGACGACGAAGAACCCTAGTTTCGATCTCGTGCCGATGACATCTCGCGGCATTCGCAATTCGACCTGATAGCCCCACTCGGTTTCCGCGATTTCCCCGGTGAATTCGGTCGTCGGCTGGCCCTCCAGCGGCAGGCGCCAGTCCTCGTCCACCAGATAGACGCTCGTGCGCCCCGGTGCGCGCGCCACCATCAGGTAGTGCTGCAGCGTGTTGTCGGGGCGTTGCAGCAGAATTCTGATCTGGTCGCTGGTGTCCAGATGCAGCAGATCGAGGTCGCGGTACACCACCTGATCGTCGTTGACCGCAAACATGGCGTACAGGAAATTCTCGTAGTAGCCGATCGCGTTCTTCAGGGAAAACGAATTCGGGCGGTAATTCTCATCGCACAGGAACGGGTCGCCGCCGGTGTGATAGGTGGCGTGCTGCTGCAGGGATTCCCAGTCGCCGAGCTTGCCGTCCAGTTGCACCAGACTGTCCAGCCGATGCGCGTACAGGTCGCTTCTCTCGCCGAGCACTTCCGGCACGCCGGTGGCGGGGTTGAACAGCTCGGAGCGATCGTTGAGCACCGTGGCGATGCCGCTGGCGGTCAAGAGCAGGGCTTCCTGTTGCCCCTGCAGCAGAAACTTCTTCATCTCCTGCACATAATGGTAGCCCAGCCAGGGGATGATCAGCAGGGCGAGCACCAGCCAGATCAGTTTGATCTGTATGCTCGCTGCGCGCAGTCGTCGGAGCATGGCCGGTGAAATTCCGCAGCGACCCCGCTGGCGGGATCAGTCCGAATTCCAACGGTAGCCGACGCCGAATACCGTTTTAATCATGGAAAAATTCCGATCCGCCTCCTTGAACTTCTTGCGGATTCGCCGAACATACCCGTTGATGGTGTTCTTCTCCACATAACTCTGGCGGGTAACCTGCATGAGTGCGTCGTAGGTTTTGACATGGCCGGGATGCCGGGCGAGGGCTTCGATCAGCCAGAATTCGGTCAGCGTCAGGTTCATCACCTGCCCCCTCCATCGCACCGACATGGTGTTTTGGTCGAGGGTCAGATCGCCGAGCACGAGCGTGGACGGTTGTTCCGCTTCGGTTTGCAGCATCGAGGCGATGCGAAACAGCGACGACACCCGCACCGCCAGAAACTGCAGATTCACCGGTTTGGTGATGTAGTCCCAGGCGTCCAGCCGCAGGCCGGAAACCCGGTCGATATCGCTGTCTCGGGCGGTCAGGAAGATGATCGGCATGTTCGGGCTGCGCTGGCGCAAGTCCCGGCACAGGTCGAAACCGCCGTCTATTTCATCCTCCAGCATGATGTCCAAAATGGCGAGGTCCGGCAGGTGCCGCTTGAATCCGGCCAAGGCCGCCCGGCAGTTGCCGTAGGTGTGAATGGCATAGCCCTGAGACTTGAGCGCGTGGGCGTAATTGGCGCGCTGATCGGTGTCGTCCTCAACGATGGCGATGACTTTCGACATGAATGGCGTGTAGCGGCTGGCAGTCGGTGGCCGCAAAATCGGCGGTTGACGGGTAAGGCGAGTATACGGGATTGGCAACACCGCAAGCGAATGCCCGGCCGAGTGCCACAAAAATGCCATTTTTTTCTCGCTTCAATGCCATTCCCCGGAGTTGTAATGCCACTGTTTCCCCGCTGGAAAATGCCCCGACGCCCGCCGACCGCGGCGATTTCCGGGAACGGGAGAACAACGCAGAGGAAACCCGACCATGAAGCAGAAAGTTTTTATCCCGGTAACCGACGAGATGCTCTACGATCATCCGGAGTTGATCACCGCGCCGCTGCAGCCGTTCACCATCGACCAGCCGTGCTTTCACTGGATGGCGGACGCCGAGATCGAGATCATCGAACCGGAAAAACCGGCGGCCTGATCTACCCGCGCCGCCGCAAGCCGGATCAAACCGGCTCCAGATTGGCATATGCGCACACCAGCCACTTCGGCCCCACCTCGGCAAAATTGACCTGAATGCGGGCGTGTTCCCCCCGTCCCTCGAGCTCGACCACCATGCCCTCGCCGAATTTCCTGTGGCGCACCTGCCGTCCCGGTGCAAGCCCGTTGAAGGCACGGTCGCTGGGCGCCGCCGGGCGAATCAGTGGGCGGGTTATCTGAGCCGAACGAATTTCCTCGATGTGGCGGGACGGGATTTCGCCCAGAAAGCGAGACGGCTGGGCATAGTGCTCGCGCCCGTGCAGACGCCGGATTTCCGCGTAGCAGATGATCAATTGCCGCATCGCCCGCGTCATGCCGACATAGCACAGGCGGCGTTCCTCCTCCAACCGACCGGGTTCCTCCAATGAGCGTTGGTGGGGGAAGAGTCCCTCCTCCATGCCGCACAGGAAAACCAGCGGAAATTCCAGCCCCTTGGCGGAATGCAGGCTCATCAACTGCACACAATCCTCCCATTCCTCGGCCTGACCTTCTCCGGCTTCGAGCGCCGCGTTGGCGAGGAACAGCGACAGCGCATCCAGATCCTCCTCTTCATCCGGAGTGAAATTTCTCGCGGCATTGACCAATTCCTCGAGATTTTCGACCCGTCCCTGCGCGCGCTCACTGCGATCGTTCTTGTGGTGTTCGAGCAGGCCGCTGTGCCGCAGCGCATAGTCGGTCGCCTCCCCCAGTTGCAGATTGGCGGTGGCCTCGGCCATGCCGTCGATGAGGCGCAAAAAGCGGTGTACCGCGCCCGCGGCGCGCGGCGACAGTTCATCTCCGGCGATGATTTCGCCGGCGGACTGCCACATCGAAATCCGGTTTTGCCGCGCTCGGCGGCGAATCTGCTCGAGAGTTTTCGCACCGATTCCGCGAACCGGCAGATTGACGACGCGCTCGAAGGCCGGATCCGAGTCGCGACTGGAGATGAGCCGCAGATACGCCAGCGCGTCCTTGATTTCGGCACGCTCGAAGAAGCGCAGGCCGCCGTACACCCGATAGGGCATGCCGGCGGACAGCAATTCCTCTTCGAATGCCCGCGACTGCGCGTTGGAGCGGTACAGCAGGGCGACGCTGTCGCGCCGGTTGCCCTGCGCCACCCATTGTTCGATGTGCCCCACCACAAAGCGCGCTTCGTCGATTTCGTTGCTGGCCGCATACAGCCGGATTGGTTCGCCGACCGGCGCCTCGGTCCACAACTCCTTGCCCAGACGGCTGGCGTTGTTGGCGATGAGGCCGTTCGCGGCGCTCAGAATGTTGCCGCTGGAGCGGTAATTTTGCTCCAAACGGATCACCGTGGCGCCGGGGAAATCCTTCTCGAAGCGCAGCAGATTTTCCACCCGCGCCCCGCGCCAGCCGTAGATGGATTGGTCGTCGTCGCCCACGGCGAACAGCTGGCCGTGAGCCTCGCTCAGCAGGCGCAGCCAGCGGTATTGAATGGTGTTGGTGTCCTGAAATTCGTCCACCAGCACGTGCTGGAAACGCTGCTGATAGGTTTCGCGAACCTGTTGGTTGTGGCGGAACAACTCCAGCGCGCGCAACAGAATCTCGGCAAAATCCACCAGCCCGAAACGCCCGCACAGTTCCTCGTAGGCGCGGTAGATGCGAAGCAGAGATTGCTGCTGATCGTCGTCGCCCGCCGGCGGCAGATCCTGGGAGCGGCGCGCCTCTTCCTTGTGGGTGTTGATCATCCATTGCACCTGTCTGGGCGGCCACTGAGCCTCATCCAGATTCAGTTCCCGCAGGACTCGGCGAATCAGCCGATACTGGTCGTCGCTGTCGATGATTTGAAAATCCTGCGGCAGCCCGGCTGCTTGGAAGTGCAGCCGCAGCAGTCGATGACACAGGCCGTGAAAAGTGCCCATCCACATGCCCCCGGCGGGCGCGCCCAGCAACTGCGCGATGCGCCCGCGCATTTCGCGGGAAGCCTTGTTGGTGAAGGTGACCGCGAGGATCGACAGCGGCGAAATCCGCTGCGCCTGCACCAGCCACGCCACCCGATGGGTGAGCACCCGAGTCTTGCCGCTGCCGGCGCCGGCCAGCACCAGCAACGCCCCCGCGGGCGCCGCCACGGCTTGCCGCTGGGCTTCGTTCAGGGGGTCGAGAATCGGCGAAACATCCATGCGGGGGATTGTAACCCGTAAGCGGAATCGGTGGCCGGCACAGTCCCCGCGCGTCCGCTCCCGGCCGGCTCGGCCGATCGCCGGGGACTGTTGCATAGCCGGCGTAACCGGGTATGATTGCGGCAGCCGGCCGAACGAGACGGCGGCGTATTTCCGCAAACCCGACAGCAGGTATCGACGATGAACAACGGAGCAATCCCCCCCATCGACAGCGGCGAAATCGTCAGCGACGACCGCGCCCATGTATGGCATCACCTCAGCCAGCACAAGCCGCTGAAAAACGCCGACCCCATGGTCATCGTCGAAGGCGAAGGGCTGCGGATTCGGGACATAAACGGCAAGACCTATCTGGACGCGGTGTCCGGCGGGGTGTGGACCGTCAACGTGGGGTATGGCCGCGAGCGCATCGCCCGAGCGGTGCACGACCAACTGGTCAAAATGTGCTATTTCGCCAATTCCGCCGGCAACGTTCCGGGGGCGATCTTCGCCAAGGAACTGGTCGCGAAGATGCCGAGCCTCAGCCGGGTGTACTACTCCAATTCCGGCTCCGAGGCCAACGAGAAGGGCTACAAACTGGTGCGCCAGCTGGCGGAACTGAAGAACAACGGGCAAAAACACAAGATCGTCTACCGCGACCGCGATTACCACGGCACCACCATTACCGCGCTGAGCTCCTGCGGGCAATTCCAGCGCAAGGCGCAGTACGGGCCGTTCACCCCGGGATTCGTCGAAATCCCCCACTGCCTCGCCTACCACGCGCCCAACGGCGATGATCCGGATTTCGGCGTGCAGGCCGCGCGGGAACTGGAGAAGGCGATCCTGCGCGAGGGGCCGGACACGGTCGGATCGGTGGTGCTCGAGCCGATCACCGCCGGCGGCGGCGTCATCATCCCGCCGCCGGGCTACTTTGAAACCATCGAGGAAATCTGCCGCAAATACGGGGTGCTGCTGCACATCGACGAAGTGGTTTGCGGCCTCGGGCGAACCGGCAAGTGGTTCGGCTACCAACACTTCGGCATCCAGCCGGACATCGTCACCATGGCCAAGGGCATCGCCAGCGGCTATGCCGCCATCGCCGTTACCGTCACCAGCGAAGACCTGTTCGGCGAATTTCTCGCCGACTCCGACGAAAAACTGCGCTATTTCCGCGACATCAGCACCTTCGGCGGCTGTACCGCCGGGCCGGCGGCGGCGCTCGAGAACCTGCACATCATCGAGGAGGAAAACCTGCTCGCCAATGCGGCGGCGATGGGCGACTACCTCATGGAATGCCTACTGGAATTGCAGGAAAAACACGCCATCATCGGCGATGTACGCGGCGGCAAGGGCTTGTTCGCCGGCGCCGAACTGGTCGCGGATCGCGCCACCCGCGAACCGGTGGACGAATCCGTCGCCATCGCCGTGGTGGCCGATTGCCTGAAACAGGGCGTAATGATCGGACGAACCAACCGCAGCTTCCCCCAACACAACAACACCCTGTGCCTGAGCCCGGCACTCATCTGCAACCGAGACGACATCGACGAAATCATCGCCGCTATGGACGGCGCTCTGAGCCGTACTGGCCGCGCCGCGCACTGATTTATCGGTAGGATTGAAAGTGGTGGCTACGCCCTGGCTTGAACAGGGGACCTCACCATTATGAGTGGTGCGCTCTAACCGACTGAGCTACGTAGCCACGGGGGAATGGCGAAGGGTAGCGCAATTTCAATGCCGGCGCAATAGCATATGGGCTTGTTTCGGATCTGGACTGAAGTCATGATCAGGTTGGGTGAATCGGAGTTATACGGACCTCGTCAATCTGACGAAATTCATGGGGTAGCCGTGCTGTCTATCCGATTGCCTGGTCAGCGCCTAGTCTGAATACTATGTAGCAAGCGAAATTTTCTATTCGCCGGTAGCGTGTTGGCTATCTCTATGGGAAATATTACGTGAAACCATTTATGTGAAATACAAACATGTCAAAGATCGATATGAGTAAAAAAGGCTGGTCCAAGTGGATCGCGCAACAGTTGGAAGAACACAAGAAAGTGTATAAATATAGCCCTGAGCGTCTAATCGCGGAGTACCGGCGCGAGAAAGCTTCTATGCACGACTACCAAGGACGGGAACTATTAGAATTGCTTCAGAATGCAAATGATGCGGCTGCCGCAGACAATAAGAAATGCCGAGTGAAAATTAGGTTATGTGATGTTGGTATAGCCGTGGGGAATACTGGACAGCCATTCTCAAAGGATGGAATTAAAAGCCTGATGATCAGCGATCTAAGTCCGAAAAGTCATTCTCCAAACTTAATTGGCGATAAGGGCTTAGGATTGCGTGCTCTCCTGAATTGGTGTAGTTATCCTATAATAATTAGCGGAAATCTCTCCTTGACTTACTCTAAAGAGTACACAGAAGAATGGTTGTATTCACTTTGTGACAAAGAACCGGATATTTCAAAAGCTGTAAATAAAGAAAAGAATCAAACTCATGAGCTACCTGTTCCAAAATTGCTAGTGCCAATCGTAGATCGTGAAGTATTTGAGGATCGCAGTGAAATTTCTGATAAATCTCGTTGTTTGATTCGCGTAGCCGATGAAATGCATAGAGATGGATTAGATACAGTTGTTGCGGCTACATTCGATAATCAGGATCAATTCAGCGCGGCTGCCGAACAAATCGAAAATCTTCGAAGTGAAATCCTGCTTTTGGTAAAAAACATAGAATCTATAGAGATTTTCGCCAATGATACAAAATCAATCTGTAAGTTGGATGTTATCGATCAAAAATCAGAAAATTTCGATTATGTAATCTTACGAAAAAGAAATGGAGAAAAATTATCAGGTTGGAAACGGTGGAAACTTTCCGGAAGTATCCCAAAGGAAGATTGTGATAAAGATAATCCTTCCAATTCGAAATATGAGGTAGTCGTAGCAGTACCCGATGATCCAAATAATGCGCCTAGTGCTTTATTTACTTATTTTCCAACAAAAATTAATCTCAATTATTCTGCGTTATGTCATGCAACATTGGATCTTACTTCCAATCGAGATGGTGTGCGGGAGAACAATATCAATAAATATGTTCTTTCTAAGTTGGCAACACTTTTGGCAAAAATTTCGGAATACATATGCAGTAAAGACGATCCCTGGGCAGCATGCAATCTTTTGCTATTACAAAAACAACATGACGAAACTCTAAAAAGTCTTGGTTTTTATGAAAACTTAATCAAAAACGCAAAAAATCGAAAGATTGTCCCTGTGGTTTCTGGTGAATTCAAACGTTCATCCGATGTTCGCCGATTGCCTTGGGATTATGGTGATTGGCTTCCACAAATAGGATTTGGGAACTTTGCTTTATCTACTACTGGCTCCTGGACAAATAAGTATCAGTTTCTAGAGGCGTTGAATATACCTTTTTGTGATATATGCGATTTCATAGAAATTCTCCGAGGCATATCTACAGAATTGAATATTAATGAACGGACAAATCTGATCTCAGGACTTGCTGAGAATTATAATTTTAAACCAGAAACCCCATTTGTACCATTATGGATCAATGCCCAAGGAAATTTGATCAAGGAAGGCGATCCAATATTTATACCCCCAGCATCAGGTGAGTTACCGGAATTTCCAGTTTGGGCGAATGTGGAGTGGTTAAATCCGAAGTTTCTAGATTGCCTCAAGAGAAAATTAGAAACGAAAGATAACCGCCAGCTGTCTTCCAAAATACAAAGAATTGGCGAAATACACGAATTTAATCGGCGGGAAGTTGCTCAGTCTTTGACTAAAATTGCCAACAGGTATATTGAGGAGCATAAGGATTTAGAAGAACAAATCAGGCTTGAGCTTCTACATACTTTATGGAAAATTTTTAATATCAGGCACGATAAATCGGATCGCAGGCTTCTCGATAATTTACAGATATATGTCCGCACCAATCAAGGTAAATTCAAGCCAGCAAATTGTGTCTACTTTTCGAAAAATTACAACGATGATGGGGAAGTAGTTGAACGACTTTACAGTGGCTCACAACATGCCTTTATCCTTGGCAATCAAGAGAGCATGGGCCTAAATCCCGAGAATGATCATATACAGTTTTTCAAATGGCTAGGAGTGCAGAATTGGCCGAGGCTACTGCCCGTAAAAGAACCAAGCCAAGATTATATTGATCAAGAATTAAATGATCTGAACAATCCCGTTCGATTCGATGATGCTAATGAAGTATATGAAAAGGCGGATATTTCCCGTGTATCGATAAAAGGTCTCCAGGTTTTTCATGATCTTGAACATATCGTTGAGAATGCGCCATTCGAGGCTATATTGACTTGGTTGGCAAAGGATGGTCGTGCTTCTGAAATGATCAATAATGATAAATGCAATGGGACTCTCACAGGGTTTCCTCCTCGTAAATCAAAATCTCGCAAGTTACAAAAAGATTTTCGCAACTATTCAAAGTGGATTTTTTCGAATACCTCTTGGGTGCCGACAAAATCGGGCAAAAAGAAACGTCTCGTCTATTGTTCTCTCATAAGTGAAAATACTAACTTACCAAGCAAATTTCTATCTCCAATTTCTTTCTCGGAAAAGATCAATAAATTTTTTCGTTGTCATGAAGTGGAAAAAAGAAAAGTGTTGAGAGTTTTGGAAGATTTAGGGGTACCGTCGTGCATCGATGATTTAGATTGGGTCGCTTATTATAATATAATAAGTTCTCTGCCAAAAGTGGATCCAAATGGTGAAAAAGCGAAATTTCTGTACAATCTATTTCTTCAGAGAAAAGATATTTCTGTGCCAGATGAGATTAGATATGATTTTATCAGTAATAAAAAAATGTGGGGAATTAAGAATGAAACGGGGCAGTATTTCTCTATCGGAGAATTATATTATCTGGATATAGATCATCTATCTGATGATATAAAACGACAAATACCACTTGTTGCAATAGATAGAAAAAGGGGAGGAAAAAAAGTTTCTAGATTATTCGGTATAAAGACAATCAAGTTAAATGATCTGTGTTTGAAAATTGAAAAATCTAATTCATCCGATATTGAAAAAAGATTTAATGAGGAATTCTCAAAGGCGTTACCCTATCTTTACTCACTTCGCGTTGATGGGGATTTTAATTGTCGTATGGCCAGAAAACTTAGTTCTCTAAAGATAAGATTTTGTAGCTCGCTCAGAGTAACAGGACGGATAGGTAATCAGAGCGTAGTTGCAGAGATTAGCCCTGGAAGCTGGCACCATGAAAAAGAAGAGTATTTTCTCAAATCATCCGAAAAATCGAAGCCCTCTGTTCTGAAAGATATGAAGATCGTCCGAGCTGTTAGTGAAATAGTTTGTAATATTTTACCTAGGGAAGATGAACCAAAGTGTCAGATGATTTTGTGCTGTACAAAAGAGGAGAAAAAAGATGTTCTAGAAGGCTATATTGGATCGGACTGGCGTGCGTATGTAGAGGCAGCGAAGAAAAACCTGAATTTAAGAATTGATGAAGATACTTCTCTTTTATATTGTGATTTTGATGAAAATGAGGATAGCGTTAAGGAAAATAAAACAGAAAGAATTTCTAGTGGTACATTGGATAGTAGCGAGAAAAATAGGCCGAGTGATGATGTTGATGATTTAGTATATTCACCAAATGATATAACGAAAGTATCAAGTATTCCAAAAGATTATGTTGCGCTACCCAGCCCTCAAAGAATTTCTATTCGAATTACAAAGAAAAAAAGAAATAGCAAAAAAGGCACTGTAACTCGCTATCGAATCGCGGATGGAAACAGATGCGAACAGATTTGTGTGGCTTTTGAAAAATCTGATGGACAAAATCGGCTACCCATCCGAGTTGATCATATCCAAGGATACGATGGGCCGAAATGCGATATTCTGAGTTTTGAGGATCGGGAAAAACTTGAAGAATTCACGAAAACACTTGATTATAAGTTAGTTGACCGATTTATTGAGGTCAAAGGGAAAACAGATTATGCAGCGAAGATTGATCTAGGTAATTATCAATTAGATGCGGCGCAAGAGTATGATGATCGATATTGGCTATATCGTGTTTATGAATATCCAGATGGCAGAATCGACTTGATCGCCTTGAATAATCCGATCGAGGATGAAAACGCACGAACTTGGTGGGTTAAAATTGATCCGCTTCGCGCGTCAGAAGCTGATCAATACGAAATTGAAATCCTGCCCGCAGAAAATGCCTGATAGGCAGAATTTGATAGTATCATTACTGGAAGAATTACACTTGACACGCGGGCATGGGATATTTCAAGGCAGTTTGATATGTTCACTCCTCACGAAACTTCCGTGTTTATCCAATGCCCGATGCTGGAAAATAAAATGGCCTTTGGGATCGGCCTCTCCACCCGAAAGAATTGGGAGAGGCTTACTGCCAAAGGCCCTGATCGGTTGCCACTATACAAGACCGGATTTTCCGTTGTCAACAGTTTTTTTCGTCGTCAACGGTAATTGTGCTCTCGATTCGATGCGAAGTCCATCCGCTGATGAGCCGGCCCGACTCCCCCGCGTGAGAAGCCGCCCAGATTCCCGACCCCCCCGCCGCTCGGATGTTCCCGGGCCGGCCCATGATATAATCCCGCTCCCCCAACCGACCAAAAAACCGCAATGCCCCAGATAAAAAAGGCGGTGCTCGCCTACTCCGGCGGTCTCGATACCTCGATCATCTTGAAGTGGCTGCAGGAAGAATACCGCTGTGAAGTGGTCACTTTCACCGCCGACATCGGGCAGGGCGAGGAGGTCGAGTTGGCGCGGGCCAAGGCGCGCGACTGCGGTGCCGAGGAAATCCACATTGAGGACTTGCGGGAGGAATTCGCGCGGGATTTCGTCTTCCCGATGTTGCGCGCCAATGCCGTCTATGAGGGTGAATATCTGCTCGGCACCGCCATCGCGCGCCCGCTCATCGCCCAACATCTGGTGCGCGTCGCCGAGGAGAGCGGCGCCGACGCGATCTCCCACGGCGCCACCGGCAAGGGCAATGATCAGGTTCGCTTCGAGCTCGGCGCCTACGCCCTCAACCCGGAAATCTGCGTGATCGCGCCGTGGCGGGAATGGAACCTGCGCTCGCGCCGCGACCTGATGGAATACGCCCGCGCCCACGGCATCGCCGTGGAGAAGGACAGCGCCTCGGAAAACAGCGGCGAATCCCCGTACTCCATGGACGCCAATCTGCTGCACATCTCCTACGAAGGCGGCGAGTTGGAAGATCCGTGGCATCCGCCGGCGGAGGAAATGTGGCGCTGGACCACATCGCCGCTGACCGCGCCGGACACCCCGCAGGAAATGACCCTGACCTTCCACCGCGGCGACCTCAGCGCCATCGACGGCGCGCAAATGACTCCGGCGGAAGCCATGATCGCCCTGAACGCAGCCGGAGCGAAACACGGCATCGGTCGCGCCGACATCGTCGAAAACCGCCACATCGGCATGAAAAATCGCGGCTGCTACGAAACCCCCGCAGGCACGATCATCAGCAAAGCCCATCGCGCCATGGAATCGCTGACTCTGGATCGAGAAGTAGCCCACCTGAAGGACGAACTGATGCCGCGCTACGCCAAACTGATCTACAACGGCTACTGGTTCAGCCCCGAACGCCGAATGCTGCAACGGATGATCGACGCCTCCCAAGTATCGGTGAACGGCGAGGTGCGCATTCGCCTGTACAAGGGCAATGTGGAAGTGCTCGGACGACGCTCCGACGACTCGCTGTTCGACCCGCAAGTCGTAACCTTCGAGGAAGACGCCGGCGCCTACGATCAAGCCGACGCAAGCGGCTTCATCCGCCTCAACGCCCTACGCCTGCGCCTCGCCGCGCGCCGACGGGAATCCACGAGATAGCGGTTTGCGTTACGCCCCTGCCATGCCCGTTACTTGGTGGGTGTCCAGCCGAATGCGCCCCTGCGCGAACGCATGAATCGAAATAGTCGCAATCGCTTTCAGGATTTGCGGGGATGGTGACGGCAGTGGAAGAAAAACCCGAAACGCCCAGTTGCTCTCAGCTCTCCATAATCGCCCCCCTCTACAACGAAGGCGACCATCCCCCCCACCTACTCGCCCATCTCCGACAACTCCCCGATTTGGCCGAAGTGGTTCTGGTGGATGCCAGCGACGAACCGGCCTCGCTCGCGGTGATCCATGCGCTTGAGCGGCAGTTGCACGGTGACCCCCTCGTCCGTCTGCTGAGATGCCCGTTACCCGGTCGGGCGCGGCAGATGAATCTCGGGGCTCGGCATTGTCGCGGTGCCGTATTGTTGTTCCTGCACTGCGACACCCGCCTGCCGTCCACGGCGGCGCGGGAGATTGCCCGCGGCATCGCCCGGAGGCGCCAATGGGGTTGGTTCGACCTGCGACTCGATGCCGCCGGCCTCGTCTATCGCCTCATTGAGCGGATGATCAGCCTGCGTGCGCGCGTTCGCCGCATCGCTACCGGCGATCAGGCGATGTTCGTGCAGCGGCGGGTGTTCGTGCAGCAGCGCGGTTTCGCCGAGATCGACCTGATGGAGGATATCGAAATGTCGTGCCGGTTGAAGCGCCTGAGCGCGCCGGCGGTTGTTCCCCAGCCGGTGTTGACCTCGGCGCGGCGGTGGCGGCAGGGCGGGGTGGTGCGCACCGTGTTGCTGATGTGGAAATTGCGATTCCTCTACTGGCTCGGTCGCAGCCCCGAGCAGCTTGCAGCGCGCTACCGCCATGTGCGCTGAATCTGCCATTCCCATTCCCCTCTACCTCATGGCCAAGGCGCCGGTGCCGGGGCAAGTGAAGACGCGCATGGCGCCCGAGATTGGCCCCCGCCAGTCGGCAAAACTGGCGCGCTTGATGCTGGCGCAAACCGTGGCGAACGCCTGCCGCCACTGGCGCGGCGAGGTGGCGCTGTGCGTCTGGCCGCGCCACGCTCATCCGGTTTTCGTGCAGCTGGCCGAGCGATACCGGCTGACCATCACCTCTCAGATCGACGCCGACTTGGGCAGCCGCATGATGGCGGCGTTGAAACAGGGCATCGCGCGCGCCGGGCGGGCGGCGGTGATGGGGTGCGATGTGCCTCATTGTCCCGGGGAGATTCTGGCCGGCGCCTATGCCATGCTGGCGCGCGGCGAAAATCCGGTGGGTCCGGCGGAGGACGGCGGTTTCTACCTGATCGGCCTGAGCAATCTGAGCCGCGCCGAAAATTCCCTGTTCAACGGAATTTGCTGGGACGATCCGGCTCCATTGCAACAGGTGCGCGAGAATGCGCTGAGCGCCGGACTGCATCTTTCCGACTTGCCGCCGCTGCGTGACATTGACCGCTACGCCGACCTGCAATGGCTCGCCGGAATCGATGACGCCTACAAACCGTTCGTCCAGTGAAGCGCGCCCGCCCCCGCCGCCGATGAAATCAGCGCCCCCCAAGAAAACCCCCGACCCGCGCTTCGAGGCGAAATTCCTCAAGCCACGATTCTGGGGGACTTGGTGTCGCCTGTTGCTGCTGGGAGTCGCCATGTATCTGCCGCGCAAGTGGGTGATGGCCGTGGGCGGATTCCTCGGCGACCAGTTGCGGCGGCGCAACGCCAAGCGTCGGCGCATCGCCGAAATCAATCTGCGGTTATGTTTCCCGAAGTTGAGCGAGCGCCGCCGCCAACAATTGCTGGTGGCGCATTTCCGCCAATACGGCCGCGGGTTGCTGGACATGGGGCTGGCGCTGTGGGCCTCGGCGGCGCGCGTCAACCGGCTGTGTCGGCTGGAACGCCGCCAGTGGCTACAACAGCTGGCGCGGCGCAACCGCATCATCGTCGTCTCCTACCACTTCACCACCCTCGACTTCAGCGGCAGCATCCTCGCCGGCATCCACCCGCTGGTGTCGATGATGAAGCGCGACCGCAACCCGTTGATAACATGGCAGTTGTGGGCCGGGCGCAAGCACCTCGATCAGGACAACATCATCATGGTCATGCGCGATCAGGGCCTGCGCCCGATGGTGCGGGGGATACGCGCCGGGCACATCTGCTGTTTCGTTCCGGACGAGGATTTCGGCGAATCCAGCCACACCGTGTTCGCGCCGTTTTTCGGCGTGCCGACTTCCACCCTGACCGTGGTCGGGCGCTTGGCCAAATTGACCGGCGCGCTGGTCGTGCCCAGCGCCACCCGCCTCGACCCGCAAACCGGGCGCTACACCATGACCGTCGGCGACCCGCTGGAGAATTTCCCCAGCGCCGATCCGCGCGCCGACGCCACCGCCCTGAATCGCGCTATGGAAGATCTGATTCGACAGGCGCCGGAGCAATACATGTGGACTTTTCGCTGGTTCAAGACTCGGCCCGACGGCCAACCCAACCCCTACAAATCGCGCCGATGAACATCCTCGTCATCAAGCAGACCTCGCTGGGCGATGTACTCCACGCCAGCGGCCACATCCGCACCATCAAGGAAAATTTCCCCCATTGTCGCCTGACCCTGCTGACCGCCTCCGCCTCCGCCGACATCTACCGCCACAACCCCTGGGTGGACGAAATCATCCTGCTGGATCGCAGCCGAATCAAGCGCGATTGGTGCCGCCGCCCGCTGCGCGCCGCCGCCCACATCGCCGCCGTACTCGCACAGGTGCGCGCGCGGCGTTTCGCTCTGGCCTTCGATCTGCAGGGGCTGGCCAGATCGGTGATATTCCTCTATGCCGCCCGAGCCGATGAGAAATATGTGAAGGGAAACTGGCTCGGATTGCGGAGATTTCGCAATCCGGCGTTGCACGCCATCGCCGAAATGGACGGCGTGCTCGCCCGTGCGCGCCTCTCCCTTACCGACACCTCCATGGAATTCTTCACCGACGCAACCGAGCGCCAATACATTGACGACCTGCTCGCGCGGCACAACCCCGACAACAAGCCCCTGCTGGTGTTCAGCCCGTTTTCCCGCTGGCCATCCAAGGACTGGCCGCTGCATCGCTACGCCGAAATCGCCGTCTCCCTGACCGCCGCCGAAGAATGCACCGTGGCCATCACCGGCGCCGTGGAGATGCGCCGCCGCATCGACGACGCCCTGCCGCCGCGCCGCCCGTCTCGCCTGCTCAATCTCGCTGGGCGCTTGTCCATCACGCAGTTTGCCGAGCTGCTGAGCCGCGCCGACCTACTGCTGAGCGGCGACAGCTTCCCCATGCACCTCGCATGCGCCGCGAAAACTCCGGTAATCGCCCTGTTCGCGCCCACGGACGAAAGCAAAACTGGCCCGGTCGGAGACGGCCACGAAGTCATTCGTGCGCCGGATTGCGCCCATTGCGATCGCCCCGACTGCCGCCGCCGCTGCCTCGAAAAACTGCCGACCGAAGTCGTCTTCCAATCCCTGCGCCGCCGGCTGGATGCCCTGCGCTGGCCCTTCTAGGCCGCCGACTCCGACTCGATCATCATCCGATCGAATTCCGCCTGAGATTCCTCCGCCTCGCGCAACAGCCATTCGCGAAATGCGGCGATCTGCGGCTCGCTCTGCCGCCCCGGCGCGCACACGAAGAAATAGGACACATTCGAGCGGCACATCACCTCGGGAAACAGGCGCACCAGCCGCCCGGCATTGAGATCGTCCAATACATGGGCACTGCGCGCCAGCGCGACTCCTTGATGGTCGATGGCGGCCTGCACCGCCAGACTGGTTTGCGGAAACTGGGTGCCCTTGGGCATCCTGCGCACGCCCACACCGGCGTCGCGGAACCAATCGCGCCAGCGCGGGCAAATATCCACGGCGCTCCGCCGCAACAGCGGTAGCCGAAGCAGTCCGGCGGGTTTTTCCGGTAGCGGATGCGTTTTCAGGAATTGCGGGCTGCACACCGGAAAGACATATTCGGTCAGCAACAGCTCCTCGTGCAGGCCGAGCCAGTTGCCGTAGCCCAGGCGGATGCCCACATCGGCGTTTTCCGCATCGAAATCCACCAGATCGTCCGAAGTCGAAATCCACACATCGATTTCCGGATAATCCTGATTGAAGTGGCCGAGGCGGTGCACCAGCCACTTGAAGGCGAAGGACTGCAACAGGGTTACCCGCAGGGCGGTTGGCGCCTCGTTTTTCTCGCCGAGGTCCTCCAGCGTCAGGGTAATGCGGCGGAGGAAATCCCGAATCACCGGCACCAACGCATGGCCGGCCTCGGTGAGAATCAGCCGCCGCCCGCGCTTCTCGAACAACTTCAGCCCCCACAGCGCCTCGGCATGCTTGATCTGGTGGCTGATCGCGCTCTGCGTGACGAACAATTCCTCGGCGGCGCGGGTGAAACTCAAGTGCCGGGCGGCGGATTCGAGGGCGCGCAGGGAGGAGATGGGCGGGAAGCGAGTGGCCATTTCGGATACATGAATAAAACCTCATGGATATTATGAACATAATTCGTTTGTTTTCAAGGCTTCCAATCCCTATATTTGCCCCACTCGCTGATGAACAGCACGACTTTCAACCGCAACCCTGTCGGAGGGCATGAAAATGGCAAACGATGTATGGATCAAAGTAGGCGGCGCTTACATTGGCGCCATCGCAATCCTGACGGCAATTATGACCGTCATCAGCTAGGAGAACGAACATGAACGCAACTGTACCAGCAAACGGCGCAACCATCGCATGCGCCACTTTCCGTCCCGCCCCGCTTACTCGGGCATGGGCGGCGCTCACAGTCTGGCGCAACCGTCGCGCCGCCGTGCGCGCCTTGCGCGCGCTGCCCGACGAACTGCTGCGCGACATCGGCATCGAGCGCCACCAGATTCGAGACGCGGTATACAACTTCCGCGCCCAGCCGGCAAGACTGGATCGACTCGACCGGCAACCAGTCGGCGAAATCATCCGCGCGACCGAGGCCAGAAAAGCGGCCTGACCAATTATTCCTCCGTGGTGTTTTAGGCGATCGTCAGATCGCCTTTTTTTTGGCCCCGCAGCCCGCCCGCCCAGCGATTTCGCGGCCCCCAACCGCCCGAAATTCCCCCAACCGGCGCGCTCCATCGCCGAAATCACCCGAAATTCGCAACGGGGCGACCTCAAGGGTATTGCCAACCGCCGAAAAGAGATTATAATGCCCGCCATCGGCCGCTCGCCGGCCCAAATACCTACCTATCTACCGCGAGGACAGCACCATGAAACGCCATACTCAAATCGGTCATACTCAAATCGCTCAAGTCTCAAGCGTACAAGTGAACACTGCCCCCCTCCCCCCCCCCCCCCCCCCCCCCCCCCCCCCTATCCGGATATGAATCCAACGGGCGGGCGCTAACCCCCTGCCGATCTGCCTCCCGTCCAATCCCCTCGCCGAGCGCGGCCAGCCGCCTTGCTCTATTGCTCGGCGCGCTTGCCCTGTTTGCCGTTGCGCCGTTGCAGGCGCAGGCGCCGCCGGTGCCGGCCAATATACTGCTCACCACGGGCAACGCGCAATTCACCGTAAACTGGGACGCATCCCCCGGCGCCGGTACTTATGTCATCCGATACGATGACAGCACCGGCGAAAGCATCAACCGATTGAAAGCCGCTGTCTTTGTAAGACCCGGCACGGTTACCAGTAGGACGATCGTGACCAACTCCAGCCTGACCATTACCAACGGCACAACCTACCGAGTGCGCATTCGGGCGTGTGCGGGTCAAGCCACCAGCGGCACGGGCTGTAGCGCGTTCAGCGCGGTTCAGACCGTTGTCCCGACGGCGACTCCGCAGCTGAGCTTCGCCACGAACACCTACAGCGTGAACGAGGGCGAAAGCGTTACGGTGACTGTGCGCATTTCGCCGCGATTGACCTCGGCCAGTAGCGTTTCGGTTGCAATAGGCATAACCCCCGACCACTTCACCCTGAGTGGAGTGAGCGGGCAGCCACCCCTCTATGGGCTGGTGCTGCCGGCCAACGCCGATAGCGCGACCTTCACCTTTACCGCGGTGACGGACCAAGTAATAGAAGGAGAACAACTCTATCAATTCCTACTACTTTCCATCGGAAGTGCACCACCATATGGTATAGCGACGAACGCCCGTACTACGACAGTAACCATCGTAGACACCACCGTCCGCAAGATACGCTTCGCCGAGACCGCCTACAGCGTGGTCGAGGGCGACAGCATTACCCTGACGGTAACCATCGTGCCGCAACTGACCACGGCCAGTTTCGCGACGGCTCTCTACGGCTCATCCTCGTCGGCCGACTGCGAGGACGACTTCTCACTGAGCGGGGTGACCGGCAGCTGCGAGGGCGAGCTGTGGGATTTTTCCCTACCGGCCAACGCCGACAGCACCACCATCACACTCGCCGCCACCGCCGACTCGCTCGCCGAGGGGGACGAAACCGCGATATTCACCCTACGGAAAGTAGGCGGTGAGCCCTACACAGTGCCGAGTTCGAGCAACGAAGCGACCGTAACCATCGCCACCCCGCAAGTGAGTTTCGCCGAGACCGTCTACAGCGTGCACGAGGGCAACAGCATTACCCTGACTGTGGGCATTTCGCCGCAACTGGTCTCGGCCAGCAGCGTGCGGATTGGCTATCTCGCGGCCTCAACGGCCGACGTCGTAAACGACTTCACGCTGAGTGGGGTGAGCGGCTCCGGCGGGCTATGGACTCTGACCCTACCGGCCAACGCTGACACCGCCACCTTCACACTCGCCGCCACCGCCAATTCGCCAACCGAGGGCAACGAGAGCGCGATATTCGGGCTGACCCCCATCGATTCCGCGCCCTACGCAATCGCGTCCGCGGGGGAGCTGACCACGGTAACCATCACCGACACCTCGCAGGTGCGTTTCGCCGCCGCCGACTACAGCGTTGCCGAGGGTGCCGAAGTTACCCTGACCGTGGGCATCGCGCCGCAACTGACCACGGCCAGCAGCGTGCGGCTCACCTACGGCGCATCCTCATCGGCGGATAGCGCGGACGACTTCACACTGAACGGCGTGAGCGGTTCCGGCGGTTCTTGGTCGTTGACTCTGCCGGCCAATGCCGACACCGCCACCATCACACTCGCCGCCACCACGGATCCGACTCCGGAGGGGAACGAAATCGCCATATTCAATCTGGTCGCAATCGCCTCTCCGCCCTACTCGGTGGCGGTGGACGCCGGTGAAACGCGGGTAACCATCGGCAACGAGATAACCCCCGGACTGACCCTGACGGCCACGCCCAATCCGGTGCGCCAGGGTTCGCCGGTAACGATAACGGCGCACCTGTCGCAGGCGCTGACCAGCCGGGTAACCATCCCCATCACCCTGACCGCAGGCACGGCAAACTCCGCCGACTACGGCCCCCTAACCGGCATCGACATCGCCCCCGGCGACAACACCGGCACAGGCACGATAACCACCACGGCGGAGACAACCTCGGACACCGGCTCCGGCGGAGGAACCTTCACAGTGATGTTGGGCACGCCACTGCCGGCCGGGATATTGGTGAGCCAGCCGAGTGAGGTGGAAATTACCATCACACTGCCCGCACCGGCCGAGCAGGTTCATCGGGCGGCACTGCCGGAAGTGGCGCGCGCCGTGGCCGACCGCGTTACCGGCGCCATTTCCGCGCGCGTGGAGCGGGTGTTGCGTGGCGGCGGCGGGGTTGGCGCGGCCAGCTTGGGCGGGCAGGGCACTTTGGCGGGGGCGTTGGTGTCCCACGCTCCGGACTTGCTGAACGACCGCCGCCCCCTGCGCGATTTGCTGGACGGCAGCCAATTCGTCTTGCCGTTGAATGGTGATGGTGGCGGCTTGCGCTCGGCATCCCTGTGGGGCAGCGGCGACTACCGCACCCTCTCCGGCGAACAAGACGGGCTGGATTTCGACGGCAACCTGCTCGGCGCCCAACTCGGCGCGGACTCGATGGTGCGAGACGACCTGCTGGCCGGTGTGGTGCTGTCGTGGAGTCAGGGCGAGTTCGACTACGAGAACGGCGGCAGTAGCGGCAGTGGCGGTGCGGGCGACTACGAAGTCGATGTAATCAGCCTGCACCCCTATCTCGGCGGGCGCACCGACCAACTGGACTGGTGGGCGACCACCGGCTACGGCAGCGGCGAAGTGTCCGTAAATCCGGCACGCGGCGAGGGCGCCTCCAACGATGTGATCCTGTGGACCCTAGGCGCGGGCGGCAGCGGGCAGTTGTGGTCGAACGGCAACACCGATGTGCTTTTCAAGGGAGAAATCATGCAAACCGAAATGGATCTCAAGGCGGGCGCGGGCGAGGCTTCCCTGCGAGTAGACGCCACCCTGATTCGCCTTGCGGCGCAGGCCAATCAACGCCCGCGAACGCTGGCCAACGGCGGGCAGTTGTCGCCGTCCCTGTCCCTCGGCGCCCGCCACGACGGCGGAGACGGCAACACCGGCGCCGGCGCCGAGGTGAGCGGTCGCGTGCACTACGACAACCCCGAGACGGGTTTGAGCGCATCCGCCGACCTGCACACCCTGTTGGGCCGCAGCGACTATAGCGAATGGGGCATACAGGGCATGGTGCGACTGAAGCACGGCGCCGATGGTCAGGGCCTGTCCTTCATCCTACGCCCCGGCTACGGCGGCGCAGGCGAGGGCGACACCAGCCAAATCTGGTCCCACGGCCTACGCGACACCGCCGCCCCCACCACCCGCGACACCGGCGGGCGGTTGGAAATGAGATTGGGCTACGGCCTGTCGGCCTCCGGCGAACGAAGCGGCCTGTTGACCCCGTGGGGCGGCCTGACTTTGCACGGCGATGGCAAGCACTATCGCCTAGGGCTGGATTGGGCCTCCGGCGGGCTGTTCACCGTGCGCCTGTCCGGGGAGCGCCGCGAGCAGGAGAACGCGGACGCCGACCATGCCGTTTTGCTGAAGGGCGAGATGCGCTTCTGACTATAACGGGCGGCGGGCGGCGGCGTTTTCCTCGCGCCCGCCGTTGCCCTTTTTTCAATGCCCGCTGGCGAATTGGTTTCGCATTGGCTATTGACACGCGCGGACGATTGCATAAAATTGACCACCCCCACGGATCGTGTCATGCGGGAATAGCTCAGTGGTAGAGCACAACCTTGCCAAGGTTGGGGTCGCGAGTTCGAGTCTCGTTTCCCGCTCCATTTCAACGGGCATGGTGGGGATTGCCGGCCGGGTGCCGATTCGTCGGGTGTTTTGTTGTGCCGCCCGATTGTGTCGGCTGTGCCGGTTGCGGCGTTGGACGGGCTGAGTGGCAGAGTGGTTATGCAGCGGCCTGCAAAGCCGTTGATCTCGGTTCGATTCCGGGCTCAGCCTCCATTCCGCCGGCGCGGCCTCCGGCTCGAGCCCGGGTGGCGGAATGGTAGACGCAAGGGACTTAAAATCCCTCGATGGCGACATCGTGCCGGTTCAAGTCCGGCTCCGGGCACCACCTCAGCGGAGCAGTGATGAGCAGCGAAATCGACGACAAGCGATTCATATCCGCGCAGGAACTGCTGGAGGATTCCTACCGGCTCGGCGCGCAGATCATCGAGAGCGGTTTCCGCCCGGACTTCATAGTCGGCATCTGGCGCGGCGGTTCGCCGGTCGGCATCGCGGTGCAGGAAATGCTCGAACATTTCGGCATTTCCACCGACCACATCAGCGTGCGAACCTCCCTCTATCGCGGCATCGGCCGCCGTGCTGCCTCGGTTCGGGTGCATGGGCTTGGCTACCTCGTGCGCTCCCTCAACGCGGAAAATGCGCTGCTGATCGTGGATGATGTGTATGATTCGGGGCGCAGCATCGAGGCGGTGATCGCGCAGTTGACCGAGCGCACCCGGCGCAATACCCCGGAATCCATTCGCGTCGCTACCCCGTGGTTCAAGCCGGGTAGCAACGCCACCGAGCGGCTGCCGGACTATTATCTGCATGAAACCGACCGATGGCTGGTTTTCCCCCACGAAATTCAGGGGCTGACCGACCGGGAAATCGCCCGCGACAAGCCGGAAATCCACAAAATCATGCAAAATGTCGCGAAATAGGGCGTTGCCGGCTCGTTATCCGAAAAAAAACTTGCAGACGGAAACCCGCCGCTACCCTTCGGGGGTATAATCCGCTCGGTTTCGTCCCACCGCCAGTGTCGTGAAAGCGATATGCGGTGTCGCATCAAGAGCAGAAAGAGAGAGTTCTTGATTTGTATATTCCGCCGATTACCGCCGCGCTCGCGAATCGCTGGCGCGGCAACGGCAATTCGCATTTCGCGGGGTTTTTTCGATGGTAGATGACAACACCGAAGAAGATCTGGATTTGGCCTCCCTGTCCGACGACGAGCTGGTCGAGCAGATGCACGACGATCTCTATGACGGGCTCAGAGATGAAATCATGGAGGGCACCCGCATCCTGCTGGATCGCGGCTGGGCTGCCGCCAAGGTGTTGGACACTGCGCTGGTCGAGGGCATGCGCATAGTCGGCATCGACTTCCGAGACGGCATCCTGTTCGTGCCCGAAGTGCTGATGTCCGCCAACGCCATGAAGGGCGGCATGGAGATTTTGCGCCCGCTGCTGGCCGAGACCGGCGCCAAGCCCATCGGCAAGATGGTGATCGGCACGGTGAAGGGCGATATTCACGATATCGGCAAGAATCTGGTGGCGATGATGATGGAGGGCGCCGGATTCGAGGTGATCAACCTCGGCATCGACAATCCGGTGGAGAACTACCTCGAAGCGCTGGAAGAGCACAAGCCGGATATCCTCGGCATGTCCGCCCTGCTGACCACCACCATGCCCTACATGAAGGTGGTGATCGATACCATGGTGGAGAAGGGCATCCGCAACGACTACATCGTGCTGGTCGGCGGAGCGCCGCTCAATCAGGAATTCAGCGAAGCCATCGGCGCCGACGCCTATTGTCGGGACGCGGCGGTGGCGGTGGAAATCGCCACCGCCAAGATCGCCGAAAAGCGCGCCGCCTGAGCGTCTATCGCGTCTATCGGGCTGATCGAATGACGGCGGAGCGCGTGCTGGTCATCGCCTGCGGGGCGTTGGCTCATGATCTGGTGAGAGTGCGGGATCTCAGCCGCTGGGATCACCTCGACATCCAGTGCCTGCCCGCCGACCTGCACAACACCCCCCAGCTGATTCCGCAGGCGGTGCAGGACAAAATCACCGAAAACCGTGGCCGTTACCGCCGCATCTTCGCCGCCTATTCCGATTGCGGCACCGGCGGGCTGCTCGATCGGGTACTTGAGCGGGAGGGGGTCGAGCGTCTCCCCGGCGCTCATTGTTACGAGATGTTCGCCGGTGCCGCCCAATTCGCGCAGCTGCATCAGGCCGAAACGGGCACCTTCTACCTCACCGATTTTCTCGCGCGACACTTCAAGCGCGTGATCATTCAGGGCCTCGGCCTCGACCGTTTCCCGCAGCTCAAGGCGGAATACTTCGGCAATTACCGCAAACTGGTCTATCTGGCGCAGCGGGAAGACGAGCACACCGAAACCGCCGCCCGGCAGGCAGCCGAATACCTCGAACTCGAATACGAGCGACTCTTCACCGGCGATCGCCATCTTGAAGAATCTCTGGCCGCTGCCGTCGCCGTCGCGCGCTGATCCCATGCCCTTTCGCCGCTTCGCACGCACGGGCGCCTGACGGCACCCCGCTTCCTTCCATCCCCTCCAGCATCAGCATCCGTAACCATCATGGCAAAACTGATCACGGTATCGTGGCGCGACATCCCCGCGCAGGTCATCGCCAAAGAGCGGCGCGACAGCGTCAAGGTCAAGTTGTCCGAGCGTTTTGCCGAGGCCATCGACCGCGCCGCCATGCGCGCCGGCAAGGGCACTTCGGACGCCTATCTGGCGGACTGGAGACGGCACAGCGTAACCTGCGGCAACGACCTGCGCGCCGAGGCCGAGGCGGCTGCGGCGCGCTACGAGCGGGAATACGACAAGGAGCGCCTGCTGGCGCTGATCCGCAACAAGGGCGACGAGCCGGAGGCGTAACGGATGTACGCAGTGAGAAGATGGTCGGTGCGCCATTCCCGTGGGCTGGAATGGCTGTACGATTGCTTTGAAAAGGTCATGACGGCGCTACATCCGCTGTGGAATCTGATCGGCTACGAGCGCGTCGACAAGCCGGTGGCCGCCGTCGAGAAGGTGGTCAAGGGCGTGCTGTTCGACTGCCGCATGTGCGGGCGCTGCGCGCTCGGCTCCACCGGCATGTCGTGCCCGATGAATTGCCCCAAGCAGATGCGCAACGGGCCGTGCGGCGGCGTGCGCAGCAATGGCAACTGCGAGATCGAGCCGGATATGCCGTGCGTTTGGGTCGAGGCGTACAAGGGCAGCCGCTCCATGCGCCACGGGGAAAAGATTCTGGTGCTACAGCCGCCGCTGGATTGGTCGGCGGAAGGTTCTTCCGCATGGTTGCGAGACGCGCGCCGGGCGCACCCGCGCGGAGGCGAACAGGCATGACCGACGAGATCGAGCAGGCGCTTGCATCCATCCTGACCCAGCGCACAGGCCATGTTTCCGCCGGGCGGCTGGAGCAGGTGTTGCGCGCCGGTGAGTTTGCGGTAACCGCCGAACTGGCGCCGCCGGATTCGGCCAGCGCGGAGGAGGTGTTCCGACAGGCCAAGTGGTTCGACGGCCATGTAGACGGCATCAACGCCACCGACGGCTCCGGCGGCAACTGCCACATGTCCAGCGTCGCCGTGTGCGCGCTGTTGAGCGGCGCCGGTTATTCTCCGGTCATGCAGATCGCCTGCCGCGACCGCAACCGCATCGCCATACAGGGCGAAATTCTCGGCGCCGCGGCGCTGGGGGTATCCAACATGCTGTGCCTGACCGGAGACGGCGTGCAGGCGGGAGACCACCCGAATGCCAAGCCGGTGTTCGATCTCGACTCCATCTCGCTGCTCAACACCGCGCGCACCCTGCGCGATGAATCGAGATTGCTGAGCGGGCGAAAACTGGCCGAGGCGCCGAGGGTATTCCTCGGGGCGGCGGCCAATCCCTTCGTCCCACCGCGAGAATTCCGCGTGGAGCGGCTGGAAAAGAAGGTGGCGGCCGGCGCCGATTTCGTGCAGACCCAGTATTGCTTCGATCTGCCGGTGCTCGAGCGCTACATGCAGCAGGTGCGCGACAAGGGCTTGCACCAGCGGGTATTCATCCTAGTCGGCGTCGGCCCGCTGGCTTCCCCGCGAGCGGCGCGCTGGATTCGCGACAACGTGCCTGGGGTGCACATCCCCGATGCCGTCATCGAACGCCTCGCCGGCGCCGAGGACGCCAAACGCGAAGGCAGGAAAATCTGCATCGAGATGATGCAGCAAGTGAAGGAAATCGAGGGGGTCGCCGGCGTGCATGTCATGGCGTACCGACAAGAGCAGTGCGTGGCCGAGATGGTTGCGGCTTCGGGGGTGCTGGATGAGCGCCTGCCGTGGCGTCCCGGCGAAGAGATAAACTTGCAACATCGGAGTAATTCAGCATGACCGACACCATCGTTTGTTCCCCCAAGGGCGAACTGAAAATCGGATTCGAGCAGCCGTTCGTGATCATCGGCGAGCGCATCAACCCCACCGGGCGCAAGATTCTCGCCGAGGAAATGAAGAACGGCGACTACAGCCGAGTCGAGGCCGACGCCGTCGCCCAAGTGGCCGCCGGCGCCACCATGCTCGATGTCAACGCCGGCATCCCGCTGGCGGATGAACCGCGCATTCTGGCCGAGTCGATCCGCTTGGTGCAGTCGGTTACCGATGTGCCGCTGTCCATCGACTCGTCCATCGTCGCCGCCCTCGAATCCGGCTTGGAGGCGTATCAGGGCAAGGCGTTGCTGAACTCGGTAACCGGCGAGGAAGAGCGACTGGAAGCGGTGCTGCCGTTGGTGAAGAAGTACGGCGCGGCGGTGGTGGCCATATCCAACGATGAGGCGGGCATATCGGAAAATCCGGATGAGCGTTTCGATGTTGCCAAGAAGATCGTCCAGCGAGCCGCCGACCACGGCATTCACTACAGCGACATCGTGGTCGACCCGCTGGTCATGCCGGTGGGTGCGGTCAACAGCGCCGGGCGTCAGGTGCTCCATCTGGTGAAGCGCCTGCGCGAGGAACTCAAGGTAAACACCACCTGCGGCGCCTCCAACTTCAGTTTCGGCATCCCCAATCGCAAGGGGATGGACGGCACTTTCCTGAGCATGGCCATCGCCGCCGGCCTCACCTCGGCGATCACCAATCCCCTGCACGAGGAAGTCATGCAATCCATCATGGGCGCCAATGTGGTCATGGGCCACGACAGAAACTGCGCCAGATGGCTGAAGAAATACCGCCAACCGGCAGCGGAAGACGCCCCACCCGGACGCCCCCGCCGCCGCCGCCGCGCCTCTGCGTGAGCGACAGCCCCGGAACCGCTCCGGTTGCACCGCAATGGAAATTGCCGATTTTTACAAAATGGGTTGCAAAATCGATATTTCGCGAATTATACTTGCGACTCAAGACTACCCATCGGATCACCGCCCAGATAGGGAAACACGGGGTTCGATCATCTTGAACTCAGGGGCGCTTCGTGTGCCCCTGTGTCTTTAAAGGGATTGATATGTCCGGTAACTCTCCGACTCAAGGATCACGCTATCGTGTTCGCGTGTTTGTCGATTTTTGGAATTACACGCTCAGTATGCGAGATGCCGACAGAGCTTTCCGCACCGACTGGGCGAAGCTCGGGCCGATGCTGTCTCGCGAAGCGGTCGCTGTGGTTGATGCCGCTGCAACCGGCGAATATCAGGGATTGAATTTCTACGGTTCCTACGACCCTGCCAGCGAAAAAGACAAGAAACTGCGCCGATGGGCAACAACGGTGGTGGACACTTTTCCCGGCGTGAGCGTGTCGATCATGCCGCGCCAAAGGAAACTTTCATCTCCCGAATGTCCCATCTGCCATGAAGCGGTGTCGGTCTGTCCAGCTTGTGGCGCAAACATGCGAGGGACTGAGGAGAAAGGCGTCGATGTACATATGGCGACCGATATGATTCGACTCGCCTGGGTCAACAACTACGACATCGCGGTGCTGGTCTCGTCCGACCGGGACTTCGTGCCGGTGGCCGAATTTCTGGCGACTCGCGGGATTAAGGTGATTCACGGGAGATTCCGGCCGAAGGGCATGCAATTGACCCAGCGATGCTGGGGCGCGATCAACATCGCCAGTTTGCGCGAGGGGTTTCGCCTCCCCGAACCGAGAGAGGCTTGAGGGGGACGGAATACAATGCCCGCCGTTACACGCCGCCGGATGAGCGACAGCCCCAAAGTCGTCACGGGCGGCTGCCTGTGTGGTGGCGTGCGTTGGCGGGTGAGTGGCGAGTTGCGGGGGGTGATCAATTGTTTTTGTGGGCAGTGTCGCAAGACCAGCGGGCATCATGTTGCCGCTACCCGTGCCGCGTTGGCGGATTTTCACTTGGACAGCGACAGCACGCTGGCGTGGTATCATTCCTCGGCGAGGGCGCGGCGCGGGTTTTGCCGGCAATGCGGTGGCAACCTGTTTTGGCAGAATTTCGAGCTCGCCACCATCAGCATCATGGCGGGCTCCATCGACGATCCCACCGGCCTTGAAACCATCGACAACATCCATGTCGAAGACGCCAGCGATTATCAAATTATCCCCACGCTGAAATGAACTCGGCTTCATCCTCCGATACCGTCCACATCGTCTTCACCCCCTCCGGCAAGCGTGGCCAAGTCGCACTCGGCAAGTCGGTGCTCGAAGCGGCGCAGCAGCTCGGCGTGGATTTGGACACGGTGTGCGGCGGGCGCGGCTTGTGTGATCGTTGCCAGATCGACCAGAGCGTCGGCGATTTTGCCAAGTTCAAGATCAAGTCCGAGGCGTCTCATTTGTCGCCGCCGAGCGCCGCCGAGCGGGACTTCTTCCCGGCCGATTCGCCGCCGACTCGCCGCCTCGGTTGTCAGGCGAAATTGCGCGGCGATGTGGTCATCGATGTGCCGCCGGAGAGTCAGGCGCATCGGCAGGTGGTGCGCAAGCGCGCCGATGTGCGCGGGATAACGGTCAATCCGGCGGTTCGGCTTCATTATGTCGAAGTCCCCGAACCCAACATGCACGAGCCGAGCGGCGACCTGCAGCGCCTCCTCGACGCCCTCGAATTCGAATGGGGGCTGACCGATCTGCGGTGCGATTTCCCCATTCTCGAGCCACTGCAGACGGCGCTGCGAAATGGCCACTGGAAGGTTACCGTGGCGGTTCACCAAGACGCGCGGATCATCGCCCTGTGGCCCGGCCTGAAGAACACCGTGTACGGCATGGCGGTGGATGTCGGCTCCACCACCATCGCCGCGCACCTGTGCGATCTGGTAACCGGAGAGGTGGTGGCATCGGCCGGCAAGATGAACCCGCAGATTCGCTTCGGCGAAGACCTGATGAGCCGGGTTTCCTACGCCATGATGAATCCGGGCGGGGAAGTGGATATGACTCGGGCGGTGCGGCAGGCATTGCAGGAACTGATGGAGGAAGTCGTTGGCGAATCTCGCATCGATCTGGCGGACGTGCTCGACATGACCCTGGTGGGCAATCCGGTCATGCACCATCTGCTGCTCGGCATCAACCCCGTGGAATTGGGCGGCGCGCCGTTCGCGCTGGCCACGGATCAGGCCGTAGACGGCCTCGCCGCCGATTTGCAGTTGCGCGCCCATGCCGGCACCCGCGTCTATGTGCTGCCGTGCATCGCCGGGCATGTGGGCGCCGATGCGGCCGCGGTAACCCTGTCCGAAGCGCCATATGCGCGCGAGCAGATGACTCTGGTGGTGGATGTCGGCACCAACGCCGAGATCGTGCTCGGCAACGACAAGAAAATGGTGGCGGCCTCCAGCCCCACCGGCCCGGCGTTCGAGGGCGCGCAGATCAGCGGCGGCCAGCGCGCCGCCCCCGGCGCCATCGAGCGGGTGCGCATCGACCGCGAAACTCTGGAACCCCGTTTTCGCGTGATCGGCTGCGAATTATGGTCCGACGAGGAAGGCTTCGACCGCGCCGTCGCGCCAACCGGCGTAACCGGCATCTGCGGCTCCGGCATCATCGAGGTCATCGCCGAACTCTATCTGGCCGGCGTGATCAAGTCGGACGGCATCATCGACGGCGCCACGGCATCCACAAGTTGGCGCGTGCAGCCCGACGCCAAGACCTGGGCCTACCTATTGCACGATCAGGAGCCGGTGAAAATCCGCATTACCCAGAACGATGTGCGCGCCATTCAGCTGGCCAAGGCGGCACTGCACGCTGGTGCCCAGCTGCTCATGGACAAAATCGGCATCGAGCAGCTCGATCGAATTCGTCTGGCCGGTGCCTTCGGCGCCCACATCGATGTCAAGTACGCCATGGTGCTCGGCATGATTCCGGATTGCCGGCTGGAACATGTAACCTCGGCGGGCAACGCCGCCGGTTCCGGCGCCATCATCACCCTGCTGGACAAGACCGCGCGACTGGAAATCGAGGATGTGGTAAAGCGCATCCACAAGGTGGAAACCGCGGTGGAGGCGAAATTTCAAGATCATTTCGTCGCCGCGTTGGCGATTCCCCACAAGAGCGCCGACTATCGCCATCTGCGGCAGGAAGTCGAACTGCCCGAGGCCGTCGCCGGCGGGGCGGGGGCCGACGAGAAATCGGAGCGAGGACGGCAACGCCGCCGGAAAAGTCGCCGATGAGGCTTGGTGGGTGGTTGCACCGCCAAGCGGTTTAGTCGGCGCTTTTCACCTGTGCAATGCCAAAATTCTTGACTTTTTCCGGCTTCGTTGCCATATTTCACCCCGAAACCCAACCACACCAAGAGATTAAGACCGTGAAAATGCACTTCGGCCCTGGCGTTCCCATTTTCGTTTGAGGGAATATCCGGGGGATCTATCCGGGATACAGTCTTTTCTTCTCCAAGAATTTCTTGATTCCTTGACCTGCCGCTTTCAGGGGGAACTGGATGCGTTTTCCCAAGAGTTTCTTCACTTGGCGCGCGTAGTCAAGCGTTTCGGTGTTGCACTGCTCGAACATACCAAATAGTTTCAATTTTCTGCCCTGTTCCAAGTTCCTGACGATCTCGTAGTTGAAGCTTTGACCGAGCGCCAGAAGTTGGGACTGACTATGAAAATATGATATCACCGCTTTTTCTTCTTCTGTTTTCAGCCATTCCAGCGCATCGATCACTTGATCGTAGGTAAGATCGTCGGTGGACGAAGTAATCACAGTGTATGGTGTATAAGTTGGGTCATTTTCGATAAGTCGTCGGGTGTTCGTGCTGTTTTCCTGATGCACACTAGAAACTTCGATCGTCCTGTCTGCGTGGTGGTAAATGGTGTTGATCAATTTTCGCCTCTTGCTACGACGCACTTGCAAGTAAGTGTAAATACTGAACCCGAAAGCAAGAAAAGAGACCACTATGGCCCCTCCGGCGCCCCACAACGAAATCAAGTTTTGTGTGCTCATGTTTTCTCCATAAACATTGGCGCTTGTACAAGAACAAAACGCCGATCCATTGAAAGCAGCTGGGTGGAGCACCTGGCCCCAGCAAACCGTGATTACACACAGCCTTCCCAACCGCCGCCGTGCACCATACATACTCGGTGTCGATGGCGCAACTACATTCCATAAAAAAATGAACCCCCAACTACCACCCCCACCTCAATAATTGGAATCCGCAAACGACCCCTTGCGTTTATCGATATATTCCACCAAAGCCTCGTCAATAGCCGGATCAATAGCCGGAGCAACATAATCCCGCAACATCTCCTTCCACAACTTGTTGGCACGTTGCACCGCATCCTGCGCGCCTTCGGATTGCCATTGTTCGAAGCTGTTGTTGTCGGCCACGTTTGAGCGATAAAACGCGGTTTTGAAATTGCTCTGGGTGTGCGCGCAGCCGAGGAAATGGGCGCCGGGGCCGACTTCGCGGATGGCGCTCAGCGCCTGACCGTTTTCCGATAGATCGAAACCTTCGGCAAACACCGCCATCATCCCCAGCTGATCCGCATCCAGAATCAGCTTCTCATAACTGGAAGCGAGGCCGCCTTCCAACCAACCCGCCGCGTGCAGCACGAAATTCACTCCGGCGGCGAGAGTCGGCAGCAGCGTGTTGGCACTTTCGAATGCCGCCTGCGCGTCTGGAACCTTCGACCCGCACAGCGAACCGCCGCTGCGGAAGGGAACGCCGAGACGCCGCGCCAACGCCGCTGCGCCGTTCAGCACCAGAGCCGGTTCCGGCGTGCCGAAGGTGGGGGCGCCGGATTGCATGGAAATGGAACTGGCGAAAGTGCCGAACACCACCGGCGAGCCGGGTCGCACCAGTTGGGTAAACGCCATCCCCGCCATCGCCTCGGCGAGGATTTGCGCGAGCGTGCCGGCGGCGGTTACCGGCGACATCGCGCCGGCGAGGATGAACGGCGAGATGATGCTGGCCTGATTGTTGCGCGCATACACCTCGGCGGCGCCGAGCATGGTTTCGTCGAAAGTCATCGGTGAATTGGCGTTGATCAGGTTGATCACCACGGTGTTTTCATTGACGAACCGCTCGCCGAACAGGATGCGGCACATCGCCACCGTGTCTTCGGCGCGCTCCGGATGGGTAACCGAGCCCATGAACGGCTTGTCGCTGTACTTAATGTGGCTGTACACCATATCGAAATGGCGCTTGTTGACCGGCAGATCGGTAGGCTCGCACACCGTACCGCCGGAATGGTGCAACGCCGGTAGTTGATAGGCCAACTTCACCAGATTGCGAAAATCCTCGATGGTCGCATAGCGCCGCCCGGCGTCGAGATCGCGCACGAACGGCGAGCCGTATACCGGCGCAAACACCGTGTGCCGCCCGCCGATCATGACGCTGCGCGCCGGATTGCGAGATTTCTGCTCGAACACCGTCGGCGCCGAATCGCCAATGATCCGGCGGCACATGCCGGGCGGGAAGCGCACCCGCTCGCCGTCTATCTCGGCACCGGCCTGCTTGAACAGCCGAATTGCCGGTTCGTAGCGAAAATCGATGCCGATTTCCGCGAGGATGGTATCGGCGTTTTGCTCGATGAGGACGAGCCCCTCTTCGCCGAGCAGTTCGTATTCGGGAATGACGCGGGTGATGTACGCGGGCGCCGCCGGCGTGGGGCTAGCGCCTCCGCCCCCATCCCCGCCCGCGCTTGCTGAGCGACCGCGACTCCGGCGGCGGCCTCGTTTTCCTGCAGATTCCGACATGACTTGCTCCGATAATCAAAAAATCAAACCGGCAAAAATATACGCCTTCCCCCCCGCCGGAACAAGCCGCGATACGACCTGAAGGCAGCCGATTGCGCCACAAAGCGCCTTTGTACGATAATCGAAACATGGAAGAGATAGCGGAAAACGAGAACACCGCCACCGCCGAGCCGGCGCCCGATCCCACGCCCGCGCCCACGCGCTACGGATTTTTGCTGGTGCCGGAGTATTCCATGATGGCTTTCGTCGCCGCCGTGGATCAAATCCGCATGGCCAACCGGCTAGCGAACCGGCAACTGTACGAATGGGTCGTATTGAGCGAAGACGGCGAGCCGGTGCACGCCAGCAACGACCTATCGGTGTCGGCGCTGGCCATGCACGCCAGCGAGGCGCTGGATGTGGTATTCGTCTGCGGCGGCACCAACATCGAGGCGCAGGCGAGCAAGCCGATAAACGCCTGGCTGCGGGCGCAATCGCGCCGACGGGTGGCCGTGGGGGCGATCTGCACCGGCACCTACCTACTGGCTCAGGCCGGGCTGCTCAACGGCTATCGATGCACCATCCACTGGGAAAACATGATCGCCCTGCGCGAGCGTTTCCCCGAGCTGGTGATCAGCCCCGACCTGTTCGAACTCGACCGCGACCGATACACCTGCGCCGGCGGCAGCGCCGCCATGGACATGATGGTGCGCCTCATCGCGCGGCAGCACGGCTGGGATTTGGCCAACGATGTGGCCGAGGAATTCATGCTGGAGCGGGTGCGCGGGCGCAACGATCGCCAGCGCCTGCCTCTGCGCCTGCAGCTCGGCACCAGCCAGCCGAAACTGTCCGAGGCGGCGGCCTACATGGAGGCCAACCTCGAGGAAGTGATCAGTTTGAACGAAATCGCCGATCACGTGCGCCTGTCGAGACGCCAGCTCGAGCGCCTCTTCCAGAAATATCTCCACTGCGCGCCGACCAAATACTACATGGGTCTGCGCCTGCGCCGCGCCCGCCAGTTATTGGTGCAAACCAGTTTGCCCATCGTCGATATCGCCTTCTCCAGCGGATTCACCTCCACCCCCCACTTCAGCAAATGCTACCGCGAGCATTTCGGCGCCTCCCCCAAGGACGACCGCCGCGCCAACCGCACGCCCCTGTGATCCGTGAGTCGAGTAGCCGAAATGCCGCCGAGCGCGCCGGAATTCCGCGAAATTCGCCGAATTCGCAATCGGAAGGCAGTAACACCGCGAAAAGTCTTGCCAAGCGGCGCGAATGGGCTATAATCCGCCCCCGTCAATTCGGATTCATTGGCAAATCGCCTAACCGTTCAACCGCAACCAACCTCGGAGAATACGATTATGAATACCCGTAGATTGAACACCCGGTCCGCCCAACCCGCCCCCGCCGTCGGCGTGGATGTGAACATAACCCCCCCCCCCCCCCCCCCTTACACGAGGGACTGACCCCACGGGAGGCGCGATGAACGCCGCCTCCCCCTCCCGCCGGAAGGTTTTCCGCCCAATCTTCGCACGCAACCGTCTCGCCCTTCTCCCCGCATTCGCGTTGTTGCTTGGTGCGCTCAACCCATTCGCCGCCGCGCCGGCCGCCGCCGCCACGCTGGTGAGCAACATCGGGCAATCGATTGCTACTGGGACTAGCTTCCGAACAGTACGCGATTCGTACGCTCAGGGGTTCACCACCGGAAGCTTTGCTCAGGGCTACATACTCTCCGGCATTGATGTGCGGATACGGAACGCGGGTACAAGTGGCGTTGAGCATTTGCTTGCTCGTTTCAAGGCGGAGCTGTGGTCATCGACTAGCGCCGGCGCGCCGAATGCAAAACTGGTCAGCCTGAAGCCGCCGACGAGTAGTTCGCCTGGCCAAGTCCTGGCCGCCTGGACGGCGCCAACGGGCACTCGGCTCGCAGCGGACACCTCGTACCATCTGGTGCTGTACAACGGCTCTTTGGACAACAATCTGTTGCTGCCGACTTCGGCCGCCGAGGACTCCGGAGGCGCGGCAGGCTGGAGCATCGCCAACAATCCATTTGAAATCAATTCGGTCACGTTGGCTAGCGGAACTTGGACAGCTCAGCCCACGTCGCCGCTTATGATTCGCGTCAACGGCTCGCAGGTCGGGGCGGTAACGCCTCCGGCCGCGCCCACCGCCGTGGCCGCCGCTGCGACCGGCTTCGACGCCCTGACTCTGACTTGGACGGCGCCGACCGGCACGGTAACGGACTACGATGTGCACTACACGTCCTCGACTACGGTCGCCAATGACGCCGCCGCGGGCACGGATGAGGCGGCGGGCTGGGTGGCCGTTTCCCGCGCCGCCGGCGACACTTCGGTCTCGCAGACGATATCCGGACTGAGCGGCGGTGCAGTTCGCCGGATTCGGGTGCGGGCGGCGAATGCCGGCTTCGGCGGCGGATGGGCGTTCGCGTTGGGTGCGCCAACGAGCAAACCCGCCGGCACCGTCTGGACCGCGACCTTGAACGTGCAGGATTTAACCGATTCCACTGATAATGGTTGCAACAATTCGATAGCTCAGGGAGCCCCAGCGGCGGAGCGCTGTTCGGCTTCCACGACGCTGTCGGAAGACGAGTTTACCGTCGGCGGCGCGACTTACCGGATAACCAGCACTGCAGTCTCTCCCACTGGTTATTTCCAGACGAGATTGAGCGCAAACCCGAACGCCGCGCTTCAAGCCCTCAACTTCTGTGTCGGCTCGACCGCCGTCACCAAGGTTACGAGCAATGACTTGCAAAAGAGCGGATCCGGCCTCTCCTGGTCGCCCGGCGATCAGGTGCAGCTGAGCATCGGCAGCACTTGCCCGACAGCCACGGCCTCGACCACCCCGGTAGCCGTGGCGCTGTCGGCCTCGCCGAATCTGGTGGCGGAGGGGGGTGCGACCACGGTTACCGTCTCGCTCGACAAGGCGGCGCTCGCCAAATATCGGGTGTATCTGACGGAGAGTGGCGCCTCTACCGCATCCGCGCAACCGGCGACGCGCGACTACCAGTTCGCGGGAGATGCCAACTACATCGACATCGAGCAGGGAGCAAAGACCGGCACGATCACCCTGTCGGCCCTGTCCGATGGGCGCGTCGAGTCGGAAGAAACCATCGTCATCGACATCGACGACGTTGTTCTCCACTCCACCATCTCAACCACGCCAACCGAAGTTTCGACCATCGTCACCAAGATCGGCACCGTGGTTCGCATTTCCGAGGTGGCTCCAGTCGAGGTAACGCTGACGGCCACGCCGAATCCGGTGGCGGAGGGTTCGTCGGTAACGGTTACGGCGACGTTGTCTTCGGCGCTGGCAACCGACGTCTCCATTCCGGCGACGGTAACGGCGGGCACGGCGGAGCCCGAGGATTACACCACGGCGCTCACCAGTTTCGACATCTTCACCGGCAACACCTCCGCCCAATCCACCATCAACACCAATCAGGACGTGGATGCCGATGACGAGACCATCATCGTGGCGTTGGGCTCGCCGTTGCCTGCAGGCTTGGCGGCGGGCAATTCCGGCTCGGTGACGATAAACATCAACGACGACGACACCCCGCCGTCCACCGATGCCGGCCTGCGCGCGCTGGCGGTGAGTGGCGCAACCAGCGCCGCCGGCACCTATACGCCGCAGACCTTCGCCCCGACCTTCTCCGGCAACACCCTCGCATACCGCGCCGAAGTGCCCAACGACCTGACTCACATCACGGTAACGCCAACGGTGTCCGACAGCGGCAGGGCAACCATCGAGGCGGGCCTGAGCAACAGCCTGCAGTCGGTCGTCGACGGCACTGCAAGTGCCGCCATCGCCCTCGCCGAGGGCGAAAACCGCATCAATGTAAAGGTAACGGCCGAGGACACGATTACCATTCGCACCTACACGGTAACGGTAATGCGGATGAAGGCGCCGAGTGCGCTGGAATTGTCGGCGAATCCGCAGGAAATTCCGCAGGGCCGGATGTCAACCATAACGGCGACACTGGACGCCCCGGCGCTGAGTAGCGGTGCCACGGTAACCTTCACCTTCAACGGCGATGCGGTTCGCGGCAGTGGCGCCGATGCCGACTACGATGTGGATACCGATACCATCACAATCAAAGGTAGCCAACTCAGCGGCGAATTCACAATCACGGCGTCGCCGAACGCCCGAGTCGATCGCTCCATCATCCTCACGGCAAGCGTTACCACCGGCTCCCTGTCGTTTTCCACTACGCAGGAACTCGAAATCACCTTCACGGCGGCGCGGATGGAGCGCTTGCACGAGGCGGTTCTCCCCGAAGTGGCGCGCGCCGTGGCCGGTCGGGTAACCGGCGCGATTTCGGCGCGGGTAGGGCAAGCGCTGAATGGGGGCGGCACCACCGCCTCGGCCAGTCTCGGCGGCCAGAGTTCCCTCGCGGGCGTCTTGAAAACCCATGCTCCAGGCTTGGTCAACGACAACCGCCCCCTGCGCGACCTGCTGAGCGGTAGCCGATTCGTCCTGCCACTGAGCGGTGACGGCGGGGGCGGGAGCGGTCTGCGCTCGGCCTCCCTGTGGGGTAGCGGCGAATACCGCAACCTGTCCGGCGAGGACGGCGACCTCGAGTTCGACGGTAGTTTGTACGGCGCGCAACTCGGCGTGGACGCCAAAGTGCGCGACAACTTGTTGGTCGGCATGGCGTTGTCGTGGAGCGATGGCGAGTTTGAATACGAAAGCGGAAGCGATGGCGCGAGCAGCATGGGCGATTACGAGGTGGATGTGATTTCCCTGCATCCCTATCTCAGCGGCCACATCGAGCAGTTCGACTGGTGGGCCACCTTCGGCTACGGCAGCGGCGAGGTGGTGGTAACTCCGGATAGCGACCAAGCCACCTCCAACGATCTGAGCATGGCCACGCTGGGCGTCGGCGGCAGTGGCGTGCTGTGGTCGCGCAACGATACCCGCGTGCATCTCAAGGGCGAATTCACGCGCACGCAGATGGATGTGGACAGGAGCGCCGAAGTCGATTCGCTGTCGGTAAAAACCGACCTCGCGCGCATCGCGCTGGCGGCCAGCCGCACGCGCAGTTTAGCGGGCGGCGGGCAGATGTCGCCGTCCCTATCCCTCGGCGTGCGCCAAGACGGCGGAGACGGCAATACCGGCAGCGGCGCGGAAATCGGCGGCAGTGTGCGATACGACAATGCGGAAAGCGGCGTGAGCGCGTCCGTTTCGGCGCACGGCTTGTTTGGCCGAAGCGACTATGAGGAATGGGGCGTACAAGGCATGGTGCGCTTGTCGCCCGGTGCCGATGGTCAGGGTTTGTCCTTCGTAATGAGCCCCGGCTATGGCAACGGCGGAACTGGCGTGGGCGATGGCGGCCGAATCTGGTCGACCGGCCTGCGCGGGGACGCCATTCCCACTGCCCACGACCCCAACGGACGACTGGAAATGAGATTGGGCTACGGCCTGTCCACCCCCGGCGGGCGAGACGGCCTGCTAACCCCGTGGAGCGGTTTGACCCTGCAAGACAACGGCAAACAGTATCGCTTGGGGTTGGATTGGGCCTCCAATGGCCAATTCACCCTACGCCTGCACGGAGAACGCCGCGAAAATGAAAATGCGGACGCCGATCACGCGGTTGTATTGAAGGGAGAGGCGCGTTTCTGACCGTTACAGGCTACGGGCGGCGGGCGACGGGCGACTTAGCGGCGCCCGCCAGCCAAGTTCCGCACCGGTTGCCCAAGGCGGTGGCGATTTCCTCAAGGCGCCACCGCCCTTTTTTCCCTGCCCGATTCCGATGGATTGCCACCGCCCCCGCCACTGAAGCAGTTCGGGGAATGGGGTAAAATGCCGCTTCCGACCACCCATCCCCGCCTTCGTGTTGCCGTCGCCCGCTCTCGCCGACGAAATTCGCCTATACAGTCGTCTTCTCAGCCACGTACTCCCCTACAAATGGGTGTTTGCGGCGGCGCTCGTGGGTATGGTGTTGGTGGCCGCCGGGGACGCCGCCATCGTCGCCATGCTCAAGCCGATCATCGACAAGGGGTTTGTCGAGCGGGAGGCCGGATTCATTCGCTGGGTGCCGGTGTTCCTGCTGGCGTTGGGGTTGGCGCGCGCCGTCGGCACCTTCATTGACGGGTATTGCATGAGCTGGGTTTCCCGCCGGGTGATTCAGGATTTGCGCCAGTTGATGTTCGAGCGCCTGTTGCGCGCGCCGACCGCATACTACGATCGGAATTCCAGCGCGATGCTGAGCTCCCGCCTGATCTACGATGTGGAGCAGGTCGCCCACGCCAGCAGCACCGCCTTTCGGGTGTTGTTCCGCGATGCCTTCAAGGCGATTTTCCTGTTGCTGTGGATGTTCTACATGAGCTGGCAGTTGTCGTTGCTGTTCATCGTCATCCTGCCGTTGGCGTTCCTCATATTCAAGGTTTCCAGCCGCCGTTTCCGCGCCATCAGCCTGCGCGTGCAGGAAAGCGTCGGCGGCATCATGCACATCGCCAAGGAAGCCCTGCAGGGCCAACGGGTGGTCAAGATATTCGGCGCCTACGAGCACCAGCGCCGGCTCTTCTTCAAGGCCAACAACCACAACCGGCAGCAGTCGATGAAGGGGGTCGCCATCCTCTCGGCGAGCGTGCCGTTGACCGTGCTGCTGTCCGGCGCCGGCGTCGCCGGAGTGATCTGGGTGGCGCTGCATCAGGACATCACGCCCGGCGTGTTTTCCTCCTATCTGGCGGCCATGGTCATGCTGACCAAGCCCATCCGAAGTCTCGCCAAGACCAACCTGGTGATTCAAACCGGGCTGGCCGGAGCGCAGTCCATATTCCGCACCATCGATCTCGAACAGGAGCGCGACGACGGCGACATCGAACTGACCGAGGTGGCCGGCAATGTGCGTTTCCATAATGTGTCGTTCCAGTATCAGCAAAGCGGCAAACCGGCACTTCACGAGGTTTCCATCGACATCGCCGCCGGTAGCACGGTGGCGCTGGTGGGTGCCTCCGGCAGCGGCAAGTCCACCATCGCCTCGCTGCTGCTGCGCTTCTACGCGCCCACCGCCGGGCATATCAGTGTGGACGGGACTCCGCTGGAGTCGCTCACGCTGAAATCCCTGCGCGCCAACACCGTCATCGTTACTCAGGAGATCGTCCTTTTCGACGACACCATCCGCAACAACATCGCCTACGGCGCAAGCGGCAAAATCGATCAGCGAAAATTGCTCGAAGCCGCCGCCGCCGCCAATGTTACGGAGTTCGTCGACACCATGCCGGCCGGCCTCGACACCGTGGTGGGCGAGCAGGGGGTGCGGCTGTCCGGCGGCCAGCGCCAACGCATCGCCATCGCCCGCGCGCTGTACAAGGATGCGCCGCTATTGATCATGGACGAGGCCACCTCGTCGCTGGATTCCCATTCCGAACAACACATTCAGGCGGCCATCACCCGGCTGGTGGAAAATCGCACCTCGCTGGTGATCGCCCACCGCCTGTCCACCATCCGCAACGCCGACCTCATCCTCGTGCTGGAGCATGGCCGCATAGTCGAGCGAGGCAGCCATGCCGAATTGCTGCGGCGAGAGGGTGCCTACGCCCGCCTGCACGCCGCCCAGTACAGCGAGCACTCGGCGGCAACGGCGGCGGATGGGTCGCCCTGATGCGGCGCGCAATCCAGCGCGGCTGGCAGCAACCGGGATGGATCAATCGACTGTTGTACCCGCTGTCCCTCGGCGTCGCCGCCCTGATGACGGCGCGCCGTCTGGCCTATCGGCTGAACCTGCGCAAGCGCCACCGATTGCCGGTTCCGCTGATTGTGGTCGGCAATCTCAGCGTCGGCGGCACCGGCAAGACGCCGCTGGTGATGGAATTGGTCGAGCAGCTGAAAAATCGAGGCATGAATCCGGGCGTCATCTCTCGCGGCTATCGCCCACGCGCCGCCGCCGTAGCTGAGCCGCGGGTGGTACGAGAAGGCGATACCGCCGGGTTGGTCGGCGACGAGCCCCTCCTCATCTTCCGCCGTTGCCGAGTGCCCGTGGCGGTCGGGGCGGATCGCGTGCGCAGCGCCCGCCTGCTCATCCGCGCCCAGAGTTGCGACATCCTTCTCAGCGATGATGGTTTCCAGCACCTCGCGTTGCAACGCGACCTCGACATCGTGGTGGTCGACGGCGAACGACGCTTCGGCAACGGCTGGTGTCTCCCCGCCGGGCCGTTGCGCGAGCCGCTCGGCACATTACGGCACGCCGACATCGTGGTCGTCAACGGCGCCAACCGAGCCGGCGAATTTTCCCTGAGCACGCGCATTGACCGAGCGATACGCATCGGCGACGGCGAAATTCGGGCGCTGGGGGAATTCGCCGGCGCAAGCGTGCATGCCCTCGCCGCCGTCGGCAACCCGCACCGCTTCCTCGCGCAACTGCGGGCGCACGGCCTCGAAGTGGTGCCACATCTCTACCCGGATCACCACGCATTCACCCGGGCCGATCTGGCTCGCGTGCTGGCGGCGGGCGATGGCGCGGTGCTGATGACCGAAAAGGACGCGGTGAAGTGCGCGCCATTGCCGGGCGCCGATCTATGCTGGATGGTTCCCCTGCGGGTCGAACTCGGCGCCGACCTGATGGCCGCGGTGTGCGACCGCCTATCGATACCGCCATGCGTCCGTTCCACATCGTAATTCCGGCGAGATACGCCTCGCGCCGTCTGCCGGGCAAGGTTTTGCTGGACATCGGCGGCAAGCCGATGATCCGCCACGTGGTCGAATGCGCCGCCCGCAGCGCCGCCAGTTCGGTGGTGGTGGCCACGGATGACGCCAGAGTGGAGCAGGCGGTGCGCGACTTCGGTGGCCGCGTCGTCATGACTTCCTCGGATCATCCAAGCGGCACTGACCGGGTTGCCGAGGCCGTGGGCAAACTCGGTTTCGCCGATCAGGAGATCGTCGTCAATGTGCAGGGAGACGAACCGGAAATGCCGCCGGAGTTGATCGATCAGGTGGCGGACTTACTCGCCAGCCGGCAACAGGCGGCTCTGGCCACCGCATCGGCGCCCTTCGACCATCCGGCGCAGCTGGCCGACCCGTCGGTGGTCAAGGTGGTGGTCGACCGCAACGGCTACGCCCTCTACTTCAGCCGCGCCGCCATCCCCCATTCGCGCGACGGCACCGCATCCGCCGCCGCCACGACGGCGCGCCGCCATCTGGGCATCTATGCCTATCGCTGCGGCTATCTCAGACGATTCGCCGAGCGCCCGGTATGCCCCGTGGAGGAGCAGGAAAAACTGGAGCAGCTGCGGGCGCTGTGGTACGGCGAAAAGATCGCCTGCGCCGAGGCCACGGCAATCCCCGCCGCCGGCATCGACACCCGCGAAGACCTCGAACGCGCCCGCCGAGCGGTGCGGCGGTAGCGGCGTGCGCCAACCGCGCCGCCCGGATTTCCGCAAGATGCGGCAATTTCCCGAATGTGGCCGTATTTGCCTCGTACAAGGGCTTGACAACCGCCGAAAATCGCCGATAGTATAGGCATCTTTCCACTTTCAACGGCAGGTCAACCGACTGCCGCGACCCACTTCCGGAGGAGTACGAACATGAACATTCACAGCCGAATCACCCGATCCACCACCGCCGCATCAGTCGCCTCGGCGTCCCGCCGATCCGGGGCCTGACCCCGTGGGCTGGTCCGCAAGCGGGGAGCGCCACCCCCGCCTGACCTCCCCGGCTCGCCGTTTCTCCGGCCTGCTCCCCGCGCTGGTGCTCGCGTCGGTGTTCCTGTTGCTCGCCCAGCCGGCTGCGGCGCAGACCACCATCTGGTCCATGACGCTGACGGTAGATGAGGATGCCGGGGTTTTTGGTTGCGACAACAGTCGGGCTACTCAGGACAACTGCTCCGCGGCGCTCACGGACGATGACTTCATGTACGGAGGTGTATCCTATCAAGTCACGAGGCTGACTCACTTCGTTTCTAGTGGTGCTCATGTGGTAAGGCTGACTACCAACCCGGGAGCAGCGTCGAGACTTGCTGGGCTAGAGTTGCATCTCGGCACTACGCGGCTCTTCTTTGGTTCGACCGCCACGGGATCCTTCCGATGGAACTTTGGTTCGACCGCCACGGGGAATAATGTAAACCCGCTGTGGACCGACAACCAGCAAGTCGCGGTGAGGTTGGTGGACCCGCGCACCAACGCAAATCTGAGCGCCCTGACGGCGAAGAGCGCGACGGGCGCGATGGAGACGTTCTCGGCGCTCGCGCTGAGCCCGTCGAACTTCTCGGCGGCCACCACTGCCTACACCGCCTCGGTGGCCAGCAACATCACGCATGTGAAGCTGACGCCGAGGAGGGCTCACATCGGCGCTTCCATCAAGGTCGGCAAGGGGACGAATCTCTCGGCGGTGAATACCTCTACGGACAGCGCGGCCATCTCGCTTTCCGTGGGCGCCAACACCATCTTGGTCGAGGTAACCGCAGCGGACGGAACCACCAAGAACACCTACACGGTAAGTGTAACGCGGGCATCGGCGCCGACGACGCCCCCCACGACGACTCCCCCTACGACCACGACCACGTCTCCCGAGTCGATTTGGGCGGCCACGCTGACGGTGGATGTGGATGGCTCGAGTGATTTCTACGGCTGCGACACTTCAGACCCCGGCCAAGACGACTGTTCGCCCGCCGCCAACTTGACGGACAATGACTTCACCTATAAAGGGCTAACCTATTTTATCGAGGACCTGTACTGGAGAGACTCCACTGATAGTCTAATTATTGAAATCAAGGAAGGGACGAATGACTTTTTGGGTAGGCAGGTCAAGGCGGCCTTCGGTTCGTGGACCCTGATCGTTGACGGGACCGAGTTTACCATCAGTAGCGGGGTGGCTAATCTTGTCAGCCTCAGCTGGCCGTACAACCCCAACCCGGCTTGGGTCGAAGGGCAAACGGTTTCGGTGAGTCTTAGCGCGCCCACTGTGTCGCTCTCGGCCACGCCGGCACGGGTACCTGAAGGCGGCGTCGTAACCGTAACGGTTACCCTCCCGGAGATGGCGGCTGCGGAAGGCGGAGTGGATGTTCCGATCACCCTGACCGCCGGTACCGCCGAACCCGGCGACTACGGCACCCTCACTACCATCAACGTGCCGACCAACTCCACCAGCGCCACGGGCACTTTCACCACGGCGCAGGATGAGGACACCGACGACGAAACCCTCACCGTGGCGCTCGGCTCGTCATTGCCGTCCAGCTGGATCGCGGGCAGTGCGAGCTCGGTGGCGATTACCATCATCGACGACGACGTCTCGCCGGTATCGGCGCTGGCCGAGCAGTTGCATCGGGCAGTGCTGCCGGAAGTGGCGCGCGCCGTAGCGGATCGCACCACTCAGGCGATTTCCGCGCGAGTCGGGCGGGTACATGGGAATGGGAGCGGCGGCGACACGGCCTCGGCCAGTCTCGGCGGCCAACACACGCTGGCGAGCGCATTGACGACCCACGCCGCGGATATGGCCAATGGCCGCCGCGACCTGCGCGACCTGCTGAGCGGCAGCGGATTCGTCCTGCCACTGAGCGGGTACGGCGATGGCGGCGGTTCGCGCTCGCCCTCCCTGTGGGCCAGCGGCGATTACCGCAACCTGTCCGGCGAGGACGGCGACCTCGAGTTCGACGGCAGTTTGCACGGCGTGCAAATCGGCGTGGACGCGATGGTGCGCGACAACATGCTGGCGGGCTTGGCGCTGTCGTGGAGTGAGGGCGATCTGCAATACGAGGGCGGCGGCGGCATCGGCGGCGCCAGCGGCCAAGGCGACTACGAGTTGGATGTGATTTCCTTCCATCCCTATCTCGGCGGCAGTTCCGGGCGACTGGACTGGTGGGCCACCCTCGGCTACGGCAGCGGCGAGGTGGAAATCACTCCGGAAACCGGCGAGGCCGCCTCCAACGATGTGAGCATGACCACGCTGGGCGCGGGCGGCAGTGGCTTGCTGTGGTCGCGCGCGGAAGACGGTGCCCGCGTGCACCTCAAGGGCGAATTTACGAGCACGCGGATGGATGTGGAGAGAAGCGCTCAAGTCGATTCGCTGTCTGTGGACGCCAACCTCGCACGCATCGCTCTGGCGGCAAGTCGCACGCGGAGTTTGGCGGGCGGCGGGAGTTTGTCGCCATCCCTGTCCCTCGGCGCCCGCCACGACGGCGGCGACGGCAACACCGGCACCGGCGCGGAGGTAAGCGCCAATCTGCGCTACGACAACGCGGAAAGCGGCGTGAGCACATCCATATCGGCGCACGGCCTGTTCGGCCGCAGCGACTATGAGGAATGGGGCGTACAGGCATTGGTGCGGCTGTCCGCCGGTGCCGATGGTCAGGGTCTGTCCTTCGTGATGAGCCCCGGCTACGGCAACAACGGTGGCGGGGACGGCAACACCGGCCAAATCTGGTCGAACGGCCTGCGCGGGGATCATGCCCCCACTGCCCGCGATGCGAGCGGGCGGCTGGAAATGCGCATGGGCTACGGCCTGTCGTCCTCCGGTGGGCGAGACGGCCTGCTGACTCCGTGGGGCGGCTTGAATCTGGAAAACAACGGCAAACGCTATCGTCTAGGGCTGGATTGGGCCTCCGGCGGGCCGTTCACCCTGCGACTGCACGGCGAACGGCGGGAATCGGCGAGCGCGGGCGTGGACGCCGATCATGCTGTCTTGCTGAGAGGCGAGGCGCGTTTCTGACCTTTGCGGCGGCGGGCGGTGTCAGGTTGCCCGCTGCCGCCCAACTCCCCCATGCACTCGGCGGCGGCAGTGCCGGGTCGCCGCTTTCGCTTGTCGGGCGGATGAATCGGAATCGTGCAAAGAAATTGTATTCGCGCCTTCCTTGCAGTATCATCCGGCCTCAATTTTTCCCGCGTGTGCCGCGAATGACGATGGCGAAGGCGGGTTTCGACAATCCATTTGCATCCATGAAAACATTTTCCGCCAAGAAAGAGAGCGTCCAGCGCGACTGGTTCGTGGTTGACGCCGAAAATCGGGTTCTCGGTCGGCTGGCCGCCGAAATCGCGCATCGTCTCAGAGGCAAGCACAAGCCGGAATACACCCCCCATGTCGATGTCGGCGACTACATCGTGGTGGTGAACGCCGACAAGATCGCGGTTACCGGCAACAAGGTGAAGGACAAGATCTACTACCGACACACCGGCCATCCCGGCGGCATCAAGCAAATTTCCCTCGGTGAAATGCTCGAGAAGCATCCCACCCGAGTCATCGAGAACGCGGTTCGCGGCATGTTGCCGCGCAACAAACTCGGTCGCGCCATGCTGTCCAAACTGAAAATCTACGCCGGCGCGGAACACGGCCATCAGGCGCAGCAACCCGCCAAACTGGAATTGTAGGAGTACGAATATGCCAAAGGCGCAAGCAATTCATCAGGGCACGGGCCGCCGCAAATCCGCCGTCGCGCGGGTATATCTGCAACGCGGCGGCGGCGGCATCACCGTCAACAAGGTGCCTCTGGAAAAATATTTCGGGCGGGAAACCGCCCATATGATCGTCCGCCAACCCCTCGAAGAGGTTGAAATGCTGGACAGTGTCGATGTCGCCGTTACCGTTACCGGCGGCGGCAACAGCGGGCAGGCGGGGGCGATTCGCCACGGCATCGCCCGCGCCTTGGTGGCATCCGACGAGCAGTTGCGCGCGACCCTGCGAAAGGCCGGTTTCATCACCCGCGACGCGCGCGCGGTGGAGCGCAAGAAATTCGGCTTGCACAAGGCGCGCAAACGGCCGCAATACTCCAAGCGCTAAGCGATCAGGCGCGGCGGCTGGCCGCAATCCAGCATGTGGGGGATCGTCTAGTGGTAGGACAGCGGACTCTGACTCCGCCGGCGGGGGTTCGAATCCCTCTCCCCCAGCCAATCCCTCGGTACTCCGACACGGTAACCACTCAATGACTGCAAAAACCTACGCGAAATTCGCCATCGGCGCGTTTTTTCTTCTCTCCCTGTTGTCCCTGCTGTTTGCCGCGGCGGTTGGCGCCGCCGACTTCGATAGATTCATCGGCAGTTATTCGGGCTCGGCGCAGGTCGAGGGCGAAGGTGAGGGCGAGAGTAGCCAGCGAGACATGAGCGTGAACATCGAGACCACCGAGGCGGGGTTTCAGGTGAGCTGGAAATCCATCAGCCACAAGCGCGACGGCCGCATCAAGGAAAAGGAATATACAGTCGGCTTCCTGCCGACTCGGCGAGACGGCATTTATTCCTCCACCATGGGGGTGAATGTATTCGGCAACCCGGTTCCCCTCGACCCGATGATGGGCGACCCATATGTGTGGAGCCGCATCATCGGCGACACGCTGACGGTGTTTTCGCTGTTGATCGATCAGGACGGCGGATACGAAATGCAGGAATACAATCGCACGTTGGCCGATGGCGGGTTGAATCTGGAATACGAGCGAATTCGCAACGGCGAGAAACTGAAGCGCATCCGCGTGTTTCTCGAGCGGGAGTAGCGCAAAGGGCGAAAAGGGCGGCAAGGGCGCCCGCTCACCGCACCGGCATCCCCGCAACCGCGCCCGCGTCCGGAGATATGAGAAAGATGTTCTCGTCGTCTTCCCCGGCCATCAGCAACATGCCTTCGGACACGCCGAATTTCATTTTGCGCGCGGCCAGATTGGCGACCACCACGACAAACCTCCCCACCAGCTGCTCCGGCGTATAAGCGGATTTCACGCCGGCCAGCACGGTGCGCCGCCGGCCGCCGACATCCAGCCGCAGGCGCAGCAGTTTGTCGGCGCCGTCCACGCTTTCGGCGGCGACCACCTGAGCGACTCGCAGGTCGATCTTGGCGAATTCCGCCATCTTGATTTCCTCGGCCTCCGACCCCTCCGCCGCCTCGTTCGGGGCGGGGGCATGTGCACGCTTGCTCTGCTCGACCATCGCCGCGATCCGGCTGTCCTCGATGCGTGTCAACAATGGTTGGTAGCGGTTGATGGCGTGGCTCAGCAGCGGCGTGCGCGCATCCCGCCAGAACTGCGGCGGCACCTTCAGGAACGCCTCGGTTTTTTCCGCCATGGCCGGCAGCACCGGTTTGAGGAAAATGGCGAGAACGCGAAACAGGTTCAAACCCTGCGTGCAGATCTGCTGGACTTCGTCGAGTTTGTCCGGCTGTTTGCTCAGAACCCAGGGTTTGGCGGCGTCCACATACTGATTGGCGCGGTCGGCCAATGCCATGACGGCGCGCATGGCTCGGCTGTATTGCCGTTGCTCGAATGCCTCGCCGATGGCTTCGCCGGCGTCGGCAAATTCCTGCAGCATCTGCGGGTGCGGCAGCGTGTCGCTCAGGCGGCCATCGAAATTCTTGCTGATGAAGCCGGCGCAGCGGCTGGCGATGTTGACCAGCTTGCCGATCAGGTCGGAATTCACCCGCGCCTTGAAGTCGTCCAAGTTGAGGTCGAGATCGTCGATGCCGTCGTCCAGTCGGGCGGCGAAGTAATAGCGCAGATATTCGGGATCGAGGTGGCGGAAATAGGTGTCGGCGGTGATGAAGGTGCCGTGGCGCTTGGACATCTTCTGGCCGTTGATGGTGAGGAAGCCGTGACACCACACCGCGGTGGGCGTGCGGAAACCGCTGCCGCGCAGTTGCGCCGGCCAGAACAGGGTGTGGAATCTGGCGATGTCCTTGCCGATGAAATGGTACATCTCGCAGCGGCTGTCCGGCGCAAGGAATTCGTCGAAATCCAGCGCCTCGCGATCGCACAGATTCTTGAAACTGGCGAGATAGCCGATGGGCGCATCCATCCACACATAGAAGTACTTGTCGGACTCGCCGGGTATCTCGAAACCCCAGTAGGGCGCGTTGCGGGATATGTCCCACTCCAACAGCGTCTCGCCGAACAGTTCCTTTTGCTTGTTGGCGATTTCAGATTGGGTATGGCCGTGGTCGAGCCAGTCGGCGAGAAAATCGCGGAAGTCTTCCAGTTTGAAAAACAGCTGCTCCGAGGGGCGCTCTTCCGGCTTGTGTCCGGACAACACCGAAACCGGATCGATCAGGTCGGTGGGGGAATAGGTGCTGCCGCAGACTTCGCAGTTGTCGCCGTACTGATCCGTGGCGGCGCACACCGGGCAGGTGCCGCGAATGAAGCGGTCGGGCAGAAACATCCCCTTGTGCGGATCGAAGAACTGGGTGATGGTTCGCCGGGCGATGTGGCCGTCTCGCTTCAGGCGGGCGTACACCTGCTCGGAAAGTTGGCGGTTTTCGGGGGAATGGGTGCTGTGGTAGTTGTCGAACGAAATCAGAAAATTGGCGAAATCCCGGCGGTGCTCCTGCCCGAAACGCTCGATCAATTGTTGCGGCGCAACCCCCTCGGCCTCGGCCTTGAGCATGATCGGCGTGCCGTGGGCGTCATCGGCGCACACGTAATAACAGGTATTCCCCATCAAATGTTGAAAGCGCACCCAGATGTCGGTCTGGATGTACTCGACCAGATGCCCCAAGTGAATGGAGCCGTTGGCGTAGGGCAGGGCGCTGGTAACCAGTATCTTTCGCGGGGTATCGGCCATGGGGGAGGATAATTCGCCTTCCGGGCGGAAGGCATTGCTTATTCAGGTGCGATATTATACGCCCGTTTCCCATCCCACTGATTCGACAACTCTCCAACTCTCCGGTACGACAAATGACAGGCATGACGCGCGCAGCGATCGAGGAAAAACTCAAGGGAGTAATCGACCCCCACACCGGCATGGATTTGCTCGCCGCCAAGGCGGTCAAGGAAATCGCGGTGGACGACGAGCAGGTGAAAATCGACATCGTGCTCGGTTATCCGGCGAAGAGTTGGGAAGCGGAGTTGGCCGCCAGAGTGCGCGAGGCGGTGGCGGGGGCGCAGGTTTCGGTCGAGTCCAACACCGTGCCTCACGAAGTTCAGGAAGGTGTGAAACCGCTCAAGGGAGTCAAGAACATCATCGCCGTGGCCTCGGGCAAGGGCGGGGTGGGCAAATCCACCTTGTCGGTCAATCTGGCGCTGGCGCTGTCCGCCGAGGGCGCGCGCGCCGGTATCCTCGATGCCGACATCTACGGCCCCAGCCAGCCGAGAATGCTCGGCATACACGGCAAGCCCGAGTCCACGGACGGCAAGACGCTGGAGCCGATGCACAGCTACCACCTTCAGGCCATGTCCATCGGTTTCCTGGTGGACGAAGAGTCGCCGATGATCTGGCGCGGCCCGATGGTAACTCAGGCTCTCGAACAGCTGCTCAAGGACACCCGCTGGGACGATCTCGACTATCTCATCGTCGATATGCCGCCGGGCACCGGCGACACCCAGTTGACGCTGGCGCAGAAGGTGCCGGTATCCGGCTCCATCATCGTTACCACGCCGCAGGACATCGCCCTGCTGGACGCGCGCAAGGCATACCGGATGTTCGAGAAAGTGGAAATACCGGTGCTCGGCGTGGTGGAAAACATGAGCGCCTACATCTGCCCCCAATGCGGCCACGAGGAAGCGATCTTCGGCAGCGGCGGCGGTGCCGATATGGCGCGGCAATACGGCACCGATTTGCTCGGCAAGGTGCCGCTGCAGCGCGCCATCCGCGAAAACGCCGACAGCGGGCGGCCCACCGTGGTGGCCGATCCAGACGGGGAAGTGGCGAATGCCTACAAGGCCATCGCGCGCCGCGCCGCCGCCCGGCTGGCTTTGCGCAAGAAGGACTTCAGCGCCAAGTTTCCCAACATCGTGATCCAGCAGAACTAACCGGCCATGACCATCAAGTCGGACCGTTGGATTCGGCGGATGGCGCAAACTCGCGGGATGATCGAGCCCTTCGAGCCCGCTCAGGTGCGCCACGGCGACTCCGGCAAGGTGATTTCCTGGGGCACCTCCAGCTACGGCTACGATATTCGCTGCTCGGACGAATTCAAGATATTCACCAACATCAACTCCGCCGTGGTCGATCCGAAGGACTTCGACGCCGACAGTTTCGTCGACCTCAAGGGCGATGTGTGCATCATCCCGCCCAACTCCTTCGCCCTCGCGCGCACCGTGGAATACTTCCGCATCCCGCGCAATGTGCTGACACTGTGCCTCGGCAAGAGTACCTACGCCCGATGCGGCATCATCGTCAATGTTACGCCGTTCGAACCGGAATGGGAGGGGTTCGTCACGCTGGAATTTTCCAATACCACGCCGCTGCCGGCGAAGATATACGCCAACGAGGGGGTCGCTCAGGTGATATTTTTCGAGAGCGACGAAGACTGCGAGGTGTCGTATCGGGATCGCGGCGGGAAATATCAGGGGCAGCAGGGGGTTACGCTGCCGAAGACCTGAGCGGCGCGGCCATCCATCCAACCGCCATGAGCACGGCTACGCACCAGCGAAAAGTATCCCTTGCGACCATCCGCGCCGCCGCCGCCCGCCACGGCCTGATCCCGCGCGGCGGTTTTGTCGTCGATGCGGATGACGAGGTACCGGACATCGCCGAGAATGTGGCGGCGGAATATCTGCTGTTGTTCGGCAATACCGGCTCCTCGCTGTGGGAGGCGTTCAGCCGCTCGGCGGAATATCGCGACCAGCGCCCCGACCCGTTGAATCGCTGGAGCGAGCGAATCGGCCGGGAGCTCGCGGCGGCGTTTTCGGCGCGGGCGCTGTTTCCGTTCGGCGGCTCGCCGTACCGCCCGTTCCTGCGCTGGGCGAAGAAAGCCGAAAATCTGCAGAACTCCCGGCTCGGTATGTTGATTCACCCGCAATTCGGCCTGTGGCACGCCTATCGCTTCGCCCTCGCTCTGGACGCGCCGCTCGTGGACGCGCCATCCGCCATTGCCGCCGCCGAGGAAATCTGCCGGCGATGCCGCCCCCAGCCGTGCCTGCGCGCCTGCCCGGTAAACGCCTTTGGCGAAGCCGGCTACGATGTTGAATCCTGCTTCCGTTATCTCGAGTCCAACCCCGAATCGAAGTGCATGGCCGAGGGCTGTCAGGCGCGCGTCGCCTGTCCCGAAGGCGCGGCGTATCGCTATGCGGCGCCCCACGCGGCCTTTCACATGCGCGCGTTTGTGGCCGCGCTGGCGGCGGGGGAGTTTCCACGGACGCCGCCGAGCGCGGCGACTGAGCGGCTGAGCGACTGAACGACTGAGCAACTGAGCGCGTAGCCTTGCCCTTGCTATAGAATCGCCCTTCTCCCCAACAGTTATCACCCCGCACCCCGTACCCCGACATGCCCCGCCAACTGGGAATCGACACCGGCGGAACCTACACGGACGCCGTCATCCTCGACGGCGGTGAGGTCATCGCCGCCGCCAAGCGCCTCACCACCCGCCACGATCTGGCCATCGGCATCGCCGATGTGCTCGCGGCGCTGCCGCCGGAACTGCTCGACTCGGTGGACTTGGTGGCGTTGTCCACCACCTTGTCCACCAACTCGGTGGTGGAAGGACGCGGCGCGCCGGTGGCCATCCTGTTGCCCGGCTACAGCGAACAGCAGGTGGAAAAGAGCGGCCTGTACGAAATTCTGGAGCGCGACTCGATCACCACTCTGGGCGGCGGCCACGACGCCGTCGGCGCCGAACTCGCCCCGCTGGACACCGAGCGCGCCGCCGCCCGCATCCGCGCGCAGATGGAGCGGGTTTCCGCCTTCGCCGTGTCCGGTTTGTTCGCCACGCGCAATCCGGCTCACGAAGTCGCCCTGCGGAAACTGGTGGGCGAACTGAGCGGCAAGCCGGTCGCCTGTGGCCACGAGCTGGCCACCAGTCTGGGCGCGCCGCGCCGCGCGCTGACCGCCGCCCTGAATGCCCGCATGATCCTGTATATCCAGTCGTTGATCCGCTCGGTGGAGGCGACCCTGCAGCAGCGCAATATCGCCGCGCCGTTGATGATCGTCAAGGGCGACGGCTCGCTGGTGAATGTGCGCACCGCATTGCGCCAACCGGTGGCCACGGTGCTGTCGGGCGCCGCCGCGAGCGTCATCGGCGCGTGTGCCTTGAGCGGGCGGCGCGACGCCATCGTGGTGGACATGGGCGGCACCACCACCGACATCGCCGTGGTTACCGACGGCCAGCCCGAACTGTGCGAGGATGGCGCCCGCATCGGCGATTGGCAGCCGATGGTCGAGGCCATTCGGGTGGTTTCCGTCGGCCTGGGCGGCGACAGCGAAGTCTGCTTCAAGGGCAAACTCGCCCTGTCCGGGCGGCGGGTGGTGCCGCTCAGCCTGCTGACTCACCAATTCCCCGCGGTGCTGGCGCGGCTGGAACGGCAGCTGGCGGCTTCGCCGAGCCCGCGACACAACCGTTTCGCCCTGCGGCTGCAGAGGAACGAGGCGTTGCTGCGGCAGCTGAGCGCGACCGAACTGCGCGCTTGGGAAATGCTGGCGGACGAGCCGGTGGAACTCGAATCGCTGGTGGATTGCGATCGCCCCGGCTTGCGCGCCCTCGCCAGATTGGAGCGCATGGGGCTGGTTATCTACAGCGGTTTTACGCCCTCCGACGCCACCCATGTACTCGGCCTGAGCACCCACTGGGAGGCTCGCGGGGCGCGGCTGGGGGCGGCCATCTGGGCGCGGCAGATGCGCCGCCTGTATGGCTGTGGCAACTGGCCGGCGGACGATGTGGCGGCGCCGTGTCGGGAGGTGTTCGCGCTGGTGGTGAGGCAAATCGGCGAGAAGATCATCGAGGCCGGATTGAATCAGCACGGCAGGCTGTCAGATTGCAAATCCCGCAATCTGACGCAACTGCTGAGCGACATCGTGCTGGGCGGCCCCGGCGACGGCGCGCATACCGCCAAGCCGCTGTTTCGGCTGGCATTCGCCGAAAACTATCCCATCGTCGCGGTCGGCGGCCCGGCGCGCGACTACTTCCCCGGGGTGGCCAAGCAGCTGGCCGTGGAACTGTGCCAGCCGCCGCACGCGCAAACCGCCAATGCCGTGGGGGCGGCGCTGGGGGCGGTGGTGCAGAGCTTCCATGTAACCATTACCCAGCCGCAATTCGGCGTCTTCCACCTGTTCCACAACGCCCAGCCGATGGTGTTCGACACCCTCGATGTGGCGATGAAAAAAGCGGTGGAGATCGCCACGCGGGAAGCGACCGATCTGGCCGAGTCGGCCGGCGCCGTCGCCGTCGAAACTCGCATCAAGCAAGCCGACAACCACATCCGCCATGACATCGACGGCGAACTATTCGTCAACGCCACCATCACCGCAGTGGCCACGGGTAGGCCGAATTGCTTGATTTCGCCGCGCCCGGATAAAACTCGTGCGGCGTTGGGGAATTTCGCAGGCGGGTAAAGTCGCAGTGTAGAAAGGGTGGTTCAATTCCGGTTTTTATTTCCCACACCGGATGCCATGCGCCCAAGAATCCGATCGATCATCTCGGCAATTTGTTCCATTCCCAGACGCTTGGCGAGCGGAAATAGAATAAGAAGCTCCAGAATCAGCAGGACAAAGGGGCCGCTGAGGGTAGGTATAACCGTAAAAAAGAAGACATTAAGGAGTACTGTAAAGAGAACGATGCCGATAAACCAATCTTCCCTTCTCCTATCCTTTTCCTGGGCGAGATCATCCTGAAGTTGTTTTATTACAACATCTTTCCGCGTCAGCTTATCTTGGGCAAAAGCCGAAATAAATTCATCGGTGCTCAACTGCTTGCGGCCCGTTCTTCCTTGAGTTTTCGAATTTTCGAATTCTTGAATTGAATTCTTCAATGATGTCTTCATTGGGTATGGGGATGCCCCGAACGCCGGGCTGATAGTGCTTTGCCCATGCGCCATTCTCCCAATGCGTGATCGCAACCAGCCGTCCTGAAGAGGTATCCGGAAGGGCATCCAGCACTTCTTTGATCAGTTCGGATTGGCCTTCGGACACATCGCCATCGCGGCGGAAGATATTCCTGACCGGAGATGATCCGAAAATCTTGAGTCTATGGTACAGCGCGGGGTGCACCGGCCCATAATCCCAGGCCTCGAATTGCCCGCGAACCAACGGGGTGCCGTGCTTGCCCAAATGAAACATGTGGGCGAGATACAGCATCTTCTGCATTTCGAGATGGGATAGCGACCAGCCAGCCTGTTCGCCGAGCCGCTTGGCTGCGGCGAAAACCGATACCGTTCCAGCTGGGGGATGTGATCTATCGGAAACCATTCGCAATGTATATTACAAAAAACAGATAAAAGCAAGCACAGATTCCCCGCCGCACCGCTACATCTCCTTCCGCCACACGCTGGCCAACCACGGTTGCTCGTGGCGCGGTTTGCCCGCTGGGCGGTAATAGTGCCGCAGTTCGCGGAAGCCGGCGGCGGTGAGGTAGGCGCGCCATTGGGTCAGGTCGTGGAAGCAGCCGTAGCGTTCGCCGTTCCAGCCTTCCTGATTGTCGCCGCGCGGATTCGACGAAAACAGTACGCCGTCGGGCATCAGGGTCTGCCACAGCGCCTCCAGCACTTGGGGTAACGACTGAGCGGGTACATGAAACAGCGAGGCGTTGGCGAAAACGCCGTGGAAATGCGATTGCGGCAGGCGGAGAGTCAGGAAATTCTGCAGCAACACCTCGCAATCGCAATTTCGCCGCGCCGTGGCGACCAGAGCCGGCGAGCCGTCCAACCCCACCGGCTGGTGACCCATCTGCCGAAAGCGCATCAAGTCCCGCCCCGGCCCACAACCGAAATCGAGAATGCGCCACGGCGGAGTGCCCGGCAGCTCGGCCAGCAGGGCGTCGATGTTCTGCTCCACATCGTGATCTCGCGTGCCGGCCCAGAATGCGTCGGCGTGGTCGTCGTAGTGGCGTAGCGTGCGGCGCGTGATACCCCGCAATTCGTCCGCGCGCAGGCGTTTGTCGGGCGGTGGCGGCGGTGGCGACTCAGAGTTTATCAACGGCTTCCAGCAACTTCGCCTCTTCGCCAGGGTGCATGGCGATGGATTGCGCCGAGTAGGGAAATTTCTTCGCCGTGGCTTCCGCGTGAAATGCTTGTAGGGCGGCCACCCGCTGGTCATACAGCTGCTGGTGCAGGGGCGCGAGATTGCCGAAGGCGTGGGCGTGCTTGGGCGGATCGGTCGACTCGCCGCAAATATCCGACATGAACAGGAATATCACATCGCCCGCATTCCCCGACCCCAGCGAAAAGGTAACGATCGAAGTCTTGTCGTTCAGCAGCGCCAGAGTCTTCTCCGCGACGCACTCGATCTCCACGGCAAAACATCCGGCGTCCTCGTATCGCTTGAAGGTGCGGTGAATCTCCATCGCCTCCTCGGCGGTGCGGCCAAAGGCGCGCAGGCCGCCGTACCAAGTGCTCAGAGACGGCACCAAACCCATATGCGCCTGCACCGGAATGCTCTCCTTCGCCAGCATCTCGACCACATCGTAACTGCGGTTGGTGAAATACATGTCCGCGCCGCGCTCCATGCAGTCGATAGCGGCGCGCAGAATTTCCTCGGGGGTGGCGTATTGGCTCCAGTTCATGGCGGTGCCGGTGAAGTGGCAGGGGGCGATCTCGCGCGATCGCTCCAGCTGGTTGTCCCACACGGTGAGCGTGTCGATGCCGGCGTCCACGCAAGCCCGAATTTCCGTCTCGTTGGCCGGATTGCACATGGTCAGCCGTTTCCCCGAACCTTTCAGCGCTCTGAGATCGGCGACCGTGTAATTGCGTGTTGCCGGCGTGCGGGCGAAGGTGTAGATGTTTTTCATGGCGTTGGCCTCTTCGGTTAGGTGATAAATCGAGTCGGGAATCTCGCTGTATTCCGTTGAATTTAATGCGCCCGCACCTTTTACGGCGCAACCCGCCGCCTGTCAACCCCCGCCGCCCTCGTGTGGCAATTTTCGCGTGCGTGGCATACAATCGCTCACCCCCACGGCACCATGTAGCATGTAGCAACCATGGCCACCCTTGACATTCTAGTGTATCCCGACCGCCGCCTGCGGCAAGTCGCCCAGCCGGTAACCGAATTCGACGACGACTTGGAGCGGTTGGTGGCGGACATGGCGGAAACCATGTATGCGGCTCCCGGCATTGGTCTGGCGGCGGTGCAGGTCGGCGTGCCCAAGCGCGTGGTGGTGATGGACTTGTCGGCGGAAAGGAACGATCTGCGCGTCTTCGTCAACCCGGAAATCTCCGAATTGAGCGGCCAAGCGGAAACCGAAGAGGGCTGCCTGTCGGTGCCCGGCGTCTTTGCCACGGTAAAACGCGCCGAGACGGTGATGATCAACGCGCAGGATGTGAACGGGCGTCCCTTTGAAATCGCCGCCGACGACCTGCTGGCCATCTGCATTCAGCACGAAATCGACCACCTCGACGGCAAGGTGTTCATCGACCGCCTCTCGCGCATGAAGCAGAGCCGGATTCGCAAGAAACTCAGCAAACACCACGCCGCCGAAGCAGAGGCCGCCTGACCCCCGTGGTCGGTCGGTGGCAGCGGTGCGTGCGATGCGAGTCGTGTTCGCGGGCACTCCCGCCTTTGCCGTGCCCTCTCTGCTGGCCCTGCTCGCGGCGGACTCGGTAGATTGCGTCGGCGTCTACACCCAGCCGGATCGCCCTCGCGGCCGCGGTCGCAATCTTCTGGCGAGTCCGCTGAAGCAATTTGCGCGGTTGCATGAACTACCGCTATTCCAGCCCGAATCCTTCGACCGTGCCGCCATCGCCCAGCTCGAGGGGTTGCGTCCCGATCTGATGGTAGTGGTCGCATTCGGCCTGCACCTGCCGGACTCGGTGCTGGCCATACCGTCCCTCGGCTGCGTCAACATCCACCCCTCACTGCTGCCGCGCTGGCGCGGTGCCGCGCCGGTCGAGCGCGCCATCGAGGCCGGCGACGCCGTTACCGGCGTGACCCTGATGCAGATGAATCTCGACCTCGACGGCGGCCCCGTGCTGGCGAGTGAATCCATCCCCATCGCCGCGGACGACACCGGCGGCAGTCTGCGCGACAAACTGGCGCGCCTCGGCGGGCAGTTGCTCGCGGCCAACCTCCCGGCCATCGCTGCGCGCTCGCTCGAGGGCACGCCGCAGGACGAAAGCCGGGTGTGCTATGCCCATAAACTGGAGAAGGCCGAAGCCCGATTGGATTGGCTCCTCGACGCGGCCACCCTCGAACGCCGGGTGCGCGCCTTCAATCCGTGGCCGGTGGCCACCACCGATCTCGACGGCCTGCGGATCAGAGTATTGCGGGCGTGTGCCGAGCACACGGCGGCGAAAGTTGCTCCGGGGGAAATCGTGCGGGTGGACAAGAGCGGCATTGCGGTGGCTACCGGCACCGGTGCCGGTACGGGCGCGGGCGCGTTGGTGCTCAGAGAAGTGCAGAAACCGGGGGGTGCGCCCATGCCCGTGGCCGCCTTGCTGAACGGTATGCACATCGCGCCCGGCATGCGCTTCGCCCTGCCGCAGCGCGAACCGCAGCGGCATCGACATTGACATCGGATTCGCCGGTCCTGTATCTGGCCGCCGCCCGCGCGGTGCGGGATGTGGTCGATCGCGGCCACTCCCTCGACGACGCCCTCGCGGCTCGCGGCGCCGAGCGCTGTCGCCGCCGCGCCCTGTTGCAGGAAATTTGCTACGGCGCCTGCCGCCACTATCATTATTTCGACGGCCTGCTGGCGAGCCTGCTGCGCCGCCCGATCAAACAGCGCGATCGCCTGGTGCACTTCATCCTGATCAACGGCTGTTATCAGCTCGAATACATGCGCACGCCCCCCCACGCCGTCCTCGACCCCAGCGTGCAATCTGTGGCCGGCACCCGTTTTTCCTGGGCCGGCGGCATGATCAACGGCGTGTTGCGCAATTTCCTCGCGCGCCGCGCGGAGATCGAGCAGGAGATACCGTCGGGCGCGGCGCGCTATTCGTTCCCCCGCTGGCTGTATCGGGAAATCCGCGCCCACTGGCCCGACCACTACCGACTCATCCTCGAATCGAGCAACCGCAAACCGCCGCTGACCCTGCGCGTCAACCGGCGGAAAACCAGCCGCGCCGCCTATCTCGAACTGCTTGCCGAGGCCGGTGTGGCGGCGACGCCGACCGAGCACAGCGAGTTGGGGGTAACGTTGGCTACGCCCGTGCCGGTGGCGCGCATACCGGGTTTTGCCGACGGGTTGGTCTCGGTGCAGGACGAATCGGCGCAACTGGCCGAAGCCGTGGTCGGATTGCGTGCGGGGGAACGGGTGCTGGACGGGTGTGCCGCGCCCGGCGGCAAGACCTGCCTGCTGCTCGAATCCGGCGCGTGCAATCCGGCGACAAAGGCGGCGGCGTTGGTGGCCGTCGATTTGCCGGATCGCATCGCCGCCGTCGAGCAAAATCTGGCGCGCCTCGGCTTGCAGGCCGAAGTGGTGGCGGCGGATTTGACTCGCGCCGAGACTTGGTGGGACGGCCGCCCGTTCGACCGCATTCTGCTGGATGTGCCCTGCAGCGGCAGCGGGGTGATTCGGCGGCATCCCGACATCAAGCACCGCCGCCGCCCCGAGGACATCGCCAAATTCGCCCGCCAACAGCTCGATCTGCTGTCGCAGGCGTGGCCATTGTTGCGCCCCGGCGGTACACTGGCGTACATGACTTGTTCGATTCTGCCGGCGGAGAATGACGCGGTGATCGCGCAGTTCCTCGCGCGCCAACGGGATGCCGAGCCGCAACCCCTCGCGGCGCCGCCCGCTGTGGCCACCGAGTTCGGCCGCCAGCGCCTGCCGGGCGTCCATTCGGGGGACGGCTTCTACTATTGTCGGCTGGGCAACACGCAACAACCCGCATCCGCATCCGCACAAGAATCGCCATGAAGATCATCATTCTCGGCGCCGGGCAGGTGGGCGCTTCCACCGCGGAAATTCTGTCGCGGGAGGAAAACGACATCACCCTGGTGGATCGCAACCTCAAGGTGCTCGAGAGTTTGCAGGATCGCCTCGACATCCGCGCCGTGCACGGGCAGGCGTCGTCGCCTCGGGTGCTGCAACGCGCCGGCGTGGAGGATGTGGATATGTTGCTGGCGGTAACCGACAGCGACGAGATCAACATGATCGCCTGTCAGGTCGCCCATTCCCTATTCAACACGCCCACCAAGATCGCGCGGGTGCGCTCCCCCGACTATCTCGCCCACGCCGACCTGTTCTGCCACGGTTCCATCCCCATCGATGTGATCATCAGCCCGGAACAGATCGTTACCGATCAGATTCTGCGTCTCATCGAGTATCCCGGCGCGCTGCAGGTGATCGACTTCGCCGGCGGCAAGATTCGTCTGGTGGGCCTGCGCGCCTATAGTGGCGGGGCGCTGGTCGGGCAGGCATTGCGCGAGCTGGCCAATCATCTGCCGTCGGTGAGCACCCGCGTGGTCGCCATCTATCGTCAGGATCGCGCCATCATCCCCACCGGCGAAACCGTGATCGAGCTGGACGACGAGGTGTTCTTCATCGCCACCCGGGACGATATACGCAAGGTCATGCAGGAGTTGCGCAGCAGCGAGTCCGTGGGCAAGCGCATCATGATCGCCGGTGCCGGCAACATCGGTTTCCGTCTGGCGCAATCCCTCGAGGAGACCGGTTTTCAGGTCAAGTTGACCGAGCGCAATGTGGCGCGCGCCAAGTGGGTTTCGGAGAAATTGGAGGACACCGTGGTGTTGCAGGGGGACGCCGCCGACGAAGATCTGCTGCGTCAGGAAAACATCGACGCCATGGAGTTGTTCTGCTCCCTGACCAACGAAGACGAAGCCAACATCCTCTCGGCCATGCTGGCCAAGCGCCTCGGCGCGCGCCGCGCCATGGCCATCGTCAACCGCGCCGCCTACATCGACCTGATCGAGAGTAGCGGGCTGGATATCGCCATCTCCCCCCGGCTGGCCACCGTCAGCGCGTTGCTCTCCCATGTGCGGCGGGGGGATGTCAAGGCGGCTCATTCCCTGCGGCGCGGCGTGGCCGAGGTGATCGAGGCGGTGGCGCACGGCGATCGCACCACCTCGCGCATCGTCGGCCGCCCACTGGCGTCGGTCAAACTGCCGCCCGGCGCCACCATCGGCGCCGTCATGCGCGGCGACAAACTGCTCAGCCTCGGTCGCGACAGCGTCATCGAAGAGGGTGATCATGTCATCATCTTCGTCATCGACAAGCGCCGCATTCCGGATGTGGAGAAACTCTTCCAAGTGTCCGCGACTTTCTTCTGAGATTCGAGGCGGTACGGAACGGTAAACATGCACGGCAAGGTGGTCATCAAGGTTCTCGGCATTCTGCTGCTCGGATTCAGCGTCTCCCTGATTCCGCCCATCGCCATTTCCTGGTACACCGCGGACGGCGTCATGCTGCCGTTCCTCGCCGCCATGGCGCTCAACCTCACCCTCGGCGTCGCCTGCTGGCTGCCGGTGCGCCGCCATCCCGGCGACCTGCGCGTGCGCGACGGTTTTCTCGTGGTGGTGTTGTTCTGGACGGTGTTGTCGGCCATGGGCGCAGTGCCCCTGCTGTTGCTGCCGCAGCCGGCCATCGGCGTCATAGACGCGGTGTTCGAATCCATGTCGGGCCTGACCACCACCGGCGCCACCATCCTCACCGCCATCGACGACCTGCCGCCCTCCATCCTCTACTACCGACAACAGCTGCAATGGTTCGGCGGCATGGGCATAGTGGTGCTAGCGGTGGCCGTCCTACCCATGCTGGGGGTCGGGGGGATGCAACTGTATCGCGCCGAAGTCCCCGGGCCGGTGAAGCACAACAAGCTGACGCCGCGCATCACCGAAACCGCCAAGGGGCTGTGGTACATCTACCTCGGCCTCACCGTCGCCTGTGCTCTCAGCTACTACCTAGCCGGCATGACCCCCTTCGACGCCGTCGGTCATGCCTTTTCCACCATCGCCATCGGTGGCTTCTCCACCCACGACGCCAGCCTCGGCCATTTCAACAGCACCCCGATCAATCTGGTCGCCATCGTCTTCATGCTCCTGTCCGGCCTGAATTTCGCCCTGCACTTCACCGCCCTGCGCTCGCGCACGCCAGCGATCTACCTGCGCGATCCGGAGGCCAAGGTCTATTTCGGCCTGCTGCTGGCGGTGCTCGCACTCACCGTGGCTGCGCTCGTCCACTACGATGTATTCGCCCCCACCGTCGACAATCTGGTGCAGGGTGCGTTGCAGGTAGTGTCCATCGCCACCACCACCGGCTTCACCACCACCGACTTCTCACTGTGGCCGGCCTTCCTGCCGATCATGCTGATCCTGCTGAGCACCGCCGGCGGCTGCGCCGGTTCCACCGCCGGCGGCATGAAGATCGTGCGCATGATCCTGCTGTACAAACAGGGCGCGCGGGAAATCTCCAAACTGGTGCACCCCAACGCCCTGATGCCGGTCAAACTCGGCGGCAAGGCCGTGCCGGACGCCGTGATCAACGCGGTGTGGGGCTTCCTCTCCCTCTATCTGCTCAGCTATGTGCTGCTGCTGTTGCTGTTGTTGGCCGGCGGCGCCGATCCGGTTACCGCCTTTTCCGCGGTAACCGCCTGCCTCAACAACCTAGGCCCCGGCCTCGGCGAAGTGGCGCGCAACTACGCCGCGGTGAGCGACCTCGGCAAGGCCGTACTGACCTTCGCCATGCTCCTCGGCCGCCTCGAGCTGTTCACCCTGCTGGTGTTGTTCACTTCGGTTTTCTGGAAGGGATGAGCGGGCGGCGGCGGTAGCGATGGCCTGTTGACAAGCCACCGGAGATGTTTTCAAATAGCCTCGTTTCAACTATGTAGTGCCCCGATTCGCGAGCGGCATGGCGAGTCGGAAAGACTTTTTCCATGAAAAATACAATCGGAGAAACCCGATGAACACCCGCCGCCCGACTCCGGCATGGCACACATTGCCCGCGTTGCTGGCAGTTGCCCTCGTATTCACCTTCACCTTGTTCCCCGCCAACCCCGCCGCCGCGCAGGCCACTCTGCAAGCACTGGCGGCGAACGGCGCCGCCAGCGCCGGTGGCACATACAGCAACATCACTTTGTCCGGCGCAGGCAGGGCATACACCGCGTTGTTGCCGAGTACCAGCACCACCACCCATGTCAAGTTGATGCCGACTCTGAACACCGCCTCGGCGAGCGCGACCATGACCGTAGCCAAGCGAGGCTACGCTCCGGCGACCATCGTCAGTACCGCCCAAAGCGCGGCCATCGAACTCAATGCGGGCACTACCATGATCGATGTGGTGGTAACCTCGCAAAATAGCGCAACCGTGAACACCTACACGGTAACAATCACGAAGACGCAGAATACCAATCAGCCGCTGTGGTCCGCCACGCTGACGGCTCAGGAAATAATGTCGGGCGGCTTTGGTTGTGAAGGTGAGCAGGCATCGTGTTCGTCTCAGCTGACGGACAACAATTTTGTCATCGGCGGCACGAGCTATAGCATAAGCTTACTCAAAGGGAGTGGCCAAACCTTACTCAGCGGGAATGCGCACGGAATCCAGATGGACTTAATAGAAACGCCGAACCCGCAACTCAAAGCCTTGAATTTCTGCATGGGTTCGACCTCGTATTCGTTGAGCACGCCACTTACTGCAGGCCTTTACATTCTGTCCACCACCAATCCGAACTGGCAGGCGGGGCAAAAGATCTTCCTGCAAATCTCCACCACCTGCCCGCTGGCGTCGCCCGATATTACCGGCTTGCAGGTATCGGCGGGCGATGCCAGTTTGGCGCTGAGCTGGAACGCCCCTTCGGGCACGGTGGGCGGCTATACGGCACAGTACAAGACCGCTGCGGCAACCAGCTGGACCACCGTAACCCACAGCGGCACGACCGCCTCCATCACCGGCCTGATCAACGGCACCACCTACAATGTGCGCGTGCGCGCGCGCAATGCGGACGGGGTTGGTGCCTGGGCCACCGGCAGTGGCACGCCGCGCTTATCCAGTGTCAATCTGAGCGCTCTGCTGGTGCACGCCAGCGAGGATGGCGGCACCACTTTCAGCAGCACTGCCCTCACCTACGCCCCGACCTTCGCCGCGGGTATAAACGCATACACGGCTTCGGTGGACAATGCGGTAACCCATGTACGGGTAACGCCGACAGCCACCGCCCCGATCACGGTGGGCAAGCAGGGCGGCACACTCACGGCAGTCACCAGCGGTACGGCGAGTTCGGCCATCAAACTCGATGTCGGCGCCAATGCCATATCGGTCGCGATAACTTTGGCGGACAACAGTAGCACCAACACCTACACGGTGACGATAACCCGCGATTCGGTCAGTCTGAGCGCACTGACGGCAAGCGCCAGCGCCGACGCCGCCGGCTCGTTCGAGGCAATCACGCTGTCTCCGGCGTTTTCGGCAAATACCCTCGCCTACACGGCTCAGGTAGAAAGCGCCCTGACGCACCTGAAGGTAACGGCGACGGTCGCCACGCGCGGCGCGACCCTGCGCCTGGGCTCGGCCGGCAACCTTGCGGCGGCCGCCAGCGGCATGGAGAGTGAAGCCATTGCACTTTCGCCGGGGGCCAACGAGATCGTGGTTGAAGTAACCTCGCAGGATGGCGCTACCAGCAAGAACTACCGCTTGACGGTAACCCGATTATCGTCGTCCGCCTTGACGCGCGCGGCGCATGCGTTGGCGCCGGAGGTGGCGCGCGTGATAACCGGCGGCGCCATGGATGCGGTGAGCAAGCGCATGGAGCGCCTCATGTCCGGCGACTCGCCTGCCGCTACGGACGCGGGCAATGGCTTTACCATGAACCTCGCCGAAAACCTGCGCGCCAACGCCGCCAATGTCGCCGATACGACCACCGCGGGCTGGCTGTCCGGCCTGTCGTTCGCCCAATCGCTGAGCGGCGACGCGGGCGGAGTCGGGGTAAATCTGTGGGGTAGCGGTCGCCACCGCAGCCTGGCCGGCGAGCACCGTGGAATCGAGTGGGACGGCAGCGCGCTGGATGTGCATGTGGGCGCCGACCGACGATTGAACGAAATCGTGGCGGCCGGCGCCGTGCTCTCTTGGAGTTCAGGGGGATTCGACTGGGATGAAGACGGCGGCGAGGCACGCGGCAAATACGACTTCGACATGCGCAGCGTGCACCCGTATCTCGGCTGGCGCGTGGACGAGCGGTTGTATGCGTGGGGCTCGATAGGTTGGGGCACCGGCACGGTCGAGCCGCAACAACGCGGCGGCGCGCGCACTAGCAATGACGCCTCCCTGAACAGCATCGCTGTCGGCGCACGCGGCGAATTGAGAGAGTACGCCGACCTGATCGAAGGCGGCCACACCACCCTCGCATTCAAGTCGGAATTGTGGAGCGCGCGCCTGCGGGTTGGCGCAGACGGCGCGGTCGCATCGCATTCCGTGGATGCGCGCCGATTGCGCTTGGCGCTGACGGGCGATCACACCCGCATACTCACTACCGGCGCCATACTCACGCCGTCGCTGGAGTTGGGTTTGCGCAACGAAAGCGGCGACGGCGCCACCGGTGAAGCCATCGAACTCGGCGGTGCGGTGCATTACGACGACCCGAATACCCGCTGGACCATGGAAGGACGAACGCGCACGCTGTGGCGTCATGATCGTCGGGATTGGAGCATATCCGGCGCGGCGCAACTGGCCGCAAACGCGGGCGGGCGTGGCCTCTCTCTGCGCTTGGCACCGGCCTGGGGCGCCACCGCGCAAGCGGCGCATCTGTGGGGAGACGACACCGTAGCCCACACTTCGGCGGCGGCACAGCCCGACGAGGGCGCATCCCTGTCCACCCGCATCGGCTACGGCATGGCGGCCTTCGATGGCGCCTGGATCGGCGCACCGCACCTGAGCCTCGGCCTACACGAAACCGGCCACATCTGGCGCCTCGGCTGGCGCCTGACCACCCTGCCGGGCAACGACCGCTTCAATCTCGACCTCAACCTCGAAGGCAACATCGCCGAACCCACCGACAACGCCACCACCCACGGCCTGATGTTGCGCGGAGTGGTGCGCTGGTAGGGGGCGGCGCGGCGGGCGGGTTTCGGCCTGCCCGTTTGCGCCGAGTGGCGGCGGTGAGTCGATTGGCATGAAGCCCGACCATCTTGCTATTTTTCGGCAAACGGGGTAGATTCCGCTACCCTATCCGGCTGTAGCGAATCACCATGAAACGCACCTTCCAACCCAGCGTACTGAAACGAAAGAGAACCCACGGTTTTCGCGAGCGTATGCGCACCCGAGCCGGGCGCGCGGTGATCAATGCCCGACGCGCCAAACGGCGGGCGCGCTTGAGCGCCTGAGCGCTGATTGCGCCCAAGCGCCTGACCATCATCCCCCCCAAGCCGCCTGCCGCGGCAGGTTTCAGCCGGTGCTTGCGGCTCGTGGAGGGCAAGCGGTTCACGGCGATTTTCGCGTACAGGAGACGGGTGCACGGCGCGCATTTCAGCGTCCACGCCGCCCCCAACGATGTGGGGCATCCTCGGGTTGGTCTGGCGGTGTCGAAGCGGGTGAGCAAGAAGGCGGTGGAGCGCAATCGGATCAAACGGGTGGCGCGGGAGTCGTTTCGCCGGCACCAACGACAACTGGGCGCCGTGGATTATGTCGTCATTGCCAAACAGGGCGCTGCCGAGCGAGCCAATTTCGGGTTGCGCGCCGAACTGGACAATTTGTGGGCGAGGGCCCGCCACAGATGCGAAAACCGCTGATACTGCTGATCAAGGCATACAAACTGACGCTGAGCCCGTTTCTCGGGCGATGCTGTCGTTTCCACCCCAGCTGCGCCAACTACGCGATGGAATCTATCGAGCGGCACGGCGCGTTGCGAGGCGGGTGGATGGCGCTTCGGCGAATCGGGAGATGCCATCCGTGGCACGCAGGCGGCTACGATCCGGTGCCGTCGGTGCCGCCGGTGTCGGGAGTTGGCGGCACATCACGGGTAGGCTCGGCTCGTCGGGATGAATGGCAGGAAGATCATGTTTAATCTGGAAATCCAGCGAATCATACTGATCGGCGCGCTCGCTCTGGTGCTGGTGATGATCTGGCAGTCGTGGGTCGAGTTCCAGCAGCAGTATGCCACGGCCCCGGCGGTTGGCGATGGCCGGCAGACGAGCCGAGGCGCCGAGGTGGTCGGCGGCGGCGAGGTCGCTCAGAGCACGGCCAGCGACATCCCCGAGGCGCCGGCGTTGCCAACTCCGCCACGGGCGGACGGCGCGGTCGAGGCGCAGTACGCCCCGGCATCGTCGGCCTCCGAGGAGTTGATTCAAGTTACCACCGATCTGGTGCGCGCCCACATCGACCCGCGCGGCGGCGATCTGGTGCGAGTCGAGTTGTTGCGCCATCCGGTCAGCGTGGATCAGCCGGATCAGCCGTTCGTGCTCATGCACCGCGAGGCGCCTGGTTTGTTTATCGCCCAGAGCGGCCTGATCGGGTCGGGACGGGAATATCCGAATCACGGCGTTACCTATTCGGTCGATCGGCTGATCCACGATCTCGGCGAGGATGACGCCCTGGAGGTCGTCCTCGACTGGCGCGCGCCGGACGGGGTTGCCTATCAGAAGGTGTTTCGATTCCGCCGCGACAGCTATCGAATCGAAGTGGATTTCCGCGTGGACAACCGCAGCGGGCAAGTGTGGAACGGTTTTGTCTACGGCCAGCTGAAGCAGACCGAGGTGGTGCAGGAGAGTTCGCTGGGTTTCCTCGGTCGGCTGCCCAGCTATCACGGCGCGGCCATCTATACAGCCGAGGAGCAGTACGACAAGATTCCCTACGACGACATGCGGGAATCGCCGCTGGCGGTGTCCACCACAGCGGGCTGGGTGTCCATGATGCAGCACTATTTCGTGGCCGCGTGGCTGCCCGGCGGTTCCGACGGCTATGCGTTCTATTCCGGCGTCGGCGGCGAGGCGGCCAATCCGAGTTACCGCATCGGCTACAAGACGACTCAGCCGGTCCGCGTCGCCTCCGGCGAGCGAGGCGTGGTCAGCACCGCCCTGTTCGTCGGCCCCAAGGAGCAGGATCGCCTAAGGCAGCAGCAAGCGGAAGGGCTGTTGCTGACGGTCGATTACGGCTGGCTGACGCCCATCGCCGATCCGTTGTTCTGGCTACTGGACAAGATTCACGGCGTGGTGCACAACTGGGGCTGGGCGATCATTCTGCTGACCTTGCTGGTCAAGGCGGTTTTCTATCCGCTGTCCGCGACCAGCTACAAGTCCATGGCCAAGATGAAGAAACTGCAGCCGCGCATGAAAACCCTGAAGGAGCGCTACGGCGACGACAAGCAGCGTTTCCAGCAGGAAATGATGAAGCTGTACAAGAGTGAAAAGGTCAACCCGGCCGGCGGTTGTCTGCCGATTCTGGTGCAGATTCCGGTATTCATCGCGTTGTATTGGGTGCTCTTGGAAAGCGTGGAGTTGCGTCAGGCGGATTTCCTCTTTTGGCTCAAGGATCTGTCGATACCGGATCCGTATTTCGTCCTGCCGTTGATCATGGGGGGCTCGATGCTGGCGCAGTTTTTTCTCAATCCGGCGCCGGTGGATCCGCTGCAAAAGAAGATCATGATGGCCATGCCCATCGTGTTCACCGTGTTCTTCCTGTGGTTTCCCGCCGGGCTGGTTTTGTACTGGGTCGTGAACAACCTGCTCTCCATTGCGCAGCAATACTACATCACCCGCAAGTTCGAGGCCGGCGCGTAACGCCCCGTCCGAGCGCAGCGCCTTCTCCGGCCAAGACGACATCGTCGCCGTAGCAACGCCGCCGGGGCGAGGCGGCATCAGCATCGCGCGCCTCTCCGGCTGCGGCATTCCCGCGCTGTGTCGGGCGCTGACCGGCACCCTGCCTGCGCCGCGCCACGCCAGTTTGTGCGATTTCCGCGACGGCGACGGCACGGCCATCGATCGCGGACTGGCGCTGTATTTCCCGGCGCCCGACAGCTACACCGGCGAGCACACGCTGGAATTGCACGGCCACGGCAGTCCGGTGGTGATGCAGATGTTGCTACGCCGCTGCCTCGAACTGGGCGCCGTGCTGGCGCGTCCGGGGGAATTCAGTGAGCGCGCCTTCCGCAACGGTCGCCTGGATTTGGCGCAGGCCGAAGCGGTCGCCGACCTGATCGCCAGCGGCACCGAATCCGCCGCCCGTTCGGCAATGCGTTCATTGCAGGGGGAATTCTCGACGCGCGTCCACGAGATCGTCGGCGAACTCACGCAGCTGCGGATGTTCATCGAATCTGCCATCGACTTCCCCGAGGAGGAAATCGATTTTCTCGCCGACGAGAATATCGCAGCTGGGTTGCATCGACTGCAGCGGCGCTTTGCCCGGCTGGGCGATTCGGCGCACCGCGGGAAGTTGCTGCGCGATGGCCTCAAGGTGGTGTTGACCGGGCCGCCGAATGCGGGCAAGTCGAGCCTGTTGAATGCGTTGTCGCAACAGCAGCGCGCCATCGTCAGCGCCATCCCCGGCACCACCCGGGATGTGCTCGAACAATTCATCGAGATCGACGGGTTGCCGGTGGAGCTCATCGACACCGCCGGCATTCGCGAAAGCGCCGATGAGATCGAGGTCGAGGGAGTTCGCCGGGCGCGCGCGGCGCAGCGGCAGGCGGGGCTGATTCTGCTGGTGATCGACGACGCCGACACCGCCGAGGGGGAGGTCGAGCGGTTGCTTGCGCGTACCGTCGCCGATGCCGATAGCGGCGTGCCGCTGTGCTTGGTGCGCAACAAGATCGATGTGAGCGGCCGGTCTACTGGTGTTGCCGGTGCCGGTGCCGCCGCCGATGGGGAGGTGGCACTGTCGGCACTGCGCGGCGACGGTTTGGCCGAGTTGCGCGAGTTGATCAAGCGCCACGCCGGATTCCGCGACGGCGAGTGCGACGGCTTCATCGCCCGCCAACGGCATGTGGATGCGCTGCGGCGCGCCGCTCGGTGTCTGGACGCCGGTATCGAGCAGTTCTCCGCTAGCCGAGCCGGCGAGCTGCTGGCGGAGGAGCTGGGCGCTTGTCAGCGCATTCTCGGGGAAATCACCGGCGAGGTGGACAGCGACGAGCTGCTCGGCATGATCTTCGCCTCGTTCTGCATCGGCAAATAGGCGAACGGTTTTGCCGCGCGCTTGGCGGAAATGGTACACTGGCGCGTTTCCCCTTTCCCCCTTTTTCCTTGGCCCCTTGGTAGTTACGATTATGGACGCGAAAAGATCACCGCACCGATCACCGCATCGCCACTATACCCGCAGCGTGCTGTTGCAGATGCTGGCGGTGTTTTCCCTGCTGGGCGGCGTGGTCGCGTGGCAGTGGGATGTGGTTTCCCTGATTTACCTGAAGAACCAGATCAACGCGCTCGGATGGGCGATCAACGGCAGCATCGTGCTGTTGTTCCTCGGTGGGTTGGCGGTGTTGATCGGGCGCTTCCTCGAATATCGCATGCAGGAGTCCGCCATCTCCCGCTTTCTGCGCAACATCAAGCGAGACGAGGAGCCGCTGGCCGGCGTGTCGTCGCGCACCATGGTGGCCGAGCGCTATCGCATCCTGCAGCAAATCAATCGACAACGCGCCGTCATCAATCAAAATGCGCTGGCGGCAACCCTGTTGGCGGCGGAATCCAGCCGCAACAGCTTCCTCAAATTCGTGCACAACGTGCTGATACTCACCGGAGTTTTCGGCACCATCATTTCCCTCTCCCTTTCCCTGCTGGGGGCCTCGGACATCATTCAGGGAAGCGGGCAGGCGGATGGTCAGGCGAGCGGCCTCAGCACCATGATCTTCGGCATGTCCACCGCCTTGTCCACCACCATGACGGCCATCCTCGCCTATCTCGTGTTCGGCTATTTCTACATCAAGCTCACCGACACCCAAACCTACCTGATCAGCCGAGTGGAGGAAGCGACCACCACCGTCCTGCTGCCGGATATGCAGCCGGATCGGGACGCGGTGGTGAAGGATTACGCCGACAGCATCCGCAGCGCCGGCAAATTGATCAAGCGTTTCGACCAGTCCCAACGGCAATATAACGACTCGATTCAAACCCTGCTGGAAGCCACCCAGTCGTTGTCTCGGCAGCTGACCGCCCACGACGGCTCCGCCGAGGCACGGCTGGCCGGGATGCTGGCGCAGGTCAGCGAGCAACAACAGCGCGCCGCCGCGGAAAATCGGGAACTGTTGTCGGCGGTGGTCGATTTGCTGCAGGAAGGCTTCCGCCTGCCCAAGTAACACCAAGCGAGCCCCGCCGACCATGCCGGAAAACAGCGGATTCATCGACCTTCGAGTCGGCCACGGCGCCCGTGGCGTCGGCGACGACAGCGTGTGGCCGTCGTTCACCGACATCATGACGGTGATCGTGATGATCTTCCTGATGGCGTTGGCGGTGATGATGGTGCGCAATCTCGAGCTCGACCGCCAGCTGGTGTCCACCATGAGCGCGCAGGAAGCCAGTTTGTTGGAAAATCAGACTCTGGTGGACAAACTGGCCATCCTCGAATCGCAAATACTCGACCTGCAACAATCTCTGGGGGAGAGCGTGAGCGCGCGCGATGCCCTGCGGGTGCGGCTGCTGGCGGAGCTGCAGCGACTCGAGGAAATGACCGCCGAAAACATCGCGCTGGGGGCGCAACTCGCCGACATCATCGGCCAGCGCGACCAGCTGACCGAGCAGGTGCGCACCACCAGCGAAAATCTGGCAGCCGCCCAAGCCGAGAGTCAGGCGTTGGCGCAGGACGTTCAAGCCCTCACCGAGCGCGACCGCATCGCGCGCGAAACCATCGCCGAGGCGCAGGCGGAGAATCAATCACTGGCGGAGAATGTGGCGGTGCTGACGGCGCGCGCCGCCGAGCTGGCGCGGCTACGCGACCAAGCGCGCGCGCAGATGGCCGAGCTGAATCGGCTGATCGCCGATCTGAAATTGCAGTTCGGCGCCCTCGAACAAAGTTCCAGCAGCGAGATCGAATCGCTCACCGACGCCAACCAATCCCTGTCCGAGCAACTGCAAACGGTGTCCGGCCAGCTGCAGCAGATGAAGGACTTGTTGCAACAGGAGCAGCAGCAGGGGCGCGAACTGGCCGCCCGTTTCGAGACGCAAACACGGGAATTGCTGGCCAAGCAGGTGCTACTCGAGCGGTTGCAGTCGGCGCAACAGGCGCTCACGCAAAGCAACGCCGACGCCAGCACGGAAATCGACAAGCTGAACGAGTTGATTCGCCAACGGCAAGCGGAAAATGCCGCGTTGCAGGCGTTGGCGGATGAATCCGGTGCCCGATACCGCTCCTTGCAGGAAGAGTACGACTCCCTCGACGCCAAGTACCGCACGTTGGCGCGACCGGCGCGCAGCGCGGCGGGCAAATATGTGGTCAATGTGTACTTTTTTCGCACCGAAGACGGCTATCGGTTTCAGCTGAAGGAGCCGGCGCAAAGCGAGCCGGTGAACTATGCCAGTCAGGCGCGGCTGGAGCAGCGTCTCGCCAGTCTCAAGGCGGAGCACGGCGCGAACCTGTACACCAGATTGGTGCTCCCGCCAGACAACCAGCTGACTCATGATGAGGCGTGGCGTTTCACACAGGCGATCTTGCAAAGTTACGACTCCTACCACCAGCAATATCCGGAGGCCCTCGGCGGTTCTGCCGGAGCGCCCTGAGATCCAATCTGCATGAAATATCCCGAGCGGTTTGCGGTCATCGTGGTCGGTGCCGGGCACGCCGGTGTCGAGGCTGCGCTGGCCAGCGCCCGCATGGGCTGCGAGACCCTGTTGCTGACCGACAACATCGAAACCGTCGGGCAGATGTCGTGCAATCCGGCCATCGGCGGCATCGGCAAGGGGCATATCGTGCGCGAGATCGACGCTCTGGGCGGCGTCATGGCGCAGGCCATAGACGAGGCGGGAATTCATTTTCGTACCCTCAATTCGCGCAAGGGCGCGGCGGTGCAGGCGACCCGCGCGCAGGCGGATCGCACCCTGTACAAGATGGCGATTCGCCGGGCGCTGGAGCGGCAACCAAACCTGACGCTGGCGCAACAGCCGGTGGACGATCTGTTGCTGCAGCAGGATCGCGTAAGCGGAGTCCGAACCCGCTTCGGCGTCGACTTCGGCGCGGATGCGGTGATCCTCACCGTCGGCACTTTTCTAAACGGCAGGATTCATGTGGGCCTGAACCATGTCGGCGCCGGGCGCGCCGGCGATCCGCCTGCCGTGGCGTTGGCCGAGCGTCTGCGTGAAATGCCGTTCGCGGTGAATCGCCTGAAAACCGGCACGCCGCCGCGCATAGACGGCAAGACCATCGACTATTCCAGTTTGCAAGCCCAACCGGGCGACCGGCCGACGCCGGTGTTCTCCTTCTTCGGCGACGCCGAGCGCCACCCGCGCCAAGTCGATTGCCACATCACCGCGACCAATCGCCGCACCCACGAAATCATCGCCTCGGCGCTACACCGCTCGCCCATATACGGCGGCATGATCGAGGGAGTCGGGCCGCGTTACTGCCCCTCCATCGAAGACAAGGTGGTGCGTTTTGCCGAGCGCGACAGCCATCAGATTTTCATCGAACCCGAGGGGTTGGACACCACCGAAATCTATCCCAACGGCATTTCCACCAGTTTGCCGTTCGATGTGCAGTATCGTTTTGTGCGAAGCATCGTGGGCTTCGAGCGGGCGGTGATCACGCGCCCCGGCTACGCAGTCGAATACGATTTCTTCGACCCGCGCGGCCTGAAGCAGAGTCTGGAGACGAAATGCGTCGGCGGCCTGTTCTTCGCCGGCCAGATCAACGGCACCACCGGCTACGAGGAGGCCGCCGGGCAGGGGCTGATCGCCGGCCTGAACGCGGCGCGGCTGGCGCAGGGCGGCGATAGTTGGTGTCCGGCGCGTCATCAGGCGTATATCGGCGTGATGATCGACGATCTGGTCACGCGCGGCGCCAGTGAGCCCTACCGCATGTTCACTTCCCGCGCCGAATATCGCTTGCAGTTGCGCGAGGACAACGCCGATTCGCGCTTGAGCGAAATCGCCCATCGACTCGGTTTGCTGGACGAACAGCGCTTTCGCGCCTTCGCGCACAAGCGCCAATCTATCGAATCCGAGCGGCAGAGATTGCAGGATACTTGGGTGCGGGCGCACACGGTGGATGCGGCGCTGGCGCGGCGGATTCTCGGACAGCCGCTACAGCGGGACGCCAACCTGCTCGACCTGCTGCGCCGTCCTCAGGTCGGCTATGAAGACCTGATTGCTTTGTCGCCAAGCACGCCCGGCCTGACGGATCCCCAAGCCATCCGCCAACTGGAAAGCGAAGCCCGCTACGGCGGCTACATCGAGCGGCAAATGGCGGAAATCAAGCGCCGGGAAGAACACCGGAATCTGCCCCTACCGGCGGAAACCGATTACCGCTCGGTGCGCGGGTTGTCGGCGGAAGCGTGTCAGAATCTGACCGAGGCGAGGCCGCAAACTCTGGGTCAGGCGTCGCGCATTCCCGGGGTTACTCCGGCGGCCATTTCCCTGCTGATGGTGCACCTGAAGAAGAATCGGCGGGTGGCCTAGCGCGCGGTGCGCGGCTGTGAGGTTACCGCAGGGTGACCAACTCCTCCGAGGCGGTCGGGTGTATGGCGATGGTGTCGTCGAAATCCCGTTTGCTGGCGCCCATTTTGAGGGCCACGGCGAAGCCCTGCATCATCTCGTCCGCGCCGTCCCCGATCACGTGACAACCGACCACCTTTTCCCGGCTACCGGCGGTGATCAGCTTCACCACGGTCGGCGGGCGGTGTTCGCCGACTGCGTAGCGCATGTTGACGAATCTGCTTTGGTATACCCGCACATTCTCCTCGCCGTACACGGCGCAGGCGCGAGATTGGCTGAGGCCGACGGTGCCGATGGGCGGATGGCTGAATACCACCGTGGGGATGTTGTCGAAGTCCAGTTTCGCTTCGGGCTGTCCGCCGAAGAGACGATCGGCGAGACGCCGCCCGGCGGCAATGGCGACCGGAGTGAGCGGGGTGGCCGGAGTAACATCGCCGACCGCATGGATGCCGTCCACCTCGGTGTTCTGCCATTCATCGACCGGAATGAAATGGTTGCGATCGGCGGAGAGACCGGCGTTTTCGAGCGCGATCTCGTCCACATTGGGTCGGCGGCTGATGGCGAATATGACGCAGTCGTAGCCGGATTCGCTCAATTCGTTCAAGTCGCCTGACGCGCCTGACGCGCCGGATTCCGCCGACCCCTCGGCGCGGTAGCCGAATCTACCGTCTTCGTCCCGATAGATTTCCCGGCATTGGGTATGGGTTCTGATCTCGATGCCGTCCTGCCGCATTTGCGCCATCACCGTATCGCCCAGCACGTGGTCGAAGGCGCGCAGCAATTTGTCCTTGCGCAACAGCATGGTCACGCGGCTGCCCATGCCGTGCAGCATCCCCGCCAGTTCCGTGGCGATGTATCCGGCGCCGATCAGCAGCGGCCTCATCGGCTGGGTTTCCAGCTGGAAAAAACCGTCGCTGGTGATGCCGAGCTCGGCGCCGGGAATATCCGGCACCACCGGCTTGCCGCCGGTCGCGATGAGAATGTGTGCCGCCCGATACACCCGCCCGTCCGCTTCCACCGAGTCGCGTCGATGCAGGCGGGCGGCGGCGCGCACCAAATGTACGCCGGAGGCCGCCAGATTTTCCCCGTAGATCCGATTCAGCCGGGCGACATAGCCGTCGCGCGCGGCTTTCAGAGTCGGCCAGTGAAACCCCTGCTGGGCGACTTGGAATCCATAACTGCTTGCCAAATCGAGAGCCTGATGAATTTGCGAGGCGTTCCACATCACCTTTTTTGGCACGCAGCCGGCGTTGACGCAGGTGCCGCCCAGCGGCCCCGGCTCGAACAGCAACACGCGCGCGCCGTATTCCGCGGCGCGGCGAGCTGCGGCGATGCCGCCGCTACCGCCGCCGATGACGATGAAATCCCATCTGTCGGGCTGCTTGGAGTCGCTTGCGTTCATCGCCGAATTGTACCGGTTTTGCCCGGTCGGTCGGGTTGCGCGGGCGTCGCCTCGGGGTGGTGTTCGTGCGAGGGAAAAAAGTAGTATTATGGCGTAACGCCGTGTCCGCGCACTTCGAGATTGCGGGGCGGCACTTGGCAGCGAGGGCAACGAGGAATACGCGATGAAAGCAATTCTGGTGGCGAACCCCAAGGGGGGATGCGGCAAATCGACACTGGCGACCAATCTGGCCAGCTATTACGCGCTGTGGAAGGTGCCGGTGGCGCTGGTCGATTACGATCCCCAGCAGTCCAGCCTCGACTGGCTGGAACAGCGAAATCGGCGAAGTAGGGCGTTGAATCCCATACAGGGCATCAACGCCAGCCTCGGGCGAAACGCCCGCGCGCGCGTTTCCGCCGACATCGAACGGGTGATCATGGATGCCTCGGCGCGCATCCCCAGGCCGCAGTTGAAGCGGCTGTTCCGCTTCGCCGATCGGGTGATCCTGCCGGTGCTGCCGTCTCCCCTCGATATTCGCGCCGTCGGCCATTTCATCGGCGAGTTGATGCTGGAAGAGTTGCTCGCGGTTGCGCCGGTCGGTCTGGTGGCCAATCGGGTGCGGGAGAATACCCGCATCTACCACAATCTCGAGAGATTCCTCGGCAGGATGCAAATCCCGCTGGTTACCCATTTGCGCGATACCCAGAACTACATATACGCCGCCGACGGCGGCTACGGCATTTTCGAGATGTCGCCCTATCAGGTGGACAAGGATATGGAGCAGTGGCGCCCGCTGATCGAATGGGTTGAAAGCAGCTGATTCGTCGGGCATCCGAAGTTGACACCGCCACCAATGCGCCGCCGGTAGCCGAAACCCGCCCCTAACCCCGCCAATTCCATCCGCGGCCGAGCCTGTCCCCCTCGGCTCGCGCCGGTGCCGACGCCGGCAAAATCGAGAATTTCCCTTGACAACCCGATATTTGCGCCCCTATAGTGTCGAAAAGTGGGTAATTGTGGGGCAAAATCCCAAACAGATTTCACATTCTCGATCCGACCATGTTACGAGGGACAAGCGCACTGCATCTGGACACCAAGGGACGGCTGGCGATCCCCAGCCGTTACCGGGAGGAATTGATGCGACGTTGCGGCGGCCATCTGGTGGTCACGCTCAACAACACCAAGGAAAAATGCCTGTGGATGTATCCGCTGGATGAATGGGAGCGAGTCGAGGAGAAGGTGGTCGGCCTGCCGGATTTCGATCCCAACCACCAGAAACTCAAACGCTTCTTCATCGGCCACGCCAGCGATACGTCGATGGACAAAAGCGGGCGGGTGCTGCTGCCGCCGACGCTTCGGGAATTTGCCGGGGTGACCAAAGACCTGTTCCTGATCGGCCGCGGCAACAAATTCGAACTGTGGGACAAGGCATTGTGGATCGCCCGACGGGATCAGTGGCTGCAGGAAGGCGTGGACATGGAGAATGTGTCCGTGGAATTGGAACAACTGTCTCTGTAGGCGGTAGATCGGATGAACATGAGCCGCCAAGCCCACACAGCGGTGCTGAAGGAGGCAGCGGTGGCCGCCCTCAACCTGCGCGCCGACGACTTCGTGGTGGATGCCACCTACGGACGCGGCGGCCACGCGCAGGCGATTCTGGCCAAATTGGGCGACGGCGGGCAGCTGCTGGCCATCGACCGCGACTTCGCCGCCGTCGAACACGCCCGGCTGGAATTGGGCGACGATGATCGGGTTGAAATCATCCACGCGCCATTCTCCCGCCTCGGCGAGATACTCGAGGCGCGCGGCCTCGTTGGGCGGGTCGCCGGAATGTTGTTCGATTTCGGCGTCTCGTCGCCGCAGCTGGACGCGCCGGAGCGGGGCTTCAGTTTCAGTGCGGACGGCCCTCTGGACATGCGCATGGATCGCTCCGTCGGACAAACCGCCGCCCAATGGCTCGCGCGCGTCGAAGAGCGGGAGCTGGTCGATGTACTGCGTGGATTCGGCGAAGAGCGCTTCGCCCGCGCCATTGCCGGCGCCATCAAACAGGAGTTGGCGCGCAAGCCCATCGACACCACCACCGAATTGGCGCGACTGGTAGCCGCCGCGGTGCCGACTCGGGAAGCGGGCAAGCATCCGGCGACGCGCACCTTTCAGGCCATCCGCATCGCCGTGAACGACGAACTCGGCGAAGTGCGCCAAGTCCTGCCGCAGGCGCTCGCCGGGCTGGCCACGGGCGGTCGTCTGGTGATGATCAGCTTTCACTCTCTGGAGGATCGGCTGGTAAAAAGATTTTTCCGCGAGCAGTCGAAAGGCGACCCCTATCCGCCGGATTTGGCGGTTACCGAGGACATGAAAAAACCCACTTTGCGACTGATCGGCAAGGCGGTGCGCGCCAGTTCGCGGGAAATCGCCGCCAACCGGCGGGCGCGCAGCGCGGTGATGCGCGTCGCGGAAAAACTTGACACCTGAGATGATGAACGCGGTGAACTCGATGAACAAATGGCTCGTCTGCATCTGGATTTTCACCCTGCTGAGCGCGCTCGCGCTGGTAACCGTGCGCCACCACAATCGTCTGGCCTTCGTCGCTTGGCGAACCGTGGAGGCCGAGAAGGTCGAACTGCAATCCGAACGCGGCCGCCTGCTGCTGGAAAAAGCGACCTGGGCGCGCCGCCGCAACATCGTCGATGATGCCCGCGAGCGTCTGCAGATGGTCGCGCCGGCGCCGGCCGAAATCGTCACCCTCACCCTCACCCCCGCCTCGGAGGCGGCGCGATAGCCGCCGCGCGCGGCGTCGAGCCGGAGCGAAATGCCCCTGACCAGAGCAAACGACAAACCGCCCATCTGGCGTCAGCGCCTCATCTTCACCGCCATGCTGGCGGTATTCGCGTTGCTGGGCGCGCGCGTCATCCACCTGCAAACCACCGAACACGAGCGCCTGCGCGCCGAGGGCGATTCCCGTCATCTGCGCGAACTGGCGGTGCCGCCGGAGCGTGGTCGCATACTCGACCGCAACGGCCGGGTGCTGGCGATGAGCACGCCGGTGGATTCGCTGTCGGCCACGCCGGCGATCTTTTGCGCGGCGCCGCAACGCTGGAAGCCCCTATTGGCGCTCATCGAAATGCGCGAACAGCAGTTGCGAGCCGTCTGCGAGCGGCGTGCACATTCCGGCTTCATGTATCTCAAGCGCCATCTGCCGCCGATGCTGGCGGCGCAGGTCATGCAGCTCGGCATCGCCGGCATCGGCGTCGAGCGGGAATACAAGCGCTACTATCCGGGCGGCCCGGCCGGAGCGCACCTGATCGGCTTCACCAACATCGACGATGTGGGCCAGGAAGGCTTGGAAAAGGCGCACGAGGCGCAGCTGGTCGGCACGCCGGGGCGGATCCGCGTGCTGCAGGATCAGGCGGGCAATCAGGTCGAAAGCGTCGAGAGCATTCAGCCGGTGCGCCATGGCGAGGACTTGGTGATCAGCATCGACCAGCGCGTGCAATCGCTGGCGAGCGACTATCTCGAATCTGCGGTGCGGCAACACAAGGCATCCGGCGGCAGCGTGGTCGTGTTGGCCGTGCCCAGCGGGGAGATTGTGGCGATGGTCAACTCGCCCCAGTTCAACCCCAACGACCGCAGCACCTTGACCGCAGGCGCCTTCCGCAACCGCAGCGTAACCGATGTGCTCGAACCGGGCTCCACCGCCAAACCCTTCACCGTCGCCATGGCCCTGGAAAGCGGCAAGGTCGATGCCGACACCACCGTGGACACCGCCCCCGGCGAGCACCGCGTGGGCCGCCACACCATCCGCGACATTCGCGACTTCGGAACCTTGTCGGTGTCCGAGGTGATTTCCCGCTCGAGCAATGTGGGCATCGCGAAGATCGCCCTGACTTTCCCCTATAACGAGCTGTTCGACACCTTTGCCCGAGTCGGCTTCGCCCACGCCGCCGCCGACCTCCCCGGCGAAAGTGCCGGTAGATTGCAACGGCGCGGGCGACCGATCGAGCACGCCTCGCTGGCCTACGGCTACGGAGTCTCGGTGACCGCGCTGCAACTTGCCCGCGCCTATACCGTGTTCGCCACCGACGGCGAATTGCTCGCGCTCACGTTGCAACCCAGAGAGCCGGAGTATCGAGCCGACGCCACCCGCGTATTCAGCGCGCAGACGGCGCGCGCCGTGCGCGCCATGCTGGAGCAGGCAGCCGCCGCCCCCACCGGCACCGCCAATCAGGCGCGCGTGCCGCGCTACCGAGTCGGCGGCAAAACCGGCACCGTGCACAAACTGCTTGGCGGCAACTACGACAACAACCGCTACCTGTCGGTGTTCGCCGGCCTCGGCCCGATCAGCCAACCCCGATTTGTCGCGGTGGTGGTGGTGGACGATCCGCGCGGCGAAGTCTATTACGGCGGCAAAGTGGCCGCGCCGGTGTTCGCCGATTTGATGGCCGACCTGATGCGGCTGTACAACATCCGCCCGGACGCCGCCGCGCCGACACCGGAGGAATCCACGTGATGACGCCGCAAGCGGATATTCGTGCGCCGGCCAAATCCCTGCGGGCGCTGTTGGCGGATTTGGCCGAGGTAACGCCGCCCGAGGAGCGCGCCGTTTCCGGCCTCAGTCTCGACAGCCGCCAGGTCGGAGTTGACGACTTGTTCATCGCCGTGCCCGGCGAGGCGCGCGACGGGCGGGATTACATTCGCCAAGCGGTGCGCAACGGGGCAGCCGCGGTCGCCCACGAGAAATCCACCGAGGGGCAAGGCGAAGCGCGCGAACCCCACGACTGTGGCGTGCCGAGCATCGCCGTCGCCGACCTGCGGCAACACATCGGCGCCGTCGCCGCGCGCTTTTTCGACCACCCCTCGGCGCACATGCAGCTGATCGGCATCACCGGCACCAACGGCAAAACCACCTGCGCCTACCTGCTCGCTCAGGCGCTCGATCTGCTTGGCCGACGCTGCGCGCTGATGGGAACCATCGGCACGGGATTCATCGGCTCCCTGCAACCTGCGTCTCTGACCACCGCCGACGCCGTTGCCACCCACCGTACCCTCGCCGAGATGCTGGCGCGCAAGGCCGAGGCGGTGTGCCTCGAGGTGTCCTCCCACGGCCTGCAGCAGGGCCGGGTGAATCAGGTGGCGTTCGATGTGGCGGTGCTCACCAATCTCAGTCGAGATCACCTCGACTACCACGGCAGCATGGAACGATACGCCCAAGCCAAGCGGAAACTGTTCGAGTTCGACGGCCTGCACAGCGCCGTCATCAACGCCGACGATCCCTTCGGTCGCCGTCTCTTGGCGAATCACCGCGCCGCGCATTGCCTCACCTACGGCGTGGCACGCGGCGACCTGCGCCCGCGCGACCTGCGCCTGAGCGAGAACGGCATCGCCTTCGAGGTGGAATGCCGTGGGCAGGTCGAGGCGGTTCGCTCGCCTCTGATCGGCGCCCTCAATGTGCCCAACCTGCTGGCCGCTCTGGCCGCCTTGACCTGCTGCGGCTACGGCCTCGATCAGGCCGCGATGGCCGTCGGCCAATGCCTGCCGCCGCCCGGCAGGATGGAATTGCTGCCGAGGCGCCCGTCTCAGCCCGCGGTGGTGGTCGATTACGCGCACACGCCGGATGCGCTCGAACGGGCGCTGATCTCCCTCGGCGAAATGTGTCGCGGCAGATTGTGGGTGGTGTTCGGCTGCGGCGGCGCGCGCGATTCCGGCAAGCGCGCGCAGATGGGACGGGTGGCCGAGGCGCGCGCCCATCGGGTGATCGTCACCGACGACAACCCGCGAACGGAAGATCCGCAGGAGATCACCGCGCACATCGTCGGCGGCATGGCGGCCGGCGCAACGGTGATCCACGATCGCCGCCGCGCCATCGAAACGGCCATCGCCGCCGCCGCCGCCGAGGACATCGTGCTGGTCGCCGGCAAGGGGCATGAATCGGTTCAGATCGTCGGCGAGCGATCGATCGAGTTGAACGATCGCGCCATCGCCATAGCCGCATTGGGGGGGTCGGCGTGATGAGATTGTCCGAAGCGGCGAAAGTTACGCGCGGCGAGCTGCGCGGGCGCGATTGCCTGTTCACCGGCGTCGCCATCGACTCGCGTCGGTGCGATTCCGGAGATTTGTTCGTCGCCCTGCGTGGGGCGCACCATGACGGCCACGACTTCATCGATCAAGCCGGCGGCAACGGCGCGGTCGGCGCCTTGACTTCCGCCGCGCGCCGCGAGCCGGTCGCGCAAATTCGGGTGGCCGACACCACCGCCGCCCTCGGCCGACTCGGCGCCCATTGGCGCGCCGGATTCAACCCGCTGTTGGTGGCGGTTACCGGCAGCAACGGCAAGACCACGGTAAGCGCGCTCATCGCCGCCATCCTCAACGGCCAGGCCGAGTGCGAGCGCGAGCGCGAGAGATGCCTTTCCCCGCGCGCCAGCTTCAACAACCATTGGGGCGTCCCCATGACCCTGCTGCGAATGCGCGCGCACCACACCTACGCGGTCATCGAGATGGGGATGAACCGCCCGGGGGAGATCGCCTATCTGAGCGAACTGGCCAAGCCCGACATCGCCCTGATCAACAACGCCGCCCCGGCGCATCTGGCCGGGCTGACCGATGTGCAGGGCGTCGCCGACGCCAAGGCGGAGATATTCAGCGGCCTCGGGCGCGACGGCATCGCCGTGTTGAACGCCGACGATCCCTTTCACGATCACTGGCAGCGCGGGTTGCGGCGTATCGGCGTGGGCAACACAGTGAGTTTCAGCGCGCGCGGGGGGGCGCAGGATGCCTCCATCGCCGTCAGCGCCGATGCCGATGCCGCCGCCGCCGTCGCCACTGGTGTGGACAATCGATTCGCGTTGAACATCGGCGGCCAACGCGCGGAAATTCGCCTGTCCCTGCCGGGCGCCCACAATGTGGCGAATGCCGTGGCCGCCGGCGCGGTGGCATTTGCCGCCGGCATCGGCATCGAGCAAATTCAGGCGGGGCTGAACGCCTTCCCCGGCGCGCTCCCGGGGCGGCTGGCCCTATTTCGGGGGATTCACGGCGCGCGCATCATCGACGACAGCTACAACGCCAATCCGGCCTCGACTCGGGCGGCGCTGGATGTGCTCGCCGGTTTTGACGGCGAGCGCATCGCCGTGCTCGGCCAGATGGCCGAACTGGGGGCGCGCAGCGACGAACATCACAGGCAGATCGGCCGGTATGCGAAGCAGTGCGGCGTGCGCCGTCTGCTGGGCTTGGGGCCGTGCGGGGACGGCGGCTTGGCAGGCTATGCGCGCGGTTTTGGCGCGGCGGCCGAGCAGTACGATCAAGTCGATCATCTGCTGGCGCGGCTTGCGCCCCTGATGGAAAGTCGGGCGGCGCAGGGAAAGAACGGCCTGACGGTTCTGGTGAAAGGTTCGAGGGCGGCGGCGATGGAACGGGTTGTGGCGCGGCTGACGGCCAAATTCGGGGGTGGATGGCCATGCTGACTTGGTTGTTCGAATATCTCGCTCAGTACTACGGATTCCTCGATATCTTCCGTTATCTCACCTTTCGCGGCATCTGCGGAATGCTCACGGCTCTATCGATCTTTTTCGTGTTCGGCCCCAGCATGATCCGCAAACTGAGCGACTACCAGATCGGCCAGACCGTGCGCGTGGACGGCCCGCCCACTCATTTCGACAAGGTCGGCACGCCGACCATGGGCGGCAGTTTGATTCTGCTGTCGGTGGTGGTGTCCACCTTGCTGTGGGGGGATCTGGGCAACCGCTTCGTTTGGGCGATCCTGATCACCACGGCGGCCTTCGGCGTCATCGGCTGGATCGACGACTACCGCAAACTGGTGGATAAGAACCCCCGGGGGATGGGCGCCCGCGCCAAATTTCTTAGCCAGAGCGTGGTCGGCCTGCTGGCGGCGCTGTTCCTGTACCACACCGCCGGTTCCACCGCCGAGACGGATCTGCTGGTGCCGCTGTTCAAGGATGTGGCTCTCCCGCTGGGGTGGGGTTTCGTCGTACTCGCTTGGTTCGTCATAGTCGGCACGAGCAACGCGGTCAATCTGACCGACGGCTTGGACGGGCTGGCGATCATGCCGGCCGTCATGGTGGCCGGTGCCCTCGGCATATTCGCCTACGCCACCGGCAACTCGATCTACGCAGACTACCTCGGCATCCCCTACATCGCCGGTGCCGGCGAAGTGCTGGTGTTGTGCGCCACGCTGGTGGGCGCCGGCCTCGGCTTCCTGTGGTTCAACACCTATCCGGCGCAAGTGTTCATGGGAGACATCGGCGCCCTCTCCCTCGGCGCCGCCATCGGCATCATCGCCGTCATCGTGCGTCAGGAAATCGTGCTGATCGTCATGGGCGGGTTGTTCGTCATGGAAACCGTGTCGGTCATCCTGCAAGTCGCCTCCTACAAACTGGTGGGGCGGCGCATCTTTCATATGGCGCCGCTGCACCATCATTTCGAACTGAAGGGATGGCCCGAGCCGCAAGTCATCGTGCGCTTCTGGATCATCAGTTTGATTCTCGTTCTGGTCGGGCTGGCAACCCTCAAGATTCGCTGAGCTCGCTGAGGGAAACCCATTGAACACCGCCTTGCAAATGACGCGCCAAGCGAAATCGACGCTGGTACTCGGCCTCGGCAAGACCGGCTATTCCGTGGTCGCGCACCTGTCCGCTCGCGGCGGCAAGATCACCGCCGCCGACACCCGCGATCCGGCGCCCTGCCTCGATCTGGTGCGCGAGCGCTACCCGCAGGTGGAAGTGATCAGCGGCTCGTTGCCGCTGGATTCCCTCGGCCAATTCGATCGCATCGTGGTCAGCCCCGGCCTCGCCGTGGCGAGCGATCTGCGCTTGATCGGCGACATCGAATTGTTCGTCGAAAGCGCGACCGCGCCGATCATCGCCATCACCGGCTCCAACGGCAAATCCACGGTGACCACGCTGGTTGCCGAAATGCTGGCGGCCGCCGGCAAACGCGCCCTGATCGGCGGCAACATCGGCACTCCGGCGCTGGAATTGCTGGCGCAGCCGACGCCGGATTTCTATGTGTTGGAATTGTCCAGCTTTCAGCTCGAGAACACCTACAGCCTCAGCGCCGCCGCCGCCGCCATACTGAACATCAGCGAAGATCATCTGGATCGCTACCCCGACATCGACCAGTATGCCGCCGCCAAGGCGCGCATTCTGCGGCGCGCCGCCGTGCGCGTGCTGAATCGCGACGATCCCGCCTCGCACGCGCTGTTGCAGGCCAATCCCGCTGCGCTGTCCTTCGGCCTCGGCCGCCCCGCCGGAGCCGATGAATACGGCGTGACTACCACCCCCGAAGGCCGATTTTTCTGCCGTGGCGAATCGCGTCTCGCGCCGGTCGAGGGGATGGTGATGCAGGGCGAGCACAACATCGCCAACATACTGGCCGCCGCCGCACTGGTGGAAGCCGCCGGGACGCCCGTTACCCGGCCGGTGCTCGGCGCGGCGCTCGCCTGTCGCGGCTTGGCGCATCGTTGCGAACCGGTGGCGCAGGGGAGCGGCGTGCAGTGGATCAACGACTCCAAGGCCACCAATGTGGGCGCCACCATCGCCGCCATTCGCGGATTCGGCGACGACCTCATCCTGATCGCCGGTGGTCGCGGCAAGGGCGCCGACTTTTCATCACTGCAGGCGCCGGTGGCGCAGCGGGTGCGCCACGCGGTGTTGTTTGGCGAGGACGCCGAGCGCATCGCCGCGGCCATCGCTACCGCCACCGAAATCCACCGAGCCGACGACCTGCAACACGCCGTCTCCATCGCCGCCGACTGCGCCCGCGCCGGGCAGGTGGTGCTGTTTTCACCGGCCTGCGCGAGTTTCGACATGTTCGAGAATTACGCCGAGCGCGGGCGCGCCTTCAAGCGGCTGGTGGCCGAACTGGAGGCCAGCCAGTGAGCGTCGCCGCGGCCAATACCTTGCAAGCGCGCCGCGCCGTCGGCGACGCCGGTTGCGACCGCATATTGCTGGTGGTGGTGGCGGCGCTGCTATCAGTCGGCCTCGTCATGCTCTATTCCGCCTCCATCGCCGCCGACCGCGCGACCTTGCAAACCAACCTCCATCAGACTCTCAGGCAGCTCGCTCACCTCGGCCTCGGGGCTGTGCTGCTGGCGTGCGCCGCGTGGATACGGCTCGACTGGCTGCAGCGCGCCAGCAGGATGATATTGCTCGGCGGATTGCTGCTGCTGATAGCGGTGCTGCTGCCCACCGTCGGCGTGGAAGTCAATGGCGGCCTGCGCTGGATCGAGGTCGGCGGGATGCGCCTGCAGCCGTCGGAATTCATGAAAATCGCCGCGGTCATCTATTTCGCCGATTATTTCGCGCGCAAACACGCTGACCTGCACCACTTCCGCGTGGGGGTGGTCAATGTGGGCTTGGTGGTCGGGTTGATCGGCTTCCTGCTGGTTTTGGAGCCGGATTTCGGCGCCACCGCGGTGATCGTCGCCACCGTGGCCGGCATGATGTTTCTGGTCGGCGTGCGCTTTTGGCATTTCATCGCCGCCATCGGCGTGGCCAGCGCGCTGTTGGCGGCGTTGGCATTGGTGGAGCCCTATCGCCTCAAGCGGCTGCTGAGCCACCGCGACCCCTGGGCCGACCCGTTCGACGGCGGATTTCAGCTGGTGCAGGCGCTCATCGCCATCGGGCGCGGCGAATGGTACGGAGTCGGCCTCGGCAGCAGCATTCAAAAACTATTCTACCTGCCGCACGCCGACACCGATTTCCTCGCCGCGGTGATCGCCGAAGAACTCGGTGCGGTCGGCATTTTCGCCATCCTCATCCTGTACATCCTGTTGCTGTGGCGAGCCTTCGTCATCGCTGGGCGATCTCTCGATCAGGGCTTTCGCTTCGGCGGATTCCTCGCGCAGGGGATCGGACTGCTGATCGCCTTTCAGGCGGCCGTGCACATCGGCGTGAACACCGGCCTGCTGCCCACCAAGGGCTTGACCCTGCCGTTGATGAGCTACGGCGGCTCCAGTTTGCTCGCCGCCATGGCCGCCGTCGGCCTCCTATTCGCGGTGGATCGGCACACGCGGGCGAAACCGCGAAGGGCGAAATGAGCCGCATCGTGATCATGGCGGGGGGCACCGGCGGCCATGTCATGCCGGCCCTGGCGGTGGCGGAGTGCCTGCGGGCGCGCGGCATCGAGGTGCTGTGGATCGGTAGCGGCGACGGCCTCGAGGCGCGCTTGGCGCCGCGCGCCGGTTTCGCCTTTCAGGCCATTCGCATCAAGGGGTTGCGGCAAAGCGGCGTGGCGCGGGCGGCGGCCATGCCGTTTATGCTGGCGTGGGCGATGTTGCAGGCGCTGAATTTTTTCCGGCGGCACAAGCCGCACGGCATCCTCGGCATGGGCGGCTTCGTCTCCGGCCCCGGCGGGCTGGTCGCCGCCCTGTTGCGGCTGCCGCTGGTGCTGCACGAGCAAAATACCGTGGCCGGGCTGACCAATCGCCATCTGGCGAGATTTGCCCGGCGGGTGCTGAGCGGCTTCCCGGCGGTCGCCGGAATTCGGAATTTCACCTGGGTGGGCAATCCGGTGCGTCGGGAAATTCTCGCCATACCGGCTCCGCGCGAGCGGCTGACGGGGCGTCACGGGGCAATGCGCCTGTTGGTAATCGGCGGTAGCCGGGGGGCGAGCGTGTTCAACCAACACCTGCCGCGCCTGCTCGGCCGTGGGCATTGCCCGAAGTTGGAGGTCTGGCATCAATGCGGGGCGGGCGCCGCCGCCGACGCCGCCGTCGGCGCGCGCTATCTCGAAGCCAGAATTCACTGCCGGGTGAACGGCTTCATCGACGACATGGCCGCCGCATATACCTGGTGCGATGTGGTCATCTGCCGCGCCGGCGCCATGACCGTGGCGGAAGTGTGCGCCGCCGGCGTGGCGGCGATTCTGGTGCCCTATCCCCACGCCGTGAACGACCACCAAACCGGCAATGCCGCCTATTTGCAGTCGCGCCGCGCCGCCCGGCTGGTGCCGCAGGAGGCGTTTCTGGCAGGCGGTTGGCTCGAATATCTCGGCGAATGGCAGCGCGACCGCGAGCCCCTCGTGGAAATGGCGCAGGCGGCGCGGCGATTGGCGCGTGCGGATGCGGCCGAATCTGTGGCGGATATTTGCATGGAGGTGAGCGATGCGTGAATTCATCAAGCGCATTCACCTGGTCGGCATCGGCGGCATCGGCATGAGCGGCATCGCCGAAGTGCTGCTGGAACTGGGCTTCGAGGTGTCCGGGTCGGACAGCGCCCCGAGCGCGATTCTCGACCGTCTGAGCGCGGCGGGTGCCCGCATCGCGCACGGCCATCGCGGCGAAAATGTCGCCGACGCCGAGGCGGTGGTGGCCTCGAGCGCGGTGGCCGCCGACAATGTGGAATTGGCGACCGCTCGGCGCAACAACATTCCGGTGGTGCCGCGCGCGGAAATGCTGGGGGAATTGATGAGATTTCGCAAGGGAATCGCGGTCGCCGGTACCCACGGCAAAACCACCACCACCAGTCTGGTGTCGGCGGTGCTGGCCGGCGCCGGTTTGGATCCGACTTTCATAGTCGGCGGCGTGGTCAACAGCGCGCGCACCAACGCGCGCCTCGGTCAGGGGGAATACATGGTGGTGGAGGCCGACGAAAGCGACGCCTCGTTTCTCCACCTGCAACCCCATCTGGCGGTGGTCACCAACATCGACGCCGACCATCTGGAAACCTACGGCGGGGACTTCGAGCAGCTCAAGGAAGCCTGTCTGGGCTTCCTACACAACCTGCCGTTTTACGGTCTGGCGGTATTGTGCTTCGACGATCCGGCGGTACGCGACATCGCCAAACGCCTGCGCAAACCGGCGGTCAGCTACGGCTTCGCCGAGGATGTGGACTTCCGCGCGGTTGCGGTTCGTCAGGTGGGCCGCGAAAGTTTCTTTCAGGTCGAGCGCGAACGCCAACCGGTCGGGGAATACCGACTCGCGCTGCCGGGGCGACACAACGTGCTGAACGCGCTGGCGGCGATCGCCATCGCCGCCCGTCTCGGCATCGCCGAGCGCGCCATCGCCCGGGCGCTGTCCCGCTTCGAGGGCATCGGGCGGCGCTTCCAAATCCTCGGCGAAATCGCCCTGCGGCAGGGGCGGGCGGAATTGGTGGACGATTACGCCCATCATCCGACCGAGCTGGCCGCAACGTTGGCGGCGGCTCGCGACTGCTGGCCGCAACGGCGGCTGGTGGTGGTGTTCCAGCCCCACCGATACACCCGCACTCGGGATCTGTTCGACCAGTTTGCCGAGGTGCTGGCGCGCCACGACCCGGTCATCGTCACGCAGGTATATCCGGCCGGAGAAGACTCCATCGCCGACGCCGACGGGCGCGCCTTGTGCCGCGCCGTGGGCGCGCGCGGCAAGACTCCGTTGTTCAGCGAGAATCCGCAGGCGTTGCGAGACATGCTGGCGGGCATGTTGCGCGACGACGATGTGTTGCTCACGCTGGGAGCCGGCGACATCGGCCGTTTCGCCCAGTCCCTGATCCACACCGGCCTGAACGCGGACGCGGAGGCAGGCGGGGTGGGTGCGCCATGATGGCACAGGCGCCCATCCGCATCCCGTCGTTCCTGCGCGGCCTGCGCGGGCGGTTGCTGCTCGACGAGCCGATGGCGCGGCACACCAGTTGGCGAGTCGGCGGCGCCGCCGACTATTTCTATACTCCGGCGGACAAGGCCGATGTGATTCAGCTGCTGATTCAGCTGCCCGACGACCTGCCGATTCACTGGATCGGCCTCGGCAGCAACTTGCTGGTGCGCGACGGCGGCGTGGCCGGTTTGGTGCTGTGTACCTCTCGCGGGTTGTCGGCCATGCACTTTCCGGCGCCGGGGCGGATTTGCGCGGAATCCGGAGTGTCCTGTGCGCGGGTGGCGCGCGCTGCGGTGGATCAGGGGTTGGGCGGGGCGGAATTTCTCGCCGGCGTGCCGGGCTCCGTGGGCGGCGCGGTGGCGATGAATGCCGGTGCCTTCGGCGGCGAGACCTGGGATTTGATCGAGCAGGTGGAATGCGTCAACCGAGACGGCGAATGCAGAATTTTCCGCGCCGCCGAGGTATCAGTCGGCTATCGCCGAGTCGAGCTGCCCGGAAGTTATTGGGTGCTGAGTGGTCAGCTGGCGCTACAGCCCGCCGAGGATGATGGCGGGCGCCAGCGAATTCGTTCCCTATTGGAAAGACGCAACGCCAGCCAACCGATTCCGAGCGCCAACGCCGGATCGGTATTTCGCAACCCGCGCGGCGACCATGCCGCCCGACTGTTGCAACAGGCCGGGCTCAAGGGAATGCGCATAGGCGATGCGGTGGTCTCCGAAGTCCATGCCAACTTCATAGTCAATCGCGGCCATGCCAACGCCGACCAGATCGAACGGCTGATCGAGGCGGCGCAACATCGGGTGAAGCAGCAAACCGGCGTCGAACTGGAGCGCGAGGTTCGCATCATCGGGAGGCGGGCATGAGCGCGGCGGCACAAAAACGCGCACGCACCGGGGGCACCGGAGTGGGGCGGCGGGGCGGTTCGTTCATCTTGGCGCGGCGCATAACCGTGCTGGCGTTGGCGCTACTGGCCGCCCTGTTGGTCGCCGATCGCCTGTACGACCCGGCGCTCTTCCCCATCCACCAGGTGGAGGTGCGCGGAAGTTTCCAGCAAGTAGACGGCGCGCAGCTCGAGTCGGTGGTGAAGCAGTCTCTCACGGGCAATTATTTCTCCCTCGATCTGGCCGCCGTCGAGGCGCGCATCGTGCAGCTACCCTGGGTGTTCAGCGCCTCGGTGCGCCGCCGGTGGCCGGATACGTTGGTGGTGAAAGTGGTCGAGGTGCAGCCGGTGGCGAAGTGGGGGCCGGATCAATGGTTCAACGCCACCGGCGATCTGGTGGCACGCCGCGCCGCGCCGGGGGAGCGGGATTTGCCGCTGCTGTTTGCGCCGGCCGAGCACCGGCAGGCGGTATGGCGGGCGTTTCGCGATTGGTCGCGGCTGTTTGCCGCCCACGGCCTGAGTCTGGAGCAACTGCGCCTCGACCCGCGCGGCTTGTGGCAGATGGAGATTTCCCGTCTCCCCCTGTCGCCGGAAGCGGTGTCGTCGGCGGGGCAGCACTCGGTCGCCGTGATCGTCGAGCGGGAGAACGCCGAGGCGCGAGTCGGGCGCTTCGTCGAGGCGTTGCGCCGGGATCTGCTCGAGGCGTTTGCGGCGATGCGCTCGGTGGATCTCAGATACCCCAACGGCTTTGCGGTCGGCTGGCAGGCCGCGCCGCCTGCGGGGCAATCGCTGGCGGCGAAGTGATCGAAATGGCGAAGAAATCCAACAACGACCTGATCGTCGGCCTCGACATCGGCACCTCCAAGGTGCTGGCCATAGTCGGCGAAATCAATTCTCAGGGGGCGCTCGAAGTGGTCGGCGTCGGCCACCACCCCACTCGCGGGTTGCGCAAGGGCGTGGTGGCGGACATCGAGTCCACTGTGCAGTCCATCCGCCGCGCCGTGGAAGAGGCCGAGATGATGGTGGGCTGCCAGATTTATTCGGTATTTGCCGGCATCGCCGGTGCCCACATCAACAGCGTCAACTCCCACGGCGTGGTCGGCATTCGCAGCGGCGAGGTGACCCAGAGCGACATCGATCAGGTCATCGACGCCGCCAAGGCCATGCCCATCCCCAGCGATCAGCGCATCCTGCATGTGCTGTTGCAGGACTTCATCATCGACGGTCAGGACGGCATCCGCCAGCCGGCCGGGATGAGCGGAGTGCGCTTGGAAGCGAAGGTGCACATCGTCACCGGCGCGGTCAGCGCGGCGCAGAACATCGTCAAGTGCATTCGCCGTTGCGGGCTGGAAGTGGACGACATCGTCCTCGAACAAATCGCTTCGAGCGAGTCCGTGCTCACCGAGGACGAGCGCGAACTCGGCGTGTGCTTGGTGGACATCGGCGGCGGCACCACCGACATCGCGATTTTCTCCGACGGCGCGATTCACCATTCCGCGGTGATACCCATCGCCGGCGACCAGATCACCAACGACATCGCGGTCGCCTTTCACACTCCGGCTCAGGCTGCCGAGGAGATCAAGAAGAAACACGGCTGCGCGCTGGCGCAACTGGTGGGCGAGGGACAGACCATCGAAACGCCGAGCATGGGCGGGCGGCCGGCGCGCCGGTTGTCGCGACAGAATCTGGCGGAAGTCATCGAACCCCGAGTCGAGGACTTACTGGTATCCATACAGGCGGAATTGCGCAACAGCGGCTTCGAGGAGCTCATCGGTTCGGGGGTGGTGCTGACCGGCGGCAGCTCGCGCATCGAGGGCATGGTGGAGCTGGCCGAGGAGGTTTTTCACTTGCCGGTGCGTCAGGGTTTGCCGAACTACGAGGGCGGCCTGTGCGAAGTCGTGCGCAATCCCATTTATGCCACCGGAATCGGCTTGGTGCAATTCAGCCACGCCAACCGCGATCGGCTTGCGCGCGTAACCGCCAAGCCGAATCCGATCAAATCCATGCCCGCGCGCCTGAAAAGATGGTTTCGCGGCAGTTTCTAGTCCGAGGGCGAGGGGCAAACCGCCTCGCCTTCAATTTCTTTTCATCACTTTCGGAGAGTGCAAAATGCCAATGTTCGAGTTAGTAGAGACAGTAGGCCAGCAGGCGGTGATCAAGGTCATCGGCGTTGGTGGAGGGGGCGGCAATGCGGTCGAGCACATGCTGCGAGGCAATCTCGAAGGAGTTGGTCTCATCAGCGCCAACACCGACGCGCAGGCTCTGGCCAGATCCCGAGCGCCGACGGTATTGCAGATTGGCGAGAACCTGACCAAGGGGCTGGGCGCCGGCGCCGATCCGGAAAAGGGTCGTCAGGCGGCGGACGAGGATCGCGATCGCATTACCGCCGCCATCGAGGGCGCCGACATGGTGTTCATCGCCGCCGGCATGGGTGGCGGCACCGGCACCGGCGCCGCGCCGGTGATCGCCGAGTTGGCGCGCGGAATGGGCATGCTCACCGTGGCCGTAGTCACCAAGCCGTTCCCGTTCGAGAACCGCATGGAGGCGGCCAATATCGGCATCGCCAATCTGCAGGAACACGTGGACTCGCTGATCGTCATCCCCAATGAAAAGGCGTTGGAGGTGGCGGGCAAGAGCGCGTTGATGAGCAACGTGTTCAAGGAGATCGACGAAGTGCTGCTAAGCGCGGTGCAGGGGATTTCCGAGTTGATCACTCGTTGCGGGTGCATCAATGTGGATTTTGCCGATGTGCGCAAGGTGATGTCGGAAATGGGCATGGCGATGATGGGGTCGGCCACGGCGAACGGTGAAAATCGGGCGGCGGACGCAGCCGGAAAAGCGCTCAACAGCCCGTTGCTCGAAGGCGTGGATCTGCGAGACGCCAAGGGCATTCTAGTCAACATCACCGCCACCGAGGAGACCCTCACCATCGGTGAATTCGAAGAGATCGGCGCCGCCATTCGCGGATATGCGGACAAGGGTGCCGAGGTGGTTGTCGGCATGGTGTATGACCCCGATATGGCGGAAGATCTGCGCGTGACCATAGTCGCCGCAGGCCTGGCGGATCCCCACACCCCGCCGGAGGAAACCTCATCACCCGCCCGCCCCACTGCGGTCAGGTCGGCGAACCAGCGGGGGCGACTGTCGAATAAGCTGCCCAATCGGGGAAACACCGCCGTGGAAATGCGGCGCGACCTCCCCTCTTTCCTGCAAAGGCAGGCCGACTAGCGGAGATATTGCGAACGAGAAACCGGGGGGAACGGCACCGTTGTTCAAATCGGCGTCGGTTTGGTGTAATATCACCTCCCCCCTCGGTTTGAACCACGATTTTCAAAAAAGCGCAAGGCGGCGGCATGATCAGGCAACGCACCCTCAAGAACATCATTCGAGCGATCGGAGTCGGGCTGCATACCGGGGAGAAGATCTATCTCACCCTGCGCCCGGCGGAAGTGGATACCGGCATCGTCTTCCAGCGGGTCGATCTCGACAAGGTGATCGATATTCCGGCGACGCCGGAGAATGTCAGCGATACTCGGCTGTCCACCACGCTGGAGCAGGACGGCGTGAAAATCTCCACAGTGGAGCACCTGATGTCGGCCTTCGCCGGTCTCGGCATCGACAACGCATTCGTCGAAGTCAGCGCGCCCGAAGTGCCCATCATGGACGGTAGCGCCGGCCCGTTCGTCTTTCTGTTGCAGTCGGCCGGCATTCGCGAGCAGGGGAAGCTCAAGAAATTCATCCGCATCAAGAAGCCGTTGCAGGTCGTGGACGGCGACAAGTGGGTGAAATTCGAGCCGCTCAACGGCTTCAAGGTGTCCTTCGCCATCGACTTCGATCACCCGGTTCTGAAGAGTTCCAAGCAGTGCGCCTCGGTGGATTTTTCCACCACATCATTCATCAAGGAAGTCAGCCGCGCCCGCACTTTCGGCTTCATGGACGACCTCGAAGCGCTGCGCAACGCCGGCTTGGCTCGAGGCGGCAGTTTCGACAACGCCATCGTCATGAATTCCTATCACATCCTGAATCAGGAGGGATTGCGCTATCAGGATGAATTCGTCAAGCACAAGGTGCTGGACGCCATCGGCGATCTCTATTTGCTCGGCCATCCGCTGATCGGTGCCTTCAGCGCGTACAAATCCGGCCATGCCCTCAACAATCGCCTGCTGCGCAAATTGCTGGCCGACCAGTCGCAGTCGTTGTGGGAGTTGGTGTCCTTCGAGGATGAGTCGGAAGTTCCCATCGCCTTTGTGCCTACCGCAGTCGCGACGTAGGCGTAGGCGCAATTTTCGCTGCATTCCCAGCCCCTGATGCCCCGATGCCGGGCGGACTATCGCTGATCGCCTCGGCCTCGTTTTGCCAGCTTGTGGAGGGCGAGTTTCAGTTGGGGATGATCGATGGTTTCCGCCACTTGGGCGATTTGTTCGGCGTTTTCCGCCGACAACTTGGGCGTTCCAGCGAGTTTGCGCGGCGGCGTGAACGAAGCAGGCTGGACTTTCACCTCGATCGCCCGCACCGGCACGCCCCGACCGGCCAGCGCCGCCTGCAGACTGTGGGCGCGGTGGCGGATTTCGTTGCCCCAGGCGGCGGATTCGACGAATACCACCAGCCGGCCCGAGGTGAACAGCAACGGTTGGCCGTGGCGCCCGGCGACGCCGCATTGTTCGCGCCAGCAGCGCGCCAGACGCTGCTGTTGGTCGGCTGAAACGGGCACATCCCCCGTGCGCGGCAGAATCTTCTCCAGCAATCTGGAAATCGGTTTGAGCCCTTTCCCTTTCTCGTTCATCGTGGAATTATAAATCCCTAGCGCGGCGACTCTGGCATAATCGCGCCGAGACGCCCCCATCCATAATGCTGCAAAATACCCTGAAAAAAGTCTTCGGCGATCGCAATCGGCGGTTGTTGCGGAATATCCACAAGACGGTTCAGCGCATCAACGCCCTGGAGGCCGAAATGTCCGCTCTGGACGATCAGGAGTTGGCGGCGAAAACCGACGACTTCCGCGAACGCATCCGCGCGGGCGAGAGCCGCGACGGGATACTCGCGGAAGCCTTTGCGGTGGTGCGCGAGGCGTCGGTGCGTGCCCTCGGATTGCGCCATTTCGATGTTCAGCTGGTGGGCGGCGTGGTGCTCAACAGCGGCAAGATCGCCGAAATGAAGACCGGCGAGGGCAAGACGCTGGTGGCCACCCTGCCGGCCTATTTGAACGCGGTGGCCGGCATTCCGGTGCACATCGTCACGGTGAACGACTACCTTGCCCAGCGCGATGCCGAATGGATGGGGAAGATCTACCGTTTCCTCGGCCTGAGCGTGGGCGTGATCGTGTCGGGTCAGGATCCGGAAGAGAAGCGGGCGGCGTATCAGAGCGACATCGTCTACGGCACCAACAACGAATTCGGCTTCGACTACCTGCGCGACAACATGGCGTTCACCGCCACGGAGCGCTTCCAGAAGGGCCTCGGCTTTGCCATCGTCGACGAGGTCGACTCGATCCTCATCGACGAGGCGAGGACGCCGCTGATCATTTCCGGCCCGGCCGAGGAAAGCACCGACCTGTACACCCGCATCAACCGCATCGTGCCGCGTCTGCAGCGGCAGGAAGTCGAGGACGGTCCGGGGGATTTCAGTCTCGACGAAAAAGCCCGGCAGGTGTCCCTGACCGAGCAGGGGCATGAAATGGCGGAGAAACTGCTGGTCGATGACGGCCTGTTGCCGGAGGGTGGCAGTTTGTACGAGATCGGCAATCTCAGCCTACTGCACCATGTACACGCCGCGCTGCGGGCGCATACCCTGTTTCAAAAGGACGTCGCCTACATCGTGCGCGACGACCGCATCGTCATCGTCGACGAATTCACCGGTCGGATGATGCCGGGACGGCGCTGGTCCGACGGCCTCCATCAGGCGATCGAGGCGAAGGAGGGCGTGACCATACAACAGGAAAACCAGACGCTGGCGTCGATCACCTTTCAAAACTATTTCCGCCTATACCAAACCCTCTCCGGCATGACCGGCACGGCGGACACCGAGTCGCCGGAATTTCTGCAGATCTACAACTTGGAGGTGGTCGTCATCCCACCCAACCGGCCGATGATTCGCGCGGATGAAGCCGATCTGGTCTATCGCACCAACGCGGAGAAACTCGAAGCCATCATCGCCGGCGTCGAGGAGAGCCGCGCGCGCAATCAGCCGGTGCTGGTGGGCACCGCTTCCATCGAGTCGTCCGAACTCCTGTCGGAGTTGCTGCGCAAGGCCGGCGTCGCCCACAAGGTGTTGAACGCCAAGCACCACGGCGAGGAGGCGCACATCATCGCCGAAGCCGGGCGGCCCGGCACGGTTACCATCGCTACCAACATGGCCGGACGCGGCACCGACATCGTCCTCGGCGGCAATCTCGAACTGGAGCTGGAAGCCATTTCCGACGAAACCGAGGCGGAGCAGGCGAAGCAGGCGTGGACCCAGCGCCACCAGCAGGTGATCGAGGCCGGTGGGCTGCGCGTCCTCGGCACCGAACGAAACGAATCCCGCCGAGTCGACAACCAGCTGCGCGGGCGCTGCGGGCGTCAGGGCGATCCCGGCTGCAGCCGATTCTACCTGTCGCTGGAGGACAACCTGATGCGCATTTTCGGCTCCGACCGGATTTCCGGGCTGATGCGCAAACTCGGCATGGAGGAGGGCGAAGCGATCGAGCATCCGTGGGTGACTCGCGCCATCGAGAACGCCCAGATGAAGGTGGAAGGGCACAACTTCGATGCGCGCAAGCAGTTGCTCGAATACGACGATGTGGCCAACGAGCAGCGCAAGGTGATCTACCAGCAGCGCGATATGCTGATGGAAACCGACGATATTTCCGAACACATCGCCTATACCCGAGACGAGGTGATCACGCGGTTGCTCGATCGCGACATCCCCCCGGACAGTCTGGAGGAACAATGGGATGTGCCGCGGCTGGAGCGGGATCTGGAAACCGACTTCGGCCTCAAACTGCCGCTAGGGGAATGGCTCGACGAGGACGACTCCCTGTACGAGGAGACCCTGAGACGGAGGATCAAGGACGCGCTCAACGATACTCTGGCGGCCAAGGAAGAGCGGGTGGGTGCCGAGGGCATGCGCCATTTTGAAAAGGCGGTGATGCTCAAGGTGCTGGATGAGCAGTGGAAGGAACACCTGTTCAACATGGATCACCTGCGTCAGGGCATCCACCTGCGCGGATATGCCCAGAAGAACCCCAAACAGGAATACAAGCGCGAAGCGTTTCAAATGTTCACCGAGATGTTGGAGAACGTCAAATTCGAAGTGATCTCGACGCTGGCGAGGTTCTACATCCCCACCGAGGCGGAAATCGCCGAAATGGAGGCGCGCCGACGGCAACAGTCGATGAGATTCATCCACGCCGAGGCCGAGGCGCCGACTCGAGCCGCCGCTCAGGGGGCTCAGGCCGCTCAGGGCGCTCAGGGGGTTGGCGTGATCTCCGGCGATCGGCCGTTCGTGCGCAAGACCAAGAAGATCGGCCGCAACGATCCGTGCCCATGCGGTTCCGGCAAGAAATACAAGCAATGCCACGGCAAACTGTGATGGCGATGGACGCGATGACTGATAGCGACCACGGCCCCCACGATAGCCGCGGCTCCCACGACAGCCGCGCCCGATGAAACGCTCGCCTCTGGCACCGTCCGCCTTCCCCGCGCTGCCGCAGATCGACGGAGTCGAGCTGGCGACCGCCGCAACCGCAATCAAATACCACGGCCGGGACGACCTGATGCTGGCCGTGGTGGCGCCGGGCAGCGCTGCCGCCGGCGTGCTGACGCAATCCGCCACCGCTAGCGCGCCGGTGCGTTGGTGCCGCCGCCAGCTGGCGCAGCAACCGCGCGCGCTCATCGTCAACGCCGGCAATGCCAACACATTCACCGACGAGGCCGGCTGGCGGCATGTGCGGGAAACCTGCGAGGCGGTCGCGGCGGCGCTGGGTTGCCGTCCCGAGCAGGTGCTGGCGGCGTCCACCGGCGTCATCGGCGAGCCGTTGCCGGTGGCGAAGATCGTCGATGCCGTGCCGAGATTGGCGTCGTCGCTTTCCCCGCGAGATTGGCAACAGGCGGCTGCCGCCATATTGACCACCGACACCTTCTCCAAGGGCGCCACCGCGGGCGCCGAGATTGCGGGTGTGCCGGTTACCGTCAACGGGTTTGCCAAGGGGTCGGGCATGATCGAGCCGAACATGGCCACCCTGCTGGCGTTCCTGTTCACCGATGCGGCCATCGCGCCGACGGCGTTGCAATCCATGCTGTCGGTTGGTGCCGACCAGTCGTTCAACGCCATCACCGTGGACGGCGACACCTCCACCAGCGACACCTGCCTCGCCTTCGCCACCGGCAAGGCGGCCAATCCGATGGTTGCCGATGCCGACGCTCCGGTTCTGGACGATTTCAAGGGAGCGCTGGAACGAGTGATGACGGACTTGGCGCAGCAGGTGATTCGCGACGGCGAAGGCGCGCAAAAATTGATCACCGTGGAGGTACGCGGCGCCGAGGACGATCGCGCCGCCCAAGTCATCGCCAAGTCCATCGCCAATTCGCCGCTGGTCAAAACCGCCGTCGCCGGCGAGGACGCCAACTGGGGCCGCATCGTCATGGCGGTGGGCAAGTCGGGCGAGAAGGTGGATGCGGATCGACTCGAAATATCCATCGGCGGAATCCGCGTAACCGAGCGCGGGCGGCGGGTTACGGATTTCGACGAGTCGCCGTTGACCGAGCACCTCAAGGGCCGGGAGATTCTGCTGGGGGTGGAATTGGGGGTGGGGGGCGGTTGCGCGCGGGTATGGGGCTGCGACCTGACTCACGGCTACATCGACATCAATGCCCACTACCGCTCCTGATTCGCGCCTCCCGGTGGCGGTCGGCGTGCTGCGGCGGCGGGACGATCGCCTGCTGCTGCAACAGCGCCTGCCGGGCAAACCGTGCGCCGGCCAATGGGAATTCCCCGGCGGCAAGATTGAATCCGGGGAGTCCCCGAGCTGCGCCCTGCGGCGGGAGTTGCGTGAGGAATTGGGGGTCGAGGTTGCGGCGGTGGCGTTGCAGCCGTTGCTGGAGTTGCCGTTCGACTATGCCCACGCGAGCGTGCATCTGGCGGTTTTTCTGGTGGATTTCACCGGCGAGGCGGTGGGTCGGGAGGGCCAGCGAACTTGCTGGCTGACCACTGCGGAAATTCGGCGGCGGGATATTCTGCAGGCGGTGCATCCGATTCTGGATGCGTTGGACGACCTGAGCCGACCGGCGTCCCCCGAAATGCTTCAGGCGAACAAAGCCAGATAAGTCTGGTGCAACGCCTGCACCTGAGCGGCAATATCCCCGACGGCGCCGTTGTTGTCGATGACATCGTCCGCCACCGCCAAGCGCTGTTGGTCGGTCGCTTGGTTTTTCATGATCTGCTCGATCTCCGCCCGCCCCATGCCGCGATGCCGCCGCAGCCGCCGGATGCGCGCCGCCCGCGAACAGGACACCGTCACTACCCGCTCCATGTCCCGATGCTGCGCGCTTTCGACCAATAACGGAATGTCAAGGATGCAATAACGCCCCCCATCCCGCCGCGCGCGGTCGTGCATCTCCGCCCGAATCGGCGGATGGAGGATGGACTCGAGCAGTTGCCGTTTTTTCGGGGAATCGAACACGACTCGGCCGAGTCGTGCGCGGTCGATGCGGCCATCGGAATCCACGATGCCGTCGCCGAAGCGCGCCAGAATTTCATCGAATTGTGCCGTCCCGGGCTCGGCCAGCCGGCGTCCGATCTCGTCGGCGTCAATCACCTGTACGCCAAGCCCGGCAAAGCAACCGGCAACGGTGGTTTTACCGCTACCGATGCCGCCGGTGAGTCCGACTCTGGCCGCCATTACGGCACAACTGTCTGCATGAGATGCGCCCTCCAACGCGGTCTCCATGAATATTCCCATGAACATCCCTATGGCGAGCAGTATCTTACAACAAAAAAGGGTTTTGTAAGCTCCGAACTCTCCCGGCTACGAGCGTGGTCGGGTCGCTATCCGGTGAAATCACCCGTGCAATGCCAATTCAAGAAACACGAGATAATGACCCAGTGATCGCGGCGTTTGTTTACGCACCGCTTTGTTCTTCAGGACAGCAAAGCGGTGTTTTCCGGGTCGTATACCGGGTCGCATGCCACCGTCGCTCTGCAGCGGCTGCCTAAAATTTCCAGAGCAACCTCGGTGCCCGCCGTGCACAGATGTGTCGGCATCCGGCCGACGGCGATGTGTGTGTTTGTGCGCCAGCCGTAGCCGCCGGAAGTGATATACCCGACACAGTCATCGCCATGAAAAATCGCTTCCGAGCCCCAGCAACCCGCGGTGGTGGGGGCGTCAAAAAGCAGCGTGGCCAATGATGTGGCGGGCGGGGTTTGGCGTTCCCGCAACACCGCATCGCGGCCGATAAACCCTGCCTTTTCAGGAAGGTTGGGGCGGCAAAAGTGGTCAAGACCGGCTGCCATAGGCGTGATTTCGGTGTTAATTTCCGCACCCCAACTGCGATAGCCTTTTTCCAGTCGCAGGTGCGACAACGCTCGGCTGCCCGCAAGCCGCAGGCCGTGTGGTTTGCCCGCTTCCATCAGCGCTGCGAACACTCCCGCTTGGCTGCTCATCGGACAGTGCAGTTCCCAGCCCAACTCGCCAGCATATGACAAGCGCATGGCGCGGCAACGCACTCCCCCGATTTCAATATCGCGCCAACTCATGAACGGAAAGGCGGTGTTGGAAAAATCCGCATCGCTGCTATCGGACAGCACTTGGCGCGCAGCCGGCCCGGTCAGTCCCAGCACGGCGATGTCCGCCGTTACCGCTTCAATAGACACATCCCACTCGGCTTTGTGTTGTTCCATCCAGCGGTGGTAGATGCTTTCGGCCGGCGATGCGCCGACAAGATAGAAAGCGTTGTCGCGCAAGCGGGCGATGATCAGGTCGCCGACAATTCCGCCGTGTTCGCAGAGCATCAATCCGAGCGCGATCCGACCCGCTGACGGTAGGCGATTGGCGTTGATGCGGTCAAGAAAAGCCGCCGCATCGCGGCCGCTCACATGCCATTTGGAATAGGAGGACATTTCCAACAGTGCCACGGTTTTGGCCGCTGCGCGCGCCTCCTCGCCGACCGGTTGCCACCAGTTGGGGTGCGAAAAGGAAGGGTCGTCGCGGGCGGCAGTCCCTTCGGGCGAAAACCACAGCGGGCGCTCCCAGCCATGCACCTGCCCCATTACGGCGCCGTGCGCCAGCAGACGGGAATAAATCGGCGTGGTTCGCAAGGGACGGCCGCTGTCGTGTTCCAGATGTGGGTACAAAATTTCATAACGTCGCGGAAATATTTCATGCACGCGCGCGCGGGCGAAAGCGCGGCTAGTCCAGCCGCCAAAGCGCGCGACATCCATGAACGACAAATCCATCTCGGTTTCGCCCTCCAGTATCCATTGCGACAGCGCGAGCCCGACACCGCCGCCTTGGGCGATGCCGCTTAGAAAACCGCAGGCGACAAAAAAGTTTGGCACGCCGGGCAGTGGGCCGATCAAGCCGCGCCCGTCGGGGGAAAAGGAAATCGCGCCGTTGACGACGCGCTTGATGCCGGCTGCGCCGAGCGCCGGTATCCGGTGATAAATGGCCGCCAGATGCGCCTCCATCCGCTGCAAATCCGGCGCAAACAATTCCTGCCCGAAATCCCACGGCGCGGTTTTGCCGTTCCACGCGGCACGGCAGTCATTCTCCCACACCCCCAACAGCAGTCCGTTGCCTTCTTGGCGCAGGTAAAACTGCGCGTCCATGTCACGGATGAGGGGCAGTTTGTCGTGGTGTTCGGCGACCTCAGGCATAGTGTCGGTCACCAAGTAATGATGCTCCATATTGACGATCGGCAAACTTGCACCGACCATACCGGCTACTTCATTGCCCCAAAAGCCGGCGGCATTGACCACAATTTCGCATTCATAATCGGTGTCTTGGTCGGTGCTCAATCGCCAGTGGCCCGAAGGCAGGCGGTGAATGGCCGTTACCCGCGTGCGGCGAACAATGCGCGCCCCCATCTTGCGCGCGGCGGCGGCCAGCCCCATCGTCACGGAATACGGATCAATATAGCCTTCGTCCGGATCCCATGCGCCGCCGACCAATCCTTTGGTGTTGATCAACGGAAATCTGGCTTTGATGTCGGCCGGGGTAACCAAATCATATGTTAGCCCTAACGCCTTGAATTTGCCGGCGAGAAACTTGAACTCCTCCATGCGCTCGTCGCTTTGCGCCAGAAAAAATCCGCCAACCACGTGGCTTCCGACGTGCTGCCCGATTTCCGCCGGCAAGCCGTCATAGAGCCGCATGGAATACGCCTGCAATGTCGAGAGGTTGGGGATGGGGTTTTGGCTGTGCACATTGCCCGCCGCATGCCAAGTGGCGCCGGCGGTCAACTCCGCTCGTTCGATCAGCATGGCGTCTTTGCATCCCGCCCGAGCCAGATGATACAAGACCGAACAGCCGACGATGCCGCCGCCGATGATGATGATGCGCGCGTTTTGCATGATTTTGACTCCTACCAGTTGCGTGGGTTGGTCAAGTGTGATAGATTTTCCCTACTTTTGCAACATTTGATGTAATATATTTGAGGTAATGATACATTTGAACCAATCGCAATCCGCCCAAGCGGAGCACACCGCACCGTTGCGCGCGCGGCAAACCTGCGGCGGCGCCCACGACTCTTTACGGGCGCGGCTGGCGGAGTGGTATCCGCGCCTGAGCCCGCAACAGCGGCATGCGGCGGAGGTGGTGCGCGACCAATCCGATGATGTGGCAAATTACTCGTTGCGCCGAATCGCGCAGCGGAATGGTATTTCGCCTTCGCATTTTTCCCGGCTGGCCAGAGTTATCGGCTATGCCGATTACGAGGCGCTTCGGGATGCCTGCCGCAGCGGAATTCGCGCGCGCAGATTGACCTTCGCCGAAAAAGCCGCCGCCTTGCGCGACAAAAATATTTCCGCAAAATCCGGATCTTTTGTGGTTCGCTATGGCACGGAATCCATCGATAACCTCCAGTCCATGCTGAATCAAGTCGACACCGCCGTGTTGGATGCGGTGGCCGACAGTCTGGCTGGCGCGCGGCGGGTGTTTTTGGCCGGCAATCTTGGTTCGGCGCATCTTATGGCGCACATGAAGCATATGGCGGATATTGCTTTTGACAACTGGCATGTCGTCGGCGCCTCCCTTGGTGTGTTGACCAAACTGTCCGATGGCGATGTGGTGTTGGTGCTCAGTTATGCACCGTACGCGCGCCGCTCGGTGCACCTTGCCCGAATGGTTAAAGACACGCGGGCAAACTTGGTTGCGGTCACGGATGATGAAGGATCGCCACTGGTCGAGTTTGCGCACTTTGTCATCTGTCTGCCGGCTGACAGCACGCAATTTTTCCCCTCATATGTGCCGGCGCTGGCTTTTTTGGAGGCGCTGATGACGATGGTGGTGTGCCGCAGCCCGGCGGCGGTGCGCCGCCACATTGATGCGGTGGAAAAAAGCAACTACAAAACCGGCGAATATTGGGACGCCCCGCCGCCTGCCACTTGTCATCCGGTGCGTCGCTCCAACCTCAACAACGCCGGTGCGCGCAAAGGCTGATGGTTTGCACAGACAAGATGTTTTTCATGATGCCCTTCCAGCATGAAAATACCTGATATACTTTATTGGCATACTGGTAGCGGTGATGCCGATGACAATGAGATGTCGTTGTCGCGGCGGACAAACGCGCTGGCCAAAACCGGCAAGGGCTTAAAACAATGGTAAGACAATGGCCTGATTGCCCGACTTCTTTTTCAACAATACGCTCGTACTGAGCGGGAGGACCAAGATGTATAGAAAATTGACAACGTTTATCGCCGCTGGATTGTTGGCTACCATGCTGTCGCCAACCGCCGTTGCCGGAACTTTGGATGACATCATCGCCAAAGGCAAGATGGTCGTCGGAATCAAAGCCGACTATGCCCCCTGGGGCATGCGCGACGCCAACGGCAACGTGGTCGGCATGGAAATCGACATGGTGCACGACCTTGCAAGGCGCATCGGCTACCAAGCCGGCAAACCGATCGAGTTGGATCTGGTGGTCGTTACTGCCTCAAACCGAATGCAGTTTCTGGAGCAGGGCAAGATTGATTTGATGATCGCCACCATGTCGGACAAGCCTGATCGCCGCAAAGTGGTCGGCATCGTGCAGCCGAATTACTACTCGTCCGGCGTGGCCGTTTTTGCGCATAAAGATTCGGGCATCGACGGTTGGGACTCCATCAAAGGCAAGAAAATATGCGGCATTCAAGGCGCATGGTACAACAAAGACCATGGCTTGAAGCGCGGTGCCGAGATAGTCGCTTTCAAAGGCGTGCCTGAAGTGGAGGCCGCGCTTCTGGATGGGCGTTGCGTCGGCTGGTTGTATGACGACTCGGCCTTTGTACCGCGCAAGGTCAACGACCCCGACAAATGGAAGGATTACGCCATCGCCACTCCGGTCGTGGATGATGTGCCGTGGGGCGCCGCGGTGCGTTTGGACGACCTGAATGCGCCTATCGGAAAGGCGCTGTCCGATGCCATTATTGACTGGCACAAGGGTGGAATGATCATTGCGTTGGAGAAAAAATGGGGCATTCCAAAAACGCAATGGCCCGAGGAAATTCGGGCGAAGTGTCTGGCGGGGGAGCAAATTTGCGACTCCAAGCATGACCCCGGCGAGTAATCCTCGGACCCCCGGAAAGCAAAACGCAGAGGCTCGAATGCCTGATACTGCGCGCGGTGGACGGCGGGCACCCCCCGCCGTTTCCGTTTGCCACTGTTGCCGTGTTGGGGCAAAACATCGAAATCGTTACAAGGAGTAGCGGCGGGGGTAGCGACGGGTATGGAGCATGTCTGGCAGTGGTTTGAATGGTTGCACGAGGCGCATGGCCTGAATCTGACCATTTTTTACGACCCGTGGGATCGCGGGCGTTTTTTCAGGGGCATCTGGACCACGATTCACCTGTCGGTCGTGTGTATCGTGTTGTCCATTTTCATTGGGATTATCGGTGCTTGGCTGCAGGCTTCGCCGTTAGTATTGGTGCGCCGTTTGATGCGTGGCTACGTGCAATTTTTTCGCAACACGCCGCCCCTGATTCAGTTGTATTTTTTTTATTTCGCCGTGGATTCGTTTTTATCCGCGTCCCTCGGAGTGCGCGGCGGTCTGCTGTCCAGTTATGGATGGGCGGTGGTGTCGCTGTCTTTTTTCGCCGGCGCTTTCAACGTTGAGATTTTTCGCGCAGGGCTGGAGTCGGTGCACAAATCCACGATTGAGGCTGCGGAATCACTGGGCTACACGCGCATGCAACTGTATCGCCATGTCACCTTTCCGCTGGCTTACCGTGTTTGCCTTCCGGCGCTCAATAATAATCTGGTGAATTTGGTCAAAACCACCACCGCGGCCTACGCCATCGCCGTTCCGGAAACCCTGTATGTGGCCAATCAAATCTGGTCGGATGAATACAATGTGTTTGCCATGATGAATGTGGTGTGGGTTGTGTATATTGTGATTGTCGGCATACTGGTCTGGATGATGCACCGATGGGAAAAGGCCATCCGCATTCCCGGCTTTGGGGAGGGTCTATGAAACTGCGCGCCGATGTCATGCCGGTGCTAGCCGCGCCGCGCGTATCCCGGCGGTTCTCCGTGGGCGACTGGGTGTCCGGCTTGATCCGGTGGGAGACTATGCTGTTTATCGTGCTACTGTTAGCGGCATGGGTCGTGGCGGATGAGGTGCACGCGCAAATTCATGGAGACCTCGAACAGACCGTTTTACAAACGCTGATTAAATGGACGCCGTTGATGTTTTTCGGTCCGCCCGATGAGTTCGGCGGTTTTGTGCTAAATATTTTCGTCAGTTTTTTGTCCATGGGGCTTGGAACTTTCATGGGGCTGTGGCTCGGCATTGGGCAGGTGTCGCGTCTGCCCGCATGGCGCCGTTTCTGCTGGGCGATGACGCAGTTGTTTCGCAATTCCCCGTGGTTGGTGTTGTTGTTTTATTTCATGCTACTACTGCCTTTCAGGGTGACGATATTCGGCGAGGAATACGACATTCCGGGCTGGCTCAAGGCGGCGTTTGCGCTGTCTTTGCCGATTATGGCGAATGTATCCGAAATCGTGCGTGGCGCGGTCGAGTCGATTCCAACCGGGCAATGGGAATCCGCCGAGTCGCTCGCTTTTTCGCGCCGCCAGACATTTTGGGAAATCATCCTGCCACAGTGCGTCAAGCGCATGATTCCGCCGTGGATGAATTGGTACGCCATTCTCACCATGTCCACGCCGCTGATTTCCATTTTAGGCGTCAATGACGGCATGATGCTCACGCAGAGCGCGCTGGCCGCCGAGGGCAGGAGCGAATTTTTAATCCCGATGTATCTATGGCTGATGGCATGGTTTTTTGCCTACAGTTACCCGATCGCAGAATGGACCCGGCGGCTCGAGAAAAAATTCGCCGTTGAATGAAAGGCCGAAAGCGATGAATAAAGGCATGAGCAGTAACTGGACGCCGGATCAGCCGATACTTTTGTTGAAAGATGTTCACAAGTCTTTCGGTTCTCTGGAGGTGCTGAGAGGCGTGTCAATGGAAGTGCTCAAAGGCGAAGTGGTGTGTGTCATCGGCCCCTCCGGCTCCGGTAAATCCACCCTGATGCGCTGCATCAACGCGCTTAACGACATTCAATCCGGCTCCATCAAGGTGAAGGGAATCGAAGTCAATTCGCCTACATTGGACAAACTGGAACTGCGGAAAAAAGTAGGCATGGTGTTTCAGCAGTACAATCTGTTTCCGCACAAAACTGCGTTGCAGAATGTGATGATGGCTCCGATATTGGTGCTCAAAAAAGAAAAGGGTTCGGCCGAGCGGCAGGCACGCGAGTTGATTAAGAAAGTCCGGCTGCTCGGCAAGGAAGACAGCTACCCAGGGGAACTGTCCGGCGGGCAGCAGCAACGGGTGGCGATTGCGCGCTCGTTGGCCATGGAGCCCGACCTCATGTTGTTTGACGAAGTAACCGCGGCGCTTGACCCGGAGACCGTCAAAGAAGTGCTGGTGACCATCAAAGAACTGGCGGCGGAAGGCATGACCTGTTGTCTGGTCACGCACGAGATGGGTTTTGCGCGCGAAGTGGCCGATCGAATTTATTTCACCGACAATGGTTTGATTGTCGAGCAGGGATCGCCCGCAACTTTATTCACCGACGCCAAAGATCCGCGCACCCGCGAGTTTTTGAGCCAGATTTTATGATTGGCGCGACCGGCTTTTTCAATCTGCCCGTTGCTGCGCATCCAAAAGCCGACCGCGCCGCACTGCTTTCGGTGCCGTTCATGACGCCATATGCCGGTGCATCAGCGCCGTGTGCGGATGCGCCAGATGCGTTGCGGCGCGGTAGCGTCGCGGTCAAACCGGGGCGGTGGGATATGGACTTGCAACGCCCTCTTTTCGCCGTCCGGCCGGTTGATTTGGGTATGTTTCCATTGTCGGGCGACCCCGCGGCGGATCGGGCGCAACTGGCGCGGCGCGTGGCGGATATCGTTCGCGTCGGCGGGCGACCGCTGATTGTCGGCGGCGACGATTCGGTTTCCATTCCGCCTTTGTCAGGGCTGGATGCGCTAGGCGGCACGCATCTGCTACAGATAGATGCCCATCTGGACTGGAAAGATCGCCTGCGCGGCGAAGCTTGGGGGCGTTCAAGCGTCATGCGGCGGGCGTCGGAGATGCCGTGGATTAACGGCATCACACAAATCGGGTTGCGCGGGTGCGGCACGGCTTTGCCCGAAGACGCCGCCGCCGCATTTGAACATGGCACAATCATCACCGCACAGGCGATGAAAAACCTGCACATCGACGACATGCTTCGACACATCGCAGGTGGCAACGTCTATCTGACGCTGGATATGGATGGCGTGAATCCGGTGGAAATGCCGGCCGTGCCGTCTCCCTCGCCGGGCGGGCCTGGGACGGATGAAGTGATAGCGTTAATTATTGCGTTAGCCGGCAAATGCCGTCTGGTCGGCGCCAGTTTGGTTGAATGCGCGCCGCAGTTCGACACCGGCGGGGTGGGGATTCGAACGGCGTTGCGTTTGCTCACCGTGTTAGCGGATGTATTGTCCACTGATCGGGCGGCGGCCAACTGAGGCAATGCCAAGGATGATTACCGGCATATCGGCTCACACCCCATGAGGCGGAAAATGCCCGGCAGCCTCTGGAAAAAGACCGTGTCGATCAGGTTCAGGGAGTCCTCGTGGCTGTCAGGATTAGCGGCACGCAGGATGCACCGAACCACGCGGGCCAATTTCCGTGCCGAAAATAAAATCCCGCCACATCGTATCAAGCCGCCGATAGAAACCCACCAAATCACTCGGTTTTAGTCTATACTCCCCCTGTTTCCTCAATGGCGGGGTTCGGCCTATCCGCCGGGGGTTTTCCCGATTCCCGAGGTTGGCCGGTGTCCGCCGGTTGGTATTATCATGCGACTAAGCACCAAAGGGCGTTATGCCGTTACTGCGATGATTGATCTCGCCATACATCAGCCGGATGGTCCGGTCACGCTGAAAAGCATAGCAGAAAATCAGGGAATTTCCCTGTCGTACCTCGAACAGCTGTTTTCCATGCTGCGCCGGGGCAATCTGGTGGTGGGGGCGCGCGGGCCGGGCGGGGGGTATTTGCTGGCGCGGGATGCGGATCAAATCAGCATGGCCGATATTGTCATGGCGGTGGATGAGCCGCTGGACATCACCCGCTGCGATGGCCGGCAGGACTGTCGGCACGGCGAGCGTTGCCTGTCTCACGATTTGTGGCACGAGTTGAGTGAGCAGCTGTATTCCTTCCTCAACGGCATCCGCTTGGGGGAGTGGATGCGCCGCAGCGGACTCGCGGGCGCGTCCCGAAGCGGGGGCGGGGAGAGTACCGCCACCGCCGGCGGCACCCGCCATGTAGCGATACCCAGCCTGCGTTCGAGCGGCGCAAGCCGAGCGAACCGACCTTGCGCCTGATTCGGCGGCGCGACTACCTGCAACCAATCTGCTCACTGCCCCAATGACCTCCATCGAAAGAGACCTGACCTCGCTGGTTCAGCGTGAATACAAGGAGGGTTTTGTTACCGAGATCGAATCGGACACCCTACCGCCCGGCCTGAATGAGGAGGTCATTCGCACCATTTCGGCGCGCAAGGGGGAGCCGGAATTCCTCTTGGCGTGGCGCCTCGAGGCATACCGGCGCTGGCTGGCCATGCCGCAGCCGCAATGGGCGCAGGTGAACTATCCTCCGATCGACTATCAGGCCATCAGCTACTATTCCGCGCCCAAGCAGAAGGAATTGCTGGACAGTCTGGACGAAGTCGATCCGAAGCTGCTCGAAACCTATCAAAAACTGGGCATCCCCCTGGACGAGCAAAAAGCGCTGGCCGGCGTCAAGGTGGCGGTGGACGCCGTGTTCGACAGCGTCTCGGTGGCCACCACCTTCAAGAAGACCCTGTCCGAGGCCGGCGTGATCTTTTGCTCGTTCTCCGAGGCGGTGGTGGATTTTCCCGAGCTGGTGCGCCGTTATCTCGGCAGCGTGGTGCCCCCCGGCGACAATTTCTACGCGGCGCTCAATTCGGCGGTGTTCAGCGACGGTTCGTTCGTGTACATCCCCAAGGGAGTGCGCTGCCCCATGGAACTGTCCACCTATTTCCGCATCAACGCCATGAACACCGGGCAATTCGAGCGCACCCTGATCGTCGCCGACGAGGACAGTCATGTCAGCTATCTGGAAGGCTGCACCGCGCCGATGCGCGACGAGAACCAACTGCACGCCGCGGTGGTCGAGCTGGTGGCCATGCGCGGCGCGCAGATCAAGTACTCCACGGTGCAGAACTGGTATCCCGGCGACGAGCAAGGGCGCGGCGGCATCTACAACTTCGTCACCAAGCGCGGCGCCTGCCGAGGGGAGAACGCCAAGATTTCCTGGACTCAGGTGGAAACCGGCTCGGCCATCACTTGGAAATATCCCAGCGTCCTGCTGGAAGGGGACAATTCCGTCGGCGAGTTCTACTCGGTCGCCCTCACCAACCATTACCAGCAGGCCGACACCGGCACCAAAATGGTGCACATCGGCAAGAACACCACCAGCACCATCATCTCCAAGGGCATCTCCGCCGGACACGGGCAAAACGCCTATCGCGGTTTGGTCAAGGTAATTTCAGGAGCGAACAACGCGCGCAACTACTCCCAGTGCGATTCACTGTTGATGGGAGATCGCTGCGGCGCCCACACCTTCCCCTACATGGAAGTCAAGAACCCGACCGCGGTGGTCGAACACGAAGCCACCACCTCGCGCATCGGCGAAGACCAGCTGTTCTACTGCCGCCAACGCGGCTTGTCGGAGGAAGACGCCCTCTCCATGATCGTCAACGGCTTTTGCAAGGAGGTGTTCAAGGAGCTGCCGATGGAATTCGCCGTGGAAGCGCAGAAACTGCTGGGGATCAGTTTGGAAGGGGCGGTGGGTTGAGGCCGTTTGCGGCGTCGCTCTCCGGCAAGTCTCATTTACAGGTGTAATCGCGGACATGTTATCAATAGCGAATTTGGCCGTCAGCGTCGATGGCAAATCCATCCTCAAGGGCGTCGATCTCGAAGTCAACGCCGGCGAAGTGCACGCCGTCATGGGCCCCAACGGCTCCGGCAAGAGCACTCTGGCCAATGTGCTGGCGGGGCGAGACAACTACACGGTTACCGCCGGCTCGGTTACCTATCGGGAGCGGAATCTGCTCGAAATGGCGCCGGAATTGCGTGCCAGAGAGGGGGTTTTTCTGGCGTTCCAGTATCCGGTGGAAATTCCCGGCGTGACCAATCTTTACCTGCTCAAGGCGTCCGTCAACGCCATCCGCCGACATCGCGGCGCGGAAGAATTGAACGCGGTGGCGTTCCTCAAATTGATTCGGGAGAAGGCGGCGCTGGTGGAGATGGACGAGGCGTTCCTGTACCGCGCCATCAATCAGGGCTTTTCCGGCGGCGAGAAAAAGCGCAACGAAATCCTGCAAATGGCCCTGCTGCGGCCGACCTTGAGCATCCTCGACGAGACCGATTCAGGCCTGGACATCGACGCCCTGAAGATCGTCGCCAAAGGGGTGAACACCCTGCGCGGTGCCGACTGCGCCATGCTGGTGGTCACCCATTATCAGCGCTTGCTGGACTACATCGTGCCCGATTTCGTGCATGTGCTGCAGAACGGCCGCATCGTCCGCTCCGGAGACAAATCTCTGGCGCTCGAACTGGAGCGCAAGGGATACGGCTGGGTCGGGGCGCAGGCCGGCGCGGCTTGATAGTCCCGTAACGCCGTAACGCCATATCGTCATTATCGCCATGAACCCAGCCACCGAGCATTACCTCCGCCAGTGTCAGGCGCTGGCCGACCTGCTGCCCGGTCGCCGGGTCGATTGGCTGCAAGCCCGCCGCCGAGACGCGCTGGCGCGGTTTGCGCACATCGGCTTCCCCACCCTGCGGGATGAAGACTGGCGCTACACCTCGGTCGCCCCCATCACCGGCGGATCGTTTCACGGGGCGGGCAACGCGCCACGGCCTGATTCCGAGGGCGAGGACGAGGGCGAGGGCGAGCTGCAACCCCTCGACCTGCCGGAAATTGAGGGGCTGAAAAGCCACCGGCTGGTATTCATCGACGGCCAGTTCGCCGCGCATCTGTCCCATCCCATCGCCGCGAACGCCGGCGTAACCATCGAACCCCTCGGACGGGTGCTTGATGAGCGCCCCGAATTGGTCGAGCAGGCGTTCGGCTCGGTTACGCCGCGCAACGAACACGGCTTCACCGCCTTGAACAACGCCGGCAGTCAGGATGGCGTGGCCGTCATACTGGCACCGGGCGCGGCTACCGAGTTGCCGGTGGAGATGCTGTTCGTCAGCCGCGCCGCAGGCAGTTTCAATCAGCCGCGCAACCTGATCATCGCCGATGAGGGCAGCCGCACCGGATTGATCGAGCGCCACATATCGGTACCGGCGACGGCAATGGCGGCGGCGGGCAGGGCAAGCGAGCGAGGCGTCGGTACATTCACCAACAGCGCCACTGAAATCGTGCTCGGCGAAAAGGCCGAGGTCGATTATCACTTGGTGCAAACTCAGTCGGCGGCGGCCTATCACATCTGCGGCATGTGGGTGCGGCAGGCGCGCGGCAGTCGCTTTCGCTGCCGCACCGTCACCCTCGGCGGTGCGCTGGTGCGCAACGATCTCGGCGTCGAGTTGGCCGGCGAGCAGGCGCATTGCGACCTGCTCGGCTTGTACAGCGTCGCCGGCACCCAGCATGTGGACACGCACACCACCGTAACCCACGCCGCCGAAAACTGCAGTAGCCGCGAACTGTACAAGGGCGTGCTCGCCCAGCGCGGGCGGGCGGTGTTCCACGGCCGCATCGTGGTGCGCCCCGGCGCGCAGAAAACCGAGGCGGCGCAGACCAACAACAACCTGCTCCTCTCACCCGCGGCGGAAATCGACAGCAAGCCCCAGCTGGAAATCTACGCAGACGATGTCAAGTGTTCCCACGGCGCGACGGTGGGCCAGCTGGACGCGGACGCGCTGTTCTACCTCCGCTCTCGCGGCCTCGACCAAGCGCGTGCGCGTGCGCTGCTGACCTCCGCCTTCGTCAACGATGTGATCGGCGAAATCGAAATCGGCGACTTCAAACTCAGAGAGGCGCTGGAGAACATGCTCACCGAACGCCTCCCAAGCAACCCATGACCTCTGGTGCCGCCATGAAACATGTCAACCTGAGCCCCGATCTGGAAAAGAAAAAGAAGGAAATCATGAAACGTTTCCGTGAAGAAGAGGCGCCGACAGCGCAGCCGGACGCCGCGCCGGCCGGGGATTCGCAGCCCGCCGAGGATGACCTCGAGGCGCGGGTGATCGAAGCTCTCAAGAACATCTACGATCCGGAAATACCGGTCAACATCTACGACCTCGGCTTGATCTACCGGGTGGAAATCGAGGACAACTTCGCCCGCATCGAGATGACCCTGACGACCCCGGGCTGCCCGGTGGCGCAGACCTTTCCCGGCATGGTGGAGGGGGCGGTCAAGCAGGTGCCGGGCATTGCCGATGCGATGGTCGATCTGGTGTGGGATCCGCCGTGGAATCAGGCATTCATCAGCGAAGCGGCACGGCTGGAATTGGGCTTGATATGAGCGACTGGATCAACGTGCTCTTGGCACGCGACCTGCCGCCCGGCGAACATCGGGTGATCGAAATCGAAGGGGCGGAAATCGCCCTGTTCAACCTCGCCGGAGAATTCTGCGCCATCGAGAACATCTGCACCCACGACGGCAGCGAAATCGCCGGCGGCTGCATCGTTGACGGCGCCATCGAATGCCCCCGCCACGGCGCCAGATTCGACCTCAGAACCGGCGCGGTAACGGCGCCGCCGGCATTCGAGCCGGTGGACACCTTTCCGGTGCGGGTGGTGGACGGCATGATACAGGTGCGCGACGACCGCTGGGATTGAGCGGGTTGTCGATTACGCTACAATATCGCCGATAATCCAGCCCGTATCCTGCCTCCCGCATCCTCCATCCAACCCGCCCGACTCCGAATGGACAAACTCATCGCTACCGGCGGCGGCCCGCTCAAGGGTGAAGTATGCGTATCCGGCGCCAAGAACGCCGCCCTGCCGGTGATGATCAGTTCCCTGCTGACCGCCGATACGCTGGCCATCAGCAACATCCCCCACCTGCACGACATCACCACCACCATGGAACTGCTGGCGCAACTCGGCGTCAAATTGCAGGTGGACGAAAAATTGACTATCGAGGCCGACGCTTCCTCGGTCAACAGCGTGGTCGCCCCATATGATCTGGTCAAGACCATGCGCGCGTCGATTCTCGTGCTGGGGCCGCTACTCGCGCGCTTTGGCCGCGCCGAGGTGTCCTTGCCCGGCGGCTGCGCCATCGGCTCGCGCCCAGTGAATCTGCACATCAAGGGTTTGGCGGCCATGGGGGCCGAGGTTTCCATCGACGGCGGCTACATCAAGGCGCGCGCCGCACGCCTCAAGGGGGCGCGAATCTTCATGGACTTGATCTCGGTAACCGGCACGGAAAACCTGATGATGGCGGCGACGCTGGCGGAAGGCGTTACCGTGATCGAGAATGCCGCGCGCGAGCCGGAAGTGATCGATCTGGCGCACTGCCTGAATGCCATGGGCGCGAAAATCAGCGGCGCCGGCAGCGACGAGATCACCATCGAAGGCGTGTCGCGTCTCGGCAGCGCCGCCCATCGCGTCATTCCGGATCGAATCGAAGCCGGCACATTCCTCGTGGCGGCGGCCATTTCCGGCGGAGAAATTCGCATCAAGAACGTCGAACCCCAACAGATCGACGCGGTGCTGGACAAATTGCGCGAGGCCGGGGCGTTCATCGAAACCGGCGAGGATTGGGTATACCTCAAGGCGCCGCAGGGGAAACTGAAGTCGGTGAACATCCGCACCGCGCCTTATCCGGCCTTCCCCACCGACATGCAAGCCCAGTTCGTATTGCTCAACAGCGTCGCCGACGGCGCCGCCACGGTGGTGGAAACCGTGTTTGAAAACCGCTTCATGCACATCCACGAATTGCGGCGGATGGGCGCCGACATCGAGCTGGACGGCAATACCGCGGTGGTGCGGGGGGTGGACAAACTGTACGCAGCGCCGGTCATGGCCACCGACCTGCGCGCCTCGGCCTGCCTCGTGCTGGCCGGCTTGATCGCCGACGGCGAAACCCTCATCGACCGCATCTACCACATCGATCGCGGCTACCACTGCATCGAGGAAAAACTCTCCCAAGTGGGCGCCGCCATCCGCCGCGTCCCCGGCAATTACCTCGAGCGAATGAGCGCCTAGGCGCACTCATTTTGCCTTGCCCCTGACCCTGACCATGAAGAAAATGATAGCGGTACTGGACAGCGCAGACGGTGATTTCGCGCGCCATCTGGCGCGATTGCTGGGGCGCGACGACGAGAGTACGCGCGCCGTCGAGGCCGAGGCCGCCAAAATCGTCGCCGAGGTGCGGCGCGACGGCGACGCCGCGTTGCTGGATTTGACCGCCAAATTCGATCGCCGCCGCATCGCCGCTGCAACGGAACTCGAGCTGCCGCGAGATGAAATGGCCGCGGCGCTGGCAACCCTGCGCCCCGAGGTCCATGCGGCGTTGCGCGGCGCGGCGGGCAGAATCGAGCGATACCATCGCCACGAGGTACAGCAGTCGTGGCAATTCGAGGAGGCGGACGGCACCCGGCTGGGGCAACGCATCACCCCTCTGCAGCGAGTCGGCATCTATGTGCCGGGCGGCAAGGCGGCCTATCCGTCTTCGGTGTTGATGACCGCCATTCCGGCTCGAGTGGCCGGTGTAGACGAGATCGTCATGGCCGTGCCGACCCCCGGCGGCGAGTGCAGCCAGACGGTGTTGGCGGCGGCGGCGCTGACCGGCGTCGACCGGGTGTTCACTATCGGCGGCGCGCAGGCCGTCGCGGCGCTCGCCTACGGCACCGAAACGGTGCCTGCCGTGGACAAGATCGTCGGCCCCGGAAATCGCTATGTGACGGCCGCCAAGCGGCTGGTGTTCGGGCAGGTCGGCATCGACATGATCGCCGGTCCCTCCGAGGTGGTGGTCATCTGCGATGGCGACGCCGACAGCGATTGGGTGGCGATGGACTTGTTCGCCCAAGCGGAGCACGACGAACACGCCCAATCCATCGCCATCACCGACAGCGACGAGATGATCGCCGCCATCCGCCAATCCATGACCAGACTTCTTCCGCAAATGGGGCGGCGCGCGATCATCGAACGCTCCTTGGCCGACCACGGCGCGCTCATCAAGGTGGCCGATCCGGATGAGGCGGTGGCGTTGGCCAATCGCATCGCGCCGGAGCATCTCGAGCTGATGGTGGCGGAACCCCAGAGATTGATCGAGCAAGTGCGACACGCCGGTGCCATTTTCGTCGGGGCGCACAGTGCCGAGTCCCTCGGCGATTATTGCGCCGGGCCCAATCACGTGCTGCCCACCGCCGGCGCCGCCCGCTTCAGTTCGCCGTTGGGGGTGTACGACTTCCAAAAGCGCAGCAGTTTGATTCAGGCCAGTCCCCGGGGAGCCGGAGAAATGGCGTCGATTGCCTCGGTGCTGGCGCGTTGCGAGGGCTTGGACGCCCATGCGCGCTCGGCCGAATACCGCCTGCCCGATGGCAAGTCGGACTGAGATCGAGGCCGCCGCCGAGATGGGGGCGAATCCGAAGCGCATCGAGGCGCTGGTGCGCCGGGAGGTCAGGGAGCTGGAGGGATATGCCGTCCCACCGGCGGGCCAGATGATCAAACTGGACGCCATGGAGAACCCCCACCAATTACCGGCGGCATTGAGACGGCAATGGCTAGCGCGCCTGAGCGAGGTTGAGGTCAACCGCTATCCCGACTCCGACTGCGCCGCCCTCAAGCGCCACCTGCGCGCCACCTTCGACATCCCCGCCGAGCGCGATGTGGTGCTCGGCAACGGCTCGGATGAATTGATTCAGATGATCGCCCTGCTGGTCGGTGGTCGCGATCGCGTCATATTGGCGCCGACGCCGACCTTTTCCATGTATCGGTTGATCTCGATCACCACCGGCAGCGAATTCGTCGGCGTGCCGTTGGCCGCGAATTTCGAGGTGGACGGTGCCGCCCTGCTCGACGCCATCCGCCGCCACCGCCCGGCCTGCGTGTTCCTCGCCTATCCCAACAACCCCAGCGGAAACTGCTTCGACGAATCGGTGATCGAGCAGGTGCTCGAGCAGGCGCCGGGGGTGGTGGTGCTGGACGAGGCGTATTTCTCGTTTTGCGGGCGCAGTTTCCTGTCCCGCCTGAATAGATATCCGGACATGATGGTGCTGCGCACCCTCTCCAAGAGTGGCATGGCGGGCTTGCGGCTGGGCATGTTGATCGCCCATCCCCGTTGGGCGGCGCAGTTGGAGAAAGTGCGCCTGCCCTACAACATCAACAGTTTGACCCAATGCAGCGCGGAATTTTATCTCGCCCACCATGAAACCCTGCAGCAACAGGCCGCCGAGATCGTCGCCCGGCGCGAGCAGATGTTCGCCCGGCTGGCCGAGCGGCGCGGCGTGCACCCCTATCCGAGCGCCGCGAACTTCATCCTATTCAGCCTTGAGCGGGACGCCGATCTGGTGCACGACGGCCTGCAAAAGCGGGGGGTGCTGGTGCGCAATCTGCACCGCGCGGCAACGCCGCTGGAAAACTGCCTGCGGGTAACCATCGGCACCGAGGCGGAAAACAAGCGGTTTCTCGAGGCGCTGGACAGCAGCCTGAGTTAGCGAGCTAACCGCGCCGGGTCGGCGAGGTGTTGCCGCCGGTCAGCCGATGATATTTACGCCACAGCTCCTGCCGGGATTCGACATGCGCCGGATCGAGGGGAATGCAGTCCACCGGGCAGACTTCCACGCACTGGCTGGTCTCGAAGTGGCCGACGCATTCGGTGCATCGCGTCCAGTCGATCTCATAGATCAACTCGCCCTGAAAGATGGCGTCGTTGGGGCATTCCGGCTCGCACACATCGCAGTTGATGCACTGATCGGTGATGTATAACGCCATTGTTCTAGTCGAATTTGAGTTTGAGCGCCTGCAACGTTTCGGCGTGGACGAAGGCGCCGACATCGCCGCCGTGGCAGGCGATCTCCTTCACCAGCGAGGCGGACACGAAGGTGTAATTCTCCGCCGGCGCGAGGAACACCGTTTCCAGCCGGGGCGCCAACCGGCGATTCATCGACGCCAGCTGAAACTCGTATTCGAAATCGGACACCGCCCGCAGCCCCCGCAGGATCACCTCCGCCCCGGCTTCGCGGGCGAAGTCGATGAGCAGCCCGGAAAACCCGACGACGTCCACATTATCCACGCGATGCAACGCCCGGCTGGCCAGCTCGATCCGTTCATCCAGAGAAAACAGGGGTTCTTTCTCCGCATTCTCGGCGATTGCCAGAATGATCCGGTCGTACATGCGCGTCGCCCGCATCACCAGATCGCTGTGGCCATTGGTGATGGGATCGAATGTGCCCGGATAAACTGCGATTTTCTTCATGTTTGCACCAGCGTAGATTGCACCCTGCCGCATCGGCTCTGCCGAATGATATGCCAACCGGACGGAATTGGTAAGGGGCATTCGCCTCGCGGCGACTCGATATACACCAACGCTCGCGGGCGCAACAACCCGCGCGACTGTATGTTGCGGCAGGTTGCCTCGATCATTTGGCCGGCAAACGGCGGATCCATGAACACGATGTCGAAGCCGCTGCCCGCCTCGCTAGCGCCCCGCCGCCGGAAAAATTCATCCACCGTACCGGCAAAAATCTCCACCTCGCATTCAGCCCCCAGCGCCCCTCGATTGGCGCGCAGCAGCTCGACTGCTTTTGCGTTGGATTCGACCAGGACCACTCTGGCGGCTCCACGGGAAGCGGCCTCGAAGCCGAATGCGCCGCTGCCGGCGAACAAGTCGAGGCAGGATTGGTCGCGAAGGTGGTGGGGCAGCCAGTTGAACAAGGTCTCGCGCACCGCATCCGGCGACGGGCGCAACCCCGCCGCCCCGTCGCAGCGCAACAGGCGGCTCTTCCATCGACCGCCGATGATTCTGATTCGCCCGCTTTTTTTCATGGTTGTTCCGATGGTGATTGCGCCCGTGCCCCAGATGGAAAATTGTCGTCATGCGACTGCGGGCGCAATGATAGGATACAAGTTTTTCGCCCATCCGCAAACATGAATACACCTCACCCCGCACCGCCCGCCGCCGCGCCCTCCGAGGCTGCGCAAAGCGGCGGCCTGTTTTCCCGTCTGGCGAGGACGCGCCGCCGTCTGACGAGTGGCTTGAGTCTGGGCAAGGGCGCAAAGACGGACGCCGCCCAACTCGACGATTTGCACGACCAGCTGCTGTTGGCGGATGTCGGCGTGGAAGCGAGCGACAGAATCATCCAGAGCCTGCGCAAAGACGCCACCGGCCACCTCATGGACGCCTTGCGCGCCGCGGTAACGGAGATTCTCCAACCGTGCGAGCAACCCCTCGTGGCCGCCGCCGCCGACCGACCCTTCGTCATCTTCATGGTCGGCGTGAACGGCGCCGGCAAGACCACCACCGTGGCGAAACTGGCCGCTCGGCTACGCGCCGCCGGCAACAGCGTCATGCTGGCGGCCTGCGACACCTACCGAGCCGCCGCCATCGAACAGCTGCAAACCTGGGGCGAGCGGCTGGCGATACCGGTGATCGCCCAGTCCCACGGCGCCGATGCCGCGGCGGTAGCCCACGACGCCTACAGCGCCGCCCGCGCCCGCGCCGTGGATGTGCTGCTGATCGACACCGCCGGCCGCCAACATACCCACGGCGACCTGATGGAGCAACTGAAGAAGATCAAGCGGGTGCTAGGCAAGGCGGATGCCGCCCTTCCCGATGAAGTCCTGCTGGCCGTGGACGCCGGAAACGGCTGCAATGCGCTCTCCCAATCTGCGCATTTCCAGCAGGCCGTGGGTTTGGATGGGTTGTGTGTGACCAAGCTGGACGGCACCGCCAAGGGCGGCGTGGTGGTGGCGTTGGCGGAGCGTTTCGGAGTGCCGATTCGCTATGTCGGCGTGGGTCAGGAGGCGGGGGATCTTCGCCCGTTTTCCGCCGAGGAATTTGTCGCTGCGTTGTTGCCTGATGCGGCCGATGCGCCCTAGCGCGCGCGGAAGGTGATTCGCCCCTTGGAGAGATCGTAGGGCGTGAGTTGCACGGTAACTTGGTCGCCGCGAAGAATGCGGATGTAGTGCTTGCGCATCTTGCCGGAAATATGCGCGATGATCTCGTGCCCGTTTTCCAGTTTCACGCGGAAACGGGTATTCGGCAGGGTTTCGATGATCGTGCCCTCCATCTCGATACTCTCTTCTTTGGTCATCTGGTCGTGCCGGTGTCGGCGAAACAACAAACGCGGAGTGTAGCCGAAATTCCGGCTATTTGGAATTGATTGGAAGAATGTTTCCGGGTGGAGGGAGGGGAAAACAGCGGCGTGGCCGCCCGGAGAATCGCCGATTACACGGAGATTCGGTAGCCGCGCCCTATTGAGCGCCAGCGGAACAGCGGATTGGATGAACGGCTATTTTCCGGTGAAAATGCCGTACAGCAGTATCGGTATTATCAACACGGCGCCGACCAAAAGTGGTATGAAACTTGGATCCATCAGTTTTTCCTGATAATTGCTGTAAGGAAAATCATTGTAACACCGAAAGCAACCGTTGTGGCCGCAACCGATACACTTTTCTCCTCAATGATTCCGGCGACCATCCCAGCCACAACAAGCGCGATGCCGGCGGTGCGGAATGCCAGACGCATTGCGGCGAAATCCAGGCCGATTTTCAGCATCGGCCGATCAGGGGAATTTCCCCCGCCCACTTGGCAAACAGCGCAACATCCATAATTTGTATCCTCCATGATAAGGAGCCGGCACTGTATCACACTAGCACGCTTGTGCGGCCAGTCGGAAAGCGAATCCCCCGCGCATTTGCCCGTGGCGGCGCGGTCGGGCGTTGCCCCTATCCTACCCGGATCGCAAAAACGCCGCCCCCTTTCGGGTGGGCGGCGTTTTTTGTGAGCGTGGGGGCGGGGGCGGTTGTTTCGGAAACCGCGCTATCGGATAGGGGCGCGAAGACTCGTCAGCCGCGCCGCATTCGAGCGCCAGCGGAACAGCGGATTGGATGAACGGCTATTTTCCGGTGAAAATGCCGTACAGCAGTATCGCGATCATCAACCCGCCGCCGAGCAAAATCGGTATGAGACCTGAGTCCATCAGTTTTTCCTGACAATTGCCGTAAGGGAGATAAGTATAACACCCAAAGCAACCGTTGTGGCCGCATTCAATACACTTTTATCCTCAAGAATCCCGGCGACCATCCCAGCCACAACAAGAGCAATGCCGGCAGTGCGGAACGCCAGACGCATTACGGAGAAATCCAGACCGATTTTCATCATCGGCCGATCGGGGGAATTTCCCCCGCCCATTTGGCAAACAGCGCAACATCCATAGTTGTATCCTCCATGATAACCAGCCGGTAATGTAGCACACTATCACGCATGGAAGGCGGCGTGCATGAAGCAGAGATGGCGCCCGCCCGGTTCAGGGCGGGCTGTGGCGCATTTGCGGTATTCGGCTGGAAGGGATTGCAGGTCGTTCAGGCGAAAAAAAACCGGAGCCGAAGCTCCGGTTTTCGGTAAGTGAAAATGAGGATGGGGATTAGAAATCAACCCTCATGCCCATCAGATGGCGGATGCCGTCTTTATGGGTGTGCTCATCATCGACAGAGGTGGCTTCGTAGTACAGCCGCAGGCCGCCACCGAGATTGTGATAGACACCCCAGGTGTACTGAGTTGCGTCATTCACGCCGGTCAGGTTGCGGTTGGCGGTGGAGTAGCCAAGTAGCCAGTTGGTTTTCTCGCTGAAGTTGCCGCCGCCGTAGAGCAAGATGGTGTCAATGTCCGCACCTTCTTTCGCTGGCGCCGTGACTTCGGGGCGATCGCCTTCGTCAACGCTACCGGCAGTACCGGTATCAATTGCCGCTACGGTAACGGCATCCAGATCGTCGGTTTGATGGTTCTGCCAACCCAAAGACAACCAGTATCCGCCAAGGGTGGCTTTCATGCCGATGCCGACACGATCCGTAGCGGGAGAACGTCCGTCAGTAGCGTCGTACTTGATTGTTGCTTGACCATCGTAATTAGCACTAGCCGGATCAAGGGTGTCGACTGACGGGAAGGTAATCGTGTGCGTTCGATGCACCCGATCAGCATTATCCAACCCATCTTCCGAATCAACCACCGCGGCAATGGTGATATTGTCATTGACCGCGAAGCTCAGCCCGAGACCGAAGCCGTCGCCACGAAGTTTCTCCGCCACATCGCTACCTTCCGGGCTGGCATCGTCATTCAGACGAATATCCAGTTCCGCATACAGCGCGCCGAAGGTGTTGGAGTACTTGATGGTGTTGGAAGCACGAAACGGGCCGCCGCCTACTGAGCTGTACAGGTAATACCCCAACGAGAAGGTCGGAGAAACCAGCGTTCCGAAAGTGTTGAAGTAGGCGCTCCACTGCTGGCCGAGATCGACTCGACCGAAGGCGCCGGACAGGCCGACGGTGGCGATGCGAACATCTTCAACGCCGCCTCGCCCTGCGCTGGCCTCCTCTCTATCGGACTTGACCGAGAATTCATAACGCCCGTGGGCGGTCAAGCCATTGCCGATTTCGTTGCTGGCTCGAACGCCGAAGCGCGAGGTCACGCTGGAATGGTGGGTTGTAGACGAAGCACCCGGCGCACTCGAAACATCGTTGATATCGAGGGCGTTGTTGACGCGGGCATACCAGGACACATGTCCATCGGCATAACCCACCGCCGGCGCTGCCACTGCGGCGGAAACCGCCGCGACCAGTAGTTTCCTGTTCATGAGATTTACCTCTTGGTTAAGACAGTTAACAAGTAATTAAATTTAATTAGTGCGGACCCCATGCCCGCGTACCACAGGAGCGACTATACCGACAATTTTTCTCATTGCAAGCCTTTTTCCCACTTTTTTTGCAGAATTCTAAAAAAAAGTTAATTTTTCCACAAAATCCACCCCGCGCAGTAGCCAAAGCTAGGAAAACAAAGGGTTTGCGCCGCCCCCGCCGAGCGCCGCCGCCCGCAAAAAACACCCGCCGACAGCCGATTCGACCCTCCGAAAGCCCCTCAAGGACACCCAAACAGCCCCGCCAACCCGCTCCGCCGCCTCCTCGCCGACCGCCGCCCACCCCATGGCGCACCCCGCCGCGCGGGGGCGGATTGGCCTATTTATTGGGGTTTTTTGTTCGTAGTTAACGATTTTTGTTCGTGATAACTGTCTTAACCAAGAGGTAAATCTCATGAACAGGAAACTACTCGTAGCGGCGGTCTCCGCCGCAGTTGTGGCACCGGTGGTGGGTTATGGCGATGGGCATGTGTCCTGGTACGCAAGCGTACGTAACGCTATTGACCACAACGATATTCAGGACGTAAAGTCCTTCGCTCCACCCGAGAGTGCACAAACCGACATCAGTAGCGTCGCCGGGCGTCTCGGCGTCCGAGCTAGCACCGAAATTGGAAATGGCATGACCGCCCACGGGCGTTACGAGTTCTCCACCCAAACCGACAGGGAAAAGAGAGGCTCTGAGCTTGCTGCAAACAACGAAGGCGGAATTGGGGACCTCCGTATAGGTACAGTCGGCCTGTCCGGCGCCTTCGGCAGGGTTGATGTGGGCCAGCAGTGGAGCGCCTACTTCGACACCTTCGGCACGCTGGTTTCTCCGACCTTCTCGCTTGGGTACTACCTGTACTCGTCAGTGGGTGGCGGCCCGTTCCGTGCTTCCAACACCATCAAGTACTCCAACACTTTCGGCTCGCTGTATGCGGAACTGGACATTCGTATGAATGATGATTCCAGCCCGGAAGGTAGCGATGTGGCGGAGAAACTTCGTGGCGATGGCTACGGTCTCGGGTTGAGCTTCGCGGTCAATGAAAATCTCACCATTGCCGCGGCGTTTGATTCGGAATCTGGGGCGGATGATAGTGCAGCACTGGTTACACGGTCGACTGAAGTTGTCCACAAAGCCGATGCTGCCAGTGGTGCGCTTGTACCAGAATACAAGAAGCATGACGACGGTATTGACAGACTTATTCACGATAATCGTTCTACCGATACAGATCGTGTCGGTATCGCAGTCAAGGGCACCTTTGGCGGATACTGGGCGTCATTGGGTTGGCAGAACTATCAAACCGACGAGCTGGATGTCGTTACCCTTCCGGCAGTTGATGCAAATAGTGATGGCGACGATGATTTCACAGACAGCGCAACGCTCGAGGCCGGTGATCGTCCCGAAGTAGTAACGCCAATGAAAGGCGGTGATGACATTGACACCATCTTGCTCTACGGCGGCGGCAACTTCAGCGAGAAAACCAACTGGCTGCTTGGCTACTCCACCGCCGACCGCAACATGACCGGCGTGAATGACGCAACCCAGATCACTTGGGGTGTCTATCACAACCTCGGTGGTGGCCTGCGGTTGTTCTACGAAGGCACCGACCTTGATGATGAGAAAACCAACCGAGACGGTGCCCGTCATCTGCTTGGCATGCGGGTTGATTTCTAATCCCCATCCTCATTTTCACTTACCGAAAACCGGAGCTTCGGCTCCGGTTTTTTTTCGCCTGTCTGGTTTGGTTGGCGATAAACGGTGTGGTGCGGCTGGGGGCGGTGATTGTGGGTGTGCCGTTTGGCGGGTTGGGGATGTTTGCTGTGCTTTATCTGGCCGAACGAATGTGGGATTCCCGCGCTTGGATCAGGTCGTTGCGCCGACACGGGGTTTGCGGTAAGTGTGAGCGGCCGGTTTTCGAGATTTTTACGACTGCTCGGTGGGAGGTTTTATCATATTGGCATTGCCTTCCAGATGAGCAAAAAAACCGGAGCCGAAGCTCCGGTTTTGGAGTAAATGGCGCTGAGGATTAGAAATTAATCCGCATTCCCAGCCGGTGGATCACGCCGTTTTGTTGAAAGGCTTCAAAATCGTGGTCGGAGCCTTCGTAGAACATTGTCAGGCCACCACCGAGGTTGTGCTTGACGTTCCAAGTGATTTGCCTTGCGTCATCCTCACCCGTCTTGTTGCGATCAGCGGTGGAATAGCCGAGCAACCATTTGGTCTTTTCGCTGAAGCTGCCACCGACGTAGAGGAGAATGGAATCGACATCCACACCCGGCGTAGCTTCTGCCGTGACTTCGGGTGCATCGCCTCTGTCAGGGTTGCCATCATCATTGTCATCTATTGCCGCTATGGTAACGGCATCCAGATCGTCGGTTTGATAGTTCTGCCAACCCAACGATGCCCAGTATCCGCCAAAAGTACCCTTGATGGAGATACCGACACGATCTGCATCGGCAGTACGTACATCTCTAGCTTCATAATCGGCGGTAAACGCAGCAACACGGCGGTCAGCATTAGAGTCAGTAAGGCCAGCGGGAGTAAGGTCGCGGTCCAAATCCTGCTCCACAACCCGAGTCACCCGATCATCATCATCAAACCCATCTTCCGAATCGAACGCTGCGGCAATAGTCAAATTTTCGTTGATCGCAAAGCTCAACCCAAGACCAAAGCCGTTGCCACGAAGTCTATCCGTCTGATCTGTATACAAAGGAGCGTCGTAAATTACATGTCCGCCCTCTGCTTCATCATTATGACGAAGATCCAGCTCGAGATACAACGGGCCGAAGGTATTGGAGTACTTGATGGTGTTGGACGCGCGGGCAGGGCCGCCACCGACTGACGAGTAGATGAAATACCCCAGCGAGTAGGTCGGGGAGACCAACGTGCCGAAGGTGTTGAAATAGGCACTCCACTGCTGGCCGAGATCGACCCTGCCGAAGGCGCCGGACAAACCGACGGTACCGACACGAGTATCGATTCCACCCCGCTCGCCATCTCCGTTATTGCCTCTACTGTCGGTGTTGGTGGCGAACTCATAGAGCCCGTGGGCGGTCATACCGTTGCCAATGTCGGCACTGGCCATGACGCCGATGCGCGAACCGTAGGTTTCGTGGTCGGTTGTCGATTCAGCGCCCGGTTTGACCGACAGATCATTGATTTTGAGGGTATTGGTAACGTTCCCGTACAACGTTACATGCCCATCACCATAGCCCGCCACCGGTGCCACAACTGCGGCGGAGACCGCCGCTACGAGTAGTTTCCTGTTCATGAGATTTACCTCTTGGTTAAGACAGTTATCACGAACAAAAAAACGGTTAACTACGAACAAAAAACCGGAAAAAATCGGGCAAAATGCCGTCTCGCGGTGGGTCGAACGGCACATTCAGCGCGAGGCGCGCCGGGTCGGCGGGCGGGGTTGGTTTGACGCCCGTGCGGGCGTTCAGCGTGGCAGGGCAGGTCGTTGAGGGGCGTTTTCACGGGCGGCGGCGAAAACCCGTTGTTCCCCCGCCATCAATTATTCTAAATACCCGAAATTCGAGGAAATTTTGGAGAATGAAATTCTTGCCTTCCGGCGATCATGGTGCGCGAGTGTGATACACTGCAGGTGTTAGGTAACATTCAAATGAAAGATTCGATCAATTTTGAATTCAAGCAAGTTCGGTTGGCATTTCGTCACGCCGGCGTTGCACTGCTCGTTACTGGCGTAGTCTCCAGCGTATTTGCAAATGAAGATGTGGAGGCTATTGTTACAGCAATTATTTTGGGTGTTATCACCGTTTGTCTTACAGCAATCACGAGGAAAAACCAATGAGCACAGCCATGATAGCAATTTTGCTTGCCGGTGGATTGATGATCGCAATACTGTTGTACGGCATTTTCACCGGAAAATAGCCCGTTATCGTCCTTCCACTCGGTACCCGCAATTCATCGAATGACGGGGCCGAAAATTCCCTACCCGCTGGCTCGTTCTTCAGCGGCCGTAGTCCGGTAGCACGCGCCGGTATTTTCGGAGGGGTTTTACGGGAAAATTGTTTTTCAGGTACGACAAAATCTCACCGAGCAGTGCATAATGCCAGCGCGATGTCGTACAATCCCCACCATGCATTTCTCAAAAATCGCAGTGCGGGAAGACATGCGTCGTCTGGGCATCTTGCTGATAGCCGCCGGTATGATCGGCGTTTTCGTGCAAGCATCCGAGGCAACGGGACTTTATTGTTCGCTGGCTGGCGTGCTATTATGGTTTGGCGGTGTACTCCACATCGGCGAAGAGCAACCACCCACAACGACTAACGGTGATATTCCATGACTTTTTATCTGGTACTCGCAGGGATCGTGGCGGTAATGTTTATCGTGCTTTATCTGGCGGAATAATAGGGAAATTCTACGCCGAGCACCAACATTCGGGTGCCGACCAAGCGCCGGCTTGGTTAGCGTGTGCATCCATCTGCGTCCTCACACCTCATGTCGTTGCTCGAAAACGGACTTGCGACAATACGATAAATCCCCGCCGAGCAGTTGCAAAAAACCTCGAAACTAGTCCCACCCCTTCAAATGCCGCCTGTTTCAGGCCATTTTCGCACCACAAACGGATTACACGGGACGAAACCATGACCAAGAACCTGCATTATTTCCTCCGAGGAATCGGGCAAATCCTGATTTCCGCGCCGAGCCATCCGGGCGAGGGTGATGACGCCCGGAAAATCGAAATGTTCGGGCTATTTGTCGCAATTATCATCGGGCTTGTGGGCATGGTCGGCGGCTTCCTGATTGCGCTGAATGGCGCACCCTGGTGGGGCAACGCGGTGGCGGGGACACCGGTCGCAGCCCTCGTTAGCCGCGAAAAAGCGATCAAGTAGGGGCGAATCCACCGAGGGAAATGCGGGGAGATGGCGTGGGCACTGTGGTTTTTGTGCTAGAGATCCTCAATCTCCAAACCGTAGAACCAGTCTCGACGTAGCCGGATGAAGGAATCAGCGGCTTGGGCGAGTTGCTTTCCCGGAATGGGGCTTGCGGCAAACACTTTCTTTTGCAGGCGCCTTGCCTCCTCGACGGCGGGAACAAAATCTCCATCCGCCGAGAGTAGATAGGCTACATCGTATTCGTCCTGATTGGCCAAACGCACCAGATCAATTGCGAGACGAACATCGACCTGTTTCTCGACATAGTACGGAACAGGCGTGTTGCACAACTGGTCGAGTTGCCCCAGAACATCGGTGGGGATGGCGGAACCGGATGCGGTCAGAATTTCCTGCAATTCCCTGACCATGGGGTTCTTCGCCGGACGCATCAAGTTCTTTTCAATTCGTCCCAGAAAAACTTGAACCTGTTGGGATTCGAGGCGTTTCAGGATTTTTTTCTGCCGTGCCACCCTCTCCCTGTCACTCGAAACCCCGCGGTCACCCAAAACTCTCCCGATGTAGTAGCGAATTCCGCGCAGGTCTCGGTCAATCAGGAGTCTTTCGGCAAGGCGGCTATAGTCCAGCGATCCGCTGTCCCGCTGGATTTGCTTGAGCCCGTGGTACCAATTATTACCATCAATAAATAGGATGGCGCGGTTTTGAGACATGGAAAAATAAGAAAACCCCCGGGATGCCATTTCTGGACTTAGGCCCGGGGGGGGTTAGAGTTCCTTTGTACCGGATGAATTTCGGGCTGTCAACCCTTTTCGCGAAAAATTCGCCGCCTGTACTGCCTGTAACGCAATTCCCTGCACAAGAACCGCTACCCTGCGTCCTCGGATGTGCCCATCAGCAAGATGGCGCGGTTTCAAAACATGGAAAAATGGAATCCTCAGGGTGCCGTTTCCGACATATGCCCGGGGGGTTTAGGTTTCCTTTGTACCGGATGAATCTCGGGCTGTCAACTTTTTTTGCGAAAAATTCGCCTGGACCGCAATTCCCTGCACAAAATGGCGCTTTTCGCGGCATGGAAAAATGAAAACTCCCGGGATGCCATTGCTGGACTTAGGCCCGGGAGGGGTTAGGGTTCTCTTTGTACCGGATGGCCTTCGGGCTGTCAATCTTTTTCGCAAAATTCGCCGGTGCAAGTCTTACCTAATCGCGTTTTTTACGGTTTTGAAGGAATACGGCAACCAACCCGATAAAGGCCGAGCTGGCAATCACTGCCCCCGCCGGTTGATCGTTCAGCACCGCCCAAGAACCTCCGACAATGCCCACAAGCCCAATGACCAATGCGCAAACTTGACCTAAGATTCTCTCGAAAAAAATATACCCGTTAACGCGACTTGTTTCTTCTCGGCGAAAATTCGCTTCGATAGTAGTTTGCTCAATTACCCAATCTACTGCGTCCGGCTTGAATTCGTTCAATTTTTCCAGTTGTGCAACCGGAATTATCGGGCTGTCTGTTTCGTGCCGTTGGAACGTGACTTCCTGATCGCGATTGCTAATCTTCGTTGTTTGGGATTTGGCCATATTTTTCCGTGGCGTAGTACAAATCACGGGAGACGTGATTGAAATCTTCCCTCAAATTGCGCGTGTCCTGAGCAAAATCCCCCTTTTCCGGATAACGGTATTCCGCTTCAGGGAAAAGGATCAGAACTTGTCCGGCACCGTGCAGGAAATTATTCAGTTTCTTGAACATGGCTTTATACCTCGCTGATGTGGGCTGATCATGGTGTGAAACAAGCAGGTTTAGCCGATTATGCCTACATTCAGCACTTCCCGCAATACCCTGTACGATGCCAATACATTCTGGACTCCGGATGGTTTTCCGCGAGGAACTGCACGGGGGAGCGGAATTGCAGTGAGGCGTGGGGGCGGCGGGTGTTGTATTTTTCTAGGTAATCCAACAGGCGCTGGTTGAAAGCAACGCGGTCGGTGAGTAGCAGGTCTTCCTCGTAATCCACGAAATCCTCCTGAATGGTGCGGTTGAAGCGTTCCACGATGGCGTTCATTTTAGGCGATCTCGGATAGGTGTATGCGTGCGTCCAGCCCCTTTCTTTCGCAAACTGGTCGAACGCCCCGGCGAACTCCGAGCCGTTGTCGGTCAGGACGTTCTCAATGGGAAACGGAAACATCGCTTCGACCAATTCGGCGAATCGGGCGGCGTTTTTACTCGATGCGCTTTCGGGGCAGATGGCCACAGACAAGCGGGTGGCGTGGTCGATGGCAACGATCAGGTATCGCCGCACGCCATCTATGTGCCGCACAATGGTGTCGAAGGCAACGCAACGGCCGGGGATGGTGGTGCGCCGGATGGCGCGGCTAAGTCGTTGTTTTATCTGGCGTGTGAATGCTTTGAGCCGGCCGTAGCGGGTGATATTCGCCGGAGCGATGCGCAGTCGATCCGGCTGGTCGGCGATGATGCGTCCGAGGGTGCGAGCGCTTGGGCATTTCATCCTGTTTTCCGCGCACCACTTAGCCAGATGCACGCGCAGGGCTTCTCCGGCGATATTGGGAAACTCGCGGCGCAACTTTCGCATTTGCTCAATCAGGGCGCGCGGATAATTGCGCCGCCGCACGCGAAGCGGCTTGGTAGTGCGATTGGTGAGCGCCGCCACGCCGCCCTGCTGATACGCCTTGCGCCACGCATACAGCGTGCTGCGACTGACCTGAAAGGCCGTCATAGTTGCGTGAATGTCGTGTTCGCGCCATACTTCGAGGGCGCGGAGTTTGACTTCGGTCGACTGGCTCATGTGTGCCTCCTTCATTCCCAAAGAAGCAACATGATACATCCCGCGCACGCGGAAGCCGACACGCTGAATCAGCATGTCGGCTTCCCTTTTTCCGACAGCCAAAAGTCCAGAATGTTTCTGGCATTATGCATACCCCGCGCAAAACCCCTATCCCACGCCTAAAACAACGCCCTATCAGTCAACGCCACCGCGCTGCATTTCCCGATGAACGGCTCCTGCAAAATCGCCTCTGGCGCGATCCGGTTCAGGTGTTTGTCGTAGATAAAGGCATAGTGGCCGGCCAATTCTACGGCGGCGGCGAGTTTGTGGTGGCGTTCGGATGGTGGGAGGAAGGGGGCGTGCAGGGATAGGTGGATGTGGGGTTTGCCGGTATTGCCGGTGGATAGCAGGTCGATGAGGGACGGGATGAGGGCGAATTCGGCGCCTTCGATGTCCATTTTCAACACATCGATCCGCTCGATTCCCCACCATCGCAGCAGGTCGCTCAGGGTGATCGCCAGCACGGTGGCGTGGCCGCCTTCGCCCTCATCGGACGATCCCGCAGTCACGCGGGTTTCGCTGTTGCCGAAGCCCTCCGCGTTGGCGATCTGCACGGAGCCGTTGGCGATGGCCAGCGCGCCGTGGAACGGCAGCACATTGTCGATTCGGTTGAGCTGAAGATTCGCCAGCAGACGCTGATAGGCGACCGGATCCGGCTCGACGCAATACACGGTTTTGCAGCGTGTCGCGGCGAACAGCACGGTCGGCCCGATCCACGCGCCCACATCCAGATAAACCGAATCGGCGCGCAGGCAGCGGTCGAGAAACCGGAAGGTTTTCCGCTCCCACTGACCGGCGGCCACCTTGCGCCAGAATTTGTCGTTTCCGGGCGCCAGTCGATAGCGTTTGCCGTGTAGGTTGACGGCGCAAAGCGGTTGCGGATTCGGCGCTTGCTCGCGCGGCTGTCGCTTCAGCCAATTCATCGGGTTCATGCGGGTTTCGATCAGTGTGCGTCGTCATGTTATCACGGGGATGGTCTGCCGGTTGGGATACAATCGCCAACCGCCGCCCCCCGCAACTCGCGCACTCGCAACTCGCAGCTCGACAACCACCCGCCATGACGCAATCCATCGGGATCATTCTCAAGGGGTATCCGAGATTGTCGGAGACCTTCATCGCCGAGGAGATTCACGCTCTGGAGCAGTCCGGCGTGGCGCTCACGCTGTTTTCCCTGCGCCGCCCCACGGATACGAAAACCCATCCGGTTCATCGGGCGATCCGCGCGCGGGTGGTGTATCTGCCGGAATACCTGTGGCGCCAGATTGCGCGTGTCCTCGGCGCGTGGTGGAGGGCGCGGCGGCGGCGCTGCTATCGGCAGGCGCGGCGAATGTGGTGGCGCGACATGAGGCGGGATTTCAGCGCAAGCCGCATACGCCGCTTTGGTCAGGCGTTGGTGCTGGCGGAGGAATTGCCCGGCGAGATCGGCCTGCTGTACGCCCACTTTCTGCACACGCCGGCCTCGGTCGCCCGCTATGCCGCCGTTCTGCGGGAAATCCCGTGGGGCTGCTCGGCGCACGCCAAGGACATCTGGACCACGCCGCCGTGGGAAAAACGGGAGAAACTCGCACACTGCCGCTGGCTGACCACCTGCACCCGCGCGAATCTGACGCATCTTCGCGCCGTGGCGCCCGATCCCCGCAAGGTCGTCCTCAACTACCACGGATTGGCGCTGTCCCGCTTCCCCAGCGAGCCGCCGACGCATTCCGACCGCGACGGCGGCGACCCGGCTCGGCCGGTGCGCATTCTCAGCGTCGGCCGCGCGGTCGCCAAGAAGGGATACCGCGAGCTGCTCGAGACGCTGGCGACATTGCCGCCCAACCTGCACTGGGAACTGACCCACATCGGCGCCGGTTCGCTGTTGGCGGCGTGCAAGCGGCAGGCGGAGGCGCTCGATCTGGCGGACAAAATCCGCTGGCTCGGCGCGCAATCCCAACAAGCGGTGATCGATTGCTTTCGCCGCGCGGATTTCTTCGCCCTCAACTGCCGCATCGCCGCGGACGGCGATCGTGACGGCCTGCCCAATGTGCTGGTGGAGGCGCAAAGTCAGGGGCTGGCGGTGGTGTCCACCAACCTGTCCGGCATTCCGGAACTGATCGAGGACGGCGTCAACGGTTTGCTGGTGGAGGTGGATAATCGGCGCGCCCTCGGCGACGCGCTGCGCCGCCTGATCACCGACCCCGCGCTGCGGCGGCGGATGGGGAATGCGGGGCGATCCGTGGTATTCAGCCGTTTCGATCGGGATCGGAATTTCGCGCCGTTGCGCAGATTGATCGTGGGCGAGGAAGATGGTGAAGCGCCGCCCGCCGAGCGCTAGGCGCCATGAGCCTATAAGCTAATAGCAATGCCGCGCCGCCGGAAATTCGCCGCTCTTCACCTCTTTCACATAGTCCGCCAGCGCCCCCTGCACCCCGCCGGTATTGCCCTTCAGGTAGTTCTTGACGAATTTCGCGGTTTTCCCCGGATACAGCCCGAGCAGGTCGTGCCACACCAGAATCTGCCCGTCGGTACCTGCGCCGGCGCCGATGCCGAGCACCGGCACATCGAGGCTGGACGACAATTCCGCCCCCAATGCGGCCGGCACGCATTCGATCAGGATCAAACTGGCACCGGCCTGCTGCAGCACTCTGGCTTCGTCGATGATCAATTGCCCCTGAGCCGGATCCCGCCCCTGCACTCGATAGCCGCCGAGGTGGTTGATGGATTGGGGAGTCAAACCGATATGGGCGCATACCGGTATGCCCCGCTCGCTCAGCAATCTGGCGGTTTCGGCGAGCCAAGCGCCGCCTTCGAGCTTCACCATCTGCGCGCCCTCGCGCATCAGCACGGCGGCGTTTTCCAGACTCTTCGCTTCCGAGTAGTAGCTCATGAACGGCAGATCCGCCATCAGCAGCGCGCCGTGGTTGCCGCGGCGCACGCAGCGGACATGATAGGCGGTGTCCTCGATGGTTACCGGCAAACTGCTGTCGTGCCCCTGAATCACCATGCCGAGGGAATCGCCCACTAACAACACCTCCACCCCGGCCTCGCTGGCGGCAAATGCGCTGCAATAGTCGTAGGCGGTCAACGCGGCGAATTTCTCACCGGCGGCCTTCATCTGGCCGAGGGTGTTGAGGGTGATATTCCCGGCGAGGCGCGATTGGCTGGACATGGCAGGAGCGGGAGCGGGACAAGAAGTGGGCGGCACCGACGGAATGCTATTATGCCACCGTCACCATCCCCGTGAAACCCGCCGCCAACCCGCTCAGGATCACGCCTTGAAAATCGCGTTCTATGCGCCGCTGAAATCCCCCCGGCATGTTCATCCCTCCGGCGACCGGCGCCTCGCGCGGTTGTTCATGGATGCGCTCCAACGAGCCGGCTGGGCGGTCGAACTGGCGAGCGAGTTGCGCGCTTGGGAGGGGCAAGGCGACCCCCACAGGCAGGCGGAAATTCAGGCGCACGGGCTGGCGGAGGCCGAACGGCTGATCGCCGAATACCGCCGACGGGAGGCCGCCGCCCGGCCCCGCTGCTGGTTCACCTACCACCTGTACCACAAGGCGCCGGACTGGATCGGCTCGGCGGTGAGCGCCGCCCTCGACATCCCATTCGTGGTCGCCGAAGCCTCGGTGGCGCGCAAACAACGCCACGGCCAATGGCGTTGCGGCTACCAATGCGCGCTCGCGGCGGTGCGGCAGGCGCGGCTGATATTCAATCTCAACTCAAACGATCTGGCCGGCCTGCGCCCGTTCGTGCGCCACCCCGACGCGCTGGTGGAATTGAAGCCATTCACCGAGATCGCCCCCCCGCCGACTGTGCACAAACTCCGACTGCGCAACGACCTCGCCCGCCGGTGGCGCCTCGACGCCGACAAATACTGGCTACTGTGCGTCGCCATGATGCGCCGCGACAGCAAATTGGAGTCCTATCGAATTCTGGCGGATGCGATGGCCGTCCTCGCCTCGCGGCGCGCCGACTGGCAGTTGGTGGTGGTCGGCGACGGGCCGGCCGAGCAATCCGTGCGGGCGTTGTTCGACCACTGCTTGGCTGGGATCGCAACCGAGTCCGAACGAGTGCGCTTCCTCGGTCGTCTCGACAGCGCCGCCATCCACCTGCTGATGCGCGCCGGCGACCTGTTCGTGTGGCCGGCGTGCAACGAGGCGTTCGGCATGGCGGCGCTCGAAGCCCTCGGCTGCGGCTTGCCGGTGGTGGCTGGGCGTAGCCATGGCGGCGGCATCGGCGATATCGTCGCCCACGGCGTCAGCGGGGTGCTGCTGGCGAATCCCGATGGCCGGCAAATGGCGGTGGAGATCGAAAAACTGCTGGACGCGCCGGACACTTTGGCGCGCATGTCGGCGGCCGCATCGGCCGCATTCGACAAATTTCACCGCCTCGACAACGCCTCGGCCAGAATCGGCGCGGCGCTGGCCGCCGTGGTGGGCTGAGCGAGCCGGGTTGGCGTCAACGCCGCGCGCGGGCGAAGGCGTCTTCGACACTCTGCCAGCGGGCCGCCGGATGTTCCGCCAGCACCGCCAGCAGTTGTCCGAGGAAGCGCCAGCACCGGGCGTCATGCACCAGATGATGGCTCAGAATGCCGCTCGGCTCGTCGCGGTCGAATCTGCCAAGCCGCCGACCTTTGAGGTGCGCCACCAGCATTTCAACGGCGCGGTGGGCGCCGACAAATCTCCGGCCCCCCTTCCAGTCGATGAGATCCAGATGGGTATTCACCGCCCCGATCCCCGCCGCCGCTGCCGATTGGCGCACGGCGCGGGGGCCGAAGGTGGACAGCCCGACGAAACCGCTTTGCGCCAACCCCGCGGGCAGGGTTGCCGCGATGCGATTCCACGGCGGCGTCAGCACCGGCAGGAACTGCGCCGCGAACGCCTCCTTCAGCATGGCGAAGCCGGTCGCCAGCTCGTCGTGGATGACGGCGGCGGGGCGGTGGTCGCCCAGCTCCGCCTTCTTCTCACCGGGTGGGGCGTGGTTGCAGTGAGAAAACCCGTGCTGCAACACCGCCACCACCGCCTCCGATTCGAGCCGAGACGCCAGCGCACCGTCCATCCCCCGTGGAATGACCGCGAGGGCGAGGGGCGCGCCATGCCGCTGGGCGAGGTCGAGCAGCCTGTCTAGTTCGGCAGAGGGAGATTGCGCGTCGTCGTCGCGCCACCACAAGGTCGCCGCCCGTTTCGCGCGATGCCATTCGTCCAATTCCCGGCAGAGGGTTTCGCTCCAGTTAGCCATCTATGGCGGCCGCTTGGGCGGGCGCCCGGCAACGGCGAAAACAACGTTCGATGAAGCGAATTGTGCGCGCCGCGCCGTCCATTTCGATGGGGCGGCATTCGGATAAATCCAGACTCGCGGCGCGGTCGATGGCGGCGGCGAGCCATCTCGGGCCGAGGTCTTCTTCCCGCAGCAGCACCGCCCGGCTCAGTCGGGCAAATTTTTCCGCTCGGCAAATCTGCTCGGTTTCGCCGTAGCGGGCAAACGGCACCAGCACCGCCGGACGATTCGCGGCGACGGCGTCCAGCACGGTGTTGTAGCCTGCTTGGGAAACGGACACCGCGCAATCTGCCAGCAAGTCGGCGAAATCCGGGCGATTGCGCTCCACCAAGACGGCGTCTCCGGCCTGCGCCGCGAGGGCGGCGAAGTCGGCCTCGGCCACATTGCCGCCGACCAGAATCCGCCACGGGCGATCTCGCAGCGCGCTGTAGGGTCGCGCCGCAATGGCCGTGCGCAACAGGCGCAAACCGACCGCGCCGGCGCCGGCGGAGACGACCACTTGGGCGGTTTTTTTCGGTGCGCTGGCGGTGGTGCGGTGGCCTCGGTTGTTCGGCGCGTGCAGGTAGCCGGAATGGAAAATCCTGCCGCGCAGTTGGTCGGCGAGGGGGAATGTGTCCGCCAAGGTGGCCACCGTCGGGTCGGCGTGCACCAGCACGTGGTCGAACCAGGCATGCACGGCGGCGACGGTTTGCCGCTGGCGGCGGGGGGGGCGCAGTTGCAGGATGTCGCGCAGGGAGCACAAACGCAATGGTCGCGGATTCAACCGGCTCACCAAACGCATCAGCGGGATCAGCTCGAAGCGCAGTTGCCGCCGGCCAAATGGAAAGGTCTCGACCACCAGCACATCGGGCACATCCTCGGCCACCCGCCGCAACAGTTGCTTGACGCGGCGCGCCTTGAAGGCCGTGGAAACGGGGATGCCGTCCGCGTCCAGCAAGGTGGTGAAATCCCCCGGCGCGGTGTGCACGGCGGGCAGTTGGAACAGCCGGTAGATGCCGTCTTCGGGAGCGTTCGCCGCGCCGCCGGAAATCAGCGTAACCCGATGACCAGCGCGCGCCAGAGCCGACGCCAATGTTTTCATTCGCACCAGATGGCCGCTGCCCAACAGGTGTTGGACATGAATGTGAATGATCAGGGGGCGGGACGGCTCGCTCACTGGCTACGATTGCGGCTGCGGGCGCGGCTCAGGGTCGCCGGGAGCCGGGGTTGGCGTCGAGGGACAGCATGGCAACGAGGCGCGCACAAATTCGATCCATGCCGTCCAGCATGCCGACCGGCAGTTTGTCGGCGGGGCGCGGTTGTGCGGTCAGGTTTTCCAGTAGCGGGCGCAGGTTTTCGGCGGTGGTTTCGCGCGGCGCCAGCGTGGTGATCAGGCCGAGTTGTGCCGCGCGTCGGGCGCGAATCAGCTGCTCGGCGCGTGGCGCCAGCCGAGGCAGCACGATGGCCGGCTTGTTGAAGCTCAGTATTTCGCAGAAGGTGTTGTAGCCGCCCATGGTAACCAGCCCCTCGGCGTTTTCGATCAAACTTTCCATGCGGGGGTGGTAGTCGAGCACGGTCATGTTCTCCAGAGATTCGCCTCGGAGTTTGAATCTCGCCCGCTTTGCCTCGTCCATGAACGGCCCCAATACCACGAGAACGGCAGCCGCCAGCCGCGTGCCGCGCGCCGATGCCCGCAGAGCCTGCAGGGTCAGTTCCACCATTTCCTCGCCGTCCTTGCCGCCGCCGGGGAAGACCAGAATGTAGGGCTTGTCGGGGCGCGGCCCGAACACATCTTCCACCGGCGGGCGTCGCAGGTAGCCGGTGAAAATGGTCTTCTCCTCGACTTCGGGCGGTACCTCGACGCCCTGCATGGGATGGTGGAATTCCTCGAGTCCGTAGATCCAGATTTCGTCGTACAGGTTACGCAATGCCGGCAGCGCGGATTTTCGCCGCCATTCTCGCCGCAGGGCATTGGCGGAATCGATCACATCCCGCAGTCCGAGAACAGTCGTGACGCCGTCGGCGCGCAGCATTCGCAGGGTGTTGCCGACCTCGCCCTCCAGCCCCAGCGGTTCCTTGTCCACGAGGAACAGGTCGGGGGCGAATACTTTTGCCGTCTGGCGGATGATGGCTTCGCGCATCGCCATGGTTTGGTCGAGGTCGATGTGCAGCCCCAGAGAGGTGTAACTGCCGTCCTTGAGTTTGATCACGCCGGGAATGCGCACGAAATCGACGCGGGCGCGGAACTCGAAACTGCCGATGACCGGCGAACCGGACAGAATCAACACCGAGATTCCCTTGAAACGACCCACCAATTCATGGGCGATGGCGCGGCAACGGCGCAGATGGCCGAGGCCGAAGGTGTCGTGGCTGTAAATCAGAACCCGCGCATTGCCGAGACGTCTACGAGAACGCGGCGCGGGTTTTTTCATGGTCCTGGCCATGGCGGGCTTCCCCGACAACCGGTGGCGGGCGGTGGGCGGCGTCTACCCGAGCCGGTTTGCCGAAATCTCGCGTGGGATTTCACCCGCCGGCGCATCCCCTGAGCGGGCAGCGGGCGGTGGGGGTTCAGGCGGATTCTCCGTTTTCCGACTCGAACAACAACACGATGGTCTGCAGCAGTTGCGCGATCTTTTCCGAACTCTGCTCGCGCTCCACCCATTCGTATTCCACGGGTTTTTGCTTGCTGTTTTGTTCCTTGGCGATCTTTTCCCGGCCCCGATGGGTGATGAACAGGTTGGTGCCGCCGGATTCCCGCCGTTGTAGCCGAAGGGTGAATTTGTCGAGCGCGGTGCGCCGGGCGGTGAACGCCTCGAACAGGTCGACGGCGATGGCGCCGATGCTCTTGCCGGAAGTGTTGTCCGATTTCTTCACGAACCAAGCGGTTTCCATCAGCCCGGATTCGGGCAGATATTCCACCAGTTCGATCTCCTGAAAGGCCCAGAATTCGGTCAGTTTGCGCCACACCACCTCGGCGTCGGCGTCGATTTCCAGCCATGTCCTATCCGTATCGGATTGAATGGTTGCGCCGATGACTTCGGGCAATACCCGCTGGCTACCCGTACCGGTTGCCGCGCCTGTAGCGGTGGTGGAGGCGGTGGCGGCGCTGTTGTTCGCCCGCACCTTTTCGTTGGCGGAGGCGAGCAAATCCGGGGGGACTTCCAGCCCCGGGCGACTGTACTCCTTCTTCAGGGAAAACAACGAATCCTGATCGCGCGAGTCCTTGCCCTGCCGGCTTTCCACCGGCTCCTTATTGGATGAGCATGAGGTCAAAAACAGGGCGGCGGCGAGGGTGATGCAGAGGTGCGATTTGGCCATTTGTACGGCGTGGAAAAGGTGAATGTTCGAGCGCGAAATCTACCACAATTTCAACGCCCTCGCCCGCCGTCGGCGCGCTATTCGATTTCGCGCAAATCGGCGTCGAGCACGCCCTCGGCCTGCAGCACTTCGATGGCCGGAGCGAGCTGGCTTTGGTAGTTGCGCCATCTTTCCCGGGAGGTGGTGTATATCCCCTGCCGCACTTGCCAGATGCTGGCGGTGCGCACGGCGGTGTCGGATTTATTCATGTCGAGGCAGGCCGTATCCCACGGTAGATTCACCGCCGCGATCAACGCGCGGGTTTGCGCCTCCTTGTCGCCCACCAATGCCTCGTACTGAATCTTGTGAATTTCGCCGGCGAATATCCGGTGCCAGTGGCGCATCAGGCGGTAATAGCGAACATAGTAGCGCGCCAGCACCGCCAAGTCGTACACGAAACTGATGTCGGACGCATACAGCTGAAAATAGTTCGAGGTGATCACATCCAGCGGATGGCGGTGGCAATGGACGATGCGGGCTTGCGGGAACAACGCCTTGATCAGCCACAGGTGGACGAAATTGAACGGCATCTTGTCGGTGAAGAAATCCGTGTGCATATCGTGCAGGCGCTCCACCCAGGAAAGATAATGGCGAGTCTCCCCGCTCAGCGTCTCGCCGTCGATCTGCAAGAAATCTCGCGGATAGACGCGCATGGGCTCGGCGCGCTTCTCCAAACGGGCGATGGCCTTCTCGATGCACGGCAATTCGCCGCAACCGCTCACCGCCGGATGGCGGGATATGATCTGCTCCACCAACGTGGTGCCGCTGCGCGGCATGCCGACTATGAAGATGGGACTGGGCGCGGCCACCGCTCGGCTACACTGTTGCGGCGGCGCGGTGAATACCTCCGACACACCGTCTATGTGGGCGAAATAGCGGTCGAAATTCAAACTGGATTCGGCGAATTTGAGGCGATTGCCGACTGCATAGACGGCGAATGCCCGCTCGTATTCGCCCACATCGTCGTACACCTTGCCCAACGCGAAGGCCAATTTTATGCGGGTGAAATCGTCCAGATCGTCGGCCTGCCACAGATCCTCGATGGCTTGAGCGTCGGCGTCGTCCAGCGAGGCAAATTTCCGCATGGCCACCAGATTCCGATGCGCCTCGGCGTAGCCGGGATTCAGCTCGATGGCCTTCCGATAGCACTGCTCAGCCTCGGCCTTGTGCCCGCGAGAGGAATACGCCAGCCCCCGATTGTTGCGATATTCGGCGTGTTCGGGGGCGATCTCGACCGCCTTGCCGTAACATTCCGCCGCCTTGTCCACGCTGTCCAGCTGGAAATAGGCACTGCCCAGCGAATTCCACACGCGCGCGTTGTTCGCATCCCGCTCGAGCAACTCGCCGGCCACATCGACCACGCCGAAATAATCCGTGCTCAGCTCGTACAGGGACATCTCCAGCAGCATCACCTCCTCGTCCTTGCCGAATTGCGCGCGCAGTTCGCGCACCACCTCGGAGGCCTCGCCATAGCGCTTGAGCGCCAACAGAATCTGCCCGTGCAACAGCCGATGGCGCTTGGCCGGATCGCGCCTTTCCAGCAACGGCGCGACCGTCTCCAGCGCGGCCTCGCTATCCCCGTCCTGCAATAGCGAATTGGCCAGATTGTGGCGCGCGTCGTCGCTGTTCGGATCGGCCGCCAGCGCCCGGCGAAAGGCGTCTCTAGCGGCATCCTGACGCTTTTCCCGCGCGTGCAGGGTGCCCGCCAAATTCAACGCGCGCGGATGATCCGGCGCCAGAGCGAGAGCCGCCTCGGCGCTCCGCCCGGCCAGCTCGACCTGATCCATCTCCAGCTGGGACAAACCGAGATTGATGATCGCGTTCACATTGCCGGAGTCGAGGCGCATCACCTTGCGGAAAGCGTCCGCGGCGGCGGCGTGGCGGTTGGCGTGTTGTCGGCTCAGGCCCAGGTTGTACCAAGCCACGGCACTGTCGGGAATGGTCTTGACCAGCCTTTCAAACCCCCGCGCGGCGCCCGCGGCATCGCCTCGCTGCAACTTCTCCACCGAACGCGCGAACAGCAGTTTTACCTTCTCGGTGGGCGGGCGTTTGCTCATGTTGTTGGGGGGTGGGCGGTGCTTGACAGAAAGGCGGATGCGGCGGAAAAGCGGCGGTGGCGATGGCGGATTTTATCAGAACTCCCCCAACCGCAAGCCGCCGACCATAGCCATCAAAAAACGCCGCCCACCCGAAAAGGGAGGCGGCGTTTTTGCGAAAAAATCGTGGCGCGGGCGCGGTAGCGGCTAGGCCGCTCCGGTCGCCGCTCTCCTTCTTTCGTCTCGCTTGTCGAATGCGTGCGAGATTTGTTGTGCTATGTCATCGCGCAATTCATTTCGCAATTCGTTTTTGACCTTGATCAGTCGCCTATCGATTTCTTCGGGGATGGCTTGCAACAGCGTGTTCTCCGTTTCCTTCATGCTCGCTTTCATTTCATCGCGAAATGTTGCCATTTCATTTTTCATTTCATCGCGAAATCCCCCCAAATCCTTGAGAAACATCTTTCTGGATTCATCGAACAATGCCTGCATTGCTCTGGTCATCAATTCAGCACTTCCGTTGAAATTAGCGTTTTCCATGGCTATATCCTCACTGTGAGATTGGTTGGAACCGGCACCCGACGCCAAATCGGATTCCGGTTTGCTTTGCCGCGTTATCCCTCGTTCCATACCCGGCAAGGGCGTGGTTCTACGGCGGGGATTGACAATACACCATTTCAACTGGAAATGGAAAGGAAATCATCGAAAGCGCGAAAAGGTGCCCTATTTATACGGGTCGGCGGCGTCGCGCAGGCCGTCTCCGAAGAAGTTGAAGGCGAGGATGATGACGATTACCGGCACCACCGGCAGGATCAGCCACGGATAGAGCGCCACCACATTCATGTTCTGCGCCTCGTTCAATAGCACGCCCCAGCTGGTGATGGGCGGGCGCAGGCCGAGGCCGAGGAAGGACAGGGCGGTTTCGCCGAGGATCATGCCGGGGATGGAGAGGGTGGCCGAGGCGATGATGTGGCTGGCGAAGCCGGGCAGCAGGTGGCGGCGGATGACGCGCCCGGGCTTGGCGCCCAACAGGCGCGCCGCGGCGCAGTAGTCCTCTTCGCGCAGCGCCAGCAGCTTGGAGCGCACCGCCCGCGCCAAGCCGGTCCAGTCGAGCAGGGCGAGAATCAGGGTGATGCCGAAGAATACCAATATCGGGCTCCACTGCACCGGCAGTATGGCCGACAGGGCCATCCACAACGGCAGCTCGGGGAAGGAGCGCAGGATTTCGATGAGGCGTTGGATGGTGGAATCCACCCAGCCGCCGTAGTAGCCCGCGAGGCCGCCCATGAGCAGGCCGAGAAACAAACTCGCGCCGATGCCGACCAAGCCGATCAGCAGGGAAATGCGCGCACCGTACACGACTCGGGAGAACATGTCGCGGCCGAGGCGGTCGGTGCCGAGCAGGAAGAGGGTGCCGTCTCGCGCCGGGCAGACGAAGTGGAAGTCCATGTCCAGTCGGCCCCAGAATTGGTAGTCGTCGCCACGGCAGAGGAATCTCAATTTGTGCACCTTTTGCGGGTTGATGGTGTATTCGCGCTTGAGGTTGTCGAGGTTGAGTCGGTAGTCGTAGCCGTACACGAACGGGCCGACCCATTCCCCCTGATGGAACAGGTGCAGTCTCTGAGGGGGGGCGAGGATGTGGTGGGTGTCGCGGGTGTGCAAGTTGTAAGGCGCGATGAATTCCGAGATGAGGGTGGAGGCGTACAGGGCGATGAGGATGATGCCGCACGCCACCGCAACCCGATGGCGCTTGAGTTTCCACCAGATGAGCTGGCGGCGGGAGGCGAAGAAATATTTCTCCTGCTCGGCGGTCAGCTTTTCCACCGAGTACGGGTCGAAATTCGCGGTGGATACATAGTGTTCGGCTTCGGTCGCCGCCGCCGCTTCCGATGTTCGCTTGGAGTCGCTCATTGCATGATCTTCCCTTGCAGACGAATGCGCGGATCGAGCCACGCCAGCAGCAGATCGGAAACGAGCATGCCGACCACGGTGAGCATGGAGAGAAACACCAGAAAGGTGCCCGCCAGATACATGTCCTGACTTTGCAGGGCGCTCAGCAGCATGGGTCCGGTGGTGGGCAGGGAGAGCACGATGGCGACGATCTCGGCGCCGGAGATGACGCTCGGCAACAAACTGCCGATGTCGGCGATGAAGAAATTGAGAGCCACGCGCAACGGGTATTTGGTCAGCAGTTTGAAGGGCGGCAAGCCTTTGGCCTTGCCGGTGAGAACATATTGCTTTTCCAACTCGTCCAGCAGATTCGCCCGCAACCGCCGTATCATGCCGGCGGTGCCGGCGGTGCCGATGACGATGACCGGAATCCACAAGTGGGCGAGTACCGAGCGCAACTTGCCCCAGCTCCACGGTTGATCGAGATATTGCGGATCCATCAACCCGCCGATGGATGTGCCGAACCAGATGTTGGCGAGATACAGCATCACCAGCGCAAGCAGAAAATTGGGCGTGGCCAGCCCGATGAATCCAAGCAAGGTCAGGCCATAATCCCCCCAACTGTATTGGTGCGTGGCGGAGTATATGCCGATGGGAAAGGCAAGCGCCCAAGTGAACAAAATGGTAACCACGGAAACCAGAATAGTCAGCATGACCCGATCCCCAACCACCTCCCGCACCGGCAAATCGTGCTCGAACGAATACCCCCAATCACCCCGAAAGAAACCGCTCGCCCAGTTGTAGTATTGCAACAGGAAGGGTTGATCGAGTCCGTATTGACGGCGTAGAAATTCGATCTTTTCCCGATCGACGGATTCGCCTTGGCTTTCGAGTTCGGCTATGTAGGTTTCGAGGTAATCGCCGGGGGGGAGTTGGATGACTACGAAGATGATGAAACTGATCACGATCAGCGTTGGGATCATCAGGGTTAGGCGTTTTAGGACGTATTGGAACATGGTGGGTTAGTTAGGGTGAGGAGTAACGGTGTGGGACAATAAAACCGCTACCTAAAAGACCATAGACAACCCCAGTTTCCATTTTTGATAAAACACATAAATCGCCCATAGAAAAAATCCAGCGACTGCGAGCCCAATAACCTGCGCAATAACCTGTATCTCTGTGGGAACAGCCGGATGCTGGGCACCACAATGGGGGCAAATTTTTGCGGATTTAGAGACCTCTTTGTTACATTCTTTACATTTGCCTAATGTCATGATTTACCCTCGATGAGTTAAAATATTGTTAGCCGAAACAATGTCATTCAAATCACAAAGTGTCCGGCTTATACATCCACCAATAAGCCGTAGGCAACCAACTATAAATATCCCTTCCGGCACACTCCGCAACCGATCACTAACCACCACCGGTTGAGGTGCGTCGCGCATCAAACCGATGGTGAGCACTTTATGTCGAGCATTCTCTGTCACACGGTTTTGATATCTTTGCCGGTGGAGGCGTGGCTCCATTTTCTGTACAGGTATGGTGGTTGCAGTTGGCACATAGTATTCAATAAATCAGATCAATCTCCGTTTTATTTTGGTTCTTCATATGGTTTTCTCGATTTTAATACTTCCCCATTCGCAGTGTTGACTAGTTCGACTAAGTCAACCTGTGCGTTAACAAAACATCCTCTGTAATTTCTCTCTAGCGGTGCCGAAATGGTTGGTTCGTCTGTGTCAACACCACACACAATAGGTTGTCCTGAAGGCCATTGGCCAATTTTTCCGCTTACCCGCCCTCGAATTGTTTTGGAAAGCGACCTAGCTTTATTTGGTTCAAGTACAGAACTCCAAGATACACCGCAGCATTGGAATTCAGTTACGTCTTTAAGAAAATTAACGGCAAGAAAAGTCTCATCAACAACGAATACTGTGACCGATACACCTGTGGAGTTACTGGCTTCATATGGCACGCCATAGGTAAAGGAACAATCAATCCCGTAAATTGCTGCATACAAACTCCTATCCATCATTTTTCGTTCTCCGCTCCAATAGTCGCCTAAGCTGATCCCCCAAGTTCCATAGCTGACAGAAAAATTCCTCGTATCCTTAGAATATCCCCAGCTAGGAGTGCCTGGGCAAATTTTGTTATTAGGGCCTATTGCCCTTGGTTTTATTTCAAAACTGAAACTGCGTCCAACCAATTTGGTTAAGTCAGGTCCCACATCGAATTGGTCAACAGGTTCATATGTGCGAACCATTTCGGCATATTTCTTCAGTTCAGCAAACGATATGGGCTCATCTGCATACAGCGGAGTTAATATCGAACCGCTAACCAACAACAGAAAGCAGGTTTTCATCATGTTTCTCATGGTTTCTCCTCCTCGTAAGGGTAGTAAATCTAGGAAAATTGCACAAACATTGGTCAGTCAAACCAAAATGTATCGGGACTATACACCCCGAAATAAGCCGTTGGCAACCAGCTATAGATCGCCCTATCCGGCACATTCCGCAACCGATCACTCACCACCACCGGCTGAGGCACATCACGCACCAAGCCGATGCTGAACACCTCCCGGCTATGTATATCGAGCATCCTGCGCCACACGGCTTTACGCTCCTCGCCGGTGGGGGCGCGGCTCCATTGGCGGTACAGGTCGAGCAGTTCCATCGCCGCCGGCAGATCGGGCGCTTCGCCGACTTTTTGTGATGACTCGTGGTGTTGACCCCACTTGGGCCATTGCAGTTGGGCTTGGCTGGTGGGAGCGAATTCCGCCGGGCTCATGTCTTCGGTGGGTAGGCCGTTGTCGATGCCGTTGAACATGGCCATCATGGCTTCGCCGGCGAATACCCGCTCGCGAAATACTTCGCGTTGAGACGGCTTGGTGTGCAGTTTGATGCCGAGTTGTAGCCAGCCGTCGCCGATCAGTTCGAGGATGTCGGTTTCCTCGGTGCTCTCGCCGGCGGTGTGCAGCACGATTTCCAGCGGCGCGCCGTTTTCCATCAAGCGCAGGCCGCGGCGGTTGCGTTTGGTCAGCCCCAGTTCGTCCAGCATGCGGTTGGCGCGGTCCGGGTCGTATTGGCTCCAGGCGCTCTGGTATTCCGGCTTGAACAGCGGGCAGTCGGCCAGCACGGTGTTGTTCGATTCGCTCGCCAGCCCGAAATAGACCACCTGATTGATCTCGAATCGGTTGATGCCGAGGGAGAGGGCGCGGCGGAATTGCCGCTGCCGCACCAGCTTGCGCCAAGTCGGATCGCTACTGTTGAGGTTCGGATAAATGGCCAGCTGGGAGCCGCCGCCGCTGCGCCACAGGCGCACGGAAAAATCCTGACGGGATTCTCCCGCCTTGAGGAATGTGTAGTCGTCCAAGCGGATGTAGCGGCCCTGCAGGTCGGATTCTCCGGCGGCGGTCTTGGCGGCGATCAAACTGGAGCTGGCGATGTGTATGGCGACTTCGTCGATGTAGGGCAGCTGCCGCCCGTGGCCGTCGACGCGGTGGTAGTAGGGATTGCGCGTGAAGATGAATCTCTCGGCCGGCGGGCGCGTGGAATTTTTCCACGGCTGCAGCACCGGCAAATCCGGATTGTCGTTCTTGTAGGGGTGATTCTTGCGGTGGTGCAGGCCGGCCCAATTGCGCGCCCCGGCCGCCTCGACCTGCGCGGCGATGGTTTCCGCCGGGCTGTAGTCGGGGTGGAATTGCTTGAGGTAGTGGCTCGGGGCGTACAGGAACAACGGCCGGGGGGCCGCCAGAGCCGGCAGGAAATGGGGGTTGGCCTTGGACCAGGTGTAGCGAACCGTGGTTTCGTCGATGAATTCCACCTTCGGCGGCTCGCCGTCCACCAGCAACTGCTTGGGTAGGCCGAACGGATAGAGTGCCTCGTTATTGACGATGTCCTGCCAGTAGTAGCGGAATGCCTCGGTGGTGAACGGCTCGCCGTCGGACCAGCGATGCCCCTTGCGCAGATGGAATGTGTACTCGCGCTGCTCGCGGGTTTCGTAGCCGGCCAGCAGGTCGGCGGTCAGCCGCAGATCGCGGTCGTAGCCCACCAGCCGGGCGTAGCCGTAGACCATCATCATGCGAATATCCTTGCTCTTGCCCATGAGCATTCGCAGGGTGCCGCCGTATTGGCCGTTGCGCCTGCCGTCGCCATCGCCGAATGCGACCTGCGCGGGTTGCAGCGGCAGCCGCTCGGCGACCGCCGGCAGCTGGCCGGAGGCTACCTGCGCGGCGAAATAGGGCGGCTCCACATGCCCCGAGGCGGCGCCCGTGCACGCGACCAAAGCAGCCGCCGCGACCAGCAGGCGGGGCAGGCGGGGGCCAGGGGTGGAGGGTGGCGTCGCCGTCTTCATTCTCATTTTCATTTTCATCCGAGCGGGTTGGCCGCCGCCCGCACCAAGTGCCCGGAGGCGATCTCGAACATCCGGCTGGCCTGCTCCGGTTGCTCGCCGTAGGGGGGCGGCCAGTCGGCGGCGGCGTCGCCGGTCGGCTCGGCGATTTTGTCGAAATCGAGGGGTTTGTCGAGGTCGGCCACCGGCACCGCCTGCAAGAGGGCGCGGGTGTACGGGTGGGTGGGCTGGCGGAAAAGCGATTCACGCGGCGCCAGCTCGACGAATTCGCCGCGATACATCACCGCAATCCGGTCGGCGATGTAATCCACCACCGCCAGATTGTGGGAAATGAATAGGTAACTCAAGGCCAGCTCGCTCTGCAAATCCTTCAGCAGATTCAACACCTGCGCCTGAATCGACACATCCAGCGCGGACACCGGCTCGTCGCAAATCAGCAGATCGGGCTGCAGCGCCAGCGCCCGCGCGATGCCGATTCGCTGCCGCTGTCCGCCGGAGAAACTGTGGGGATAGCGCCGCAAGTGGCGCGGGTCGAGCCCGACCAATCTCATCAGTTCGCTGCTCATCGCCATCTGGTAGTCGAGCCCGCCCAGTTGGTGGATTTCCATCGGCTCGCGGATGATGTCGAACAACGTCATGCTCGGATTGAGCGAGCCCACTGGGTCTTGAAAAATGTATTGCACCTTGCGGCGGTAGTCGAAGCGCTGGGCGTCGTCCAGAGAGGCGACCTCACATTTCCCCGCGTGGTCGCGGTATTCGATGCTGCCGGCGTCGGGCAGGATGGCGTGGGCGATGAGTTTGCCGAGGGTGGACTTGCCGCTGCCGCTTTCGCCGACCAGCCCCAGACATTCGCCGCGAAACAGGTCGAAACTGACGCGATTCACCGCTTGGACTTCGGGGGGATTGGCCGCCAGCGACCAAGCGCTCGCGCGCGCGCCGAAACGCTTGGCGATTTTCCGCACCTTGAGAATGCGGCGCGGATGGGCGAGTCGGGCGCGCGCCGAATCGCGATTGCCGAGGAATCCGCCCACCTCGGCCTTGATCTCCCGCAGCGGAGTCAGGCGCTCTCCGGGCTGCAGATCGAAATTCGGCACCGCCTTGAGCAGCGCCCGAGTGTATTGGTGCCGCGCCTCGGGGAATATCCGCCTCACCGCACCGCGCTCCATCACCTCGCCGTGATACAGCACCACCACTTCCTCGGTGATGTTGGCGACCACGCCGAGGTCGTGGGTGATCATCAGCACCGCCATGTCGAGCTGCGCCTGCAGCCGTTTGATCAACTTCAGAATCTGCGCCTGAATGGTCACATCCAGCGCCGTGGTGGGCTCGTCGGCGATCAACAGGGACGGGTGGCAGATGAGCGCCATGGCGATCATGGCGCGTTGGCGCATGCCGCCGGACAGCTCGAACGGATAGCAGGTCATGGCGCGCCGGGGCTGGGCGAATCCCACGGTGGCCAGCATGTCGCGGGTGATGCGCAGGCCCTCCTCGCGAGGCACCTCGCGGTGCAGAAACAACGCTTCGCTGATCTGGTCGCCGATGGTGTGCAATGCCGACAACGACACCATCGGCTCCTGAAATATCAACGAGATACTGCCGCCGCGCAACCCTCGCATTGCGCGCCCGTTAGGGTCGATCTGCGCCAAATCCACCGCCCCGTTCCCCTTGCGCGGATCGTCGAGGATGATTTCGCCGGCGGTGATGGCCGCGTTTTCCGGCAACAAGCCCATGATGGCACGCGCGATCACGGATTTCCCCGAACCGGACTCCCCCACCAACGCCACGCTACCCCCGGGCGCAACATCGAACGACACCCCGCGCACCGCCTCCACAGTGGTATCGTGAATGGCAAAGCGAACCCGCAGATCGCGCAGGGAGAGCAACGGCTGCGGTGCCGACACCATTATGGCCGCCTGCCTGCGCGGGCTATTTCAAAGGGCGGATGGGGCATCTGTACACCTCATGATTTGCCGGACTGGCCCGCTGCGGGTTGTCGTGCCGGGGTAGTTCCTGACCAACCGGTGTCGCGCCGTCCGGCAACAATTATACTGGAGCGTTTCCCGTAATCCGGGCTGTTTTGCAAGCGGATGTTACCTGAATTTGCCATTCCGCTATTGATTTTGCGGTTTCGGGGGGGTATGGTTCGTGGGCGCGGTTGCTCCATTGTGGGTTTTTTGGATATTCATGATCGCATCCGGTGGGGCAACCGCGCGCTTCCAACCACACACCATACTCGACACATGCCCAACGACACGCCGGATACGCCGCTGGTTCGATTTGTCGATATCCAGAAGAGTTACGATGGCGTAACGCTGGTGGTCAAAAGCCTCAATCTGGAGGTGGCCCAGGGCGAATTTCTGACCATGTTGGGGCCGTCCGGATCCGGCAAGACCACCTGCCTGATGATGCTGGCCGGATTCGAGCCCGCCACCCACGGCGAAATCTACCTGAAGGATCAGGGCATCAACCATGTCGCCCCGCACAAGCGCGGTATCGGCATGGTGTTTCAGAATTATGCGCTGTTTCCCCATATGACGGTCTCCGAAAATCTGGCCTTCCCCCTCGAAGTGCGCAACATGGGCAAGAGCGAACGGGAGGAGAAGGTGGCGCGGGCGTTGGATATGGTGCAGCTGGGCGCTTTCGGCGATCGCCGCCCGGCGCAACTTTCCGGGGGGCAGCAGCAGCGGGTCGCGGTGGCGAGATCGCTGGTTTTCGATCCGGATCTGGTGCTGATGGACGAACCCCTCGGCGCCCTCGACAAGAATCTGCGTGAGCAGATGCAGTATGAAATCAAGCACATTCACGAGAACCTCGGCCTGACCGTGGTCTATGTTACCCACGACCAGAGCGAGGCGCTCACCATGTCGAACCGCATCGCGGTGTTCGACGACGGCATCATCCAACAGTGCGCCCCGCCGGAAGTGTTGTATGAAAAACCCGAAAACGCCTTCTGCGCCAACTTCATCGGCGAGAACAATCGCCTGCTCGGCAAGGTGGTCGAGGACTTCGGCGATAGCGTGAAGGTCGTAGTGGACGGCAGCGGCGACACGGTCGCGGCGTTCAAGGTCAAGGTGGCCGGAGTAGGGGAAAGGGCCACTTTGTCGTTGCGCCCGGAGCGGGTGGTGGTATCGCCCGAAGACGGCTCGCTGCCCAACATATTTCCGGCCAGAGCCGAGGAGTTGATCTACCTCGGCGACCATATTCGCACCCGTTTCACGGTGTGCGGACACGATGATTTCATCGTGAAAATTCCCAATTCAGCCGTGCATGCCCATCTCCGCAAGGGGGATACGGTACACATCGGCTGGAATGTGGAGGACTGCCGCGCGCTTGACCCGTCGGACTGATGTTCCGGGGATGGCCTGCGGTTTTTTTGTTTCATCATTCAAACTTTAGACGAGAGGAAATTTCGATGAAAGTTGTAAGACAAACCCTGCTGGCAACGGCGGCATTCGCTTTAACGGCCGCTGCACAGGCGCAAACCGAACTGGTGGTCGTATCCTGGGGCGGTGCCTACAGCGCCAGTCAGCAAAAGGCGTATCACGAGCCGTATATGGCGGCGAACCCCGACATCACGATCATCAACGATGATTCCGCCAACGAGTCCGTGGCCAAGATTCGCGCCATGAACGAAGCGGGCAATGTTACCTGGGCCCTGGTCGATGCCATCGCGTCCTTCGCCATCACCCTGTGTGACGAGGGGTTGGTGGAGGAGATCGATCACGATGCGGTATTGGCACCCGCTCCGGACGGCACGCCTGCCTCCGAGGATTTCGGCGATCTGATCGTGTCTCCGTGCTTCGTGCCGAACATCGTGTATTCCACTACGTTCGGCTATCGCACCGATCTGGTGGATACACCGCCGACGACCATCAATGATGTGTTCGATCTGGAGAAAATTCCGGGCAAGCGCTCTCTGGAGAAAAAGCCCTACAATAATCTGGAATGGGCATTGATCGCGGACGGTGTGCCGGCGGACGAGGTGTATGATTTGCTGGAGACCGACGAAGGCGTCGATCGGGCGTTCGCCAAGCTGGACACCATAAAGGATCAAGTGGTGTGGTGGGAAAGAGGCGCGCAAACGCCCCAACTGCTGGCGGATGGCGAAGTGGTCATGGGTTCCACCTACAATGGCCGCCTGTTCTCCGTCATCGAAGAGGAGAAGCAGCCCATCGCCATGATGTGGGATTGGCAGGTCTTCGATCTCGACGGCTGGGTAGTCCCTACGGGAGCGCCCCATCGTGAGGAAGTGATGAAGTACCTGCGTTTTGCCACGGACACCCAACGGTTGGCCGATCAGGCGAAATACATTTCCTACGGGCCGGCGCGCAAGTCTTCCGCTCCGTTGGTGGGCAAGCACGCCACCTTGGGCATCGACATGGCGCCGCACATGCCTACCGCGCCGAACAACGCGAAGAACACGTTGTTGTACAACTACGAGTTCTGGGCGGACAATGGCGACGATCTGGCCGAGCGATTCAACGCTTGGCTGGCCAACTAGCGGCTAGTCGCAAGCGGTAGACAATCAATGGAGTGATGGCATTGCTCCGGCGCAGCTGCGGTGCAGCCGCCGGAGCAGTTGCCTCCATTTCGCGGACAACACTGGGCAACACTGGAAATGGAGTCGAACACCATTGCAGAGTGAGCAACAAACCAACGATCAAGTTCTGGTCACCGCCGACGGCGTCCCGCTGAAAACCAGCTTGGCGCGCGCCCAGCGTCGCGGCAAATGGAAGGCCATCGGGCTGGTCGCGCCCCTGTTTCTCTTCGTCTTCGTTGCGTTTTTCGTGCCGATACTCGACATGCTGTTTCGCAGCGTCGAGAATCAACTGGTGGGGGAGGTGATGCACCGCACCGTGCCGCTCTTGCAAAATTGGGACGAGCACGGTGAGGAATTGCCCAACGAAGCGGTGTTCGCCGCGCTGGCGGCGGATTTCACCGAGGCCAGAGAGCAAAAAACCGGAGGCAGGGTGGGCCGCCGCTTGAACTACGAAAAACCGGGTTTCGCCGGTCTATTCCGGAAAACCGCGCGCCGGATAAACAAGCTGGAAGCGCCGTACAAGCAGGCGTTCATCGACGCCGACAAGAAATGGGGGGATGTTGAAAACTGGCGAATCCTCAAGCGGGAGAGCGCGCCCTATACCGTTTCCTATTATCTATCGGCCCTCGACTTGGGCTACGGCGACACCGGCAGCATCACCCGAAACGACCCGGACAAGCGCATCTACCTCAAACTGTTCTGGCGCACGATATGGATGAGTTTGCTGATCACCTTCCTGTGCCTGATTCTCGCCTATCCGATTTCCTACCTTCTGTCGGTGCTGCCGACGGCCAAGAGCAACCTGCTCATCATATTGGTGCTGCTGCCGTTCTGGACTTCGCTGCTGGTGCGAACCACCGCTTGGATTGCGCTGTTGCAGCAGGAGGGCGTGATCAATGATCTGGTGGTTTGGCTCGGTCTTGTGGATGACGACAACCGCTTGGCGATGATCCACAACCGCACCGGCACCATCATTGCCATGGTGCACATCCTGTTGCCCTTCATGGTCTTGCCACTGTACAGCGTGATGAAAACCATACCGCCGAGTTACATGCGCGCGGCAAAATCCCTCGGCGCGACGCCGTTCACGGCATTCATCAGAGTCTACATGCCCAACACCGTGGCCGGCATCGGCGCGGGCGCGATTCTGGTGTTCATTCTCGCCATCGGCTATTACATCACCCCGGCGCTGGTCGGCGGGCAAAGCGGCACGCTGATCAGCAACTTCATCGCATTCCACATGTCGAGTTCCCTCAACTGGGGGCTGGCGGCGGCTCTGGGCACGATATTGCTCGGCATCGTTCTGGCGCTGTATTTCCTGTACGACCGGATCGTCGGCATCGACAACATGAAACTGGGTTGACCGGGAAAACTCGCACGACAAATAGACAAGACGAACAAGATCATGGCCCTGCCCTCATATACAACCCCGCTGGAGAAAATCTGGCATTACACCTACCTGACCATCTGCGGGCTGGTTTTCTTTTTTCTGGTTGCGCCGATCGTGGTCATCATCCCATTGTCGTTCAACGCGGTTCCGTTCTTCACCTTCACCGAGGAAATGCTGACCTTCGACCCCGCAGGCTATTCGTTGAAATGGTATGAGGATTTCTTCACCAACTTGAACTGGCAGGGCGCGGTAAAGAACAGTCTCGTCATCGCCATTTTCGCCACCTTGATCTCGACCACTCTGGGCACGATCGCGGCGCTCGGATTGAGCCGTGCGGAAATGCCGCACAAATCCGTCATCATGGGCATCCTGATCTCGCCGATGATCGTGCCGTTGATCATCTCCGCCGCCGGCATGTATTTCTTCTACAGCAAAATCGGCCTGTCCTCCACCCACATCGGCGTCATCCTCGCCCACGCCGCGCTGGGCACGCCCTTCGTCGTCATAACGGTAACGGCCACATTGGTCGGATTCGACCACAGTTTGATCCGCGCGGCAGCCACATTGGGCGCGTCGCCCCAGCGAACCTTCTTCCGCATCATCGTCCCGCTGATCCTGCCGGGCGTGATCTCCGGCGCGTTGTTCGCCTTCATCACCTCCTTCGACGAAGTGGTCGTCGTACTGTTCGTCGGCAGCTACGAACAGCGCACCATCCCGTGGCAAATGTTCTCCGGCATCCGCGAGCAAATCAGCCCGACGATTCTCGCGGTGGCAACCCTGTTGGTGATCGTCTCCATCCTCCTGCTGACCTCGGTGGAACTGCTACGCCGCCGCAGCGAACGCTTGCGCGGCATCACGCCTTATTGAATATGACGGAAGCAATCAAACCATTGGAAGGCGCCACACCCAGCCAAGTAGCAACCAGCGTTTTCTCGAGCATCAGGACGCTCAAGGCACCATCAGTCGAGTTGCCGAGTGGCCTGACTCTCAATTCCAGATTGAAGATGGATGGACGAGTGTTGTTGCGGAAATTGTTGGACAATACGGTTTCGGCGGTGTTTTTTGATCCACAGTTTCGCGGTGTGTACGACAAGATGAAATACGGCAACGAAAACACCAGCAGAAATCATGTCAGGGTGTCCTTGCCGCAAATGAGCGAAAATGTGATCGTTGAATTCGTGAAAGAAATTTCGCGGGTACTTATTCCGTCGGGACACTTGTTTCTATGGATGGATAAATTCCATTTGTGTAGTGATTTTCGTAACTGGACAGACGGGACTTTGCTAAGTGTCGTTGATATGGTTACTTGGGACAAAGAGAAAATTGGGCTAGGCTATCGAACAAGGCATAGAAGCGAATTTTGCATTATTTTGCAAAAAGAACCAAGACGCGCAAAAGGTGTCTGGACGCTACGAAACATACCGGATGTTTGGCAAGAAAAAATACCGAAGAAGACGCATCCTCACAACAAACCGGTAGAGTTACAGGGGGAACTTATTGAAGCGGTTACATCGCATGGTGATCTGGTTGTCGATCCTGCTGCGGGTTCATTCTCGGTACTTGGTGCCTGCGAGATGCGCGGCAGAAATTTTCTCGGTTGCGACTTGCAGGCGTAATTCCATGGTAAAACTGAAGAATGTCAAGGGCAAGTCACGAAAGGAAGTTGAAGGAGGCGCATATTTTCGGTGCTTCGGCGACGTTGAATTGAGCAAACTATTTAGTCGTGTTCAGTCGCTCATTATCAAAAACGGATTCGAGCTGGAACGAATTATAACGGATAAAGTAGAAAGCCTTCTGATTGACGATCTCGACCAGTTTCTGGATGACCAGATTATGCGGGCGGAAGGCGTTCGCGTTGCGACAAAGCATATAGTCAAGAAGAGCAAAAAGATCAAAGGCCGCGGCATAGAACCTGATTTTTTAATATTCCAACGTGCTGGAACAAGTCAAAATTGCTACATCATCGAGTTGAAAGACGGACATGAATTCGATACCAAATCATCAGCGAGAGAACACGCAAACCTGCATCAGTTTCGCGCCAAGAATGCACAAGTTCTGCACTTCTATAACAACTATTTCAAGATCGTTGGATTCAATGCTGATACGAAAGAGGAGATACACAAGGGATTCAAGAGTAAATTTGAACTTGAACAAATAATGACCGGAGCAGAATTCTGCGAGTTACTTGGATTGGATTACAGGTCGATTGTGTATGGGAGAACATCGGATGTCGAAGAAAACTTCGAGAACTTCGTTGAGGAACTGCTAAGTATTGAATCCGTAAGAAATTCAATACAAGATAATTTGTGTAGTTAAGGCTGTATATGGATACGCGACCATCCGCCGCATCATTTTGCGTGGTCGGATTCGCCGAGGGAAAAGTCCGTCTGGTGGATGACGCCGGCGGCGAGTAACTCTTCCTCCTCGGGCCACCACATCTTGTCCGGTGGCTGATCGAAGATTTTTCGCAGGAATGCGGGTGAGATGCCTCGAGCCGCGAACAGGGCGATGTCCTTGGCGTGTTCCTCGTCGATATCGACGGCCGGCACGACAACATGATTCTTGTATTGGTGGAATCCCAGTTTGGCGTCTTTGCCCAGCGAGCGCCTCGTGCCGGCGACGAATGCCGTGGTGCAGGATGACGCGCATTGCGCCAGCGAATAGGTCGCCAATGCGTTTTCCGCGATCAGCCGCGCCAATCCCCGTCCCTCGTAAATCTGCCCGCCGCCGCTGTCGAGAATGACGCCGGTAACCTGCGGGTTGTCGGCGAGCAGGCGGGAAACTCGTTTGGTGATGCCGACCTGCAGGGGCCCGTATAGGTGGATGAGCGTGTTGTCGCGCACCAGATCGAGGGAATAGCGGGGGGTGATTTGCTCGGTGGCGGGCGCCCGCAGACTGTGCCGATAGCCCAGTAGGGATTGATAACTGGAGAATGCCGCCACCAGTGTCGCCGCGAGGCTCAATATGACCACGCCCTGCGCGGCGATGGCCCACGAGCGGTCGGTGTGATTTTCCATATAGCGCTCGCAGGCGCGAATCACGCCGACCACCTGCCACGGATAGATCACCACGCGCGCCACCAGGAAGAAAACGATTACCGCGGTGGTTACGGCGGATTCCCCATGTACATATGGCGGCAGGGTAAACCGCTCCAGATAATTCAGCGCGCAGAAAAGCGACAGGAAATTCACCCAAAAGGCCACCTGCAGCGAGCACTCGCCTCGCCAATGCCGCCCAACATAGCCGAGTGGGCGAAATTTCCGCACGCCCGCCACGCCCCGCGTCAATGCCCGCGCTCGACCACCGCCTGAACCGCCTGCAGATCGTTCGCCACCCGCTGCACTTTTTCCCGACTTTGCATAATCGCTTGCAGCGACGGCGGCAACGGCGCCTGCACGCCGCAGGCATCGCGCACTGCGTCGGCGAATTTCGCCGGATGCGCGGTGGCGAGGGCGACGGTGGGTACGCCGCTTTCGGGAAATTCTCGGGCGGCGGCTACGCCTATGGCGGAATGCGGGTCGAGCAATTCTCCGGTTTGTGCGTGCACCTGCGCGATTTGTGCGCGGGTTTCCTCGTCGTCGAATCGTTGCGCGCGGAACAGTTTTGTCGCCTTGCGGTGCGTTTCATGGTCGACGCTGAAGGCTCCGTCGGCGGCGAATCGCGCCATCAGGCGGCGCACTGGCTCGCCGTCTCGCGCGAACAGTTCAAACAAATATCTTTCGAAATTGCTCGCAATCTGGATGTCCATGCTCGGCGAAATGGTCGCGTCAATCTCGCGCCGCGCCATCCGCCCCGACTCGAAGAATCTGGCGAGGATGTCGTTGCTGTTGGAGCCGATGATCAGGCGGTGGATCGGCAGCCCCATTTCCCGCGCCGCATAGCCGGCGAATACATTGCCGAAGTTGCCCGTGGGCACGGCAAAATTCACCGCCCGATCCGGCGCGCCGAGGGCCAGCGCGGCGTGGAAGTAATAGACCGTCTGCACGGCGATTCTCGCCCAGTTGATCGAGTTGACCGCAGCCAGCGCGTGTTTGTCGCGGAATTCGGCATCGGCGAACATGGCCTTGACCAGATTCTGGCAATCATCGAAGGTGCCGTCCACCGCCAGATTGTGGATGTTGTCGTCCAGCACCGTGGTCATCTGCCGACGCTGCACATCCGACACCCGGCCGTGGGGATGCAGCATGTACAACGTTACGCCGTCGAGTCCGCGAACCGCCTCGATGGCGGCGGAACCGGTGTCGCCGGAGGTGGCGCCGATGATGGTGCACGCCCGCCCCCGCTTGCCGAGGAAATAGCCGAACAGTTGACCGAGAAATTGCAGGGCAAAATCCTTGAACGCCAGAGTCGGGCCGTGGAACAACTCCAGCAGATAGAGCGAATCGTCCAGCTGCTTCAACGGCGCCACCGCCGGATGCCCGAAATTGCCGAATGTTTCCGCCGTCAGCCGCTCGAGGGTGTCGGTGGGGATGCAGTCGCCGGTAAATCCGGCGAGAATGCGCGCGGCCAGCTGGGGATAACTTGCGCCGCGCAATTCGCGGATTTCCGCCGGGCTGAAAGTCGGCCAATCTTGCGGCACATACAGCCCGCCGTCGGCGGCCAGACCCGTCAGGGTGGCCTGCTCGAAATTCAAGGTCGGAGCGTTGCCGCGAGTGCTGATGTATCGCAATGGGCTGGTCGGGTGAGGCGTAGCGGCGGATTCTATCACCTTGCCGGCGCGCCTATTTCACCTCGTTTCTCGCGAAAATTTCGGGTAATTCCTGCAGCGCCATCTTGCCGATGGGGGTTCGCGGCAATTCATCGACCAGCGCGAAGCGGGTGATGCGGTTGTGGGAGGACACCAGCCGGTTGAACGCCGCCAGCGATTTTCGCGCGGTTTCCACTGCGTCCGCGTGTTCCCCTTGCTCCCCTTCCACGGCGAGCACGCACACCGGTTTCATGTCCACTTCGAGCACGCCCGCCTCGCGCACCGCGAGATCGCGTTCCAGCAGGGTTTCCAATTCCTCGGGATAGATGTTCTTGCCCGCCTCGGTTACGATCAATCTCTTCGATCTGCCGGTCAGGAAAATTCTGCCCTGCGCGTCCAACCGGCCGATGTCGCCGGACTTGAACCAGCCGTCCTGCATCACTTCCTCGGTTTGTCGCGCGTCCTCATAGCCGAGCATGATATTCGGCCCCTTGATCCAGACTTCCCCGCTGCCGTTTTCGTCGGCGTTGTGGATTTTCACCTGCACCTGCGCCACGGGCTTGCCGACGCTTTGCCGGGCGGTGTCGAAATTTTCCTGCATGCTGGTCAGCGGCGAGGTTTCCGCCAGCCCGTAGCCCTGTCGCAGAGGCAGGCCGAGGTCGTGATAGTAGCGGCTGATGCGGCTGTCGAGATGGGAACCGCCGCTGACCCACGCCTTGATTCGCCCGCCGAGTTGCCGGCGAATGGGGGCGTTCAGATGGCGGCGCAACGAAATCGGCGCCATTTTCAGCAGCGCGCGGTACAGGGACAGGGCCGCGCCGCCGTCCGTGAACTTCTTTTCCAGCCCCAGCATGACATTGCGAAACAGCCTGGGCACCGCGATCACCACGGAGATGTTTTCCTGCCGCAGGGTTTCGAGGATTTCGGCGGCTGCCAGCACTCTGGGGGAGACGATGGCGGCACCGTGGCACAGCGGCAGCAGCAGGTTGCCGGTCAGCCCCATGGCGTGGGAAAACGGTAGGAGGGAGATGAACCGATCCGCCTGCACGAACGTTTCGATCTTGCGGGCGGCCTGCACGTTCGACACCAGATTGCCGTGGCTGAGCCGAACCATCTTGGGGTTGCCGGTGCTGCCGGAAGTGTAGATGCGCACCGCCAGTTTTCCGGCTTCGTAGTGCGCCGGGCGTTCGCTTTCCCGCGCCGCGCTAGTGCGTTCGCCGTGCAGGGAAATGGCGAGAGCGGGTTGGTGGTCGATATCGGATTCATGCTTCAGCAGAATCCGCGGCGCCACCGCCTCCAGTTGCTTGGCGATTTCGTGGGCGCTGTTGCCGATGTGGATTGGCGCGATGCTCGCGCCGATCTTCCACGCGGCCAGTGCCGCCACGGTGAATTCCGGCCCGTTGGGCGCGATGATTCCCAAGTTGCCGCCGTCCGCGATGCCCGCCTGACGCAGTCGGTCGGCGGTGGTCAGCGCCGCCTCATGCAGTTGTCGGTAGGTTACCACCCGCCTGCCCTCGCGCTCGCGGCAAATCCACGCGGGGTTGTCGCGGTATTGCTGCAGGGCGGGTTCCAGCAATGTCCACAGATTTTTCGCCATATTGCCTCGTGCGTTGAACGCAGTTGTGAGCCGTTGAGGTCTACTGAGGTTGGGGAAACGGCAGTATAGCAAACCCCCGGTAGCCGGTATAATTCGCAAATGCGCAAGCCAACCGTGCCGTTGCCGCCCCGTGCGGCCATTGCAAAACTGGTGGGCGACGCCCTGCGGGAGGACCTCGGCAGCGGCGATCTCACCGCAGCCGTGATCGATCCGGCGACGCGCGTCGGCGCCCGCCTGATTTGCCGGGAGCGAGCCGTATTGTGCGGAACCGCGTGGTTCGACGAGGCATTTCGCCAAGTCGATGAAGGGATTGAGATCGAGTGGCTGCGCCAGGACGGCGAGCGGCTGGAGGCGGGTGCCGTGGCGTGTCGGATATGCGGTCGCGCGCGCGCCATCGTGAGTGCCGAGCGCACCGCCATCAATCTGTTGCAGACCCTTTCCGGCTGCGCCACCACGACTCGGCGGTATGCCGACGCCGTTGCCGCCACCGGCGCCCGCATTGTGGACACGCGCAAGACCATTCCGGCTCTGCGTCTTGCGCAGAAATATGCGGTGGCGGTCGGTGGTGGGCACAACCATCGGCTCGGCCTGTTCGACCAAATTTTGCTCAAGGAAAATCACATCGCCGCCGCCGGCTCGGTCGCCGCCGCGATCAGCCGCGCGCGCGCCGCCGCGCCGCCGCAGTGCCCGCCGCTCGAGGTCGAAGTGGAATCGCTGGAGCAACTGCAACAGGCGCTGGCGGCCGGCGCGCCGCGAATCATGCTGGACAATTTTGCCGTGGACGAGATGCGCGAGGGGGTGGCGCTGGCGCGTGGCCGGGCGGAATTGGAGGCGTCGGGAAACGTTTCGCTGGCGCAGGTGCGGCAGATCGCGCGCACCGGCGTCGATTATATTTCCGTCGGGGCGTTGACCAAGCATCTTCAGGCGATCGACTTCTCCCTGCGATTCGACCGCGCCGATCCCGCAGAACACCCTCACCCTCAGGGGGACGCGCCGTCGGCGGCCTGAGCGGCTATCGACCTAGCGAGCGGATAGCTGGTGTCGGTGGAGATCTGCTTCCAGTTGGTCGATGAGGCGTTGCATGTCCGCCGGCGCCGGTTGGCACCACTGTGCTTCTTCACCGTCGGTGGGATGGCGCAGGGACAGTTGCGCGGCGTGCAGTGCCTGACGCGGGAATTGCCGCAGGGTGGCGATCAATTCGTCGTCGGATGCGGGCGGTAGTTGCACTCGCACCCGTCCGGTATAGAGGCCGTCTCCTACCAGCGGGAATCCGCGCCAGCTCAGATGGACTCGGATCTGATGGGTACGCCCAGTTTCCAGTTCGACTCGCAGCAGGCAGTGGCGGCGAAATTTGCGCGCCACCCGAATATGGGTTACCGCGGGTTTGCCGGCGGCGGTTACGCACATGCGCAGGCGATCGCGCCGATGCCGCCCGATGGGTTGGTCGATGCGCTCGCCCGCCACCATCACGCCGTTGGCCACCGCCAGATAGCGCCGGCTCATGCTGTGATCCGCAAGTTGTCCGATCAGCCGTTGCCGCGCCATCTCGGTGCGCGCCACCACGAGAAGCCCGGAGGTGTCTTTGTCGAGGCGGTGGACGATGCCGGCGCGGGGTAGGGTGCGCAATGATCTGTCGTGATGCAGCAGCCCGTTCAGCAGCGTGTGATCCGCCTGTCCCGCCCCGGGGTGCACCACCAGCCCGGCCGGTTTGTTGACCACCAGAATGTCGGCGTCCTCGTGGACGATGTCGAAGTCCACCGGTTGCGCCGGCCAATTCGCCGACTGCTCTGCCGGTTGCGGCATGGAAATTTGCAGAATTTCGCCGCCGCACAGGGAAAATTTTTGCTTGACCGGTTTGCCGTCAACCAGCACGAAACCCTGCTTGAGCCACTGTTGGATGGCGGTGCGCGAATGCTCCGGCAGCAACGCCGACAACGCCTTGTCCAGACGGACGCCGGCGAATGCCGGTTGAATTTCGATGGAAAGGCGCTGGGGTTGGGTCATTGGGGCGCGCGGATTCGATGACGGCCTCGCCGGAGTATCCGGCGGGGAGTTGTGGCAAAATAACGATGTTTCCCGATATTCTAAAACGGACTCACATTCCCATGCCAACCCGAAACTGGAACCGGCTCATCGTGCCGCTTGTATTTGCCCTGCTGGGGGGATGCGCCTCGAACAAGGAAGAACCGGAAGTTACCGCCGATGAAATGTACGCACTCGCCAAGGAGAGTATCGAAAAGAAGAACTGGCTCACGGCCATCGAGCAACTGCGCAAACTGGAAGCCAAATACCCCTACGGCACGCACGCCGAGCAGGCGCAACTCGATACCATCTACGCGCATTACCGCAGCCGGGAAACGGGCCTCGCCATCGCCGCCGCCGACCGCTTCATCAAACTCCACCCGACTCACGAGGCGGTGGACTACGCCTACTATGTCAAGGGACTGGCCAACCATCAGGAGAATGACTCCGTGTTCGGCCGCCTCACCGGTCAGGATGATCTGAGCGATCGGGACGCCAGCCCGGCGCGCGAGGCGCTGCAAGCGTTTACCGATGTCTACACACTCTTCCCGGACAGCCGGTACGCCGCCGAGGCGCGGGCGCGGGCGCTCTACCTGACCGATTCCCTCGCCAGACACGAATTGGCGGTGGCCGCCTATTACTTTTCCCGCAACGCATTTGTGGCGGTGGTCAACCGCGCCAAGGGCGTGGTCGAGAACTACGCCACCACGCCCTCGGTGGAAGAGGCGCTGGCCCTGCTGGTGTTCGCCTACCATCGCATGGGCCTGGACGACCTGTCGGATGCCGCCAGACGGGTGCTCGCGTTCAATTTCCCGCAAAGCGAGTATCTCGGCGAGCAGGGCGTGGATCAGCTCGAACGCAAGCTGGGCGACCTCGATTCCAGCAACGCCGCCGGGGACTCCGGATTGTTCCGCTTCCCCAGCGGCTAGGCTCCAGCGCCCGAATCGACTCAAGATCGAGTCAAAACGCGCTCGGCTTCGGCGTATTTTTGCGCGGTGCGGGCGATGATCTCCGGCGGCAAATCCGGCCCCGGCGGGGTTTTGTCCCAATCCAGCGTCTCCAGATAATCGCGCACGAACTGCTTGTCGTAGCTGGGCGGGCTGATGCCCGGGCGATACTGCTCGGCGGGCCAGAATCGCGATGAATCGGGAGTCAGCACTTCATCGATGAGGTGCAGCACCCCGTTTTCATCAAGGCCGAATTCGAACTTGGTGTCGGCGATGATGATCCCCCGCTCGCGCGCAAATGCCGCCGCCTCGGTATAGAGACGCAGGCTCACCTCCCGCACCTTGGCGGCATTTTCCGCGCCGATCAGCTCGACGGTTTTCTCGTAGGAGATGTTTTCGTCGTGGCTGCCGATTTCCGCCTTGGTCGAGGGCGTGTAGATCGCCTCGGGCAGTTGCGACCCCTGCTGGAGATTTTGCGGCAGGACGACGCTGCACAGCGCGCCGGTGTTGCAGTAGTCCTTCCACCCCGAGCCGATGAGATAACCGCGCACGATCGCTTCCAGCGGCAGCGGCTGCAGTTTCTTCACCACCACCGCGCGCGCGCCGAGTTGCTCGCGTTGCTGTGCATCCGGCACGACTTCGGCCAGCGGTATGTCGCTCAGATGATTGGGCAGATGGTTGCCGCTGCGGGCGAACCAGAAATTGGACACCCGCGTGAGCACTTCGCCCTTGCCGGGAATCGGCTGCGGCAGAATTACATCGAAGGCGGAAATTCGGTCGCTGGCGACGATCAGCATGTGCGCCTCATCGACCGTGTAGATGTCGCGCACCTTGCCCCGATTACGCAGTTCGAGATGCGGCAGTTCAGCATAGAAAAGTGATTGGCTCATAACGATGAATTGATCGGCGGAGCGCTCGCGGCTCGTCGCCCGCCGGTGGATTGTTTGGATAACGCCTCGACCGCGTGAACCTGGCGAAATCCTCTGGGTAAAAAGCGGCCACGCTGGGCGCGGCTGCCGACATAGTTTTCAAAATTGGCCGGCCCGAGGGTGAGATGGCGTTTGCCGCTGGCGATGCGAATGGACTCCCCCTCGCGGAAAACCGCCAGATCGACCACGCGCTCGCCGCCCTCGCCATCGCCATCACTATATTTGGCCTTGGGGATGTTGATCAGCTTGATCCCCTTGCCTCTGGACTGCTTGGCCATTTCGCCGACGGTGAATATCAGCAACCTGCCGACGTTGGTGATCACCCCGACCCAATCGTCATCGTAGTCGAACACCCGCTGGGGTTGCAATACGCCGCCACCCAGCGGCACATGCAAAGTCGATTTGCCGGCCTTCTTGCGGGTATGCAAATCGCCGAGGCGGGCGACAAACCCGTAGCCCGAATCGGTGCACAGCAAGTATTCGGCATCGGCGTTGCCCATCATCAGGCCGCAGAACACGGCGCCGGCCGCGGGGGTGAAACTGCTGCTCAAGGGCTCGCCGAAACCGCGCGCCGAGGGGAGAACATGGATGTCCGGAGCGTAGCTGCGGCCGCTCGAGTCGAGGGCGATGAGGAGGTCGTTGGTCTTGCCGCGCAGGGCGCACAGCAGGCCGTCGCCGGCCTTGTAGCTCAGCGCATCCCCATCGACCTCGTGCCCCTTGGCCGCCCGAATCCAGCCCTTGCGCGACAGAATCACGGTAACCGCCTCGGCGGTTGTCAGCGTGTGTGGGGGCATCGCCTGAGCCGCTTGGCGCGTGCACAGGGGCGATCGGCGCGGATCGCCGTGCGCCTCGGCATCCGCCAGCAATTCATCCCGCACCAGAATTTTCAGCTCCTTGCGCGACTTGAGCAATGCCGTCAGGTGCCGCCTTTCCTCGTCCAGCTGCGCCTGCTCCCGGCGGATTTTCATCTCTTCCAGCCGTGCCAGATGGCGCAGTTTCAGTTCGAGAATCGCCTCGGCCTGAGTTTGATCCAGCTTGAAGCGCTCCATCAGGATCGGCTTGGGGGCATCCTCGGCACGGATGATGGCGATCACCTCGTCGAGGTTGAGAAAGGCGACCAGAAGCCCGGCGAGAATGTGCAACCGCTCCGACACCCGCTCGAGACGGAATCGCAGGCGGCGGGTAACCGTGGCGATGCGGTAGTCGAGCCATTCGCACAGCAGCGTCTTCAGGTCGAACACTCGCGGTCGCCCGTCGAGGCCGATCATGTTGAGGTTGACGCGGTAACTGCGCTCCAGATCGGTGGTGGCGAACAGGTGCTGCATGAGCGCGTCGGCGTCGATTCGCGAGCGCGTTTCCAGCACCAGACGAGTCGGGTTTTCATGATCCGACTCATCGCGCAGATCGCGCACCATCGGCAATTTCTTCGCCGTCATCTGGGCGGCGATCTGCTCCTGCACTCTGGCACCGGACACTTGATAGGGCAGCGCGCTGATGACGATGTCGCCGCCCTCCTTGCGCCACACCGCGCGCTGGCGCAGGGAGCCGCCGCCGCTGCGGTAGATTTGCCGGATTTCATCCACCGGCGTGATGATCTCCGCCTCGGTGGGGAAATCGGGGCCCTGTATGTGCTCGCACACCGCATTCAGATCGGCCTCGGGATCGTCCAGAATGCGCGCGCACGCGCTCACCACTTCCCGCAGGTTGTGGGGGGGAATGTCCGTCGCCATGCCCACGGCGATGCCCGAACCGCCGTTGAGCAGAACATTGGGGAGGCGCGCCGGAAGCAGCTTGGGCTCCTGTAGCGTGCCGTCGAAATTGGGCGTCCACTCGACGGTTCCCTGAGCGAGTTCCGCCAACAGCAGCTGGGCGTAGGGGGTCAGGCGGGATTCGGTATAGCGCATGGCGGCGAAGGATTTGGGGTCGTCCTGACTGCCCCAGTTGCCCTGACCGTCGATCAGCGGGTAGCGGAAGCTGAACGGCTGCGCCATCAGCACCATGGCCTCGTAGCAGGCGGTGTCGCCGTGGGGGTGGAATTTGCCCAGCACATCCCCCACGGTGCGCGCCGATTTCTTGAATTTGGCGGCGGCGTGTAGGCCGAGATCGGACATCGCATGGACGATCCGACGCTGCACCGGCTTGAGCCCGTCGGCGAGGCTGGGCAGGGCGCGATCCAAGATGACATACATCGAGTAATGCAGATAGGCGCGCTCGGTGAATTCCGCCAGCGGCAACCGCTCCAAGCGGGGCGGAGCAGGGGCATCGGGTTGGGCTTTTCTCGGCATGAATACGGGCGGGAACGGGGCAGGGCGGGATTATAAATGAGCGCGCGGTGGAATCAGGATGCCGCCCGATCTACGAGTCTATTTCTCCAGCAGACGCGGCATCAACTCCACCAGATTGCACGGGCGGGTGCGGTAGTCGAGTTGGTGGGCGATCAATTTCTCCCAGGCCAGTTCGCACGCGCCGGTCGAGCCGGGCAGGACGAACAGGTAGGTTCCATTGGCGACGCCGGCGACGGCGCGGGACTGCACGGTCGAGGTGCCGATCTCCTCAAATGAGAGTAGCCGGAACATTTCGCCGAAGCCGTCCAGCCGCTTGTCGAGCAGGGGAATCACCGCCTCCGGGCTGCCGTCTCGTCCGCTGACGCCGGTGCCGCCGGTGGTGATGATCGCCTGAACATCGTCGTCGGCGATCCAGCCGGCCACCACCGCGCGAATTCGGTACACATCATCCGGCACGATTTGCTTGTCGGCCAGATGGTGGCCGGCAGCGGTCAATCTCCGCGCCAGCGCCCCCCCGGATTTGTCGTCCGCCTCGGTGCGGGTGTCCGAGGCGGTCAGAACGGCGATGTTGAGCGGGATGAATTGTCGGCGAGCCATTTTCGGAGTGGTCGGCGTGGTCGGCGGGCGGCGCAGTGCTATATTATCCGCCATCCACGCCGCAATGAACACAGATAGCCATGCCCGTCCACATCAAATGTTTCGCCAGCTTACGCGAGCGCCTCGGCATCGACTCCACGGAACTCGTCCACCGCCGGGGAATGACCATCGCCGATGCGTGGCGAGCGTTGAGCGACCAGCCGCCGCCGCCCAACTTGGTATGCTCGCGCAACCTCGAATACGCGGATTTCGAGGATGCGGTTCGCGACGGCGATGAGATCGCCTTCTTCCCGCCGGTAACCGGGGGGTGATGTTGCCGTGTTGGTCGAAATTCGCACCCAGCCCTTCGACCCGTGGCGGGAAATCGGCCGCTATCAGGAACGGGAAGATCGCCTCACTCCCGGCAGTTTCGGGGCGTGCGCGGCATTCGTCGGCAGCATGCGCGATTTCAATCAGGGCGAGGCGGTCGGCGGCATGACTCTGGAACACTATGCCGGCATGACCGAACTGCAGCTGACTCGGCTGGCCGAGGCGGCGATGGCGCGGCACGGGTTGCTCGATGTGCTGTTGTTGCATCGCGTCGGCGAACTTCGGCCCAGCGATCCGATCGTGCTGGTGGCGGCTTGGTCGGCGCATCGCGCCGAGGCGTTTGCGGCCTGCCGGGAAATGATGGAATCTTTGAAGAGTCGAGCCACCTTCTGGAAGAAGGAAACACTGGCCGACGGCGAGCGCTGGGTCGAGCCGCCGCCGAACGGTTCGGGGGAACAGGCAGAGTAGGCGCCTACCCGCGCGGGTCGGTACTACAAAAGCGGCGCGATGGCCTGATTCAATTCGGATTGGGAAAGCTGCCCGAGGCGGGCATCGACGAGATTGCCTTGGCGATCGAAAAAGGCGGTGAACGGCAACGCCCCGCCCCCTCGGTTGCCCTGCTGCCGCATGATTTCGCCGCCGCCGACGATGGCCACCAGAGACGGGTAATTGATGCCGATGCCGTCGCTGAAGGCGCGCGCGTCGTCAAGCAGATCGTGGGCGATGCCGACGACTTGCACGCCCCGCTCTCCCAGACGCCGCTGAGTTTCGATCAACAACGGAATTTCCTCCCGGCAGGGGGGGCACCAAGTAGCCCAGTGGTTGACCACCACCACCTTGCCGAGCCACTCCTTGCCGTTGCGCAGATTTTTGTCGATGTCCGGCAGCTCGAGCTGCGTGATCCTGGCGTTGGGGATGGCGCTGGGCGAGCGGAATTTGTGCCATCCGAGGTAACCGCCGAGGGCCAGCGCGGCCAGCGCGAGCAGCACCGGAGCGAAGGCGGGGGCGAATTTTTTCACGAGGCCGGCCGCTGCGCCAGCGAGATTATCAGGGCGTGGAAGTCGTCGCCGTCGCGGTAACCGTAGAAATGGCTGTCCGCCAGCGGGGCGCCGGTGCGGTCGAAGAACAGGGTAGCCGGCGGGCCGAACACGCCGAAGCGTTTTTTCAGAATACTGCCGGTTCGGTCGCGCGGATCGGTTACATCAATTCGCAAGGCGATAAAATTCCGTTGCAATTCATCCACCACGCGGGGATCGCGGAATGTGGTTTTCTCCATGCGCACGCAGTCCACGCACCAATCGGCGTAATACTCCACCATCACCAATTTGTCGTTCGCGGCGGCGCGCGCGAACTGCCGGTCGAGTTCAGCCGCGCTGCCCACCGGGATGAACGGCGCGGCGTGCGCTCCGGCTCCAGCCGATTGTTGCTGGGCAGTTTCGGCGGTGGCGAACAGCTCGGCGGGCAACGGCCTGAGCGGATCGCGCTCACCGAAAAAACCGCCGACCAACGCGGCCAAACCCCACGCCAGCAGGAGCATGCCCGCCCCCTTGCCCAGTCGCCGCCAGCCGCCGACATCCGCCGCCATCCGCCGGAGGGCGCCGAGGCGGATGCCGACGATGACCAATAGGCCGCCCCACAGCAACAGCACCGGCACCGCGGGCAGGGCGCCCAGCAGATAGATCGCCACCCCGATCAGCATGACGCCGAGGGCATGGTTGACCGTTTCCGTCCATCTTCCGGTTTTGGGGAGAAGGCTACCGGCGCCCAACCCCAGCGCGATCAGCGGAACCCCCATGCCGAGCGCCATCGCCGCCATCATGCGCGCGCCGAGCCAAGCGTCGCTCGTGGAGATGGCTAGGCTCAAGAAGGAGATCAGCACCGGCGAAACGCAGGCGCCGACGATCACGGCCGAGAGGGCACCGAGGCAGAATATCAACGGCAGCGAGGCGCTCAGGTTGCGCGCCTTGTTGTGCAATCCGGACTGCACCGAGGACGGCATCCGGATGGTGAAGAAACCGAACAGGGAGAGCGCCATGGCCACCAGCACCGAGGAGAGAATGCCGATGGCCCAGATATTTTGGAAATACCCCTGAAGTTGATCGCCGGTGGCGCCGGCGAGGGCGCCCATGGCGGCGTAGGTGAGCATACTGCCGAGCACGAATGCCAACGCCAGAACGCCCCCCCTCGTTCTAGTGATGTTGCCGCCCTGACCAGCGAGGGTGCCGGACAGAATCGGCAACATCGGCAGCACGCACGGGGTGAAGGTCAACAGCAGCCCGGCCAGAAATGCGCCGAGCAACACGCCGGGCGAAGCGGCGATGGCGGTGGTCGAGGCCGGCGTCGGCGTTGGCCGGATGAACTGCCCGTCGGCAGAGGGACTGCCCGCCCCCGATTCCCCCCAAGCGTCCCCCCCGGCAAACGCTGCCGGGATGATCTCCGGCAGGGTCAGTGAGATGGTTTTGTCCACCGGCGCATAGCAGATGCCGCCTTCCGCGCACCCTTGGTAGCTCGCGTGGATGCGGATTTCGGTGGCCTGCGGGCTCAGTCGCTGCAACGTGATGGGCGCCGAAAAATCCTGCTTGAGCACGGCGATCTCGCCGAAATACGCATCATCCTTCAATTCCCCCGGAGGCAGCGTGGCCTCCGCCAGACGAACCTTGCCTTCACTGCGGAACGAGATTTTGTCGCGATACAGGTAGTATCCCTCGGCGATGGAAAACGCGGTTTCCAAGCGATTGACGCCGCCGTCCCGAATCGCCAGCTGAAAGGCATCGTCCACATCGAGAAACTCGGGTTGGGCGAAGCCGTCGTTGATCAGGGCGTGCAACTGTTCGACCAAACCCGGGGCGTTCGATGAAGCGGAATCGCCCAGCGTCGTCGGCGTGAAGGCGACCTCGCGGCTGGTCGGCGGATAGCACACTCCGGTGGGCAGGTGGCAGCCCTGCCCCCTTGCCACCAGCGTATAGCCGCGCAACCCATCCGTAGCGACCGCCAGTTCCGTGGCGAATGTGGAAAAATAGACCTCGGCTTCGCCGAACAGGGGATCCGGCTGCATCTTCCCCGGCGGCAGGGTCGGATTCGCAGTGATGGCGCCCGAGCCGACGATGGCGAAGGACATCTTGTCGCGGTACATGTAGTAGTTGTCGGCGATTTCCCAAGCAACCTCGAGCACGCCGTCGGCGGCCGCCACGGCGCTGAAGGAAAACGCCTGTTGCGCCGGCAGCAGGGTCGGCTTGTGGTCGGCGTGAACTGCGGCGCAGGCGAGCAGCAACGCTAGGAGTAGTCTGACTTTCACTGGAAGCGGGTCGCGGGGCTATCGGGGCTATCGGGGCGTGAGCGCATGGACGGGACTTGGCGTCGGCGTCGGTTCGCTTGGCACGCATTTTGCGCCGCTCTGCTGGAATTTGTCCGCGCGAACCCCATATAACGCCGAAAGCGATAATTTTATCCGAAATTGAAGTCGTTTCGTAAAACCAGTTTCAGCGTCTACCTGCCCGATGGAACCCGCTGCCGGGGTGCGTATTATCCGGGAGAAACCCGTTTGGTGGGGATTCATGTGCATGGATTCCGCTCCTCGGTGGAGAATGCCAAGGCGCGCTTTTTCCTCAATCACGCCTTGCAGCGCGGCTATAGCTGGGCCAATTTCGACCTGCCCTGCCACGGCCGCAGCGAAGGCCGATTCGAGGAATTTCGCGTTTCCACCGCGCTCACCGCGGTGATCGAGGTGATTCAGCAGTTTCGCGGCGCTCCGGTTATGTTGCTGGGGGCGAGCATGGGCGCATGGCTGTCGATGGCGGCTGCGCGCAAGCTGGCGAATTCCGCCCACGTGGATATTGCCGGGGCGGTTCTGGTTGCTCCGGCCTTCGATTTCTTCCAGCAGTATTTCCACAATGAATCGGCGGATGTGATGCGCCAATGGCGGCGCGACGGCGTGCGGCGGTTCTTCGACCACTACGACAACCGGCCCTATCGGCTGAGCTATGCCGTGTTGCAGGATGGCGTGCGCCACAATCTGCTGGATCGGAGCGGCAACTACAACTTCCCCATCCGCATATTCCACGGCGACAAGGATGAGATCGTGCCGCTCGGTCTGAGCCATCGATTTCAGGCGATATCCCCCGGCAGCGACATCGCCGTGGAGGTCATCGAGGGCGGCGATCACGCGCTCAGCGAGCATCTCGCGCTGGTGGCGACCGGCATTGACGGCATGTTTGCGCAGGTGAAGGCGCCGGAGGCGGTTTGATGCGGTTCTTCTTTCTGGCGTTTTTGCTGGTTCCTTTGATCGAGATTTATTTCCTGATTGCGGTGGGCGGCGTGGTCGGTGCCGGGCCGACCATCCTGTTGGTGGTGTTTACCGCGATGTTGGGGGCTTTTCTGGTGCGCGCCCAAGGATTTTCCACCCTCGCCCGGGCGCGAACCCATCTCGCTCGCGTCCAGTTGCCCGCCATGGAAGCGCTCGAAGGCTTGCTGTTGTTCGTCGCCGGCGCCCTGTTGCTCACCCCGGGATTCTTTACCGACGCCGTCGGCTTCGTGTTCCTGATTCCGCCCCTGCGCCGAGGCATCATCGGCGCGGTGATCGCCCGCAGGATATTCGGCGTCGTATCCGTGCGCACGGTTCACGGGTACGCCGACGAGGCACACCCATCCGCGCAGGGCAGGGTGATCGACGGGGAAAAACTCGACTAGTTTCCGGGGGGATCCAGAGTCCACGAATTTTTGGCGATTTTTTCGCCGCAGGTCATTGATTTTTACAATCTCGGCGCTATTATTAGCACTCACCTGCGGCGAGTGCTAACTAAAGGGGCGAAAATCCCCCGCGCGTTGCCCGGGTTTCCGTTTTACCTTCAACTTTTCACGAGGAGAAAAAAGCAGATGAATATCCGTCCGCTTCATGATCGCGTTGTCGTTCGACGTGTCGAAGACGAGCGAACCAGCCCAGGCGGTATCGTGATCCCCGATTCCGCTGCGGAAAAACCCATGCAGGGAGAAGTCCTGGCAGTGGGCAACGGCAAGGTGCTCGACAATGGCGAGCAACGTGGTCTCGATGTCAAGGTTGGCGACAAGGTGCTGTTTGGAAAATATTCCGGTACCGAAGTCAAGGTCGTCGGCGAAGAAGTACTGGTGATGCGCGAAGATGACATCATGGGTGTCATCGAGGGCTGATCCACCAATCACAGAACAGTTTTTTACGAGGATTTGAACATGGCTGCGAAAGAAGTCGTATTTGGCGAAAGCGCGCGAGGGCGAATGCTGCGAGGCATCACCATCTTGGCGGACGCCGTGAAAATAACTCTGGGCCCCAAGGGGCGCAACGTAGTGCTCGACAAGTCGTTTGGCGCCCCTACCGTTACCAAAGATGGTGTCTCGGTGGCCAAAGAAGTCGAGCTCAAGGACAAGTTGGAAAACATGGGCGCGCAGATGGTGAAGGAAGTGGCTTCGAAAACTTCCGATGACGCCGGCGACGGCACCACCACGGCGACCGTGCTGTCCCAGTCCATGGTGTACGAGGGCATGAAGGCGGTTGCCGCCGGCATGAACCCGATGGACCTCAAGCGAGGCATCGACAAGGCGGTTGCCGCGGCGGTCAAGGAGTTGCAGAAAATCTCCCGACCCTGCGCCGATCACAAGGAAATCGCCCAAGTGGGCACGGTATCGGCCAACGCCGACGCCAATGTGGGCAACATCATCGCCGAGGCGATGGAGAAGGTCGGCAAGGAAGGGGTGATCACCGTCGAAGAAGGCAACACGCTGGAAAACGAGCTGGAAGTGGTCGAAGGCATGCAGTTCGATCGCGGCTACCTCTCGCCCTACTTCATCAACGATCAGGACAGCATGTCGGTCAATCTGGAAAACCCGTTTGTGCTGATCTACGACAAGAAGATCTCCAACATCCGAGACCTGTTGCCGACTCTGGAAGCGGTTGCCAAGTCGAGTCGTCCGTTGATGGTCATCGCCGAAGATGTCGATGGCGAGGCGCTGGCCACGCTGGTGGTCAACAACATTCGCGGCATCGTCAAGGTATGCGCGGTCAAGGCGCCCGGCTTCGGCGATCGCCGTAAAGCCATGCTGCAGGACATCGCCGTGTTGACCGGCGGTCAGGTGATCAGCGAGGAAGTCGGCATGAGCCTCGAAAGCGCCACCCTCAACGATCTCGGTCAGGCCAAGCGCATTCAGATCTCCAAGGAAAACTCCACCATCATCGACGGTGCCGGCAGTCACGGCGATATCGAAGCGCGCGTCAACCAGATTCGCACTCAGATCGAGGAAGCCACCTCCGACTACGATCGCGAGAAGATGCAGGAGCGCGTGGCCAAACTGGCCGGCGGCGTCGCCGTGATCAAGGTCGGCGCGGCCACCGAAGTCGAGATGAAGGAGAAGAAGGCGCGAGTCGAAGACGCGCTGCACGCCACGCGCGCGGCGGTGGAGGAAGGCGTTGTTCCGGGCGGCGGAACTGCTCTGGTGCGTTGCACCAATAGCGTTTCCAAGGTGTCCGGCGACAACTCCGATCAGGATGTGGGCGTCAAGATCACCCTTCGCGCCCTGCAGGAACCGTTGCGCCAGATCGTTGCCAATGCCGGTGAAGACTCTTCGGTTATCCTCAACAAGGTCGCCGAAAACAAGGGCAACTTCGGCTACAACGCCACCACCGGCAAATACGGCGACATGATCGAAATGGGTATTCTCGATCCGACCAAGGTGACTCGCGCCGCGCTGCAAAATGCGGCTTCGATCGCCGGTCTCCTGATTACCACCGAAGCGATGGTCTCCGAAATCCCCGAAGAAAAGCCCGCGCCCGCGATGCCCGATATGGGCGGCGGCATGGGTGGCATGGGCGGCATGATGTAATCGCCCGACATCTTTGCGATGTTGTAAGTTGTAACGAAAGGCCCCGCCGTCAAGCGGGGCCTTTTTTTATCGGGCGGCGCGGCGTGTCCGCGTAGCCCTGATCCCTGTCCTTCCTAACGACGGGATTTGGTGGTAGCATAGCCGTGATCAAGGATGATGATGGATCATGCGCCACTCTCGCCACTCCCGCCAATTTCTGGACGGCTGCAACAACCCCCACCTGTGGCTGCTGGCATTCTGCGTCGGCATCATTTCGCTCAGATTCTTCCCGCAGCTTCCGCCGCTCCCGTGGGTCGGCGCGGTGTTGCTGTTGTTGCTGCTGGCCGGCATTCGCTGGTCGTGGCCGCGACCGGCAGCCGCTCTTGCTCTGGGATTCTGCTGGGCCAACATGGTTGCCGCGTCGGTCCTCGACGCGACCATCCCGGCGGAATTGGAAAAGAAGGATATCGTCATTTCCGGGAAGGTGGTCGGCGTCCCCAGCGCGAACGCCGTGTATCAGCGATTCGACTTCGATGTGGCGCAGGTCGCTTGGCGGGGGAATAGTTATCCGTCTCCCGGCCGCATCCGGCTGAGGTTGTATCAGGCGCAACCGCAGATCCGCCACGGCCAGCAGTGGCGATTCACCGCGCGCCTCAAGCAATCTCGCGGTTACCGCAACCCCGGCGCCTCGTTCGACTACGAAGCCCACTTGTTTCATCACCGCCTGCGCGCCACCGGCTATGTACGCGCCCAGCCGCCGCCGGTATTGCTGCAGGCGCAACCGGCCTATTCGATCTCGGCCTTTCGCGAAAAAGTTGCCGATTTCATCCGCACCTCGCTACACGCCGAAGGCAGGGCGGGGTTGGTAACCGCCCTGGTGGTCGGCATCCGCAACGACATGAACGCCCACGACTGGGATGTACTGCAACGAACGGGAACCATCCACCTGATCGCCATCTCCGGCCTGCACATCGGCTTGGTGTCCGGGCTGGTGCTGATGCTGTGCAGCTGGTGTTGGCGGTTTGCCGGCTCATTGCCGTTGCTGTTGCCGGCGCCGAAGGCCGGTGTCCTCGCCGGTTTGCTGGCCGGTTTCGTCTATGCGCTGCTGGCCGGCATGACCATTCCGACCCAGCGCGCCTTGTGCATGCTGGTGGTGGTCGCGCTGGCGATGTTCTTCCAGCGCAGGCCCTTCGGCGGCGAAACCCTGCTCATGGCGCTGGCGGCGGTGCTGGCGGTGGATCCGCTCGCCCCGTTGTCCGGCGGATTCTGGCTTTCATTCGGCGCGGTCGCGGTACTGCTGTTGGGGGCTGGGTGGACCTCGGCAATCATGCCGCCGCCGACGCAGGCAAAAACGCCCCAACGGGTGGCGCGCAAACTGGGCCTTTGGTCGCTCATACAACTCGTCCTGTTCATCGGCATGGCGCCGTTGCTGCTGGCGCTGTTTCACCGGGTTTCGCTGAGCGCGCCGCTGGCCAACCTCATCGCCATTCCGATCATCGGCATGATCGCCGTGCCGGTGGCGCTATTCGGCCTGATGCTGTATTCCATCGGGTGGGCGCAGGCGGCGGCGCTGGCCTTCGAGGCTTCGCTGTGGATCATCGAAAAACTGTGGGTGTTGCTCGAATGGCTGTCCGCCGCCCCGTGGTCGGTGTGGCTGCAGCCTTCGCCGCCGCCGTGGTCGCTGCCGTTGGCCGCCGTCGGCGTATTGCTGTTGTTGGCGCCCCGAGCCTTCCCGGCGCGCTGGAGCGGGTTGTTGTGGCTATTGCCGCTGTTCTCCAACACTCCCGATACGCTCGCCTCGGGAGAATTCCGCTACACCATGCTCGAAGTCGGCCACGGCCTCGCGTCGGTGGTGCAAACCCGCCGCCACCTGCTGGTCTATGACGCCGGCCCCCGTTTCGCCAGCGGCCTCGATACCGGCGAAATCGTGGTCACCCCGTTCCTGCGCGAACTGGGCGCCAGAGAGATTGATGCGCTGGTCGTCAGCCACGGCGACAATGACCACATCGGCGGCCACCGCGCCCTGTTGGAGCACTTCCCCACGCGCCGCATACTGACCAGCGAGCCCGAGCTGATTGCGCGCTCGCGGCCATGCCGAGCGGGGCAGCAATGGGTGTGGGACGAAGTCCGATTCGAGATGCTTTCGCCGCCGGAGCGGTATGCGCGAAAAGGCAATGACGCCTCCTGCGTGCTCAGAGTCTCTTCCGCTTTCGGCGCGCTGCTGCTGACCGGCGACATCGGCAGGCCGGTGGAGGCGCGGTTGGTTCACTCGGAATTCGACTTGGCAGCCGATGTGCTGCAGGCGCCCCATCACGGCAGCAAAACCTCCTCGACCGAGGCGTTTTTGCGCCGAGTGGATCCCACCGTCTCGCTCGCCGGTAGCGGCTACCTGAATCGCTTCGGCCACCCCCATCACACCGTGCGGGCGCGCTATGAGCGGTTGGGAATCCCCCTCTACACCACCGCGGACGAAGGGGCGATCAGCGTATCCTTCGCTGCCGCCGGCATCGCCGTGCAGGGCTATCGCGGAGTCGGCGCAAAGTACTGGATGCAGAAACCGAAGCAGTTGAACTCGGTCATTCGCTTCGCCCCTCGGCAGCCCGATTCGGGGTAGGCGGCGTTTCCGGCTCATCCTCATCCATCTCCCGCGCGGCGCGCATGCCCGCCGCCACATCGACTTTCCACAACAACCAGCCGCCGATGACGAACAACAACAGTAGCGAGAGGATGCTGTCGCGCTCGTCCGCGCCGCTGATCAGCAGCGGCGTCGCCGCCATCAGCAACGGCCCGAGAATCGCGGCAAATTTCCCCACCATGTTGAAGAAGCCGAAGAATTCGGCGCTTTTCGACTTGGGTACGAATCTGGCGTAGAGGGAGCGGCTGAGACTTTGCACGCCGCCTTGAACCAGCCCCACGGCACCCGCCAGCACATAGAAATCGGCGGCCGAATCGAGCCATCTCCAAGCGTACAGCACCACCGACAGATAGACCGCGAGCCCCCCCAGAATGGCGCGCCGCGGGCCGATCCGCTGGCCGATCCAGCCGAATGCCAGCGCCGCCGGGAAGGCGACGAACTGAGTCAGCAGCAGCGCCGTGATCAAACTTTCTCGCGGCAACTCGAGAATGCGGTCGCCGAAGAACACCGCCATCTTGATGATGGTGCCGACGCCGTCTATGTAGAACCAGTAGGCGATGAGGAAGATGAACAGCACCTTCATCCGCCGCAATTCCCCGAAGGTATGCCGCAGTTGCCGCAGCCCCTGACGAATCGCCTGCGGCGTGCTTGGCTGCTCCTGCGGCGCGGTTTCCTTGGCCCACAGCAACAGCGGCACGGTGAACACCCCCCACCACGCCGCCACGCTGATGAATGAGAGGGACAACGCCGCCGAGGCATCGGCCAGACCGAACCAGTGCGGCTGAGTCACCATGAGCACATTGAGGGCGAACAGCAGGCCGCCGCCGATGTAGCCGAGTGCGTAGCCGTAGGCGGAGACCAAGTCGAATTCGCGCGGCTCGGATACCTCCACGATCATCGAGTCGTAGAAGATATTGGCGCCGGAGAAGCCGATGCTGCCGGCGCCGTAGAGCAGCAGGCCGACCCACCACAGGCCGGCATGCACCCAGGCGAGTCCGGCGCTCATCAGAATGCCGATCAGGGCGAACGCGGCGAGGAATTTCTTGCGGTTGCCGCCGCGATCCGAAATCGCGCCCAGCACCGGCGCGGCCACGGCGACGAGGATGCTCGAGCCGGCCAGCGTGATGTTGAACCAGAATTGGGAATCGCCCACCGCCATATCCTCGGTGAGCACGCTGTAATACACCGGAAAGAAGCCGGCGATGATGGTGGTGGCGAAAGCCGAATTGGCCCAGTCGTACAACGCCCAGGACAACACCGTCCGCTTCGACAGGACGGCCATCAATCCGGCGGCAGGCAATCGAGAGCGCTTACAAGGTAGTCCCACACATATTCGGTAAAACTCCAGCGAACCTGAATGGCGAACGACGGCGCGGCTTCGGGTTTGTACAACAATATGCTGGCGTTGCCGAAGCGCGTCTGGGCGCATTGTCCCGTCGGGAACACATTCTCGTGCAAGTCCAGCGGACAGCCGCGAGCGAGGGCCGCCGCGGCCGCCTCGCCTTGCAGTTCGAGCACGGTGTAATAATCGGTTACCTCGGTGGCGGCGTGGTGAATGCCGCCGAGGGTTCGCGCCAGTTGCCGCCGCAGTTCCTGCGCGCGTTCGAGGGCGCAGTGCAACAGCCATTCATCGGGGCCGAGCCAGAATATCGTCATCCCGTCGCAGATTGCCGTGGTGTTCGCCGCCAGCGGCAGCGGAACCCCCAGGGCCGCGCCCGCCGCCTCGACAAACTGCGCGTCATTCGCGTCTCCGCGCAAGTTGATCTTGCCGCACCAGGGCAGCTCGCGCAGGGTAGTGTGCCCAGCCACCGGCTCGCGTCCGCCGCCGGGGGAGGTCGTCTCGCCAAATGCCGATGCGCGTTCGATCTCAGCCACGCGCCCGTTCCCCGCTCGGATCGTAGAACACGGTGTCAACCACGGTTACCCGCCGACTCGTGCCGTCCATCAGCGCCACATCCAGAACCTCCCCCTTGCGCTTGAAGCCGTCGGCGATGAGCGCCAGCGCGATGGAGCGGCCGAGGGTGGGGCTCATATAGCTGGAGGAGACATGGCCGAGCATCTTCATCGGCGGTTTTGCGCGCAGAGCATCCACCAGATGGGCGCCTTCGGGCAGCACGAAATTCGGATCCTCGGTGAGCAGCCCGACCAGCTGTTTTCGCCCGGCGCGCGCGGTGTCCGTTCGCGAGAACGAGCGCTTGCCGACGAAGTCGTCCTTCGCCTTGGACACGATCCAGTCCATCCCCAAGTCCATCGGCGTAACCGTCCCGTCGGTATCCTGCCCGATGATGATGAACCCCTTTTCGGCGCGCAATACATGCATCGCCTCGGTGCCGTAGGGCTGTATGCCGTATTTTTCACCGGCCTCCATCAGGGCGTGCCATAGGGCGAGGCCGAAGCGCGCCGGTACATTGATCTCGAAGGCCAGTTCGCCGGTAAAGCTGATGCGGAACACCCGCGCGGGAATTCCGGCGACGGCGAATTCCCGCATGGACATGAAGGGGAACGATTCGCCGTCGAGCGGTTGATCGCACAGTTCGGCCAGCAGCTCGCGGCTTTTCGGCCCGTTGATCGAGGCCACCGCCCATTGCTCGGTAACGCTGGTGCAATAGACCTTGCCGTCGAGCCACTCGGTTTGCAGCCACTCCTCCAGCCAAGTCAGCACCCGCGCCGCGCCGCCGGTGGTGGTGGTCAGATGGTAGTGATTTTCGCCGAGGCAGGTGGTTACGCCGTCGTCGAACACCATGCCGTGCTCGTTCAGCATCACGCCGTAGCGACACCGCCCCGGCGCCAGACGATTCCACGCATTGGTGTACACCATGTTGAGCAATTTGGTGGCGTCTTCCCCGACGATATCGATCTTGCCGAGGGTCGAGGCATCGAGAATGCCCACGGCGTTGCGCGCCGCCAAGCATTCCCGCCGCACCGCGGCCTGCATATTCTCGCCCTTCGCCGGAAAATAGAAGGGGCGCTTCCAGTCGCCCACATCCTCGTACACCGCGCCGTGCCGCTGGTGCCACGGGTGCATCGGCGTGGTGCGCTGTTGCTCGAACAGGTGGCGGCGTTCGTGGCCGACGATGGCGCCGAAGGTGAGCGGCGTATAGGGCGGGCGGAAGGTGGTGGCGCCGAGCGCGCCGATGTTGGCGCCGCGCAGGTCGGCAATCGCCGCCAGCGCATTGAGGTTGGAGGTCTTGCCCTGATCGGTTCCCATGCCGGTGGTGGTGTAGCGCTTGAGGTGTTCGCTGGATTCGAATCCCTCGCGCACCGCCAGCTCGATGTCGGCGATGGTGGAATCGTTGTGCAGTTCGTGAAAGTGCTTTTTCGGCCCCCGCCCGATGGGGTGCTCGCAGGGCAGAATCCACAGCGGGCGCATGGCGCCCTGAGGTGACTGAGGCGCCTCGAACTCCGCCGTTTCCGCCGGCTCGCCGTGGAAACCGGCGGCGGCAGCGGCGGCGCGCCCGGCCTCGTCCCCCTCGACCAAGCATTCGGCCAGCGCCTGCGTGCCGCGACAGGCACCGACGCAAGTATTCGGATTGGTGGCCGCGCCCCGACCCGGCACGAAACAATGCCGCTCGGCGGAAAATTCCAGACGGCCCTTGGCCTGACTGAACAGGTGCACCGTGGGCGTCCAGCCGCCGGAAACCGCGATGAGGTCGCAACGCAGGTTGCGGGGCGCGCCGCGCACCGCATCGCCGTTCGGGGAAAGTTCCCTGATCTGCGCCCGCCGAATTTTCCCACGGGCGTAATCGACCGCGCTGATGCCGCAGTTGGCATGGATGCGGATGGCCAGCGCCTGCGCCTGCTCGATGAGTTCCCCCGTCGGCGCCTGTCGCACATCCACGATCTCCACCTCGGCGCCGACGCGCTTGGCGTCGAGCGCGGCGTGGTAGGCGCCGTCATTGTTGGTCAGCACGACGATGCGTTTTCCCGGCAACACGCCGAAGCGGTTGATGTAGGCGCGCACCGCACCGGCCAGCATCACCCCCGGCCGATCGTTGTCGGCAAACACCAGCGGACGCTCGATGCTGCCGGTCGCCAGCACCACCCGTTTCGCGCGAATCTTCCACAGGCGCTCCTTGGGCGTCCGCTCGCCCTTGTTGGAGCCGAGATGCTCGCTCACGCGCTCGTTCGCCACCAGAAAATTGTAGTCGTAGTAGCCGGTTACCGTGGTTCGCGGGAGCAGCGTTACTTGCTCCATCCCGCGCAGCTCGGCAACGCGCTCGGCGATCCATTGCTCGCTGGGCGTCCCGCCGATTTCGGCGGAGCCGGCGAGCAAACTGCCGCCGAACTCGTTCCGCTCATCCGCCAACAGCACCCGCGCCCCGGCGGCGGCGGCCGCCCAAGCCGCCTGCAGCCCGGCCGGCCCTCCGCCCACCACCAGCACATCGCAGTGCGCGTGAGTCTTGTCGTACCGATCCGGATCGGATTCGGTGGGGGATCTCCCAAGCCCGGCGGCTCGGCGGATGGCTCGTTCGTAGGTCATCCACAGGAATCTCGGCCATTTGAATGTCTTGTAATAGAAACCGGCGGGGAAGAGGCGCCACAGGCGGGCGTTGATCGCGCCGAGATCGAAGGCGACCGACGGCCAGCAGTTTTGACTGCGGGCAACCAAGCCGTCGTACAGCTCGATCTCCGTGGCGCGCCGGTTGGGTTCGGTGTAGGCGCCGCTTTCCAGCTGCACCAGCGCATTGGGCTCCTCGGAACCGGCGGAGAAGATTCCCCGGGGGCGGTGGTACTTGAAGCTGCGGCCGACCAGCATGACGCCGTTGGCCAGCAGCGCCGACGCCAGCGTGTCGCCGGGGTGTCCCTCGTATTGCTTGTCGTCGTACCAGAATCTGATGATTCTGGCGCGATCGATGCGGCCGCCTTCGGCCAGACGGTTGACTTGGCTCATGGCTGCGTTTCGTCCTCCTCGGCGACCTCGGCGATTTCGGGGATGGGGTCGCCGGGTTTGTAGGTGGCGTATATTCGGTCGTCTCGAGTATCGCGAATCACGTTGAACCAGCGCCGGCAGCCGTGGCTGTGTACCCATCTCTCGTGGTGAATTCCCTTGGAGTTCTTGCGGAAGAACAGGTAGTCGCCCCATTGCCGTTCGCTCAGATCTTGCGGGTTTTGCGGTCGCACGATGTGCGCCTCGCCGTGGCAGCTGAACTCGCTTTGGTCGCGGCTACCGCACCAGGGGCATTGTAGTAGAAACATGGCGATCCCCTCGCAGTTAGTGCGCGACCGCGGCGGCGGCGCCTTCATCGATCAGCGCGCCGGTGTTGAAGCGATCGATGGAAAACGGTGCGGCCAGCGGGTGCATTTCGCCGCGAGCGATGGAGTGGGCGAATATGTGGCCCGATCCCGGCGTGGCCTTGAAGCCGCCGGTTCCCCAGCCGCAGTTGAACCACAGATTTTCCACCGGCGTCTGGGAAATCAGCGGCGAGCGATCCACCGTAACATCGACGACCCCGCCCCATTGCCGCAGCATCTTCACCCGGGAGAATATCGGGTAGAGCTCGACGATCGGCCCGACGGTGTGCTCGATGGAATCGAAACCGCCTCGTTGGGAATAGGAATTGTAGGCGTCCGAACCGGCGCCGATGACCAGTTCGCCCTTGTCCGATTGGCTGATGTAGGCGTGTACGCTGCCGGACATCACCACGCAGTCGATAATGGGCTTGAGCGGCTCGGAAACCAGCGCCTGCAATGGCACGGATTCGACCGGCAATCTGAACCCCGCCATTTCCGCCAGCACGCCGCAATGCCCAGCCACCACGCAGCCGACCTTGCCGGCGCCGATGAAACCGCGGCTGGTATCCACCCCGACCACCCGATTGCGCTCGATGCGAAAGCCGCTCACCTCGCAATTCTGGATGATGTCCACGCCCAGACGGTCGGCGGCGCGGGCGTACCCCCAGGCCACCGCATCGTGGCGGGCGGTGCCGCCGCGCCGTTGTAGTAGCGCGCCGAGGATCGGATAGCGGCAGTCGAGATTGATGAACGGCACCATTTTCGCCACCCCCGCCGGCGTGACGAATTCGGAGTCGATGCCGTTCAAGTGAATGGCGTTCCCCCGCCGCCCGATTTCCTGCAGATCGTGAACATTGTGGGCGAGGTGCAGCAACCCGCGTTGGGAAAACATCACGTTGTAATTGATCTCCCGACTCAAGCCCTCCCACAACCTCATGGCGTGCTCGTACAGTCCGGCGGATTCGTCCCACAGGTAATTGGAGCGCACGATGGTGGTATTGCGCCCGGTATTGCCGCCCCCCAGCCACCCCTTTTCCACCACCGCCACATTGGTTATGCCGCATTCACTGGCGAGATAATAGGCAGTCGCCAACCCGTGGCCGCCACCGCCGACGATGACCACATCGTAGGCTCGCTTCGGCTCCGCACTACGCCACGCTCGCTGCCAACCCTGATGATAATTCAGGGCATTGCGGATGAGGCTGAAAATGGAATAGCGGTTCATTCTGTCGAGTAGTCTGTGGAATTGTCGGTTTAAGACGATCGGATGGATTCGTTATCGGGATTCGGTGTCGGTGTGTTGCCCGCGCCCACTAGAATTCCACCCCCTGAGCCGCCAGCACCCCCTCATCGAATGCGTGCTTGACCTTCCCCACCTCGCTGACCGTATCCGCCGCCTCGATGATCGCCCGAGGGGCGTCTCGTCCGGTCATGATCAGGTGTAGCCAAGCCGGTTTGCGCGTGTGCGCGAATTCGGCGATCTCTTCCGCCGGAATCCAGCCGTATCCGCTACAGTAATTGATTTCGTCGAGCAACACCAGATCGAATTTCTCCGAGAGAATCTTCTCCTTGCTGAATTCCCAGATTGCGCGGCTGGTGGCGATGTCCTGTGCGGGATTTTGCGTGTCCCAAGTGAATCCGTCCCCCAGCGCGTGCCATTCGATATTGTCGAATTTCCCCGCGGCGCGTTGCTCGCCGGTTTTCCACTTGCCCTTGATGTACTGGATCACGCAGACCCGCATACCCCAGCCCGCGGCGCGGAACACCATGCCGAAGCCGCTGGACGATTTGCCCTTGCCTTCGCCGGTGAGCACCAGCGTGATTCCCCGTCGCCGGGCGCGCGATTTCATGGTTGACTGTTTTGTGGGATGCCAACCGGTATTTTCCGGTTTTTCGCAGTGGCCGGTCAATAGCCGCGCGCGAACATGTCGTTCTATGTCGCTGGCCGCTAGAATAATCCGCGCTCGCTCATGGAGACGAATTCGCCGTCGCCGATGACCAGATGGTCGAGCAGGCGCACCTCGACCAACTTGAGCGCATCCTTCAGTTTGACCGTCAGCATGGTATCGGCCTGACTCGGCTCGGCCACGCCGGACGGGTGGTTGTGGGCGACGATGACCGCCGCCGCATTGCGCCCGAGGACGCCCTTGACCACCTCTCTGGGGTGCACCGCGGCGCCGCTCAAAGTGCCGTGGAACAGCTCCTCGTAATGCAGTACGTGATGGCGATTGTCGAGATACACGACGGCGAACACCTCGCGCGGCTGATCCCGCAGTTGATGGATGAGAAAATCCGCCGCCTGTTTCGGGCTGGTCAGCGGCCCCTCCTTTTCCATTTTTTGCGCGAGATAGCGCCGCCCCAGCTCCAGCGCCGCCTGCAACTGCGCGCACTTGGCCGGGCCGAGCCCGACCGTTTTGGCCAGCGTGCCCTGATCGGCGTTGAGTATTTGCCGCAAGCCGCCGTATTCATTCAGCAGGTCGCGCCCCAGATCCACCGCCGATTTGCCGCGCACGCCGGTGCGCAGGAAAATCGCCAACAACTCGGAATCGGACAGCGAAGCCGCCCCGCCGCGAATCAATTTTTCCCGCGGCCTTTCATCCGTGGGCCAATTCGTAATTGCCATAATCCTCTCCGTGGCATCCATTCGATGCGGTACACTCTACCCCATGAATCCGCCCAAGCACAACCGCAACGGCAAGAACATTCTGGTCGGCGTCAGCGGCGGCATAGCCGCCTACAAAAGCCCGACCCTGATCCGCCGCCTACGCGAGCACGGCTGCCAAGTGCGCGTAATCATGACCCGCGCTGCCGCCGAATTCATCACCCCCCTCACCCTGCAAGCAGTCAGCGGCCAGCCGGTACACAGCCACCTGCTGGATGCCGAGGCCGAGTCCGCCATGAGCCACATCGAACTGGCGCGCTGGGCCGAGCAGATCGTCATCGCCCCGGCGACCGCCAACTGCATCGCCCGACTGGCGCACGGCTGGGCCGACGACCTGCTGTCCGCCGTGGTGCTGGCGACCACCGCCGAAGTGGTCGTGGCGCCCGCCATGAACCGGCAGATGTGGCGCCATCCGGCGACCCAGCGCAATCTGGCGCAACTCGCCGAAATGGGAATCCGCGTGATCGGCCCGGCGGCGGGCGATCAGGCATGCGGCGAAAGCGGCCACGGCAGAATGACCGAACCCGAGGAAATCGCCGCCGTACTGAGCTTGAGCGGCGCGCAACCGCAATCGCCGCGCCTGCTGGATGGCCGCACCGTCCTCATCACCGCCGGCCCAACTTGGGAAGCCCTCGATCCGGTGCGCGGCCTGACCAACCGCAGTTCCGGCAAAATGGGCTACGCGCTGGCGCAAGCCGCCCTTGATCTGGGCGCCCAAGTTACCCTGATCAGCGGCCCGGTGGCCCTTGAGACACCGCGCGGCGCCAACCGAATCGACATCGATTCCGCGCGTCAAATGCTTGATGCGGCCTTGGTCCACGCATCCCGAGCCGACCTGTTCATCGCCGTGGCCGCCGTGGCCGACTATCGACCGGCAAAAACCGCGTCGCACAAAATCAAGAAGGGCGAGGGCGACCGCCTCACCCTCCAACTGGTCAAAAACCCCGACAACCTCGCCGCCGTGGCGGCCCTCGAGGGCCGCCCCTTCACCGTAGGCTTCGCCGCCGAGAGCGAAGACACCATCGCCAACGCCCGCCGCAAACTGCTCGCCAAGGGCGTCGATGCGATCGCCGCCAACCACATCGGCGCCGCCGAAGATGGCGACAACCCATTCGGCAGCGAGGAAAACTCGGTCACCCTGATCTACCGAAAAGAACACTGCCGAGACGAAATCGCGCTGGCGAAAACCGGCAAATACCGCCTCGCCGTGCAGATCATCGAAAACATCGCCCCCCTGCTGCCGCCGCCCCAGCCGCCCGCATGAAAATCCACCTGAAAATCCTCGACCCCCGAATCGGCCGGGAATTCGGCCTCCCAAAAAGCGGCACCGCCGGTTCCGCCGGCCTCGACCTGCGCGCCTGCCTAGACGCCCCCAAGACCCTCGCCGCCGGGGAAACGGCCTTGTTGCCCACCGGTATCGCCATCCACATCGCCGACCCCAACCACGCCGCCGTGCTGCTGCCGCGCTCCGGCCTCGGCCACAAACACGGCATCGTCCTCGGCAATCTGGTCGGGCTGATCGACTCGGACTATCAGGGCCAAATACAAGTCTCCTGCTGGAATCGCGGCCACCTCGCCTTCACCATCCACCCCGGCGACCGCATCGCCCAGATGGTTGTTCTGCCGGTGGCGCGCCCCGAATTCACCGTGGTCGAGTCGTTCCCGCCGAGCGCCCGCGCCACCGGCGGCTTCGGCTCCACCGGCGCGAGTTGATGGCGGGGCGGCAAAAAAACTTGCCAATCTGCGCGAAATGGTTATAATCCCCCCACCAATGCGGAATTTCTCGGCAAGTCGTCCGACCGCCGCAAACCACTTTGAGGACTGAAACCATGAATATCAATAGCCGAATCACCCGATCCACCACCGCCGCCATCCACGCCCGCGCCGCCGGTGCGAATGTGAATGCCGACCTGAACCCAAGCCCCCCCCCCCCCCCCCCCCCCCCTTCTAATCTAAGATTCGACTCGGCGAGCCGCTCTGTACGCCTGCCGTTTTTCCGCCAAGCCCATTCCCCGAACGCTGGGCGGAATTCATCCACCCGCCGCCTTACGTTGCGCTCCGCCGCATTGCTGGCGGCGGCGCTTGCCCTGCTCGCCAACACACCTGCCGCTGCCCAGTCGTCAACCGACGCCACGCTGAGCGCCCTGACTGCCTCGAGCAGCACCAGTTCGGCGGGCACTTTCTCGGCGCTCACCCTGTCCCCTTCCACCTTCGCCGCCACCACCACCGAATACTCGGCATTGGTGGCGAACTCGATCTCCCATGTCAAACTGACGCCGACGGTGAACCAGTCCAACGCCACCGTAAAGGTGGGCAAGAGCGCCCCCCTGACGGCGGTGAACAGCGGCTCGGCCAGCGCCGCCATTGCGCTGACGGCGGGGGCGAATGCGATCATGGTGGAGGTTACCGCGCAGGACACCACGACCACCAAGACCTACATGGTGCGCATCACCCGACAAGACGCCAACGGCCAGCCGATCTGGGCGGCTACGCTGACGGCGGGGAACGCCGGGAGCATATTCGGTTGCGATACCGATCTGGGACTGGGGATTGATTGCGATGGGACGGCGCTTACGGACAACACTTTCGATCTGGGTGGCACGGCGCACACAGTCACCGGTGTCTATATTGAAGGTGCCCTGAATTTCGCAGTCAGCATCGACATCGGAGATGCGCTCAAGGAGTACTCGCTACATATCGACAATACGGCGTACGCCCTTCATGCCTCCCCTTCCCTCGCTGGAAAAAATGCCGCGTGGAATACCCCTCCCACTTGGACGGCGGGTCAGGTGGTGCAGTTGAAGTTGCAACGGACCTCGGCCACCGTTCCCGGCAAGCCGACCGGGATGCACGTCGAGCCGCTCGGTAGCGGCGGCAAACTTTTGGCCGTCTGGACACCACCGACGAATACCGGCGGGCGGACGATCAGCGGCTACGATATGCAGTACAAAGAGACTTCGGCGGCCGACCAGACAGCGTCTTCCAACGATCCTTCCACAGGTTGGGTTACCGTCTCCGGTGTTAGTGCGGGGACACTAGAAGGTATTCTTACAAGCGAATTGAGTTCGGAGCTCTCCGGTTTGACCGACGGAACCTCCTACGATGTGCGGAGTCGAGCCGTGAACGCGGCGGGAAGTAGCGCATGGTCCGACGCGGCCACGGGGACGCCCGCCGACCGCATCTGGTCAGCTACGCTGACCGTGAAGGACCTCGGGTCGAGTACATTCGGCTGCGACATCAGCAACAGCACGACCGCGAACAAGTGCAGCACCACGGCAACGCTCAGCAAAGACGATTTCACACGCCAAGCCAGAGACTTGGCGGTGGAGAAAATTTCACTCTCCGGCGGCACGCTGACTGTCGCGTTCAGCACACCTGTCCGTGAATCCCTTGGGGACTACACGTTACATGTCGGCAGTAGCTCGTTCACCTTCGCCGCTGGACAGGTAGGTGGAAGTATGGCCATTTGGTCGAACGCCGGCCTGACCTGGGCCGCAGGCAACACAGTGTCTCTCAGCCTGCGACTGCCGCAATCGGCACCGACCACCCCGCAGACCCCCACTGTGCGGCTCTCGGCCACGCCGAGCACGGTGGCCGAAGGTCAGTCGGTAACCGTAACGGCCACCCTGTCGGCGGTGCTCAGCCCCAATGCCGATGTGGTCATCCCCATAACGCTGACCGCCGGTAGCGGCACTACTTCCAGCGATTACGGCACGCTGTCGAGCATCACCATCCCAAGCGGCCAAACCAGCGCCACCGGCACCATCACCACCACGCAGGACGGCGATTCCAATAACGAAACCTTTACAGTCTCCCTCGGCACCCTACCCGCAACAGTAAACGCCGGCAGCCCCAACTCGGTGACGATAACCATCACCGGCACCGGCGCCCCGGCAACCCCCACGGTGTCGCTGTCGGTTGACCCGCAACGAGTGCGCGAGGGGGGTTCGGTAACGGTAAGGGTAACGTTGTCGCAGGCGCTGACGACCGGCGATGCGTCCATCCCCATAACGCTGACTGCCGGTAGCGGCATTGAGACCGGCGATTACGGGGCGCTGTCGAGCATCACCATTCCAAGCGGCCAAACCACCGGCACAGGCACGATCACCACCAGTAACGACAACGATAATACGGATGGAACCTTCACAGTGGCAATCGGCACGCCGCCGACCGGCGTGTCCTTGGGCAGTCCGAGTCGGCGGGTGGTTACCATAGACGACAAAGACCCAAGCACCCTGACCCTCTTTGCCGATACCCAGCGCACCCTGCAAGTGAGTCCGGGCGACACGGCGACGATCACGGCGGCCATTGACGAAGAAGCGCCTGCCGATACCGTGGTAACGCTGAACGAGCCTTCGAGCGACTATACACTCGCGCCGCGCACCCTCACCATCACCAGCGGCGACACGAACAGCACCGCCGCCATCCTCACGGTGAGCGAGGATGTTGACATCGGCACCAAAATCGAAATCACGGCGATCGACCCCATGAGCGGCAACTACAGCCTGACATATGACCCCCTCGTGATTGAAGTCGTATCGCCGCTACAAGCCGATCAGCTACACCGCACCGCCCTACCCGAAGTGGCGCGCGCCGTGGCCGGACGGGTGACCGGCGCCATCTCGGCGCGAGTGGGGCAGGTGTTGAATGGCGGCGGCGGCACCACCGCCTCGGCCAATCTCGGCGGGCAAAGTTCCCTCGCGGGCGCCTTGCAAACCCACGCGCCGGGCTTGATCAACGAAAATCGCCCCCTGCGCGACCTGTTGCACGGCAGCAACTTCGTTCTGCCGTTTCACACCGAAAGTAGTCGCGCAGACGGGGTTCGCAAAACCTCCCTGTGGGGCAGTGGCGAATACCGCAACCTCTCCGGCGAAAACGACGGGTTGGAATTCGACGGCACCCTGCACGGCGCACAAATCGGCGTAGACAGCAAACTGCGGGAAAACCTGTTGGCGGGCGTGGCGTTGTCGTGGAGTCAGGGCGAGTTCGACTATCAAGACACCGGCGAAGGCGGCGGCGGCAATGGTAGCTACGAAATCGATCTACAAGCCATCCACCCCTACCTCGGCTGGCGTTCAGGCGCGCTGAGTTGGTGGGCCACCGCCGGTTACGGCACGGGCGAAGTGGAAATCACCCCCGAAGGCAGCACGGCCACATCTAGCGATGTGAACCTGCGCACCATCGGCACCGGCGGCAGCGGCCTGTTGTGGTCGAGCGGCACCGCCAGCGTGCGCCTCAAGGGAGAGTTCACGCAAACCGAGATGGAGGTAGAAAAAAGCGAACAAACCGCCGCCCTCACGGTAGACGCCACCCTAATGCGCCTAGCAGCCGAAGCCAGCCGCACGCGCAGTCTGGCGGGCGGCGGCCACCTTTCCCCATCCCTTTCCCTCGGAATGCGCCACGACGGCGGAGACGGCAACACCGGCGCGGGCGCGGAAATCACCACCGGCGTGCGCTACACCAACCCGCAAACCGGCATAAACGCCAGCGCCACGGCGCACGCCCTGCTTGGCCGCAACGACTACGAGGAATGGGGCATCCAAGCCACCCTACGCAACTCCCCCGGCGCCGATGGTCAGGGCCTGTCCTTCGTAATGCGCCCCGGCTATGGCAATAACGGCGGCGGCGGCAACACCGGCCAAATCTGGTCGAACGGCCTGCGCGGAGAGGCCACCCCCACCGCCCACGACCCAAGCGGACGACTGGAAATACGCCTGGGCTACGGCCTATCGGCCCCCGGCGAACGAGATGGCCTGCTGACCCCGTGGGGCGGCCTGACCTTGCAAGAAAACGGCAAACTGTATCGCTTGGGCTTGGATTGGTCCTCCGGCGGCCAATTCACCCTGCGTCTATCCGGAGAACGCCGCGAATCGGCGAATGCGGACGCCGACCACGCAGTTTTATTGAAGGGCGAGACACGATTCTAACCATCACGAACGGCGTGCTGTATGGCTATGGTCGCGCCGTTCAGGTTACGCATCATTTGCCCAAGGCGGCGGTGTTTCCTCAAGGCGCCGCCGCCCTTTTTTTCGTTGCTCGCTGGCTCGATGGATGGGGCGGCGTCCCCCATCGCCTTGACAGATTGCGCATCCGCTTGCTAGCGTTGCTTTTCGCCTACTCATCGGCAGCGGATAGCGCCGAGGTTTCATGCCTGATCAACCGGAGTTTCAAGCGTTTCAATTTCAGCTGAGCGAACGCGCCGAAATGGTGCTCAAGGGTATCGTCGGCCTGTATGTCGGCCACGGCAATCCGGTCGGTTCCCGTACCTTGTCTCGGCAACCCGGTGTGGCGCTCAGCCCGGCGACCATTCGCAATGTCATGGCCGACTTGGAGGAGCAGGGGCTGATCGAGGCGCCGCACACTTCCTCCGGGCGCATCCCTACCCAGCGCGGTTATCGCTTGTTCATCAATGGCCTATCGAACACCAAATCGGATGCGGATGTCGCGCCCGCGGGCAAGCGCTCCCTCGGCGCTATCGAGGCGAGATTTCTCGGCGTGAGCGATCCGCGCAGCATTCTCGCCGGAGCCGCCGAGATGTTGTCGCGGGTTACTTCCTTCGCCGGCGTCGTCTCCACTCCGGGCAAGGAGCACGCCCGCATTCGCCAGATCGAGTTTCTGCAACTTTCCCGGCAGCGCGTGCTGGCCATTCTGGTTACCGAGGACGGGCAGGTGCAAAACCGCGTCCTCTCGGCTCACCGCCAATACAGCGAGTCGGAACTGCTGGAGGCGGCCAACTATTTCAACGCCAGTTACAGCGCGTGCACCTTGCAGGAGGTGCGCACCGAACTGCGGCGCGAGCGGCGCAACATGCGCCGGGAAATGCGCACCGCCATCAGCATCGCCCGCCGCCTGTTCGACCACGACGAGCTCGATGACGGCGGGGAGAATGTGCTGGTGAGCGGGGAGAGCAATCTCCTGTCGATTCCGGATTTCGGCGAACTGGCGAAACTGAAGCAGCTGTTCGACACCTTCAAGACCAAGCAAGTGCTGTTCGACCTGCTACAGAAGAGCAGGTTCGCCGACGGCGTCAACATCTTCATCGGCGAGGAATCCGGCTACCGCATGTTTCGCGATTGCAGCGTGATCGCCGCGCCCTACGAGGTGGATGATCGCAAGGTCGGCGTGCTCGGCGTCATCGGCCCGACGCGAATGCACTACGACGAGGTCATCTCGGCGGTGGGCATCACCGCCAAACTCCTCGGCAGCGCGCTCAGCGCCACGGCGAAACACTGACACCCCGGCGGCGGGGGCGGCGGGGGCTGCAATGGCGCAAATCGAGCAACTGTTCGATCCGATTCGGCGCTTCAAACGCCCGCCGCTGGCGCAGTGGCATCCGCGCGAATCTCTCGATATCGACCTGCGCATCCGCGCCGACGGGCAATGGCTGTATCGCGGCTCGGCAATCGCGCGATTCGGGTTGGTCAAACTGTTTTCCTCGATATTGCGGTTGGAGGATGATGGCCGCCATTACCTGATCACGCCGCAGGTGAAATATCCGGTGGTGGTGGAGGACGCCCCGTTTCAGGCGGTGGAATTGCGGCGGCAGGGCGCGAGCCGGGCGCAAAATCTCTTCTTTCGCACGAATGTGGATGATGTCGTGCTGGCCGACCGCGACCACCCCATCCGCGTGCCCACCGATCCGCTGCGCGGCCAGCCGTCTCCCCGAATCGAGGTGCGAGACGGACTGCAGGCGAAAATCTGCCGCTCGGTCTATTACGAATTGGCGCAGTTGCTCGAACCCGCCGATTCGGATGCGGATGCGGATGGCGGCGGCGGCGATAGCGGCGATGGCGATATTCTCGGCGTGTACAGCGCCGCGCAGTTCTTCCCCTTCGGGCGGATTCCAGTCTGCGAATCCGAATCCGAATCGGGCACCGATCAATCTCCCTGACGCAGGCGGGCGAGGGCGGCTCGATGCAGCGCGCCGTTGGCCGCCGCCAGCACCTCGCCGTTGGAATGCAGGGTCAGCCGCTTCCCCTGCCAGTCGCTGATGACGCCGCCGGCGCCTTCCACCACCGGTATGAGCGCCAAGTAGTCGTGCGGCTGCAATGCCTCGCACACCAATCCGGCAAAACCGCAGGACAACAGGCCGTAAGCATAGCAATCCCCGCCGAAAACGCGAAATCTGCACGCCTGAGACAGGAGATCGAAGCGCGCCATCGCCGCCGGAGTGAACATGTCCGGAGTGGTGGCGTGTAGTGTGGCGGCGGCGAGGCGCGTTACCGAGTTGGTGGCGCAGGGCGCGCCGTTGTGGGTGGTGGCGCGTCCGGCGATGCCGATCCATCTCTCGTCGAGGGCGGCGTGGTCGATGATGCCGAGCACCGCCCGCCCCCGGCGCAACAGCGCGATGAGAGTGCCGAATGTGGGATTGCCGGTGGCGAAGGACTTAGTGCCGTCGATGGGATCGACCACCCAGCGCCATTCATTTCCCTGGCCCTCGCCTTCGCTCCCGTCGTGCCCACTGGCGCCGCTCTCTTCGCCGAGAAACCCGTGAGCCGGATGACGCGCGAGGATCATGTCCCGAATCACCCGCTCCGTTTCCCGATCGGCGATGGTTACCGGCGTGTGGTCGTCCTTGCTGGCGATGTCTAGCCGAGCGCGGAAATATTTGCCGGTAACCACGCGCGCCGCATCCGCCGCGGCGAGCGCGGTGTCGATGTAGGATTCGGGCACGGCATTCATGGCGCGCGTATTGTAGCGGATGGTCGGGAATTCGGCGTGCATTCCACTACAACCCCGGCTCCGGTTTGCGGTAGAATCAGCCGCTATTTTTGCCACCCGATCATCCGACTAGGAGGACTTTCCCGCAAGATGAAAATTCTGGTTCCAGTAAAGCGCGTGATCGACGCCAATATCCGCGTTCGCGTCAAACCCGACCGCAGCGGCGTTGAAACCGTCAATGTCAAGATGGCGATGAATCCGTTTTGCGAGATCGCCGTCGAGGAGGCTCTGCGCATCAAGGAGGCGGGCGATGCGGAGGAAGTGATCCTGCTCTCCGCCGGCACGGAAAAATCTCAGGAAACCATCCGCACCGGCCTCGCCATGGGCGCCGACCGCGGCATTCATGTCAACACCGAGGAATCCCTCGAACCCCTCACCATCGCCAAGCTGATCGCCGCGGTGGTGCAGCGGGAGGAGGCGCAACTGGTCATCCTCGGTAAGCAGTCCATAGACGGCGACAACAACCAGACCGGCCAGATGCTGGCGGCCATCATGGGTTGGCCGCTGGGCAGCTACATCTCCGAAATCGGCAAGAACGAAGACGGCTTCGCCATCACTCGGGAAATCGATGCCGGCCTCGAAAAATTGCAAATCGCCAGCCCGGCGGTGGTTACCACCGACCTGCGCCTGAACGAGCCGCGCTATGCCTCGCTGCCGAACATCATGCGGGCGAAGAAGAAACCCATCGATGTGCTCACTCCGGCGGATCTCGGGGTGGAAGTGAGCCGGCGCACCGAGACCATCAAGGTGGTCGAGCCGCCGGCGCGGGAGGCGGGCGTCATGGTAAGCGGCGCCGCCGAACTGGTAGACAAACTGAAAAACGAAGCGAAGGTGATCTGATGAGCATTCTGGTTATTGCCGAACACGACCATTCGGAACTGTACGCGGGAACCCGCAACACGGTTACCGCCGCCCGCGCGTTGGGCGACGAAGTGCATCTGCTGGTGGCCGGCCACGACATCGGCGGCATCGCCGCCGCCTGCGCCGAAATAGACGGCGTGGCCAAGGTGCTGGCCGCCGACCACGAAGGATATGCCCACGCCGCCACCGAAGATGTGGCCGCGCTGATCGGCGCCACCCTCGACGCCGCCGGTGATGCCTATACCCATGTATTGGCGCCGGCCTCCACCTTCGGCAAGGCGCTCATCCCGTTTGCCGCGGCATTGCGCGACCTGCAATCCATTTCCGACATCAGCGCGGTGGTGGACGCGGACACCTTCGTGCGCCCCATCTACGCCGGCAACGCGCTGGCCACGGTGAAATCCCTCGATCCGGTGAAGATGATCACCGTGCGCACGACTTCGTTTGAACCGGCCGAAACGGGCTCAGGCAACGGGGGCAACGCGCCCATCGAAGCACTGAGCGCGGCGGCGACCACCGGCAAGGTCAGATTCATCGAACAGGCCCTGAGCGCCAGCGAGCGCCCGGAACTGACCTCCGCGCGCATAGTCGTGTCCGGCGGGCGCGGCATGCAGAGCGGCGAGAACTTCGCCATGCTGGAAAAACTCGCCGACCAACTCGGCGGCGCCGTGGGCGCCTCGCGCGCCGCGGTGGATGCCGGATTCGTCCCCAACGACTATCAGGTCGGGCAAACCGGCAAGGTGGTCGCTCCGGACCTCTATCTGGCGGTCGGCATCTCCGGCGCCATCCAGCACCTCGCCGGCATGAAGGACTCCAAGTGCATCGTCGCCATCAACAGCGACGAAGACGCACCCATCTTCCAAGTGGCGGACTACTCGTGGAACGAAGACCTGTTCGCCGCGGTACCGGCGCTGCAGGCGGAGTTGGAGAAGTAACCCGACCGCCTGCGTCCCGCGCGATTGTCGCTCTAACGCCTACGCCTACGCCTACTGTTCCTCCTCCTCCTGCACCTTCCGCCGGGCGATGTCGAGATTGGCCTGCGCCTCTTCCAGATTCGGGTCGAGGGCGAGGGCCTGCTCCAGACTCGCCAGTGCCTCTTCATTGCGCCCCAGATCGAGTAGCGCCATGCCCAGATCCGCATGGGCGACGGCCTCGTCCGGATCCAGTTCGGCGATCTTGCTATAGAGAGTCAGCGCCTCGTCATGGCGCCCTTGACGACTTTGCAGATGGGCGAGGGGGCGCAACGCCACGGTGTATCTCGGTTCGATTTCCACCACGCCGCGCAGGAATTTCTCCGCTTCGTCCAGACGGCCCTCCTCCGCCAGCACGATGCCGGTGTCGGTGTGGGCTCGCAGTTTCGGCATCTGTTCGCGGTTGTTCTGCGCGGTGTGCAATTCCGGGTCGAGGACCAGGGCGCGGTCGAGGTAGAGCATGGCTTCGTCGGTCTTGCCGAGATAATGCAGGGCGATGGCCAGATTGGCCAGACCGGCGGAGTCGCGCGGAGAGATTGCGAGGAGACGCCGGTAGGTGGCCTGCGCCTCCTTGTGGCGATGCTGGCGCAGTTGGGCAATGCCCAGATTGCGCAGCGCGCGCTCGTGGCGGGGTGTGTAGTCGAGGGCGCGCTGGAAGCTCTCCTCGGCCTCGGCGAAACGATCGTTTTCCGCCAGCGCGATGCCGAGGTTGTAGTGGATGTCGCGCGCCGCCGGATTGTAGCCGGCGATGTGGGTGAACAGGGTCAGGTCGCTGCGGTAGAGAGCGGCGTGTTGCCACGACAATGCGGTGAAGACCGCCAGCACGCCCGCCGCCGCCACCGCCCCCGCCGCGCCCGCCGCCTCTGCCGCCCGGGCGCGCGGCAACTTGCGCACGGCGACGACTGCGTAGCCGATCAGCGCCACAAGCACGCCGATGCCGGCGAGATATTGGTGGCGGTCGGCGACCAGCGAGAACTGCATGTAGCCGTAGTCGACGAAGTTGAGTACCGGCGCCAGCGTTACCGCGAAAAATAGGGCGCACGCCAGCGCACCTCGCCCGATGCGGTGGCGCAGCAACCACAACGCCACCGCCAGCGCCAGAGCGGCCAGCAGATACCCCCAGGCGATGGGGTCGAGGGAGTTGACCTCCCACAGCGGATAGACCCCCATCAAGTCGATGGGCAGCAGCAGTTTTCCGGTGTAGAACCACAGGGCGCGCGCGGCGATGAGCACCCGTTCGAGGGCGGTGTAATCGAAGGAGACCACCTCGTTTTTGCCGTAGAACGCCACATCGGCGGCGGCGAACATCCAGCCGACCACGAAGAACGGCGCGAGCGCGAGCAGGTTGGCGACGGTGATGCGCCCCTGCTTCCACCAATGCCAGATCAGCAACGCCGCCGGCAGGGTTACCACGATGGACTTGGACAGCATACCCAGCGAGAACAGCGCCAACGTTGCAAACCAGCGCACCGGCGTCGGTTTCTCGGCGAATCTCATCCACGCGAGGAAGGCGGTGAGATAGAACAGCCCGGACAGCACATCCTTGCGCTCGATGATCCAAGCCACCGACTCCACATGCACCGGATGCGCGGCGAACACCGCGGCGATGAGCCAAGCGCCGGGCACCGCCAGCCGTCCAAGCAGTCGCCACAGCAGAAGCGTGTTGGCGAAGTGCAGCAGTACATTGACGATGTGATAGCCGGTCGGGGAAGTGCCCCACAGTCTATGCTCCAGCCAGAAGGTGGTGTACACCATCGGCCAATAGTGCCCCTCCCATTGCCGCAGGTCGCTGGGCTGGAACCAGATGCTCCACAGGCCGGTGAGTTCTTGCAGCGGCAGCGCGTTGGTGATGATGGTGTCGTCCCAGACGATGCCGCCCCACAACATGGCCGGCAGGTAGCTGACGGTGGTCAGCACGCCGAGGACGAGTATGGCGAGCGATCGGTGGTGCGGCCAGTTCGATAGGCCGAAATTTCCTGCGGCCGGTGTGGGTGCCGAAGGTGCTGCCGGCGTCGAGGGCGATTGGGTCGGCACCGTGCGTGCCGGAGTCGAGCGGCGGCGGGCTGCCGCCGATGGTTTTTTTCGCTTGCGTGTTGTCATTGGAGTTGGATGCTTGGTGTTGCGGATGTTGCTCAATCAGATTGCGGTTGCGCTCGGCAATTCAAGTCGCCGCGCGGCGGGCGCTCACTGCTCGTTCTCCCGGTTCTCCCCGCCGCCCACGGCTTCGGGCTCGAGGAAGCGGATGCCGAAGTCGGGTGGCGGCGTGCGCTTTCCCAATCCTATCTTGCGGAAGGTGTCCAGCGCATCGCCCGTTTGGTCGGAAATCACCGAATACGACTGCCACTTTCGCGTGGCGGGTTGCGCGCGGTCGCGTTGCAGGATGCGAGTATCGCCGAAGGCCTTCGCCAGCGAGTAGCCGGGCGTGGACGAGTAGCTGTGTGTCATCTCCCACACGGCGCTGACTTCCGGCGTGCGGGCGAGCCAGCGATAGGCGGCGAAGATCGGCGGCTGGTTGCGGATGAAGGGAGCCGATTTGGTCGGGGAAAAAGCCGATTTCCAGATTTGCTCGTGGCCCGGCAGAACATTGAGCAGGCCGCCGCCGGAGAGCGCCACGAACAGCGCCGCCGCGCCGGCCAGCGGGCGCGGATTGTTCACCCGCGCAACCGCTCGCGCCAGCAGATCGGCGCCGATGAGCAGCCACAAGGGGGTCGTTAAAAAGATGAATCGGTATTCCTGATACGCCTGCACCGAATGCAGCAACAGGACGATGGCGATGAGCGCGAGCAGCAATCCATACCGCCGCCAGCCGCCAGCGGCCAGAGATGCGGCGATGCACAGTGGGGCGAGGGCGGCGGTGGCGAGAGTCAGCCACCACACATACTTGTAAAAAGGCGAGATTTCGCCGTCGCCACCGGCGAAGAAGGGGAAACTCAGGTTGTAGCGGATGTTGGTGAGATAGGAATGAAACAACACGGCGTCCCAAGTAACCGCATCGAACACGCCGAGCGCCAGCAGCAACAGCGCCGAGGCGAGCAGCAGATGCAACTTGTGGTGGCTGCGGATGAATGCCATGCCCAGCAACAACAGCGCGATGGGCGCGTATTGCAGGCGCAATGCCGCCGCCAGCACCGCCACCGCCGCCAGCGGCCAGATCAGCCGCGCCGACGGCGGGCGCACACACAGCGCCAGAAGTACCAGCAACAGCGCCGTGGCGTTGAATTCGGACATCGGTTTGTGGGCGAAGCCGACCAGTTCGTACCAGAACGCGCCCGCCAGCAACGCCACCCGCGCCGCCGTCTCGCTGAAGTGGCGGCGCGCGAAAAAGTACATACCCGCCGGAATCAGCAGGGAAATGGCGCAGAAGAGCAGTTTGACCGCCTCGATATACCACAGGGTTTCGCCCAGACCGACCAGGTCGAACAGCGCGAGCACTCCGGCCACCAGCCCCGGCAACAGCCAAGCGCGCGCGCCGTAGAAAAACTCCCAGTGCAGTACGCCGTTGCCGAACACCAGATTATGGGCGGGTTCGAGATACTGCATGATCTCGTCCGGATGCAAGGTGAAATCTCCGTGCAGGGCGACCGCGGCGCGCGCCGCGAAGGCGAGGGCGAGAATCAACGGCAGGTACTTCCACGGCGGCGTTTCCGGCGCGCGCGCATGTAGCAGGGAATCGGCCACGCCGCGCGCCGCTTGCGGTAGGCTGCGGCGGGGGGCGTCCGGCGTCGGGCGAGCGCGGCTGCGGTTGGGGTTGGCTCGGCGCGGTTGTGTGTTTTTTGCTTTGGATTTGGGCATGGGCGGAGTCAGGCGATCCACAGGTTGAAGGTGAATCGCCAAGCGAAATAAATTTGCAGGCCGAGCAACGGCGCGCCCAGAAGTAGCCAGCCGAATTTCACCTTCGGGTACTGCTGCATGAGGGCGATCGCGAGAAAGGGGAAGCCGAGCAGGGCGAAACGGATGAAGGAGCCGCCGTAGCCCATGGACGCCGAGCCCCACATCAGCGCGAAATACACCAGCGCGGCTAGGTGATTCTTCACCTTCGCCACCCACACTGTGGCGGCCAGCATGATCACCACGAATATCTTGTCCACCACATTGTTCACCGGCGGCCAGAACAATCCGCGCGGCTCGGAAAACAGATAGGACAGGAAGTGGATCGGGTTGATGGTGTTGGCCAGATCGTTTCCGTAGATGAAGCCTTTTTGCGCCGCTATGCCGCTCAACGGCGACCCCGTGGCGAAGTGATAGAAGGCGAAATAGGCGATGCCGCCGACGGCGAATCCGCACAGCGCGCCCAGCTCCAAGAGGCTGAGGCGCAGCCGCCGCCCATCCCGCCACATCCGCCACAACTTGTATGCCAGATGGAGGCACACGGCGACCAGCACGAACAACGCATGGCCGCGCGTCAACGGCATCATCGCCGCGAACAGCACGCTCGCCCAGTGTTTTTTGATCTGGTAGGAATAGAGAAATCCGAACAGGCAAAACAAAAACAGGGCTTCGCTGTAGATGATCGTCATGAAAAACGCCGACGGAAACGCCAGCAACAGGGCGGCGCTTGTCAGCGCCTCGGCGCGCGGCAGGCGCTGGCGGGCGTAGCCGTAGAACAGGTGGATGAACAGATAGGAGAGGATCAGGTTGAGCAGCAACGCGGCTAGGTAGAGTTCGCCGACGACCCAGTTCGCCAAGCGGATGGCGAGTGGGTAGAGCGGGAAGAATGCCAGACTGCTGAAATCCTCGGTTTGATTGCGCACATAGCCGTTGCCGGCCAGATGCAGATAGTGTTGCCCGTCCCAGTTGGCAAACGGGGTGATCCAGCCGTCCAGAGTTTCCGAGCCCGTGTCCGGTAGGAACCAGTGATCCGTTTTGCCGGCTCCCGGCGGCAGGAAATGCAAACTGATCAGAATGGCCGCGATGACCACCAATTTGAACGCCACGAAGATGCCGACCAGCTCGGCGTCGAAAAACCGCAGTCGGGGGATGAACTTTGTACTTTCCCCGTGCGTGGGTGGGCGCGAGCCCTTGCGGGTTTTGCGGGGGCGATTGGCTGAACGACGTTTGCGCATGGAGGCGAACAATAGCCGATAACGCGGCAAACGGCAATTCTCCGCGCGCGCCGCGGCAACATCCCGCGCGCAATTTCGTATACTGCGCGGAGAAGGCAACCGATGAAACACGGCGAGAACGACAACACGAGCGGCGCTACCGCCACCGAAAATGGCCCCCTGCACGGCCTCGTGGTGGTGGATTTGACGCGGGTACTGGCGGGACCCTACGCCACCATGTTGTTGGCCGACCTCGGTGCTCGAGTCATCAAGGTCGAACCGCCGGGCGGCGACGACGCGCGCCGTTTCGGCCCGTTCCGCGACGGCGACGGTGGCGGCGGCGGTGGTGGTAAGTCGGCCTATTTCGACTCCCTGAATCGCGGCAAGCAGAGCATCGTCCTCGACCTGCGCACGGCGCCGGGGCGAGTCACCTTTGAAAAACTGGTGGCGCGAGCCGATGTGTTGGTGGAGAACAATCGAGCCGGTGCCCTGAAAAAACTGGGGTATGGCTGGGCCTCCCTGCGTAGTTTGAGTCGGCGGATCATCTACGCGGCCATTTCCGGCTTCGGCCAGACCGGCCCCTACCGCGAATTGCCGGCCTACGATCTGGTGGTGCAGGGCATGGGCGGCCTGATGAGCATCACCGGCGAGGCGCGCGGAAAGCCGGTGCGAGTCGGCACCTCGCTGGGCGACATCACCGCCGGCCTGTTTGCTCTGAGCGGCATCCTTTCGGCGTTGCATCGGCGCGAACGCACCGGTGTGGGCTGCATGGTCGATATCGGCATGCTCGATTGTCAGGTGGCGATTCTGGAAAACGCCATTGCCCGCCATCTGGCGGCGCACGAACCGCCTGCGCCGCTGGGCATGCGCCACCCTTCGATCACGCCGTTCGACGGCTACCGAGTCAGCGATGAATACCTGATCATCGCCGCCGGCAACGACCAATTGTTTCGCAGGTTATGCGCCGCTTTGGGGAACGAGGCGCTGGCCGATCTCGCCGAATTCGCCTCGAACGAACGGCGCACGGAAAATCACGCCGCCCTCAAGGCGGAGATCGAAAAGGCGTTGGCGAAGCGGCGCGCGCACGAGTGGCTCGAAATTCTGCGGCAAGCCGGAGTGCCGTGCGCACCCATCAACGACATTGGGCAGGTGGTCGACGATCCCCACATCGCGGCGCGCAACATGATCGTCGATTCTCTGGACGAGCACGGCAATCGTGCGCGGATGGCGGGCAATCCCATCAAGTTGTCGGATTGCGCCGATCCGACCACCCGCCCGGCGGCGCCGCAACTGGACGCCCATCGGTCGCAAATTCTGGCATGGCTGGAAGGCTCGCCGCAGGCGTGAACCCGAGGCGCGGTTTCGGGCAGACGGGAATTCGGCGGATTGGTTTTCCATTTCGCCGTGCTAGAATCCCGCCGAAAAATCGTGTGCCGAACGGATCGGGATCACCATGAAATTCTCCAAACTGACCCAGCGAACCGCGGGCGACAATGTGGATGCTTGGTCGGTTCATTTTGACGGATTGGCGCGCAGGGAGGCCGGCGAGGATGTCATCGTGCTCAGCATCGGCGAGGAAATCGATGAATCGACCCCACCCGCCATAGTCGAAGCCGCGATCCGCAGTCTGCGAGACGGGCGCCACCACTACACGCCGGTCGACGGCAATGCCGATCTGCGCCGAGCGGTGGCGCGCCACCACGCCGAACGAACCGGCCAGCCGGTGTCCGCCGCCAACTGCGCCATCTTCGCCGGTGCGCAAAACGCCCTGTTTTCCCTCGCCCAGTGTCTGCTGGAATCCGGCGACGAGGTGATTTTGTCGGAACCCTTTTACACTACCTATCCGGCCACCTTCTCCGCTTCCGGCGCGACGCCGGTGTGCGTGCCGACCAAGCCGGAGGACGGATTCCGCATCGACGCGGACGAAATCATCGCCGCCATCACTCCGCGAACTCGTGCCGTCGTGCTCAATTCCCCCAACAATCCGACCGGCGCCGTGTACACCCGCGCCCACTACGAGGCCCTCGTGCGCGCCTGCGTGCAGCGGGAGATATGGCTGATCAACGACGATGTCTATCAGGCGTTGTTGCCGCCCGCGAATCGGGAACGTTCCAATCCGTTTGCCCTGCCCGGCGCCGAGAAAGTCTGCGTCAGCGTGTCCAGTCTGTCCAAATCCCACCGCATGACCGGCTGGCGGCTCGGCTGGGTGATCGCGCCGGAGACGCTTATCGGTCACCTGTACAACCTCGCCTTCTGCATGTCCTACGGCCTGCCCGCATTCATTCAAGATGCGGCGCTGACCGCCCTCGCCGAGGCAAGCGCCATGGCGGAGGACACCCGCGAAAAACTGGCGCGGCGTCGGCGAATCGTGTTGCAACAACTGGGCGAACTGCGCGGTGTGCGCCTGTTTGCCGAGGCCGCGCAGAGCGGGATGTTCGTGGTGTTTGCCGTCGGCGACCTGCCCGTATCGGCGCGACAATTCGCCCGCGAACTGTTGCAACGCCACGGCGTCGCGCTCCTCCCCGGAGACGGCTTTGGCGCCTCCTGCGCCGATCTGCTGCGCCTCAGCCTGTGCGTCGATGAGCGGAGATTGGCGGAGGCCTGTCGGCGCATCGGCGAATATGTGCGTTCGCTGCACGCCGCCGCCTGACTTTGACCTTGATTTTGACCTTGACCTTGACCTTGACGGAGATCGGATTATGAAGAAGCACGCGCAAGTGGTAGTGATCGGCGGCGGTTTGGTGGGGTGCAGCATCCTCTACCATCTGGCCAAGCTGGGCTGGCGGGATGTGGTGCTGCTGGAGCGGGACGAATTGACTTCCGGCTCCACTTGGCACGCCGCCGCCGGTACTCACGGGTTGCACGACGACAACAATGTTTCCCGCTTGCAGTACTACACCATGAAACTGTACGCCGAACTCGAGCAGGAAACCGGGCAGTCCTGCGGCATCCATCAACCCGGCAGCATCTACCTCGCCTGCACCACGGATCGCGTTCATCAACTGCGCATTCAGGCCGCCAAGGCGAGCGCCTTCGACGCCGAATTCCACGAAATCTCCTCTAAGGAAGTACTCGATCTGCACCCGCTGTTGGTGATCGACGATGTTCGCTGCGCCATGTACGAACCCCTCGCCGGTCATGTGGATCCGTCCGGCGTAACCCACGCATTTGCCAACGGCGCCAAGCAGCGGGGTGCCGAGATACACCGCTTCACGCCGGTGGTGGAAACCAATCCGCGCGCCGACGGCGGCTGGGATGTGGTTACGCCGAAGGGCAACATCCATGCCGATTTCGTCGTCAATGCGGCCGGCCTGTGGGCGCGGGAGGTAGCCGCCCTGGCGGGCTTCACCCTGCCGCTGATGGCCATGGAGCACCAGTATTTCGTCACCGAGGCCATCCCCGCCATCGCCGAGATCGGGCGCGAACTGCCGGGGGTGGCCGATCGCGATCAGGAATACTACATGCGGCAGGAAGGCGAGGGCCTGTTGGTGGGCGCCTACGAGCGCGACGGCCGTTTCTGGAGCGAACAGGCCACCCCGATGGATTTCGGCCACGAACTGCTGCCGTCCGATCTGGAGCGAATCGAGGAGAATGTGATGCGCGCCTGCGAGCGCGTGCCGGCGCTGGGCGAAGCGGGCATCAAACAGGTCATCAACGGCCCCATGATCTGGTCGCCGGACGCCTCGGCTCTGCTCGGCCCGGTGCCCGGCCTGAAGAACTATTTCGTCTGCTGCGGCATCATCCCCGGTTTCAGCCAGAGCGCCGGTCTCGGATTGACTGTGGCGCAGTGGCTGATCGAGGGCGAATCCGAGCTCGACATGTTTTCCTGGGATGTGTCCCGTTTCGGCTCCTGGGCGAACTCCGCATTCACTCGTGCGCGCGTCCTCGACACCTACGCTTCGCGCTTTCGCATCCACTTCCCCCTCGAAGAGCGCGCCGCGGGCCGGCCCCTCAGAAAGCGCCCGGTATACCCGCTGCAGCAATCTCTGGGAGCGGTGTTCGGGCTGTCCTACGGCTGGGAACACCCCGTCTGGTTCGCCACCGACAGCGTCGCGCAGGAAGATCATTTCGGCTTCGAGCGCCCCAAGTGGTTTGCCGTCATCGCCAACGAATGCAAGGCATTGCGAACCTCGGTCGGCGTGGTGGACACCTCCAATTTCGCCAAGTATGAAATCACCGGCGTCAATGCCCTCGATTGGCTGGATCGCTTGGTCGCCAATTATGTACCCCAAGCGGATGGGCGCACCTGTCTGGCGCCGCTGTTGAGTCCGCGCGGCGGGGTGGCCGGTGATTTCACCATCGCCCGCCTGAGCGGCGAGCGCCTGCTGATGATCGGCTCGGGCATCGCCGAGGGCTATCACCGGCGAATCTTCGAACAACATCTGCCGGCCAAGGGCGTCTCGTTCCGCTCGGTAACCGACGCTTTGGCCGGATTCAATGTGGCCGGGCCGAACGCCCGCACCCTGCTCGAAAAACTGACCGGCCGCACTCTGGAAAACGCGGATTTCCCCTTCATGGGCAATCGCGTGGTGGACATCGGCGGCTACCAGGCGATCCTCATTCGGGTTTCCTTCACCGGCGATCTCGGCTACGAAATCTATGTTGCCGAAGAAAATCAGCTGGCACTGTATCAGTCGATTCTGCAACACGGCGCCGATCTGGGCATTACTCCGGTGGGCTCCCGCGCCCTCGGCTCCATGCGCATCGAAAAGGGCTATGGCAGCTGGAGCCGGGAGTATTCGCCGGAATGGTATCCCCACGAAAGCGGTCTGGCGCGGCTGGTGAAAGACGACAAGATCGCATTCCTCGGGCGGGATGCTTGGCAGGCCGTCAAGGCGCAGCCGCCGCGCCAAGTGCTGAGCTGTTTCACCGTCGAAACCGAAAACGCCGACGCCTGGGGCGGGGAGACCATCTATCGGGACGGGCAATACGCCGGCCGAGTCACCTCCGGCGCATTCGGCTTCAGCGTCGATCGCTCGGTTGCCCTGGGCTACATCAACGCCGACGGAATCGAGGCGGACGCCAGTTACGAAATCGCCGTACTTGGCCGCCCGCACAAGGCCGAATTACTGCGCGAACCGCCGTTCGACCCGAAGGGAACGCGCCTGAGAAGTTGAGTGGTTGCGGTGGTTACGCCGGGGCGGAAGCGGGTATAATCGGCAGCGTTGCGACGCGAATTTCGCCTGCGACCATTCCCATACCCAAGCCGCCGAGAAAGCACATTCATGGCCGAACATGCCCCCGAATCGTTGATGCGGCTCGCCCGCCGAGACACTTGGTTTCGCCTGCTCTTCGTGTTGCTGTTCGTTCTCATCCTGATGGTCGCGCAGATCGTGCTGGCGGTGGTGGTCGTTATTCAGTTCGGCTTCGTCCTGATAACCGGCGAACGCGACGGCAAGTTGCTGGCATTCGGCGGGCGCCTGAACCGGTATATCCATCAAATTCTCCGCTTCATGGCCTTCAATATGCCGGACAAGCCATTCCCGTTTGCCGAATGGCCGGATGGGGATGAAGGGGAGATCTAGGCGGTTTTGCCGATACATCTCCATCTCCAGATGGCCATCATGTCGAGCGAACGCCGCGCCACCAGCGTGAAATTCTTCGCCCTGCTCGCCCTCTCGGCGCAGTTGCTCCTCAACCCGGCGAGCGCTCAGTTGATCGACGAGGATGCCGTCAGGCAGATCGTGAGAGAGGAGGTCGAGCGGTTGTTGAATGTCGAGGGGGCGTTGGATCCGGCGGTCGAGCGGGGGATCGCGAATTTCATCCGCAGGCAGCAGGAGGCCGCGGAGCAGGAGAGAATCCGCCAGCGGCAAGCTCAGGCCGCCAATCTGCGCCCGGTCGATCTGCAGCGCGACCATGTTTTCGGCAATCCGGATGCCGCGGTAACGCTACTGGAGTATTCCGATTTCGAATGCCCCTTCTGCAAGCGTTTTCATCCCACGGTGGTGGAGTTGATGCAGAGCAACGGCGACAACCTGCGCTGGGTATATCGCCATTTCCCGCTGGACTTCCACAACCCCGGCGCGCAAAAACAGGCGGAAGCCACCGAGTGCGTCGCCGAACTGCACGGCAACGATGCCTTCTGGATCTATTCCGACCTGATCTATCGCCGCACGGAATCCGGTGGTCAGGGTTTCCCGCTGGAAGCGCTGCGCCCGCTGGCCGAGGAGATCGGCATGGATGGCGACGCCTTTGACGAATGTTTGGACAGCGGCAGGATGGCCGATCTGGTGCGTCAGGATCACGAAAACGGTCTGCGATCCGGCGTGTCGGGCACGCCTTCCGTTTTCCTCGTCAATCGAGCCGGGGAGTTGCGTTTCTTCTCGGGCGCGTTGCCCCTTGAGGAGTTGCAATCGTTGGTCGACGAACTGTTGCCCTGAGCCGATCTCGCGGTTACTGCTGCCGTAACAGGGCGTTGTAGATTTCCTCGTCGTCGATCACGCCCACCCATTCGTTGTCGTCCATCACATAGATCGGCTTGCCGCTGTCGCGCTTGGCGCGCAATACTTCCAGAAGCGGCGTATCGGCATTGGCGGCGATGCAGCAGTCAGCCTGCGCCGGTTGCTCGCGCAGTTTTCGCATTACCGAAGAAGCGCGCAGAGTCTTGAGCGGGTTCATATGGGCGACGAAATCGGCCACATATTCGGTGGCCGGCGTTATCACGATTTCCTCCGGAGTGCCGCTCTGCACGATGCGCCCGCCTTCCATGATCACGATGCGGTTGCCGATCTTGAGTGCCTCGTCGAGATCGTGGCTGACGAACAGGATGGTGCGGTGCAGGCTCTTTTGCAGATCCAGCAGGTCGTCCTGAAGGCGTACCCGAATGAGCGGATCCAACGCGGAAAACGGTTCGTCCATCAACAAAATCGGCGATTCGGTGGCAAAGGCGCGCGCCAGCCCCACGCGCTGCTGCATGCCGCCGGAGAGTTCGTGTACCTTGCGCTCGCCCCAGTCGTGCAGATTGACCAGCGCGAGCTGCCGCTGCACCGCCTCGTGCCGCTTGGCCGCAGCCACTCCCGCCACTTCCAGCCCGAAGGCCACATTGTCGGCGACCGTGCGCCACGGCAGCAGGCCAAACTGCTGGAAGACCATGGCGATTCGCTTGGTGCGAAAGAACCGCAGCATCGACTCGTCGGCACGGGTGATGTCCACCAGTTGCTTGCCGTCGTCCACCCGCACGCTGCCGCGCACGACCTTGTTGAGTCCGTTCACGGCGCGCAGCAAGGTGGATTTGCCCGAGCCCGACAATCCCATCAACACCACGATTTCCCCTTGATGCACGCGCAGGGAGCAGTCGTGCACCCCGAGAATCTGGCCGCTTTCGGCCTGAATTTCCTCGCGACTCCGGCCGCCGTCCATCAGCGGCAGGGCGCTCCTCGGCGCATTGCCGAAAACGATGGAGATCGAGTTCAGCTCAACGCTGGGACGGGACATGGCGGATGGGCTCGATCAGCCGGGCAGGGTGGGGACGGGTGGCGCCGACGAACCCGGTGCGGGATTCATGGCTTGTCATCGGCGCGTTTGAGGCGGAACACCCGGTCGAGGATGATGGCGATGATGACGATGGCAAAACCTGCTTCCACCCCTAGAGCGAGGTTGACGGAGTTGATCGCGCGCAGGATGAGCGTGCCCAGGCCGGGCGCGCCGACCATGGCGGCGATGACCACCATGGACAGCGCCAGCATGATCGTCTGGGTGAGGCCGGCCATGATTTGTGGCAGGGCAAAGGGCAACTCCACCTTGAACAGCAATTGCCGGCGGGAACAGCCGAAAGCCTCGCCGGCCTCCAGCAGGGTTGTGGGCGTCGACGATACCCCCAGATGGGTAAGCCGGATGGGCGCGGCGATGGCGAAGATGACCGTGGCCACCAGCCCCGGCACCACTCCCAATCCGAACAGCACCAGCGCCGGAATCAGGTAGACGAAGGTGGGTAGGGTCTGCATCAGGTCGAGAGTGGGGCGCAGTATCGTGTACAGCCACGGTCGGTGCGCCGCGGCGATGCCGAGGGGCACGCCGATGAGCATGCACAACGCCCCCGATGCCAGTACCAGCGCCAGCGTGTCGGTGGTCTCCTCCCAGTAGCCCAGATTGATGATCAACAACAGGCCACCGACGACGAAAGCGGTCAGCGACAGTCGGCGATGCACGAAGTGCGTTATCGCTGCCACCGCCGCGATCAGCAACAGCGGCGGCGGCGTTTGCAGTAGCCACAGTAGCGGGTCGACCAGCCCCTGCAAGACGGCGGAGATGCCGTCGAACAACTGGCCGAGGCGGTCGGTCAGGAAATCGATCCCCCGCCTGGCCAGTTTGCCGATAGGGAGCTTGTGAGTGGTCAGCCAGTCCATCGTCGCGCATCACCGCATTTTGGTGATGACGAAGACGGCCGGCCGCCGCGCTGCCGCCGCCACGGGCGAAGTGGGGTGGGCCGATCCCGCTGCCGTTACTACAGGCCCAGAGACGCCTTCACGGCCGCCAGGCCCGGTTTGCCGTCGCGGGTTGAAACCCCGTCCAGCCAGCCGTCCAACACGCCGGAATTCCCCTGCAGCCAATCTGCGGCGGCATCTCGCGGCTCCTGCCCGTCGTTCAGGATCGCGCCCATGATGTCGTTTTCCATGGCCAGCGTGAATTCGAGGTTTTTCAGCAGGTTGCCGATATTCTCGCATTCGCCCGCATAGCCGGCGCGGGTGTTGGTGTACACAGTGGCGCCGCCCAGATCGGGGCCGAACACATCATCGCCGCCGGTCAGGTAGACGAGGTCGAAATTGGCGTTCATCGGATGCGGTTCCCAGCCCAGAAAGACGATATCCTGACCGCGCTTTACGGCGCGTTCGACCTGCGCCAGCATGCCCTGCTCGGATGATTCCACCACCTCGAATCCACTCAGGCCGAACATGTCGGACTCGATCATGTCGAGAATCAGGCGATTGCCGTCGTTGCCCGGCTCGATGCCGTAGATCTTGCCGTCCAGCGAGTCGCGGAATTTGGCGATGTCGGCAAAATCCGTGAGCCCCTTGTCGGCGGTGCTTTGGGGGGTGGCCAGCGTGTATTTGGCACCGTACAGGTTCACCCCGACGGTGTCCACGCTGCCGGCCTCGCGGTAGGGTGCGATATCGCCCTCCATGGTCGGCATCCAGTTGCCCAGAAACACATCGATGTCGTTGTTTGCCATCGATGCGTAGGTTACCGGCACCGACAGCACCTTGACATCGGTTTCGTAGCCGAGACCTTCCAGCACCAGCGAGGTGGCGGCGGTGGTGGCGGTGATGTCGGTCCAGCCCACATCGGAGAAGCGCACGGTGCTGCACTCGTTTGCAAATGCCGGTGCGGCGGCGCCGACAGCGATGGCAGTGGACAACAGAAGCATTTTCGGAGAATTTCTCATGGTGTATTCCTCTCAAATGGAGTGTATGGAACGGCAAAGTATACATTCATTTTCCCCGAAATGCTTTTTTCGGCATGGTTCGGGCGGGGAGAGAAATTCGGCCGCGAAGCGCATGGTTTTTTGCGAAATTTCTGTGCGATTTTATTGCGTGCCCCCAAGTGCCGGAGTACACTCGCGCCCGTGGCGCAAGCAGCGCGATTTGCGGCGACGCCAACAACCCCATCGTCCGCCTTGCGCCCCGGCTTTTATGGTGTGGTGGCGTATTGGCCGGATAACCCAATGATCGCAAATGCTGGAGAAATAACATGACAGCACAGAAAAAACGCATTCTGGCGGGTTACCTCGCCGCATCCTTCGTCTGGGTCACTCTGACCGCGCCGGCTTACGGCGACAGCGTAAAAATCGGTTTCGTCACCACGTTGACCACCCCGTCCGGCGTGATTGGCGAGGACATGAAAAACGGGGTGAACTTGGCGGTCGATCATCTTGGCGGGAAAATGGCGGGCAAGGACATCGAGATATTCTTCGAGGACGACGGTTTCAAGCCGGAAACCGGCAAGCAGAAAACCGACAAATTGGTGAAAAAGGACGGCGTCGATTTCGTCGCCGGCTACATCTGGTCCCATGTACTGCTGGCCTCCAGCAAAACGGTGCTGGATGCCGGCAAATTCCTGATCAGTTCCAACGCCGGCCCCTCGCAACTCGCCGGTGCGGGCTGCCACGAGAATTTCTTCTCCACTTCCTGGCAGAACGACCAAACCCCCATGGCCATGGGCGAGGTGTTGAATCAACTGGGTGTGAAATCGCTGTATGTGATGGTGCCCAACTACACGGCGGGCAAGAACATGGCCGCCGGCGTGGAGCGCACCTTCAACGGCGAGATTCTCGGCAAGGACTTGACCAAATGGGGCAAGGACAAGCAGCTGGACTTTTCCGCGGAATTGGCGAAGGCCAAGGCGTCCGGCGCCGAAGGGCTGTTCATCTTCTATCCGGGCAGCGCCGGCGGCGCCTTCATCAAGCAATATCAGCAAGCGGGGTTGAAGGATATTCTCCCCCTGTACACCGTGTTCACGGTGGATTCCATTTCCCTGCCGAAATTTCAAGCCGCCGAGATGCAGGGCGTGCTCGGCTCGAAGAGCACCCTGTTCTGGGGACCTGACCTCGACAACCCGGCCAACCGGAAATTCGTCAGCGATTTCAGGGCCAGACACGGCAATTATCCTTCCTTCTATGCGGCGCAATCATATGACAGCATCATGCTGATCAACAGCGCCTTGCAGGCCACCGACGGCGACCTGAGCGACGCGGATGCGTTGCGCGCCGCCATGGAAAAAGCGGATTACGCCTCGGTGCGCGGCGAGTACCGGTACGGCAGGAACCACTTTCCGGTGCAGAACTTCTATCTGCGCGAAGTGGTGGAGGATGCCGACGGCAACTGGACCACTCGGGTGGTCGGCACCGTGTACGAAGATCATCAGGACAGCTATGTCGGGCAGTGTCATCTGTAGGCATCCAGCGCGCGGGAATTGCCGCGCGGCCTGAATTTCCGGCCGGCCGCTCCTTGCATCGCGGGCAGTAAACCGATGGATTGGCATCTGCTGATCGCTCAGCTGCTCAACGGGCTACAGCTCGGTCTGTTGCTGTTCCTGCTCGCCTCCGGGTTGTCCCTGATCTTCGGCATCATGGACTTCATCAATCTGTCCCACGGCTCGTTCTACATGCTTGGGGCGTTCGTCTGCGCCACCGTGGCGGCGCTGACCGGTTCCTTTGCGCTGGCTGTGGTCGTTGCCGTGGCCGTGGTCTTTGTCGTCGGCGCGTTGGTGGAGCGGTTGATTGCGTGCAAACTGTACCGGCGGGATCATCTCGACCACGTGTTGGTCACATTTGGCCTGATTCTGGTTTTCGACACCCTCGCCCATCTGCTGTGGGGCTCCGCCGGAGCGGTCATTCCCCTGCCCGATGCGCTCAACGGCTGGGTCGAGGTGGGCGGTTTTGTCGTGCCCAGCTATCGGTTGCTGATCATCCTCTGCGGTCTGGCGGTGGCCGTCGGCCTGTATTTTCTGGTAACCCGTTCCCGCCTCGGCATGTTGATTCGCGCGGGCGCCTCCAACCGCACCATGGTGGCCGCGCTCGGGGTGAACATCGATCGCCTGTATCGGATCGTTTTCGCCATCGGCGCCGCCCTGGCCGGATTTGCCGGCGTGCTGATCGCGCCGATCACCGAGGCCAGCATCGGCATGGGCAACGAGATCATCATCATCGCCTTCGTGGTGGTCATCGTCGGCGGCACCGGCTCCATCAAGGGCGCCTTCTACGCCGCCTTGTTGATCGGTTTTATCGATACTCTGGGGCGCGCCTATCTGGACGACCTGCTCAAGTTGTTCCTGTCCCACCAATCGGCCGAAACCGCCGCGCCGGCGTTGTCCGCGATGCTGGTGTACATCCTCATGGCGAGCGTGCTGCTGTGCAAACCGCAGGGGCTCTTCCCGCCCACCGGTTTCCGAGTGAAATGATCGGGAATCGGTACGGCATCAGTGCCGGAGTCTGTCTGTTGGCTACCGCTTTGCTGGCGGCGCCGGTTGCGCTTTCCCTCGCCGGGCAGGATTTCTACCTCGACCTGCTCACCCGAATATTGATACTCACCATCGCGGTTGTCAGCCTCAACCTGATCACCGGCTGCGGCGGCATGGTCAGCCTGGGCCATGCCGCGTACATCGGCATCGGCGCCTACAGCGTCGGCATACCGGCCTACCACGAGGTGCACAACGGCTTCATCCACCTGCTGCTAGCGGTCGGCTGCAGCGCCTCCTTTGCGCTGATCACCGGAGCGATCTGCCTGCGCACCAGAGGGTTGTATTTCATCCTGATCACTCTGGCGTTTGCCCAGATGCTGTACTTCGTCTTCGTCAGCCTCGAGCAATACGGCGCGGACGACGGCTTGGTGATTTACCAGCGCAGCCGGTTCGACGGACTGTTGTCGCTGGAAAACGCTATCGTTCTGTATTACGCAGTCCTCGCCGCCTTGTTCCTCTGCCTGTTTTTCGTCCACCGCCTGACGCACGCCCGTTTTGGCCGGGTGCTCCTCGGCAGCAAGCACAACGATGAGCGCATGCAGGCGCTCGGCTTCGACACCTACCGCTACCGACTCGCCTGCTATGTGATCTCCGGCGCCATCTGCGGCGTGGCCGGTTTCTTTCTCGGCAACTTCACCAACTTCATCAGCCCCGACATGATGAATTGGGTGCGTTCCGCCGAGCTACTGTTCATGTTGGTCATCGGCGGTGTCGGCATTCTCTTCGCGCCGCTCACCGGCACCGCCGCGTTCCTGCTGCTGGAAGAGTTCCTCTCCTCCATCACGGTATATTGGCACCTGATCTTCGGCCTGTTGCTGATCGCGCTGGTGTTGTTTTTCGACAAGGGCGGGCTGCACGGCCTGCTACTCGCCGCCTTGCGCCGCGCCAAGCGGGGGGCGGCGCCATGATCCTTCAGGTGGAAAAACTCCACAAGCAATTCGGCGGCATTCACGCGGTGCGGGATGTCAATCTCGAGGTCGCGGCAAACCGCATACACGCCATCATCGGCCCCAACGGCGCCGGCAAGACCACGCTGGTGGCGCAGATTTCCGGCGCCCTGCGACCCGACCGCGGCGTCATTCGCTTCGCCGGCCGGGACATAACCCGCCTGAGCCGGCCCAAGCGCGCCCGCCTCGGGCTGATTCGCTCCTTCCAGATCACCAGCATTATCCGACCGATGACCCTGCTGGAGAACGCCATGCTCGCGGCGCAGGCCGGAGACGGGCATTCCTTTCGCTTGTGGTCGCCGGTGGCCAGAGACGCCGGCCTGCGCGATCTCGCCATCTGTGCCCTCGCCGAGGTCGGGTTGGCGCAACGAGCCGAAGTGGTCGCCGCCACCGCATCCCACGGCGAACAGCGGCGGCTGGAGGTTGCCATGGCGCTCGTCCTACGGCCGAAAATGCTGCTGCTGGACGAGCCCATGGCGGGACTGAGCGCGGAGGAGTCCGGCAAGATGGTCGCGCTGCTCGACTCGCTCAGAGGGAAGACCACCATCCTGCTCATCGAGCACGACATGGACGCCGTGTTCACTCTGGCCGACACCACCTCGGTACTGGTGGACGGCCACATCATCGCCAGCGGCGGAATCGAGGAAATTCGTTCCAACGCCGAGGTGCAGAAAGCCTATCTAGGGGCCTAACGCCGCCATGACGCTGGCAGTCGAAAACATCACGGCCTTCTACGGCAGCAGTCAGGCGCTGTTCGGCCTCAGCATGGAAATCCGCGCCGGCAGCGCCGTCACCCTGCTCGGCAGAAACGGCATGGGCAAGACCACCACGGTCAATGCCATCATCGGCAATCTGCCGTGCGCGAGCGGCGAGATTTTCTACAATCGCGAACGAATCAGCGGCCTGCCTGCCTTCCGCATCGCCCGCAAGGGCATCGGTCTGGTGCCCGAGGATCGGCAAATCTTTCCCAACTTGAATGTTCGGGAAAATCTCATCGCCACCGCCGCCAACCACAATCGTTCGCCGGCCCGCTGGACTCTCGACACGGTGCTGGATTTGTTCCCGCAATTTCGCCACCGCCTCAACCAGATGGGCAATCAACTGTCCGGAGGCGAGCAACAGATGTTGGCGATCGGGCGGGCGCTGATGCTCAATCCGCAGCTGCTGATTCTCGACGAAGCCACCGAGGGACTGGCGCCGCTGGTGCAAAAAGACCTCTGGCAAAAACTCCGCGAGATCAAGCAAAGCGGAATTTCGCTACTCATGATCGACAAGAATCTGGATGAACTGAGTGCCCTCGCCGACTATCACTACATCATCGAAAAGGGCTCAATCGCCTGGGAGGGCACTTCACGAGTTCTGTCGTCCACCGCCGGATTGCGGGCGCGCTATCTGGGAATCTGAACCCGACCGGGCGCGAGAACCGCTCGGGAGATCAGTCCTCGTCGGGCGCGCCGCCCCGCTGCAGCCCGAGCACATCGCGCATGGTGAACAGCCCCGGCTGCTGCTGCGCCAGCCACTTGGCCGCCGCAATGGCGCCGTCGGCAAATATCCGCCGGTCGGTCGCCCGATGGGTGATTTCCAGGCGTTCGCTGTCGCCGATGAACATCACGGTATGCTCACCGGCCATATCGCCGCCGCGAATGGTGGAAAAGCCGATGCTGCCGGATTTGCGCGCCCCGGTGTGGCCGTGGCGGGTGAACACCCCGTCTTTGGCGATGTCCTTGCCGAGGGGTTCGGCGACCGCCTGAGCGAGCAGCAGCGCCGTCCCCGAAGGCGCATCGACCTTGTGGCGATGGTGGGCTTCGACGATTTCAATGTCGGTACAATGCCCCAGCACCTTGCCGGCGGTTTCCAGCAGGGCGAGGCACAGGTTGATGCCGATGCTGGTGTTGGCGGCCAATACGACGGGAATCGACCGCGCCGCGCGGGCGATCTGCTTTCTACCCCGATCATCGATGCCGGTGGTGCCGATCACCATGCCCCGGCGCAATTGCCGACAACGCTCCAGATGCGCCAGCGTGGCCGCCGGCGTGGTGAATTCGAGCAACAGGTCGAAATCGCCCGCCTCGGCCTCGACACCGATGCCGACGCCAATGTCGCCGCAACCGGCCACCACCCCCGCGTCCGCACCCACCGCCGCATTGCCCTCATGCTCCAGAGCCGCGCTCACCGCCACGCCATCGGTGCGAACACCAGCGCGGATGAGCGCACAACCCATGCGCCCGGCAGCGCCGGAAATGGCCAGTTTGATCATGTTCGATTGCGACAATTTTCGGGAGGAATGTTCATCGGTGGCGTACTATACACCGCTTTTGTCGGTGCACCGGCAAATTCACTCGGTATAATTTTGGTACATGATAATTCTAAAAATGGCTGAGACACGATTTGCACCACAAAAATTTTACGAAATTCTATGCTGCATACAGGAAAATACCCATAAAATTATGAATTGGTCTATAAATGGTATAAATAGAGTCTTTTTTTCCTGTACCGCGTGGGGTACTATTTGCTTACCACAAACCATGAGGAGGAAAATCATGCCATCTCAAGTGAAAAAGCGCGGACTTGCCGCGTCATTGGCTGGGTTGTTGATGTCGGTCGGCACCGTTGCCGGCGCCAGCGACAGCGTCAACATTCCAACGCACAACTGGTCGAGCCAGCTCGTCGGCGCGGAGATAGTCGGCAAACTGTTCGAGAAGGTGGGTGAAAAGGTGAACTATGTGCCCATCGACAGCCAGACGGTCTATCAATCCATGTGCGAAAACGACATCGATATCGTGCACGAGGTTTGGCAGGGCGCATTCGGCGAGGCTTTCGAGAAAGTCGTCGGCGAGGGTTGCGTCATCGATCTGGTCACACACGAGGCGAAAACGCGCGAAGAATGGTGGTATCCGGCTTTCGTCGAGGAGCATTGCCCGGGCTTGCCCGACTGGAAGGCGCTGGATGCCTGCGCGGAAAAATTTGCCCGCGCCGATTCCGGCGGCAAAGGTGTCTTCATCGGTGGACCGGTGGACTGGCTCAAGCACGATGCCGAGAAAGTCGAAGCATTGGGTATGAATTTCGTGGTCAAGAACGCAGGTTCCGCCGCCGCGATTTGGGCTGAACTGGAGTCCGGTATCAAACAGAACCGACCCGTGGTGTTGTTCAACTGGACGCCGAATTTCATCGAAGCCTTGTACGAGGGCAAGTTTGTGGAATTCCCCGCACACGACGCCAAGTGCACCGAAGACGCCTCTTGGGGCATCAACCCCGATATGAAATACGACTGCGGCAACCCCACCGGCGGCTATTTGAAAATCGGCGTGTCCCATCAATTCAAGGATGAGCACCCCAGGGCATTTGCAGTCGCCCAACAGATCAATTTCACCAATCTGGATGTCGCCCAGCAATCCAACTATGTCGATACCGACGGCATGGAAGTATCCGCCGCGGCGGATCGATGGTTGGCGGAAAACGAAGACCGCTGGCAAACTTGGATTGAGTGATCCCCGAAGCTTCGCGAGCGTCTGGGATACTTTCCGGAAATAGAAGGAAATCGGACGATCACCTCCTTGGATGAGCCAGCCGTTCTCCGGCTGGCTTTTTTTTCGCTTGCGATTTTTATGCCTTGCGACGTTTTTCCGCCCACGCCACCAGCAGGCGGTCGGCGGTCAGGCCGATGAAGGCCACGCACAATCCGATGACCAAGCCCTTGCCGCCGTCGTTGAAGGTGAGGGCGCGAAATATTTCCTGAGATAGGTCTACCGTGCCGATGAAGCCGGCGATCATGACCATGAACAGGGAGAACATCAGGGTTTGATTCAAACCCAGCAGAATTTCCGGAAATGCGATCGGCATCCGCACCTTCCACAGCATCTGGCGCGGCGTGCAGCCGGAGGTGATTGCCGCTTCGATGATGTGCCGCGGCACGTTGCGCAAGCCGAAAATCGTGTAGCGCGTGATCGGGATGCAGGCATAGACGATGATGGCGAAAATCGCCGAGACATCGCCGATTTGAAACAGCATCACCACCGGCAACAGATAGATGAACGAGGGAAAGGTTTGCATCGTGTCGCACAGATTTTGCACCCAGCGCGTGGTGGCGTCCCGTTTCGACGCCCACACGCCCAGCGGAATTCCGATCATCGCGCACACCACCAGCGATACCACGACCATGTAAAGCGTGATCATCGCGCGCACCCAGTAGCCGGAGGCGGCGATGAAAAACACGAACGCAACCACCGTGAGGGACAACCTCCAGCCGCCCAGACGCCAGCCCAGACAAGCGACTAGCGCGATGATCGCCACCCAGGGAATCCAGGTGATGGCGGAGCGCACCGGCAGCAGTACATAGATCAGGAAGCCGTCGCGGAAAATGCCCAGAGGCGCGTAGAAATTCAGGGTGATGTAGTCGACGATGGCGTCCCAGAAAGCCGAGGTGCTGATGGTGAGCGCCTGCGGGAATTCGGTTACAAATGGCGTGACGAACGATAGCCCGAATACGCCGACCACCAACGCGATCGTCGCACACAGCCCCGGACGGCGAGTCCACAGCGAACCCCGAGTGATGTGGTGCGGCTGTTTTTCCGCGATGGCCTGACTGAAGCGGTCGAGCGCGATGGCGATGAACACCACCGCCACGCCGACCTCGAATGCCTGCCCGATGGCAAGGCGCTGCAGGCGCGTGAGTAGGTCGTGGCCGAGGCCGGATTGCCCGATGAACGAGGCGATGACCACCATCGCCAAACATTGCATGATGATCTGATTCACGCCCAGCATCAACGCCGGACGGGCGGCGGGAATTTCCACCTTGAACAACATCTGCCGCGGCGTGCATCCGGCCATGATGCCGGCTTCGATGATTTCCGCCGATATGCCCTTGATGCCGAGAAGAGTCAGGCGCGTCATCGGCGGAAAGGCAAAGATCACGGTGGCGATGACGCCGGCTTTGGAGCCCACGCCGAAGAAGATCGCGACGATGATGAGGTAGGAAAAATGCGGCAGCGACTGCAGGACGTTCAATATCGGCCAGACGATGCGTTCCACGGTTTTCGCCTTGGCCGCGGCAATTCCGAGACTGATTCCGATCAAGCCGGCCAGCGGCGCCGACACCGAAATTGCCGACAGGGTTTGCATCGACAATTCCCAGATTCCGCGACAGCTGAACAACGCCAGATAGAAGAAACAGCCGCCGCCCAGCAGCGCCAGCCGCCAGCCCTTCAGTCGCCAACCGTAAATCGCCGCCAGTCCGACGAACATAATCCACGGAATCGGCGCAATCCCCCAATCCTCAAAGCCCCGATGGAAGAGGTTTTCCGTAAACTGCAAGGGCGCCTCGATGCCGCTTGAAATCGCGCGGGTGATGTCGCGGAACGTGAATGCGCCGAAGAATTCGTAGGTGCGCAGAAATTTGATCGCCGCGTTCACCCAATCCACGAAGGGCAACATGCCGTCGATCTCGGCGCAACCGCCGAGGCAGCTTTTCGGCGGCGTAACCGCCCAGCCCGGCAACAACGGCTTCAGCCCGAGCAACGCCACGAACGGCGCCAGTGCGACGGCAAACATGCGCCAAGCGGCGCGCCCGAATTGCATCGCAGGCGTGGGCGCGGGGCGGTTCGCTGTCGGTTGGGCGCTCACGCAAACAGGACTTCAAGCAGGTGCTTGGGACGCAGGCAGCCGACCACCTGATTGTCGGCGTCGACCACGCGCGCCGGATGATTCCGCGCTAGCACGCGCGCGGCGATATCCACCACTCGCTCATCGGCGCGCACGCTGACCTCGGCGTCCGCCTGCGCGTCGGGCGCATCCATGATGCTGCGCACATGCAGCAATTTCGCGCGCGGCACATCCTTGGTGAATTCGGCGACATAGTCGGTCGCCGGCCGGGTGATCAATTCTTCCGCGGTGCCGATCTGCACGATGCGGCCTTCATACATGATGGCGATGCGATCGGCGAGTTTGAGCGCCTCGTCGAAATCGTGGGTGATGAATATGATAGTGCGGCGCGTGAGCAACGATTGCAAACGCAGAAATTCATCCTGCAGTTCCTTGCGAATCAGCGGATCCAACGCCGAGAACGGCTCGTCCAGAAACCATACCTCGGGGTCGGTGCACAGCGAGCGCGCCAAGCCGACGCGTTGCTGCTGGCCGCCGGACAATTCGCGCGGGTAGTAGTCCTCGCGCCCGCTCAAGCCGACGATGCGGATGATTTCCCGCGCCTTGCTCTCCCGCTTGTCGCGCTCGACGCCCTGCACCTCCAGCGGGAAGGCGATGTTTCCCAGCACCGTGCGATGCGGCAACAGGGCGAAGTGCTGGAACACCATGCCCATCTTGTGCCGGCGGATATCTATCATCTGCCGAGGCGTGGCCTGCAGCAGATCCGCGTCGTCGAACATCACCCGGCCGTGAGTCGGTTCGATTAGGCGCGACAGGCATCGCACCAGAGTGGATTTGCCCGAGCCCGAAAGCCCCATGACCACCAGAATCTCCCCCTCATACACATCGAAGGTGGCATCGCGCACCGCCGATATGTAGCCGCCCGACTTCAAGTCCTGTTCGCTCGGATTGCGGTCGTGCCGGTGGAAGAATTCTCGCGGGGTTTTGCCGTAGATCTTCCAGATGTTGTCGCAGGATATTTTGCTTGCAGGATGGTTCATCGCTTGTGCCGGCGCAGGTTGGTTCGTCGAAGTTTCACCGCGCATTATGTTGGTTTTTCGCTCGCGAGTAAATCAGGCGATCTCGGCGCCGAACTGCGTTGCGGTTTCCACCAGCACCTCCCACAGCGACAGCGCAAATCCACGGGGAATGAACAATTCCCAGCCCTGCCGCGAATGCCACAGGGTAACGCCGACATGGTGCAGCGCGCTCGCGGCCACCGTGTCGACGGGAAATGCGGTTGGGCGCAAGTCCAGCGGAAGGTGGCGGTTGAGCAGGGTTGTCGCTTGCCGGCCGGTGATTTGCAGGTGGGTGCGGGAATGGGAGAGGCATAGAGTCGCGCCTTCCTGCGGGCTGATTTCAGGGGCTTGGCCGCCGATCAGCCACCACTTCAGCGGCTCGACGCGAAGCAGGGCGCGGCGGGGCGATTTGCTGGCCGTCGCTGCCGCGCCGGGGCCGGGCGCGGCGTCAACCCCGGCCGCCTGCGCCGCGATCGTCGCGACCTGATCAAGGGTATCGGGCCAGGCGGAAATCTGCTGCAGTTGCAGGTCGGGCACTTCGCGCAGGACGATCGCGGGTTCGCCTCGCGGCGGCCCGATCCGGCCGCGGACATAGTGTCCGTGCAGTGCTGAAATTCGCTCAACCACGCATTCGCTCCCCGTGCGGGTCGAACATGTGGGGGGAGACTACCTCCACTGGGACCGCGACCGTGCCGGCGCCGGTGCGCACTGGATCCGCCGCGACCACGTTTTTGCCCTGCCAAGCCTCGTGTCCGCCGGCGATGAAGCCGATGCCGATCCAGTGTCCCAGAGCCGGCGAATGGGTTACCGCGGTGATCCAGCCTTCGCCGAGTCCGCAATCGGCTATCCGCTCCGCGCAGCACAGAATCGCCCCGGCCTGAAATGTGTCCCCGGATTTTTTTACCTTGACCCCCACCAGCCGGGGGCGATCTTGCCGCAGCAGTTGCGGGCGCTTGCGCAGGGCGTCGCCGACGAAGGATTTGCGCGGGGATGCCATGGCGCCGAGGCCGGCGTCGTCGATGGTCACGCGCCCGTCCAGTTCGGCGCCGGTAACATGCCCCTTTTCGATGCGCAGGGTGCCCAGAGATTCGAGGCCGTAGAGACAGCCGCCGACCGCCTCCGCCGCCCCCCACAGCCGCTCCATCATGGCGACCGCGTAGTCCGACGGCACATAGATTTCGTAGGCCCTTTCGCCGGAAAAACTGATGCGCGCGATGCGGCACGGGATGCCGTCCGCGAGGGATGTTTCGACCACGCCCATGAACGGCAGTGCCTCATTGGAAACCGCTTCGGGCGTTTCCACGCAAGCGCTCAATACTTCGCGCGACTTCGGCCCGGCGAGGGCGCATCCGGCCCACTGGTCGGACACCGAGGCGACATGCACCTTGAGCGCCGGCCAGCGGGTTTGCAACAGTTCTTCCAGCCACGCCAGAACTTTGGCGGCGTGCGCCGTGGTCGTGGTCATGAAGTAGTCGCTCTCGGACAGGCGCCAAGTGGTGCCGTCGTCCATGACCATGCCGTCGTCTCGCAGCATGATGCCGTAGCGCGCCTTGCCGATGGGTAGTTTGGCGAATGGGTTGGTGTAGATTCGGTCGAGAAACTCGGCGGCGTCGGGCCCCTGAATGGCGATCTTGCCGAGGGAGGTAACATCGCAAAGCCCCACCGTCTGCCGCACGGTCGCCGCCTCGCGTACATTTGCCTGCTCGCGGGTTTCGTCCGCGCGGGCGAAATACCACGGGCGATGCCACAGCCCGGCCAGGGTCATGGTGGCGCCGTGGTCGAGATTCCATCTGTGCAGGGGGGGGCGGCGCAGCGGGCGAAAGTGCTCGCCCACACTGCGCCCGCGCAAGGCGCCGATGGAAATCGGGGTATACGGCGGGCGGAAAGTGGTGGTGCCGACCTCGGGAATTTCCCTGCCGAGCGCCTCGGCCATGAGCGCAAGGCCGATGATGTTACCCACCTTGCCGCCGTCGATGGACATGCCCAGCGTGGTATAGCGCTTGAGATGCTCCACCGAGACGAACCCCTCCAGATGAGCCAAGCGCACATCGTCGGCGGTAACATCGTTCTGCGGATCCACTAGACACTTCGACTTTTTGCCGGCTACCTTGACCTCGTACAACGGTCGAATCGGGTTCTCCCAGCCGCCGGGTCGGGGCGGGCGGATGGCCTCTATGTGCTTGCCGAGGGCTCCGGCCGCCTTGGCCGCCGCCGTCCCTGCGGCTTTTCCGGATATTTCGCATTGCTCGCTGTCCCACACGCCCGCCGCCGCCCCCGCCACAAGCATCGGCTCGTCGCTTTTGACCTCGCCGGGGAGGAAGCAGGCCAGTTGTGCATTCCACACCGGTTTCGCGCCGCGCTGGGAATGCAGGTGGATGGTCGGCGACCAGCCGCCGGACACCAGCACCAGATCACACCGCCTGCGGCTCGCGGCCACCCAGTGGTCGCCTTCGGCGCGCGCCACTTCCAGCGCCCGCACGCGCCGCCCGCCGAGGATTTTGCCGGGGGCGCTGGCCGGCTGCACGGCGACGCCATGCTCGTCGGCAAGGCGTTGTAGCGCCGGGCGAATTTCCAGTCGGGCGTCGAGCAGGTTGACCGCGGCGCCGACGGCGGCGAGTTCCGCGGCGGTGCGGTAGGCGGAGTCGTTGTTGGTGGCCACCACGATGCGCTCGCCGGGCAGTACCCCGTAGCGGTTCAGATAGGTTCGCGCGGCCGCTACAGTCATCACGCCGGGGCGATCGTTGTTGCCGAAGGCGATGGAGCGTTCGAGGGCGCCGGTGGCGAGGATGATCCGGCGGGCGCGCACCGTCCACAACCGCTGGCGCGGCTGGAAGGGCGCGGGCTGGGCGAGATGATCGCTCACCCGTTCGAGCAGCCCGGCGACCACGCAGTCGTACAGGCCGAAGGCGGTGGTGCGCGTCATCGTGCGAACTCCCGCCGACTGCGTCTCGGCGCGCAGTTCCGCCAGTTTCGCGCGGGATTGGGCGGTGGCTTGGCTCAACAGGTCGCCGCCGAGTTCGGCTTCCTGCTCCACCATCAGCACATCCAACCCGGCGCGCGCCGCGGTCGCCGCCGCCGTCAGGCCGGCCGGGCCGGCGCCGACCACCAGCACATCGCAAAAGTCGTGCCCGTGTTCGTATTGGTCGGGATCCGGTTGTCGCGAAGCCGCGCCCATGCCGGCCGCTCGGCGGATGAGCTTTTCGTAGCGCATCCACATGCGCGTGCCGCCGCGCTTGGTGCGCATGCCCATGAAAGTCTTGTAGTAGAAACCGGCGGGCAGGAATCTGCTGAACAGGTTGGAGACGGCGCCCGCATCGAGGCGCACGCTCGGCCAAGCGTTCTGCCCGATCGCCGCCAGGCCCGAATATAGCTCCTGCACGGTCGCCTTCACATTCGGATCGCGGCGGTCGCCTCGGCCGACGGTAACCAGCGCGCCGGATTCCTCGACGCCGGCGGACATGACGCCGCGCGGGCGGTGGTATTTGAAGCTGCGCCCCACCAGCCACACATCGTTGGCCAGCAGGGCCGACGCCAGAGTGTCGCCGGGGTGGCCGTTCAGCGCTTTGCCGTCCCAAGTGAAGGGCAGGGTAACGGCGCGGTCGATGCGCCCGCCGACGGGTAGGCGGGTAGCGGTCATCGTTCTGTCTCGCGGTCGCGGTGGTTGGCTAGGATTGCGGCCATGCCGTCGTGCGCCGGGCGAACCGCGTGAATTTCGTGGGTTACGGTGTCGCGCTCCACCACTAGCCATAATCGGCAGCCGTGAACATGATGCCAAGTTTCGCTCTGCCGCCCGCGAATGTTTTCGCGCATGAACACCGCCGCGTGCCATGCCTCGGCGGTGGCGTCCAACGGCGGATATTCCACCGAGGCGTCGCCGCCGTAGGCGAATTCGCTGTGGTCGCGCTCGCCGCAGAAGGGGCAGTTGATGCGGATCATCGGCGGCGCCCTAGCCGTGCAACTTGGGGTCGGGGCCGGCGCCCCGTTCGTCTATGGTCACGCCGCGTTCGAAACGCCGCAGGTCGAAGTCGGCGATGGTGTCGCCGGGGCGGTCATTGGCGATGAGGTCGGCGAAATGCCAGCCGGAGGCCGGGCCGGCCTTGAATCCACCGTAGTTCCAGCCGGCGTTGAGATAGAGGTTTGCCAGCGGCGTCTTGCAGATGAACGGCGAGCCGTCCATGCTCATGTCCATGACTCCGGCCCAATGCCGCAACACCCGCACTCTGGCGAGGCAGGGCAGGATGGATGTGGCGCATTCGGCCATATCCTGCACCGCCGGTAGGTTGCCGCGTTGGGAATAGGATTTGTACCAGTCGAGGTCGGCGCCGAATACCATGCCGCCCTTGTCGGATTGGGAGATGTAGAAATGCGCGCCGCCCACGCCGAACACCACTACTTGATCCAGCAACGGCTTGAGCGGCTCGGTTACGCACGCCTGCAACAAGTGGGTTTCGATGGGTAGATCGCCGAGTTCGGCCATCTGCCACAGGCGCGAGGTGTGGCCGGCCACGGCGAAACCGACCTTGCCGGCGCAAATGCCGCCGCGAGTGGTTTCGACGGAGTGGATGCGGTCGCCGACTCGGGTTACGCCGGTAACCTCGCAATTCTGGATGATGTCCACGCCGAGTCGGTCGGCGGCGCGCGCGTAGCCCCACACCGCCGCATCGTGGCGGGCGTTGCCGGCGCGCCGTTGTACCGCCGCGCCGATGATGGGGAAGCGGGCGTTGTGGTAGTCGAGGTGGGGGATGTGCCGTCTCAGCGTGTCGAGGTTCCACAGCTCGCCATCGGAACCAGTCAGGCGCATGCTGTTGTATCGCCGCGCCGCCGCATCGCGCGCCGCCGGGCTGTGCAAAAGGGTGATGTGGGCGCGCTGGCTGAACATGACGTTGTAGTTGAGGTCGTGGCTCAGATTCTCCCACAACCGCAGCGAATGTTCGTAGAACTGCCGATTCCCCGGCATCATGTAGTTGGAGCGCACGATGGTGGTATTGCGCCCGGCATTGCCGCCGCCGAGCCAGCCTTTCTCGAGTACGGCGATGTTGCGTGCTTGGTGATTCTTCGCCAGATAATACGCGGTCGCCAACCCATGCAAACCGGCGCCGACGATGACGATGTCGTATTCGGCTTTTGGCTGCGGATCCCGCCACACCCGCTCCCAACCGCGCTGGCCGGTGAGGCCGTTTTTGAAAACGCTCCAAGCGGAATAGTGGGTCATCGTCGCCGTTCCCCCGCGTTGCCTTGCGGCGCGGTTGATGCTGCCGAGGTTTTCGCCTCACGGCCTGCCATGGCCGGTCAGAATTTTCGATACGCCTTCATCAATTCCACCATCGGATGGGACGGGGACATTTGGAATTTGATCAATAGTTCGCGGGCGATCATATCCCGATCTTGTTGGTTGTCCGGCAATTCAATATCCGCCGGTACTCGCACCCAGCCGTTGATGTTGCGATCGAACACCGCGGGTTTACCCTCCTCGTAGCCTAGATGGACATCCTCCAGCCAGTTGAGGTCGTCCCACCCCATGATTTCCATGTATTTTTTCAAAAACGGCGGGCAGTGTTCCATATCCGCGGTCAGGTTGACATCGTATCGATAGCCGATATGTTGTCCGATTTCCTGTTCGCGGTTGCTGTCGAGGCCGTCGGACTCGATGAATTTGTCTACATCTGTGGTCGTGTTCATTTCGATTCTCCTAGAAGCGAGTCATCTGCGGTTGGCCGACGGTGTGCTGGGTGCCTGCCAGCGGCACCTGCGCCATGGCGGAGGCTTCCATGGTGAGCGCCGCCAAGTCCTCCGGCTCGAGAGAGTGAATGTTGGTCTTGCCGCACGCCCGTGCCAGCATCTGGCATTCGATGGTCAGGGTATGCAGGAAATTGTAGACGCGCTCGGCCGCCTCGTCGGGATTCAGCCGGCGGCGCAGTTGCGGATCCTGCGTGGCGATGCCCACCGGGCAACGGCCGGTATGGCAATGGTAGCAGTAGCCGGCTTCCACGCCCATTTCCTTGGGGAAATCCGCTTCCGGTATGGCCTTGTTGCAGTTCAGCGCCATCATCGCCGAGTGCCCGATGGCAATCGCATCCGCGCCCAGCGCCAGCGCCTTGGCGACATCGCCGCCGTTGCGAATGCCGCCGGCGTATACCAATGAAATCTCGCCGCTCTTGCCGACATCGTCGAGGGCGCGGCGGGCTTGGCGGATGGCGGAAATTCCGGGCACGCCGGTCTCTTCGGTGGCCAGATGGGGGCCGGCGCCGGTGCCGCCCTCCATGCCGTCCATGTAGATGGAATCCGGCCCGGTCTTGGCCGCCATGCGCACATCGTCGTATACCCGCGCCGCCCCCAGTTTCAGCTGAATCGGCACCTCGCCGTTAGTCGCTTCGCGGATTTCATCGATCTTCAGGGCGAGATCGTCCGGGCCGAGCCAGTCCGGATGGCGCGCCGGAGAGCGCTGGTCGATGCCGGCGGGCAGGGAGCGCATTTCGGCCACTTGATCGGTAACCTTCTGCCCCATCAGGTGGCCGCCGAGGCCGACCTTGCAACCCTGGCCGATGAAGAACTCCACGGCGTCGGCGAGGCGCAGGTGATTCGGGTTGAAGCCGTAGCGGGATTGGATGCACTGATACAGCCATTTTTCCGAATAGCGCCGCTCGTCGGGCAGCATACCGCCCTCGCCGGAGCAGGTGGCGGTGCCGGCCATGGTGGCGCCGCGCGCCAACGCGGTCTTGGCCTCGTAGGAGAGCGCGCCGAAACTCATGCCGGTGATGTAGATCGGGATGTCCAGTTTGAGCGGGCGCTTGGCCTTGGGGCCGATGATGGTCTCGGTCAGGCATTTTTCGCGATAGCCTTCGATGACGAATCTAGTCAGCGTGCCCGGCAGGAAGGTCAGGTCGTCCCAGCTCGGTATATTCTTGAACAGGGAGAAGCCGCGCATGCGGTATCTGCCGAGTTCCGATTTAATGTGGATATCGTCGATGACATGCGGCGAGAAGATGAAACTGTCGCCGAGTCGATGGGGGTCGCGGTTTGTGGTCATTGGAGTGGTCCAGTTGTTGAGTTGGGTCAATCGGTATCGGCAGTTTGCTCGAAACGCACCGGTTCCGGATCGATGCTTCGGCATACCACCACGGTACCGGCAATTTTGTCGTGCCAGCCTTGCTTGCGTTTGTCGAATGCAACCCAGAGAAAGCCGAGGAAAAGGGGTAGGGTGGAAATGATGTAGGCCAGATATCGTCCGATGCATTGGCCGGTTGATGGTCTGCCGCCGCTGCGGGCGTCGCAAATTTTGGCGGAAATTACCATCTTGCCGGGGGTTGCGGATTTGTACACCCAGAACAGGATTGTGGCGATGGCGGGGAACAGGTAGCCGATGAAGAAATCCGCCGGGCCTTGTATCACTGCATCGGAATACAGGTAGGCATCGTCGTAGATCGAAAGCAGTATGGGTACGATGATAACCATGATGATTAGCGAATCGATGAGCGTGGCGAGGAATCGCCGCCAGAATCCGGCGTATTGGATGTTTTGGGTGTCGGTGATGGTCATGGGTTTGATCTTGGTTGAGAAGATAACAGTCAAATGATCAGCGTATTTTCATTCGGGCATCAAGGTATCTTTAAACTAACGCAGCGGGTCAGGTTGCCACGAATTGTAGTTCTTTATCGATACTTGCGGCGGCCATGGTGTGAATTTAGCAGGAATTCCTTTAGCCATGTAGCGAAAAACAAAGTAACCAACAATACCGCAGGCGGTTGTTCCCAGCAACATGATCCAGTCATTTTTTGCTAAGGTGTTGTCCAACAAGAATGGGGTGAATTTGATCAAGGTTTCTACTCCGACAAAATTGATAAATGTTTCTATGCCGATAAAAAACGTGTCGGCATAAATCCATATAAATACGATTGCACCAGAAACCCAACACAAGCAACCACGATCAAACGCATGTGCACGCATAATTACATTAGAAAATTGAACCCACCTTTTTTGTGGGAGATGATAGAAATAGGTTTCGAGTGTATCCTCAATTGATTTAATAGATTTTCGATTTGAAACGATAGTTTCATCTAGTTCCAAGACTGTTTCTCGCGGAGAATCGTCCGTCTCTGTTTGTGCACGATCTTTCCTCCTATTCTTCTGTTCTTCTGCTGTTTTTATATTTTTCCACGCTTGTTCATGGGTAGCGGATAATTGAGCAAAATTTTTCCGCTCATCATCTGAAAGCCAAAAATCCGATTCATTCCCTTTCAAATTGTTGTAGTTTTTTTTGAATTTTATCCAGTAATACAGCGAACCGCCAAACAAGACAAATGGCGTAGCAATAATTATCAATCCCGGCACAGCCACAATAAGCAGGACGATTAAAGTAAAAGTCTTATATCTCGTCACCGCCACAATAAACAGGCCGATAAGTATGCCAATAAGCCAGCCGAATAAACGCGGCAGAAATGGCAGAAGCAGGACAAATAAAATCAGTGTAATGAGTGCTGGAGGAAAATTCATATCGTATAACCGGAGGTGAAGTGCTAGTTACAAAACCAACTTCTTCTCACTAGGCTCCAAATTATCATAATTCCACAACTGCTTCCCGGAGACGAATTTCTTCATATTCTCCACCCCGCAAGCCGGCTCCAGCCCATACATCGCCAGTTTCCGCTCCAGCCATTTCGCGTCCATTTCGGTCAATTCCGCGGGCACGCAGTCGACGCCGAGGTCTTTTACCTTGCCGCCCACATAGATGGTGCCGTCGTACATGGAATCGCCGAGATTCTTGCCGGCGTCGCCGCAGATGACCATACGGCCGCGTTGCATCATGAAGCCGGAGAAGGCGCCGGTGGCGCCGCCGACTAGGATGGTGCCGCCCTTTTGGTCGATGCCGGTGCGCGAGCCGACATCGCCTCGGCACACCAGATCGCCGCCGCGAATGGCCGCGCCGAAGGTGGAGCCGGCGTTTTTGTCGATGACCACCACGCCGGCCATCATGTTCTCGGCGCAGGACCAGCCGACTCGCCCGCTAACATGGATGTTCGGGCCGTCGCTCAGGCCGCAGCCGAAGTAGCCCAGACTGCCCTTGAAGTGGAGTCGCAGGCGGTTGAGGAAGCCGACTCCGACACCGTGGCGGGCGCGCGGGTTTTTTACCGTGATGGTGCCCACTCCGTTCTGCATGAGTTCACGGATTTTGCGGTTGATTTCGCTCGACTCCATATCCACCGCATCGAATTCCGCCTTCTCGTCGAAATCGACCTCGAAGGACCACGGATAGGTGAAGGACTCACCCTCGGCGGCGTTGAAGAACACCTGTTGGGCGCGCCCAGCCAGTTGCTCGGTGTGCAGTCCCATATCGTGGGATTTATGCCCGGATTCGCGGGTTATGTTCGCCATACTCTTACCTCCCCCTCATATGGGTCCCAGGTTTCGATTTCGTTGGGGAATATGCTGCGAATGGCGACCTCCTCGGAAGCCAGTCCGATGAAATCGTCGCTTTCGTACAGCACCATGGGCTTGGCCGCCATCACATCTTTGGCCATGCCGAGTTGATCGCTGGTGGCCACCAGATAGGTGAACACGCCATCGAGTTCGTCCACCGAGCGCCACATGGCCGTTTCCAGATCGTCCCCCTGATCGATTCGATCGGCGATATACACCGCGATCAATTCGGAATCGCAGTTGGACACGAAGCGGTGGCCGCGGCGCTCCATTTCCCGGCGGAAAGTCCAGTAATTGGTCAGCTGGCCGTTGTGTACCACGGAAACATCGTTGAACGGATAGGCCCAGTACGGATGCGCCGAGCGAATATCCACATCGGACTCGGTGGCCATGCGGGTGTGGCCGATGGCGTGGGTGCCGGTGAAAGTGGATAGATCGTATTGGTTCGATACATCGGCGGCGTCCCCCAGATCCTTGACCAACTCGAGGGCGCGGCCGATGGACAGAATTTCCGCATGGGGGGTGGATTCCACCCAGTCGGCCAACTTGCGCATGTCGCCGTCGTAGGCGAAGGTGTAGCGGTGGGCGTATTCGGTCTTTTGCTCCTTGTCGATCATCTGTACGCCCAGTTTAGCCAGCCGCTGGTCGATCATTTCCCGCCGCTCGACCACCTGATCGTGAATTTCCAAGCCCTTGCGCATGTCCTCCTGCTCGGCCACCTTGAAGCGCATCACATAGCGATTATCTTCCGGGCTGCCGTACAGCGCGAAGCCGGTGGAGTCCGGCCCGCGATGCTTGAGCGACTGCAACATCGCCGTCATTTCCGCGCCGATGTCCGATCTTTTGCCTCTATGGATGAGTCCGGCGATTCCACACATAAAATTCGTCTCCCGTTTCAGATTGGTCAGGTTAGCGGGGCTACCGCATTATGGCAGGCAATCGAGATACTGCTCGATATCCCAGTTGGTAACCGTGTGGTTGAATTTCTCCCACTCGTCGTTCTTGTAATGCCGATAGACCTTGTACATATCCCCCGGCATGGCGGCGCGAATGACCTCGTCCTTTTCCAGCTCCTGCAGCGCGTCTCCCAGAGTCATAGGGAGTTTGGTAACCAGTTTGCCGGCCTCCATGGCCTCGTAGATGTTGCGCTCCTCGGGTTCGCCCGGATCGAGTTTCTGTGCCAAGCCGTCGTCGAAAGCCTTCAACAGCGCCGCCGCCATCAGGTAGGGATTGACCATGGAATCCACCGAGCGGTATTCGAAGCGACCCGGCGCCGAAACCCGCAGCGCGCAAGTGCGATTCTGGAAACCCCAGTCGGCGAACACCGGCGCCCAAAAGCCGGTATCCCACAGGCGGCGATAGGAATTGACCGTGGACGAACCGATGGCGGTGAGCGCCTTGAGGTGTCGGATCACGCCGCCGATGGCGTTGAGCCCCACCGGGCCCGGCTTGACCGGATCGAGCTTTTCGTCCGGCAGGAAGTGGTTGGTGCCGCCTTGCTGATAGGAGAAGACATCCTCCAGTCCGGGCAGGGGAGATTGATGCAGGTTGTTGACCTCGCCGCCGCCATCGCTCCACAGGGATACATTGTGGTGGCAGCCGGAGGCGGAAACATTCATGAACGGTTTCGACATGAAGCAGGCGTGCAAGTTCTTTTCCCGCGCCACCTGCGCGCAGATCTGGCGATAGGTGGTCAGGCGATCCGAATTCCGCATGGGCACATCGAACATCCAGTTCAGCTCGAGTTGCCCCGGCGCGTCCTCGTGGTCGCCTTGAATCATATCCAGCCCCATGGCTTGGCCGTATTCGATCACCCGCATGAAGGCCGGGCGCAATTCCTCGAATTGGTCGATGTGGTAGCAGTTGGGCTTGGTCACGCCGCCGCGCAGCTCGCGATTTTCGTCCAGTTTGAGCCACATCATCTCCGGCTCGGTGCCGATTCGCATGTGCAGGCCGTGCTTCTTTTTGAACTCGTCGTGGATGAGGCGCAGATTGCCGCGGCAGTCCGAAGTCAGGTGGGCGCCGGGGTTGACCCGTTCCTCGCGATTGCGAAAGCAGGTGCAGAATACGCGGGCGATGCGCTTGTCCCAGGGCAGTTGGACGAAGGTTTCCGGATCGGCGATGCCCACCAGCTCCGACGCTTCCGGGCCGTAGCCGATGTAGTCGCCGTGGCGATCGATGAAGAGGTTGGCGGTGGAGCCGTAGACCAGCTGAAAGCCCCTTTCCGCAACGCGCTCCCAGTGATCCGCGGGGATACCCTTGCCGACTATGCGGCCGGTAACCGAGACGAATTGGAAATAGATGTAGGTGATGCCCAGTTCCGTGATTTTCTCCCGAACGTGCTTGACCATCTCCTTGCGCCCGGGGGCGTTGACATGGCGTTCGAGATCGGTGGAATTTTGGGTGCGGGTGGTGCTTTTTTTCCGAGCCATTTGAATACTCCGGTGGTGATTGGTGAATTCGATTCAGTTCCTCATCTTTCAGGGTATGCGGCGGCGCCCTGTCGCCGGAAATTGGTACGATATTGGTATTCTCTCATTTCACTCTGTCCGCGTGCGGTCGAGCCAGCATTGAAGGCTATTTAAGCACCATTTACATCTGGTTGCAATAGCGGGGCGATTTCGCTAGTATGCCAGTTTTATACCATACATGAACCATCAAGCGGAATTCCATGGACGCAAACCCTACCAGCCCACTGCTGCCGCCCGCGCGCGGTTCCGCCAGTGTGTTCAAACGACTGCGCGACGCCATCATCAACGGCGAGTACCACTTCAACCAGCGCCTGCCGTCGGAGCGCGATCTGGCCAAGCAATTCGTCGCCGCCCGCGGCACCGTGCGCGCCGCCCTGCAACAGCTGGAAAGTGCCAACCTGATTCGGCGAAATTACGGCAGCGGCGCATTCGTCACCTACAACAACCACTTCGATCAGGAGGACATCGCCGAGGAAACCAGCCCGCTGGAGCTGATCGAAACCCGGCTGGCAATCGAACCCCACGTGGTCAAACTGGTGGTCACCAACGCCAGCAACCGCGATCTGCGAAAGCTGCGCGAGGCGCTCAATCACGTGATCTCGAGCGGCACCGACCCCAACGCCTTCTCCGCCGCCGACGAGGCGTTTCACCTGACTCTGGCGGATTGTTCGCAAAATCAGCTACTGATCTGGATGTACCAGCGCATCAACGACATCCGCGCCCACAGCCAATGGAGCGAGCGCAAGAACAACATCCTCTCCCCACAAAAAATAGCCGCCTACAACCGCCAGCACACCGCCCTCCTGCAACTCATCGTCCGCCGCGATATGGAAGGAGCGGCGCGGGCGATGACCGAGCACCTGCAACAGGCGAAGCGAGATTTGCTGGGCAGTTATTGATCGGCGCGGGCGGTTGCGGTTGGCGGTTGGCGATCATCCAAGCAATTCTCCGATCGCCTCATCGAGAAACTCGGCGAATTGCCTATCGTGATCTGGCGAGGCGACGCAGTGCCCCCAGGGTGAGTGGTATACCCGCAGTTCTCCGGCGGCGATTTCCTTCACCTCGATGGCATTGTCCTGTGGCGGGAAATACAGGTCGTCGCTGCAGGCGATGATGATGGTCTTCGCCCGAATTCCCCCCAGCGCGGCGCGCAGGTCGCCGTGGTAGCGCTCGTTGCGGCTGATGTCGCCGGTTTGCCAAGTGTCCAGTTTGGCCAGCAGGTCGTTGGCGTCCCAGCGCAGATGGTCGTCCTCCCAAGCATTCAGTAGGGCTTCGACCGAGTCGAATCCGAGTTGGCGGTACAGTCCCTCTCGGTAGAAAGTCTGGGAATAGGCCCAGCCGGCATATACCCGCGCGAATGCCCGCAATCCGGTGCGCGGCGGGTCGGCATAGTCGCCGCCGTTGAAACGGCAATCGGCCTGCAATGCCGCCTTCACCCCTTCGAGGAACACCCGATTGTGCGGCGAAGTGCGCGCCGAGGCGCAAAACGGCAGGATCGCATGGACCATGTCCGGATACTGGCTTGCCCAGTGAAAGGCTTGGCAGCCGGCCATCGACCAGCCGGCCACCAGCGCGAGGCGTTCCACCTCCAGCCGTTCCCGCAGCAGGCGACGCTGGCAGCGGATGTTGTCGTGGAAGGTGATGCGGGGGAATTTCGCGCCGCGCTGGGACGGCGCTGCGTTGCTCGGCGAGGACGACAGGCCGTTGCCGAACAGGTTGATGGAGACGATGAAATGCCGTGCCGGATCGATGGCTCGTCCGGCACCGAAGAAGCCTTCGTTGCGTAGGTGGGTGCCGGTGTAGAAGGTCGGCAACAGCACCGCATTGTCGCCGGCTGGGTTGAGGCGGCCGTAGGTCTGGTAGGCGAGCTCGGCGTTGTGCAGGGTGTCGCCCGACTGCAGGATCACATCCCCCAGCGAATGGCGGTGGCAGTCGGGCATTCAGAACAGCCGGAGATACTCCCTGACCTCCCAGTCGGTAACGGCTTGGTGGTATCTCTCCCATTCGTCCGCCTTGTAGGCGAGATAGGACTGGTGCATGGTCTCCCCCATCACCCGCTTCGCCAGCTGGTCGTCGCGCAGGATTTCGCTCGCTTCCAGCAGATTGCGCGGCAGGCGCTGGACACCAGCCTCGTCCAGCTCGCGCTCGCTCATGGTGTACAGGTCGCGGTTGAGGGGCTGGCCCGGATCGTATCTATTGACCATGCCGTCGGTCATGGCGGCGATGGACAGGCTGAAACTCAGATACGGATTCATGCACATGTCGGCGGCGCGATTCTCGATGCAGAATCTACTCTGCGGCAAGCGCAGCATGGCCGAACGGTTGTTGAGGCCGTAGGTTATGTGAGTCGGCGCCCAAGTGAAAACCCCGCCCTCGAAGCCGCTCACTCTGGCCACCAAGCCGTTGTAGGAATTGACCGTGGGGCAGGCCACGGCGGCATGGGCGCCGCCGTGGCGTAGCAGGCCGGCGACAGCGTGATATACCGATTCGTGCCATTGCCCGTTTTCCCCCTCGAACAGGTTGCGCTCCGGTTGGGCGACCAGCCGCGCCGAGATGTTCAAATGCGCGCCGGAGCGCCAGTCCCCCAGAGTCGGCTTCGGCATAAAGGTGACGAATAGGCCGTGTTTCTTCGCCGTCTCCTTCAGTAGCATGCGCAGGAAGACGAAGCGGTCGGCCATTTCCAGAACATCGGTGTAGTGGAAATCCAGCTCGAATTGGGAATAGGCGCCCTCGGCCACCACATCGTGCAGATTCCACCTCATCTCGTTGAGTACATCCATGAGTTCGCCGAGAAACGGCATGGCGTCGATGCTGTACTCGGCATCGTAGCCGAACGCCTGACGGCGTGGCCGCAGTCCTTCCCCCGGCAGCGGATCGTTGTCGAACGCCTTGACCGGCTGGCCGTCTCGCCAGCGCATGACGATGAATTCCGGCTCGATGCCGGCGAGAAATTCGTAGCCGTGGCCGGCGGCGTCGCGAATCGCCCGTTTGAGGGCGCCGCGCGGACACAGGTTATACGGCTTGTCCTGCCACCACAAATCCGCCACCACCCAGGCGCAGGTTCGATCCCATGGGCAGATGGTCAGCGTGTCCAGATCGGGCAGGGCGATCTGGTCGGCATCCGCCGGGCCGAGCTCGGGCACGAAGGAGACCGAATGCACCGCGAACTGGGGGCCTTCGCCTCGGCACAGCAGCTCGAAATCGCTGAGCGGCGTCGGTTTGGTCTTCGGTTGGCCGAGCATATCGATCCAGCAGGACAGAATGTATTTGACGCCGGCATCCTCGAGTTTCTTGCGCGCGGCGGCCACGGTATTCTTGTCGGGCAGCGCCTGCGCCAGCGATTGGGGGTCGGGTAGTGGCATGATTTCCTCCTAACTTGGTGTGCTTGGATTGTGAGTCGATGGAGATTGTACCCATCCGGCGGGAGAATTGCCCGCAGTCGCCGCGGCAGTAGCCTAAGCCCGCTTCCTCAGCGGAGTCGGCTTGCCTTGTTCGTCCACGGAGACGAATGTATAGGTGGCCTCGGTAACGCGCAGGGGTTGGTCGCCGGATTGTTTGCGGCGCACCCAGGTCTCGATGCGCACGGAAAGGGAGGTGTTTCCGGTGCGTGCCAGTTTGCAGTAGCAGCTGACTTGGTCGCCGACGAATACCGGCAGATGGAAGGTCATGCCCTCGACCGCCACTGTCACCAGCCGCCCCTCCACCAAGTAGCTGGCGTAGATGGTGCCGGCCAAGTCCATCTGCGAGAGAATCCAGCCGCCGAAGATGTCGCCGCTGGGGTTGGCGTCGGCGGGCATGGCGATGGTGCGCAGGGAGGGTTGTTGTCCCTCGGGGAAGGTGTCGTCCGCCATCGCTATCGCTATCGCTATCCGTTCGCCGGATTTTCCAGAGACGACAGTACCGGATTGAAATAGTGCCGTCCCGAGGTGATGTTGTTGGCCTGCGTCATCAGCCGGTGAAAGTGCTCGTCGTTTTCGGCGAAATTGTGATCCTCCGCATTGACCATGAGCAGCGCCGACTGGTCATAGCCGAGGAAGAATCTGGTGTAGGACTCCACCACCGCTTCGAGATAGCCGCGCTCCATGCTGCGCTCGAACAGCACGCCGCGCTTGCGGATGCGTTGCAGCAGCACATCGGTCGGCGCCTGCAGATAGATGACCAGATCCGGCGTCGGCACTTCGGTTACCAGATGCCGGTACACCTGCTCGTACAGGTAGAGTTCGTCGTCGTCCAGCGTGAGGCGGGCGAACAGCGAGTCCTTGGCCATGAGGAAATCGGCGACCCGCACCGGCGCGAACAGGTCTCCCTGACGCAATTCCTTCAGCTGCTTGGCGCGCTGGAAGAGGAAGAACAACTGGGTCTGCAGCGCATACTGCGACGGCGCCTTGTAGAATCTCTCGAGAAACGGGTTATCGACGGGGTGCTCCAGCGACAGCGCCCCCCCCAGAGTCGAGGCGATTTTCCGCGCCAGAGTGGTTTTGCCCACCCCGATGGGGCCTTCGACTACGATGTATTTCTTGGCGCTGATGAGTCTGTTCCGAGTGTGTTGTTGCGATGAGTGCACGACGGCATGACAGCGTTGCGGCTAAACTCGTATACTCTCACGAGTTTCGCCTTTTGCCAAATTTACCCGCCCGCCGCCTGCCGCCCAATCAAGCCGCCATGAAACTGCTGTTCGACCTGTTCCCGTTGCTGATATTCTTCGCAGCTTTCAAATTCTACGATATTTACACCGCCACCGCAGCGGCCATCCTGGCGACTTTCGTTCAGGTCGGGGTGTTCTGGGTGCGCCGTCGCAGATTTGAAACCATGCATCTGGTCACCCTCGCGGCCATCTCGGTTTTCGGCGGCCTGACCATCATCTTGCAGGACGAGGCGTTCATCAAGTGGAAACCCTCCATCGTCAACTGGGCCTTCGCCGCGGCCATTCTCGCCACCCTCTTCATCGGCAGGAAATCCGCGCTGGAACACATTATGGGGGGGCAAGTCGCCCTGCCGTCTCCGGTGTGGCGCAAGCTGAACATCGCCTGGGGGGCATTCTTTCTCCTCCTGGGGCTACTCAACCTGTATGTCGCCTTCTACCACAATGCAGGCGCGGACGAGGCGATTCGCACCCGCACCTGGGTCAACTTCAAGGTATTCGGCCTGACCGGGCTGACCCTGATTTTCGTGGTGCTACAGATGGTCTATCTGGCCAAACACGCCGTGCTGGAGGAGGAGCGTTGAGCAGCATGTATTACGCCATCTACGCCAAAGACAAGGAAAACAGCCTCGAAGCCCGCCGAGGCGCCCGCCCGGCTCATCTGCGCCGCCTGCGCGAGTTGGTGGATGCGGGGCGCCTGCTGACGGCCGGCCCCCATCCGGCCATCGACGGCGAGGAACCGGGCCGAGCCGGCTTCAGCGGCAGTTTGATCATCGCCGAATTCGACTGCCTAGAATCCGCGCGGGCGTGGGCCGACGACGATCCGTATTTCGCCGCCGGGGTGTATGAGAGCGTCGAGGTCAAGCCTTTTCGCAATGTGCTTCCCTGACCGCTGAGTCCCTGAGCCCCTGAGTCCCTGAGTCACCTGCACACGCCCCCCCGCGCGCTCACTGCAAACTGTCTTCTCGCCGCCACACGGTCTTGCCGTGGGACTCCCGATCCAGCAGTTGCAACCATTTTTCGTGCTGCGCCAATTCCTCCTCGACCGCCCGAATCACCGGCGTGACCACGCGCTCGGCGAGGTCGAGGGGGGCGCGTTCGTGGTTGTGGGCGTAGCCGGGCAGATCCACGGTGTCGCCCAATAAGGTGGCCTGCCCGCCGGTCATCGCCCGATACACATCGGCGAGAATTTCCGCATCGAGCAGTGCGCCGTGGAGGACGCGCTGGGTGTTGTCCACCGCATACCGCCGGCACAGGTCATCGAGCTTGTTGCGCTGCCCCGGATGCTTGCGCCGGGCGAGCGCCAGCGTGTCGGTTACGCTGCAATGGGCGTCCACCACCCCGCGGCCGAATCCGGCCAATTCGAATTCGTGGTTGAGAAAGCCCACATCGAAGGGCGCGTTGTGGATGATCAGCTCGGCACCCTGAATGAATTCGAGCAACTCGGCGGCCACATCGCCGAAGGTCGGCTTGTCCGCGAGCATTTCCTCGGTGATGCCGTGGACTTCGGCGGCGGCCTCCTCGATTTCCCGCTGGGGGTTGATGTAGTGGTGGAAGGTATTGTTCGTCAGACGGCGGCGCACCATTTCGACGCAACCGATTTCAATCACCCGATGCCCCTCGGAAACCTCCAGACCGGTGGTCTCGGTATCGACGACCAGCTGCCTCATTCCGGCGGCAGCATTTTGTCGATCGCCAGATTGGCCAGCTCGTCCGCCCGTTCGTTGCCGAGGTTGCCGGCGTGTCCCTTGACCCAGCGCCAGCTGATCTCGTGGCGTTCGCGCAGGCTATCGAGGGCTTCCCACAGGTCGCGATTCAGCACCTCCTTCTTCGCGGAATTCTTCCAGTCCTTTTCCTTCCACTGATCCAGCCACTGGGTCATGCCGTTTCGCAGATACAGTGAATCCGTATACACCACCACCCGACACGGGCGATTCAGTATGGACAGCCCCTCGATGGCGGCGCGCAGTTCCATGCGGTTGTTGGTGGTATTCATCTCGCTGCCGCGCAACTCCTTTTCATGCCCGCCAAAACGCAACAACGCGCCCCAGCCGCCCGGGCCGGGATTGCTGCGGCAGGCGCCGTCCGTGTGGATGGTCACCTTGTCGAGGGGGGGGGTGGCCGGTACCGAGGGCGACTTCATGCGACTTCCTCCGATGCTCGCAGCGGCGCGGCATTTTGCGCCGCCGGTTGCGCCATGCCGGGGAGCAACTGCCGCCACCGCAGGCGTGCCGCGCCGCGACCGCGCACGGCGATCTCCTGCTTGCGCCCGACGATGATGTACACCGCCCCCAAACCCGGCCACCAGCGCGCCCCGGCCTTGTCGATGAATTTCAGTTTGCGCCGCCATTTCGCGCTCTGCAGCGGCGGGCGGTAGCCGAGCATGGTAGCCCCCACCAACTCGAAGCCCAGCAGCGACAGCCAATCCTGCACATGCCCGACTCGGCGGTAGCGCCCCGCCGCCGACGCCTTCCGCAGCACGCCCAGCGCGCCCCACAGGCTCCACTGATTGAAGCCGGTGATGACCACGCAACCGCGCGCCACCAGAATGTGGCTCACCTCGCGCAACACCCCGTGGGGGTCGTCGCAGAAATCCAGCGTGTGCGGCAACACGATCAGGTTGTGGGTCTTGTCGGCAAACGGCATGGCGGATGATTTTGCGATGGCGTACAGGGTGGGTGGGGTGTAACTAGCAGCGTCGGCGTCAGTGTCGGCGGCGGTATCGGCTTGCGGTGCGAGTTCGCCGATGAAAAAACGATTGCCCGTCTCCAGCCCGGCGAGAAAATCCACCGTCGCCCGCCCCGCCTGCAAACTGCGCGGATAGTAACCGGAGGGCACCAAACCGCGACAATGCCGCCGTTCCTGCTCCAGCAAGGAGCGCCCCAGAGATGAATCGAACCAGTCGCCCCCGCCGCGATTCCGGCTCCGGCTCAGCCGTTCCCCCTCCGCCCGAAGGGGGCGTGCGGTCGAAAGAGTCGAAAAAATCGAAGGCGCAGTGGCAGAAGCGGAAGCGGGTGCGCGTTCGTGGTCAAGTGTCGTCATGGGCGGGAGTGTAAAGCTTTCTCCGCCGCCAAGCAATCGCCTGTACGACGCAAATATCCGGATGGGTTCCGCGCGGCGAGTCGGTGAAAATGAGTGATCCGTATACCGTGAAGATAAACTTGGTCGATCCCTGTGCCGCCTACCGCCCAACCGTCCATCGCTCGCTCCGCCCTCAATCGACCGCCGAGCGCAACCTCCCCCATCCCGCCCCGGGCTTGAATCGGTCGCCGTATCGTTCGCGCAAGTCGTTCAGTGTGCCCAGCATTTCGTCCACGCCCTGCTCGGTGATATGGCGGATCGGGCCGCCGCGAAACGGCGCGAAGCCGGTGCCGAAGATCAGGCCGGCGTCGAGCAGGTCGGCCTCTTCCACCACGCCTTCGCGCAGGCAGGCGACCGCCTCGTTGAGGAATCTGAAGATCAGCCGGTTTTCGATGTCCGCCGAATTGGTGGCGGTGCGCCCAATCCGGCTGCGAATCCGGCGCCAATCCCAGCCCTGTTGCGGCCGGCCCTTGCGCCACTTGTAGAAACCCTCACCGCTCTTTTTGCCGAGTTTGCCGGCTTCGACCCGTTGCCGCAGGGCGGCGAGCGCATTGCCGCCATCGTCGCCGCCGCCTTCGCCGGATTGCCCGCGCAGGTTTTCCACGACTCGCAGGCAGATGTCCAGGCCGATGCTGTCCGCCAGCGCGATGGGGCCCATGGGCATGCCGAAGGCGGTCGCCGCCCGATCGATGGTCGCGCTCGGCACGCCTTCTTCGCGCATCTCGATGGCCTCCAGCAGATACGGCGCGAGCACCCGATTTACCAAGAAACCGGGGCCGCTTTGCACCGGCAACGGCAGGCGGCCGATGTGGACGGCGAAGGCGGCGGCGCGGTTGGCGGTTTTGCCGTAGGTGTTGCTGCCGGTTACGATTTCCACCAGCGGCATTTTCGCCACCGGATTGAAGAAATGCAGCCCCGCCAGACGCCCCGGCGCGCTCAGGGCGTTGCCCAGAATTTCCAGCGGGATGCTCGAGGTGTTGGTGACCAACAGGGCGTCGGGGCGGGCGATTTTTTGCAATTCGGCGAGCACTGCGATCTTGGCGTCGGCGTCCTCGATGATCGCCTCGATGACCACATCGGCGCGGCGCGCCCCGTGGCCGGCGAGGTCGGGTTCGAATCGATCCATCGCCCGCTGCACCTGCCACTTCGATTCGAGTTTCCGCCGAAACAGCGCGTGGGCGCGCCGGGTTGCGGCGGCGACGGCTTCGGCGCGCGGATCGTGCAGGGTGGCGCGCAATCCGCGCACGGCGCACCACGCGGCGATGTCGCCGCCCATGACGCCGCCGCCGACTATGTGCACATGGGTCGCGGGCGTGGATGCGCCGTTGTTCTTGTGCTTGCCGATGCGGGTGAGGGTCTGGCGCAGATGAAACACCCGCACCAGATTGCGCGCGGTCGAGGTCATCAACAGGCGAGCCACCGAAGTTTGCTCCGCCGCGAGCATGTCGGCGCGATTGCCGCCGTGCTGCCGCCACAGCTCGATCAATCGAAACGGCGCCGGGTAGTTGGCCGGATCGACTCGGGCCGCGGTTTTGCGGCGTAGCACTTCGGCCAGCAGGAGCCGCAGCGGCGCGAGGTTCTGCAATTTTTGCCAGCGGGTGGCGCGGCGGCGCGGTGGGCGTTTGGCGATGATGTGGTGGGCGGTGCGCTGCAGTTGTCGCGGCGGCACGGCGAAATCGACGATGCCCAGACGCGCGGCGGCTCTCGGGGTTACGACTTGGCCGCGTAGCATGAACGGCAGGGCGGCGCGCGCGCCGATGGTTTCGATCAGCCGCACGCTGCCGCCGAATCCGGGGTGAATGCCGAGGGTTACCTCGGGTAGGCCGATGCGCGCCTGCGGGCGGTCGCACGCCACTCGGTAATCGCAGGCGAGCGCCAATTCGAGGCCGCCGCCGAGGCAATGGCCGTTGATCAACGCCACCGTGGGCATATTCAGCGCGGCGAGGCGGCGCAGCACCCGATGGGCGGCGGCGAGCATTTCCTCGGCCTGTTGACGGGTTTCGAGGGAGATAAATTCGGTAACATCGGCGCCGGCGATAAATCCGCTCGCCTTGGCCGAGCAGATGAGCAGGGCGGCCGGGTCGGCCTGCTCGATTTCCGCCAGCGCCGAGTCCAGCTCGGCGATGACCTCGGTGGACAACAGGTTGTAACTGCCGCCCGATTTGTCCAGAGTGAGACGGCAAATGCGATTCGAGTCGTCCGTCTCGACTCGCCAGTTTCTGCCCGTGGTCATGGTCGGCCTTCGCCCGCGATTCGTTCGATCAGCATGGCGCCGCCCTGGCCGCCGCCGATGCACAGGGTGGCGATCGCCCGCTGCCATCCCTCCCGTTCGAGTATGTGCAAGGCGTGCAGCACGATGCGGGCGCCGCTGGCGCCGATGGGGTGACCCAGGCTGATGCCGCCGCCGTCCATGTTGAGGCGCGCCTGATTCAGTTCGCCGAGAGGGGCGTCCAAGCCCAGTTGGTCGCGGCAGTAGTCGGAGCTTTGCCACGCGGCGATGCAGCCGAGCACCTGCGCGGCAAAGGCTTCGTTGATTTCCCAGCAGTCGATGTCGTCGAGGGTGAGGCCGCGGCGCTGCAACAGCGGGGTGCTGGCATGCACCGGCCCAAGCCCCATATGTGCGGGATCGAGGCCGGCCCAGTGGCAGTCCGCCAACCGCCCGCGCACGCGCAGGCCGTGTCGTTCCACGGCGCGCTCGCTGGCCAGCACCAGCCACGCGCAGCCGTCGGTGATCTGGGCGCTGTTGCCGGCGGTTACCAGCCCCGCCGGGCGGTCGAACACCGGTGGCAGGGCGGCCAGTTTTTCCACGCTGGACTGCCGTCGCAGGCCGCTGTCCTCGCGGTGGCAGGTTCCGGCGGCGTCGAACACGGCGACGATCTCGTCGTCGAAAACGCCGCCGTCGATGGCCGCGGCGAGGCGCGCGTGGCTACGGGCGGCGAACGCATCCATGTCCTCCCGCCCGATGGCGAAGCGGTGGGCGACCTTTTCCGCGGTCTGCCCCATGGAAAGCCCGACCACCGGATCGGTCAGCCCCTTGCGCAGGCCGATCACCGGCGCCAGCGAGGCCGGTTTCAACCGCGCCAACGCCTTCATCTTGCCCCACGGGGCGGTTGCCCGCGCCCACCCCGCCAGCCAAGCGACGAAGTTATTGCTGAACAGCACCGGCGCGTGGCTCATGGCTTCGGTGCCTCCCGCCAGCACCAGATCGGCGCGCCCCGAGGCGATGTTGGCGGCGGCGCAATCGAGCGCCTGCATGCCGCTGGCGCAGTTGCGCGATACGCTCCACGCCGGCGTGCGTTCGCCGCAGCCGAGACGCAGGGAGACGACGCGCCCGATGTTGGCCTCCTCGACGCCGGGGCAGACGCTGCCGAGGATGACTTCATCGAAGTCGCTCGGCGCGAACGGTTGGCGTGCCAGCAAGGGGCGTCCGGCCGCCACCGCCAAGTCCGCCGCGGCAAACGAGCCGGGTGCACCGGATGCCTTGAGAAACGGGGTTCGGCAACCGTCTATGATGTAGATGTCTTGTCCGTTGTACATGGTATGCCTCCGATGGTCGGGGGTCGCAGGGCGGCGATTATAGCGTATCGCCCCGGTTGCGATTGGCAAGTCGCCGGAGGCTTTGGGGTATACTTCGCGCGGTTCGCGGGTGTCGTATAATGGCTATTACCTGAGCTTCCCATGCTCATGATGACGGTTCGATTCCGTTCACTCGCTCCATGATTGAAGCCGCCGATACCACCCATTCCCACCCATCCCACCCATGCCTTCGACCGCAACCGCACTGCCGCCAATAGAGAGTATCCGCGCGCGCGTCGGCGGCTCTGGCGAAGGCGGTGAGGCGCGAATTCCACTCAGAATTTCACTCGGTATGAATCCCCCATCCAACCCTGTTTCGCCCGCCTGATGTCTTGGTGGGGAAAAATTGTCGGCGGCGCATTCGGTTTCATGCTGGGCGGGCCGCTGGGCGCCATGCTCGGGGCGGCCTTCGGACACCAGTTCGATATCGACGGGCCGGCGCCCGCCTCCTCGCGCCCCCGCCACCGAGTCGGCGATCAGGAGCGCGTGCAGGCGGCTTTCTTCACCGCGACCTTCGCGGTGATGGGGCGCCTCGCCAAGGCGGACGGGCAGGTGAGCCGCGCGGAAATCGTCATGGCCGAGCAGGTGATGACGCACATGCGACTGGACGCGACTCAACGGCAACTGGCCAAGCGGCTGTTCAACGAGGGTCGGCAGGCCGGTTTCCCGCTGGACGATGTGCTGCAGCAGTTTCGTCGGGAATGCCACGGACGCAGCACCCTGATCCGGATGTTCTTGGAAATTCAGATTCAAGCGGCGCTCGCGGACGGCAGCATCGCGCCCGAGGAGAGCACCATTCTCGAAACGGTCGCGCGGGCGCTGGGGGTGAATTCCGGCGACCTCGAACGATTGATCGATATGATGCGTGGCGCCGAGGCATCCCATGGCCGCGACGAGGGGATGTCGCTGAGCAACGCTCACCGCATCCTCGGCGTCAACGCCAACACGCCGCTACCCGAAGTGCGCAAGGCATACCGCCGCCTGCTCGGCCAACACCACCCCGACAAACTGGTGTCGAAGGGCCTGCCGGAGGAGATGATCAAAATCGCCAACGAAAAGACGCATGAAATTCGCATGGCCTGGGAGCGCGTGAAGCAGGCGCGTCGGGCTGCTTGATGGATGGGTGGTTTGTAGGGGGCATGAGGGCATGATGCGGGGGCGGGCGGTTGTGGGTGGTGGCTGGTGGGAATTTCGGTGTGCACGGCGTATCCGGCGAGCGCGGCGTGGCGCGGATTTCGCTGCCGGTTGGTTGGTTTTGCCCACGCCGCCGCCGATGAGTCGATGAGTGAAACCCGCTCCGGCCACCGCCCGATTCGCAGCTATGTGCGGCGGGAAGGGCGCCTGACTTCGGGGCAGCGGCGGGCGCTGGATGAATTGTGGCCGCGTTATGGTATCCAGTTGCCGGCGGGCGGGGAGACTCTGGATCATCGGCGGGCGTTCGGGCGAGACGCGCCGACTTGCTTGGAAATCGGCTTCGGCGACGGCGGCGCGTTACTGGAAATGGCCGAGCAAAATCCCCAACGCAACTTCCTCGGCGCCGAGGTACACCGCCCCGGCGTAGGCCGCCTGCTACTCGCCCTCGAAGCGCGCCGAATCGCCAATGTGCGGGTGCTGTGCGAAGACGGCATCGCCGTGCTGTCGGCCCTCTCGCGGCAGTCGCTGGCGGCGATCTACCTGTATTTCCCCGACCCGTGGCCGAAAAAGAAACACCACAAACGCCGGATCGTGCAAGCGGCATTCATCGAACTAGTCGCCACGCGACTGACCACCGGCGGCTACTTCCACTTCGCCACCGACTGGCAGCCCTACGCGGAAGAGGTCTTGGAGCGGCTGGAACAATCCGGCCAGATGGAAAACTGTGCCGGTGCCGGTCGATTTTCCCCCCGTCCGGCGGAACGACCCGCAACCAAGTTCGAACGCCGCGGGCGGGCGCTTGGGCATGGGGTTTGGGATATTGTTATGAGTCGGGTGGGGGGGTAGGGGGTTGTCGGGTCGTTTTACGCTGGCGCGTTTGCATAGTATGGGGATGGTACGCAGGGGTATTTTTGGAACACATGACGGAAAACATCTTCCGCGCTTTCCTTCACTTCATCTTCCGAATAAGTGTTGCTAGGAAGTCCGGTACGGTCGCTCCAGAGAAAATCTCGAATGGCAACCCGTACCGCGGCGCGGGTTGCTTGCTTGTCTCGCCATTGGTCAACCCGCAGTTTTTCGGCTTTCAATGTTTTCAACAATTCGACAGCCACCTTCTTGATGAGTTTGATGTCTTTCGAGTTTAAATTCGGCTTCTTGAGGAGATCGTATATCGCCAATGTTTCCTCATCAAGACCTTCTCTCACGGCACGCTCTTCTTCCTCAGCCAATTCCTGAACAAACATGTATAGTTTCTCGAAGGTCTGCTCGATACTCACCCTGCCTTTTTCCCGATTATATTCCGCGACGATCTCTTCGTAATGTTTCTGAAAGTCGGTTCGCAGTGGGTTTTGTGCCAACATATACCGTAATTTACTTTCCACACGATCCTTGATCTTTTGAATGGTGGTATGTTTTTCTCGATTGAGAACGAATTCCTGTTTGAGCCGATCGAAGTCGATACCACTGATGTCGAAACCCCAATTTTCATCGGCTGCGCGGGGTTGCACCATGATCACCTCGTTTACCACTTCATGCAATTTGCGGGTGATGTCGCTGATGTCCGCCTGCTCCCGATCCTGTTGCAGTCTCTTGTAAATAATTTTTATGGCGTTCCGTTCCATCTTGTACTGATTTACTTTCGGTATATTGATACATGCCGCGAATTTTCTGAACACCTCACGACACATAATCTCGAAACGTTTGCGCGTCTCATCATTTTCATTAGCCGCTTCCTTGCAGGCCACGATGGCGGCGGGGAGATAAAAGTTGGCGCTTTCGATGACATCATCCAAGGACGCGGAACGTTCATCGAGAAATTTCCGCACGAGTGAAATGGCTTCGGCCAAGTCGGCTAGCAATTCCTCCACGGGCTTGGCGGGGTCGGCTTCCTCGCTGTCTCTGGGCGTGCCGGCGAATGTTGCTAGCGCCTTGCGCAGGCCCTTGAATATGCCGCAGTAGTCAACAATCAGGCCGTTGTTCTTGCCCTCATTCACCCGATTGGCGCGGGCGATGGCCTGCATCAGCGTGTGCGCCTTGAGCGGCTTGTCGAGGTAGAGCGTGGCGAGGCTCGGCACATCGAAACCGGTCAGCCACATGGCGCAGACGATGGCGATGCGAAAGGGATGCTCTTCCTCTTTGAAGGCTTCATCCGGCGTCATCCGTTGCTTGTTGTGGAATTGTGATTTGTTACGCAGCGATTCGGGTAGCTCCATTCCCTCTTTGAGGAGTCGGCGGTGCGGCGTGATGTCCAAGTCCCATTTGCGAAACTTTTCCACTTCCCCCTGTTCCTCGCTCACCACAACCGCCATGCAAGTTTCTCGCATCCAATGGATTTGTCGCCGTAGATATATTTCTTCCTGCTCGTCTTTCGTCTGGCTCCGTTCTTTCTCCAACTCTCCGATGCGATCGTTCCAGTAGAACTCGATCAATTTGTGCATGCGCACGCAAGTTACCTTATCTATGCAAACCAGCATCGCCTTGCCGGTCTCCCACGCGGACGAATAATGCCGAACGAAGTCTTGCGCTATCTGATCCAAGCGGCGACCGGCGGTCATGATGTGGTAGTCGCGCTTCAAGTCCTTCTCCAATCGTTGTTGCAACGCGATATCTTCCATACCAAATTCCTCAATCTGCGCGGCGAGGCGCTCGTTCAGATCGCCAACGGCCACCTCTAGTCGGTCGCCTCGGGCGTCGTAGTAAAGCGGCACCGTAGCCTTGTCATCCACCGCCCGCTGGAAGTTATAGGTCGAAACATATTCCCCAAACACGCGCCGCGTGATCTCGTCGTTGTTGAACAGCGGCGTGCCGGTGAAACCGATGTATCCGGCATTGGGTAGCGCGTTGCGCATATTGAGGGCGAGATCGCCGTATTGGGTTCGGTGCGCCTCATCGGTAATGACGATGATGTCGTCCCGTTGGGTGAAGCCCTTGTTCGGGTCAACATCCATATTGAACTTTTGAATCAGCGAAAATATATGCGACTTTTGTTCGGACAGCAGTTGGCTCAGATGTTCTCCGGTGGCGGCGCGGCAGGGTTCGCGGTCGTGATTGACCAGATCGCAACCGGCGAAAGTCTTGTATATCTGCGTATCCAGATCGTCGCGATCGGTCAGAATAAGAAAGGTGAAATTGGCGCCAAGTTTGCGATGCACCTTGCGAGTGAACAGCACCATCGAATAACTCTTGCCAGCTCCTTGGGTATGCCAGAACACGCCCAATTTCCCACCCCGCGCCTTGCGTTCACGCACCGCTTCGATAGCGCGGTTGACGCCCAGATACTGATGATTGCGGGCGAGCACTTTTCGCACCGCGCCCGTGGATTCATCGAAAACGATGAAATTCTCCACCAAATCCATGAAATTGCGTTTATCGCACACGCCCTTGAGCAATGTCTCCATGTGCACCACGCCCGCTTCATCTTCCGCCAAGCGCTTCCATTCATGAAAATGCGCCCAGCTACTGGTGAGGGAACCAATTTTCGCTTTTTCGCCATTGCCGAGCATCACTATGGCATTGTGATGAAAGATATGCGGAATGGAATCGCGATAATCGCTATAGTTTTCCTTGAAAGCGGCTATGAGATTGCGGTGGATATTCTTGCACTCGACGAACAGCAGGGGCAGTCCATTGACGAAGCCAATGATATCCGGTCGGCGGCGGTAAATTTCGCCTTGCACCCATAGTTCACGCACACACAGGAAGTGGTTGTTTTCCGGCTTGTCGAAATCGAACACGCGCAGGCGTTTTTTCACCCGTTCGCCCTTGTCGTTGCGAAAAGAAACTTGCACGCCGTTACGCATCAAGTCGTAATTCTCGCGATTGGCGGCAATGGTGGTTTGCGAGGCAGTGGTGGATGTGATCTGCCGCACCGCCTCGTTGTATGCGTCTGCGGGGAGGTCTGGATTCAATTCCGTAAGCTTGCGCCGCAGGTAGCGTGTCAGCACTACTTCGCGTTCGGATTCACGACCTAGTAGGCTGTCCGGCCCAAAGTCTTCATTGTTGTGGGCGTAGACGGATTCCCAGCCGAGATGTTGCGCCAAATAATCAGCGGCAACCTTTTGGACAAGGATGTCCTCGGAGAAAGGGCCGGGGGGCATAGCGATTTTCCTACTACCGGTATTGGTGTTTGTTTCCGTCTCAGTCGATTAACGGTTTGAAGTCGTCCCCGCTCATTAGCTGGTCGCTATAACGCCCACGGAATTCGATCAGGACACGCTGTCTTGATAGTAGTGTAAGGGTGTTGTTTTTGACTACCCGGGCGGAGTAATCCTTCGGGGATTCCACCATGGTTTTTGCCAAGTCCTGAACCAGATAGCGGGGTGCCCATCCGATCATGTAATAGTCATGAGTTTGAAACTGGAGCGCCAAACCGGTGGCCGGATTGGTCAATTCCAGCGTTACATAAAGTTTCTCGTCCGTTTCGAGATTTTTGATTCGTCGTCGAGCCTCCTCATTCACATAACGCAAACTATGAAGAAAAAAGCGACACCGGAATGTATCGTCATCTCGTTTTACGATCTTCGGAAAGACTTCAAAAGCATCGGTGATGCGCTGGCCGCCATTCACCGACAGAATTTCGACCGGATCGGCATTCTCGGGAAGGGCGAGGTTGTTAAGATAGTCCATGCGATCCGGCCGACCCGGCGCAATGACACGATTCGTGAAAATGGGGAATAGTTCTTTGGACTGGTAATTCTCTCGCAAGTCGGGAAACTCGAGCATCGGAGGGAATCCGGTTTCCCGTTGAGCGCGCTCAGCCCCACGGATGTAGCGAAAGCGGTAGAGCGGGCGCTCCATGTCCACATCCAGCCGACCGATCGGGAACCATGGCCGGCCTTCGCCTACCTCCCGGTTGTCCTGCCATGCCAGAAATAGGGTTCGGTTACTCATCAATCAATTTTCGCAGTTCGAGCAGGTTGTAAAGCATCAGTTCACAGGCAAATTGTTTGGCCAACTGGCTCATCCACTTGTCGGGAACGCGGGAAATTATATCGTGGATTTGGTCTGCACTCAACTTGTGCAATCTCCCAAGCGCGGGAGCGAATATCTGCGGATATTCCCGAACGCCGCGCCGCGCCAATTTCAGGGGGCTAGGTGCCTTCCTGTCGGACTCCGACCAGTAAATGCCACCATGCCCCTTTTCCGCATAATGGCCTACTCGCTTCTCCAACAAATTGCGCTCACGGCGCTCGTCCAGTAGCTCCCGCCCCAGCGATGATGCGTGGTCGAATGAAGGGGCTACAATTCCTTGCCAGCCATCTCCAACCCGTTTTCGCAGGATGCCCCAATTCTCATGATGACGATCAGTGTTACCAACTAAAGCGTCCAAAATCAGATACCCTGCAATGTAGATTTTCGCTATTTTTTTGGCTTCATCTTTTTTGAAAATCAGGTCCATGACCTTAAAGATATTTTCCAATGTATGGTCTGATTGACCAAATCTTTTGTCGGGATCATAATTTCCAACAAATTTCTTCAATAACTGGTTTCCGTGAACTAACTCGCGACCACCGCGTACAAATGATTCCGTTGCTGATCCTCGTTTCCCCTGAAATTTTGCCAGCACTACCTTAGCGTGCATTATTCCAAGCCGATACGCCACTTCTGCCGCGATTTTTTCCGCCCAATGTTCCCCAGTGTTTTCCTTTGGATACTTGAAAAGCCAGTATAGTCCGTCCTCTTTTTCTGGTGGGCGATACCAAAACTTTTTCTTACTACCCATTTCTTCTGGAACATAGTTCTCTTCGTGAGGCACCTCAAAAATCTTGTATTTCACTGGTTTGTTTTCTTCTCTTTTTGCCATATCTTCAGCTATTGTATTGTCGTTGATGTAATTTATTTGTATCCCCAGTACCGTAATGCACCTTCAGTTAGAATTTTGACAAATTCGGTCGCAGCAATTTTCCATGTCCCATTCATGACTTTCGGGATGTTTTTACTAACCCACAATTGTGCCTTTTCACCAAGTGGTTTTTCGATGTTTTCTGATTGCTCGGATTTTACAATTTCAACAAATTCTGAAGCATCTTCGTCCGGTATACCACATTTCACGAGATATTCGGTTAGCGCCTTGTCGTCGTTTTTACGGATCGAAATAATCACGTTAGCCCCTTTGCCGACAGATGATACGGAAGTGTAATCGCCATGTACTATGGTTTTGTTGAAAATGTTTGTTGTTTTTTCTGAAGTATCGGTTGCGGAAGGAATCGGATTTTCTATGTTTATGTCTGATAGGTTCGGAATAGATTTTTCGAGTTCAAGGATGAAATCTAGTATCCGATTCTGGATTGCGTATTTAGCATTTGCGATCTCTGGGCCTGGAATTACTCCTTTTATGGCATTGCACGTCGATCCAGGAAAAAATTTTCCTTGCAATCGCGGAATCAAATCTGATGCATCAATCTGTACATTTTTGTAGGTGGATAAGGTGTCAATTACAGCAACGCTCTCTCGGATTTTATAGGTCAGAAATTTCTCTCCAGCGAATTTTTCGATCAGAAATGGGGGGAGTATGTAGTCTTGGACAATTGCCCCATTGGGATAGCAAAACGTACCGCGACATTCGACTGTAACTAACCGATAGGATGGAACGTTGTACTCTTCCGGATATCCTCTTGATTCGTGGATTATCCATTCCTCAAGAGAGTTGCTACCTAATTGTGCGGCGAGAATGCGAAGTTTGAGAAAAATTGGTCCAAGGTTGGTTTTGTCTTGGACAAGCGATGATTTTATTTCATGCAATAAATTCATGATTCATCCTCGTACTGGTATCTTCCCGTTTAGCAAACGCGGCAAGATAAAGTCTCTCGCTGTTGTAAGTTTTTCGATGGTCAGTTGCAGATTTGCAATCTGATAATCTATTGGGCGTACATATTTCGCAAACATGTTAGCGATTCGGTTTGGTGCTAGCATCAACTCTACTCCATGAATCTCTTTTTTAGTGACAGCAGTAAAAATTGTGCCGCTTCCCATCATATCTTCCTTGTGAAAATGATTTTTGAGGGTATAAAAAAGGAGGCTCTGCTGATTTCGATTGGATCGAATGGCCGCAATACCTCGACCGATTACAATTTTGTCGCGTGCAATGTTGATTCGACCGACCGGCGCCCGGACGCTGAACAAAATATCACCTGATTCCGCAAGACGGTTCTCCTCGGTGCAGTATATTTTGTGTGAGGGAAATCTATTCCCGAAATTAGCAACGCCTTGATGAAACGGAAGCCCGTTTTCGTCTTTGTTATAAAAGGCTGATTTAGGGCTTTGTCCCATTGTTATTCTTGCGACATCCCCAAGTGTCTTTTTCCCCCACCCCTTGGGCACGCCATCGATGATGGCAGCCCGCTCATATCCGGGAAAGCGGAGATGCACAAACCACTCCTTATACAGCAAGCGCGCCGCCTGCTCCAACAATTGTATACGCCGCCGGTTGTTCTCTATCAGTTCGTCATAAGCGGAGAGAATGGTGGCAATACGGCGTTGCTCCTCAATTTTCGGGACTCGGATGACTATGTTTTCCACTGTTGCCCTTTGCGCCCGTTGTCTTCCGGATGTGCCCACCATACTTTTGATTGCCGGCAAGCGGATGGCGGGTGTACGAGACAAGTAATAGATAAAATCGGGATCGGATATACCCCGTTTTGCCCGGAAGACAAAGAATTCCGTGGAACCGAAACCTCGACCGCCTGCCAAATGGCTGATTTGTGCGGTTTTTCCATGTTCTAAACATGGGGTGATGCGCGCAAAAATGGTGTCTCCATTCTCGAATTTCGCTCCACCGCCGCCTTTCCAGATGCGCTTACGACTCCGGTGAACGAACTTCGTATGTGGCTCGACATCCGCCATCTCGATGAATGGATAATCGCTCCCCTTGGTAAGTACAACCTGTGGCTGCACTTCAGCAAAGTCTCCGAATTTGATCTTTTGCCAACTCACACCCCCAAACCCTCAAAATTTGTCTTGATGGTTACCGCCAACTCGGTTGCCTCGGCGTTGAGCTCTTCCAGCTGCTCGTGAATGCCGCGCAGGGTATCGCGGAAGTCGAAACCTTCATCCTCCTGTTCGGGAGCAACGCCCACATAGCGCCCCGGCGTCAGGCTCCAGTCATTGGCCTCGATCTCGGCGTGCGTTACCAACTTGACCAGCCCCTCCACATCGCACAATTTTCCCTCCGGAAAGCGTTCGGTAAGCCATCTCGCTTGGCGCCAGAAATAATGCACCTTCACGAGTGCCCCCCAACCGGAAACGGGTTCCGCTTCAGCCTGCCTTGTGAGATTTTGTCGCGCCTCGTCGGCGGATTTGCGGGCGCGTACAATGGCGCGGGCGTTCCATGCATCGCTGGCCTTGGCGTCGCATTCCTTCTCGCAGGTCTCGATCAGGCGCATGGCGATCTTGTTGCAGAGTAGGTCGGCTTGTTCGATTAGGTCGCGGCTGGCCTCGACCAGCGGGGCGAGTTGCGCCACCAGATCGTTCAAGTTGTCGTCCGGCGTTTGTTTTCGCTGTTTGCCCGTTTCATCGATTCGGGACCGGAAGCGCTTGGCATCTTTGGCAAAGCGCCGTTCTGCTTTTTCGAACTCGGCAAGGGGCGTGGTATGGGCGCCGGTTTTCGGCAGGGTTTCGAGAAACGGGGATAGCGCCAGTCGGAGCGCCGCGATTGCTTCGCGGAATTCGGGCAAGGGTTCGGACGCATTGCCGTCCGTGTTCTCCTGTTTGAAGCAGGCGCGCGCTACGTCTATCGCATCTCTCAGATAGCGAGATACGAGTTCGGAAAACCGCGCTGATTCGCCGCGATATAGCCAAGTGATGGCGAGCAGATTCTGCTGTTGTTCGGGGCTGAAGTCGTAGATTCTGCGGGTAACCTTGCGGTAAATGCCGCGCGCATCGATCATCAGTACCTTGTCGCGCAAATGTGGCGGCTTGGCGCGATTGAGGAACCACAGTTCGCATGGCACGGTGCGGGTGTAGAAGAAGTTGGAACGGATTCCGATCATCACATCCACTGCGCCGTTCTCCACCAGTTTCCGGCGTATTTTGGCTTCACTGCCGCCGGCGCTGGATGCTTGGGATGACATCACGAAGCCCGCCCGCCCGCGCTCGTTCAGGTAGCTGTAGAAGTAGTTGATCCAGATGTAGTTGCCGTTTGAAACCCGATCTTGCTTGTTTGCCCCCGGTATTCCGAACGGCAGGCGCGGGTCGCTCTTGATTCTTCCGGCGTCGATCTCGTCCACATTGAAGGGGGGATTGGCCATTACATAGTCGGCCTTTCCCATCATCTCGAGCGGATCCTCGTAATAGGTGATGGCTTGCCGGATATTCCCTTCGAGGCCGTGAACGGCAAGATTCATTCTGGCGAGGCGGAGGGTGGTGTCGTTCTTTTCCAAACCGCGAAAGGTGAGTCGGTCGGTGGGATTTTGCCCGTGCGCCTCCACGGTGCGGGCGCTCTGCACGAACATGCCGCCGGAACCGCAGGCCGGGTCGAATACCGTGCCGCTGTCGGGGTCGAGTACGTTGGCGATCAACGACACCAGCGAAATAGGGGTGAAGAATTCGCCGCCGTCATGGGCGTTCTGATCGGCGAATCGGGTCAGGAAATATTCGTAGATTCGCCCGAATATATCGCCCGATACCTGATTCAGCGCATCGGGATTGAGCGCGCGCAGCAGCTGGCCAAGTACCTCGTTGTCCAGCTCCTGATATTCCATCTTGGGCAGTATGCCGCGCAGATCGGGGTGATCGCGCTCGATGGATTCCATAGATTCGATGATGGCTTTGGCTCGATCCTTTTCATCGGGCAATGCCACCAAATGGTCGAACTGTGCTTCGGGCCGGAGAAAAATGGCGCTTTGTTGGGCGAAATCTTCCTTGGTCATGGCTCGCGCCTGCCCGCCTCGGGTGGGGAGATTGGCCTCGATGGTGTCCTTGACCGCCAGATAACGGCTGTAGGCATGACGCAGGAACAACAAACCCATGACCGGCAGGAAATACTGATTGCTGGCGTAGTTGGAATTGGCGCGCAGGGTATCCGCCGCTTTCCATAGCTGCTTTTCGATGGTGCCGATGTATTCGAGTTGGGTCATTTGTCAGGTCATCCACCCAAGCGGTTCGTCATAATTTTCAGATGGTTTTTCATGGGCTTCCCCTTGTTTTGCGCACGATTTTACCAGCATCATCGCTTCTCTCGGCGTTTTCAGTAGCAAAAATTATGCTATATCCTTGAATATCAATCTCCTCGGAAATCACCCGAAAATGAACATCTTTTACCTCGATCACGATCCCCATACCGCCGCTAAGTGGCATGGTGATAAGCATGTTTCAAAGATGACTGTCGAAACGGCGCAGATGCTTTCTACCGCGCATCATGTTCTTGCGGGCGAATCGGCCAGCGAGATTGGAATCTATAAACCCACACATATCAATCATCCATGTTCCATCTGGGTTCGGGAAAATTCATCCAATTACCAGTGGGCATTGGAATTGCTTGACGGGTTGTGCCGTGAATTTCATTTCAGGCGAGGCAAACTACATGCAACGCGAAAATTGTTGCCGATTCTTTCGCAGAAACCGAGTGCCATACCGATTGCCGAACTCGGTTTTCCTGCGTTGGCCATGCCGGATGAATTCAAAACGGATTGTCCGGTGGAATCGTATAGACGTTATTATCGAAGTAAATTCGATGCCGGTATCGTAAGTTACAACTGGTCGGAAGAGAGAGCGCATCCGTGGTGGCTGACAACAGATAGTCGGTAATCGTTCCGACTGGTTGCTTGCATAGTTGCGCGATGGCCAAGCCCTCAACTCCGATCGGCTGCCAACTCATATCCCCGGCCAACCGAGCGGTTCGTCATAATCCTCATACAACGCCGGATCCGGCGGCACTTCCACCACCTTGCCGTCTCGCATGGTAACGATATTGGTGCCGGTCTGATAGGCGATTTTATGCGCGCGCCGCAATGCTCGGTGGAGCGCATCCATAATGCCCTGCGTATCCGGATTACCCATTGCGGGCGGTTTTTTCGATGGTTTTTTCATGGGTTTTCTCCTTCTTCAATTAACACGGGTATATCACCGTTGTTGTCGATGAGGTGCCAACTGTTCACACAACGGCGATACCGCTCGAAATTTTCCCGGCCACGATGAAATCGGCGGCGGATTACCGCTTCGGGAATATCGTGTCCGCCCTGACTCACGCGCAATTTTACCCGCGCCATCGCCTCTTCCGGCGTTGCCAGCGATAAAAAAACCAGTTTGACCGCGTAGCCGTCCGCGCGCCACTTTTTTATCCGGCGCAGATAACCCTGACTCGCAAGCGTGATTTCAAAGCCGAAACTTTCCCCTCTTTTCGCGTGATCATCGATTTCTCGCAGCATCTGACGGCCGGCACGAGCGGCGGCAATTTCCGGCAGAAGGGGGGACAATCCAGCGGCGATGAGGTCGGCGTTGACGAATATCGGGCAGTGGGATTCATTGGGAAGATATTCCCGCGCGAATATCGTTTTTCCGGCGCCGTTGGGGCCGGCGATGATGATGATTTTCCTGCCGCTGTTCATACCCTCAAGCCCTCAAAATGGGCCAATGGGCCGATGTATTCGAGTCGAGTCACCTATCCCCCCACCCCATCCGCTCCGCCAGCTCCTCCAGCGAGCCAACCGGCGCCGAGCATTCGAACCCCCGGCAGATATAGGCAACCACACCCCTCCGCGCCCCGCGTTGGGCGAGGGCATCCGGTAGGTCGGCGGCATCGGTGGGGATGGCCAGAGTCATGTTTTCCGGATGGTAACGGCGGCGGCAGGCGGTTTGCCATGCAGCCATTTCCGCCTCGCGGCCACGGATGATGATGGTGTGGTTGGCGGGGTCGCGTGCTTGCAGCGCCATGCTCAGCGAGCCGTGAACCGAGGGAGTCCGCGCGAGTTCCTCGGAGAACAGTGCCAGCGTCTTTTCCGCGCTTTGCAGATAACTTTCGTTGCCCAGCAGATGCCCTAGTTTGAACAGGGCGCGCGCGGCGGCGCCGTTGCCGGAGGGGATGGCGTCGTCGGGCCCCGGCTTGGGGCGGTGCAGCAGTTTTTCGTGGTCGTGGGAGGTGAAGTAGAAGCCGCCGAGTTGCTCATCCTCGAAATGCGCCAGCATGGCGTCGCACAGTTGCGCGGCGAATGCCGCATCGCGTGAGCGCCATTTCGTCTGTAGGAGTTCGACTATGCCCTCGGCGAGGAAGGCGTAGTCGTCCAGATAGCCGTTCAAGTGCGCCTCGCCGTTGCGGCTGGTTACCAGCAGGCGATCGTCTCGCCACAGGTTGGCGCGGATGAAGTCGAGGGCGTGCCGCGCCGAGGCGGCGAAATCATCCCGCCCGAGTACTTTGGCCGCGCGCGCCATGCCCTTGATCATCATGCCGTTCCACGCGGTCAGTATCTTGTCGTCCAACGCCGGGCGAATGCGCTGTGCGCGCGCCGCCAAGAGTTTCGCTTGGGCGCTGCGCAGGGTATCGCTCGGCGCCGAGCGCTCCGGGTTGACGGCGAAATGCCAGTTGCCTTCGAAGTTCGGCTCTCCGGCGAGGCCGTAGTATCCCTCGACGGCGGCGTACTCGTCGGTCTGCAGCAGGGCGCGCAGGTCGGTTTCGCTCCACACATAGTATTTCCCCTCCACCCCCTCGGAGTCGGCGTCCAGAGTGGAGGCGTATCCGCCGTGGCTCTGCTGCATTTCCCCCATCACCCAATCTGCGGTCTGCTCGACCACTGCCAGGTAGTACGGGTCGGCGAAATGGTGCAGGGCGTCGCTGTACAGGGCTAGCAGTTGGGCGTTGTCGTACAGCATCTTCTCGAAATGCGGTATGCGCCACTGCCGATCCACTGAATAGCGATAGAAGCCGCCGCCGAGTTGGTCGAACAGCCCGCCCGAGGCCATTTTGCGCAGAGTCAGGTCGAGCATTCGCGCGCTTTCCGCCGTGCCCGCCGCGCCCTCGGCATCGTCTTGGGCGCAGTGGCGCAGGAGCAGTTCGAGTTGGGTGGGGTGGGGGAATTTCGGTGCGTCTCCGAAGCCGCCGAATACCCGATCGAATTGGTCGGAAAGTTCTTCGCGCGCTTTCGCTAGCGCGCGCGCCGGTGTCGGCAGCGGGCTGGCGGACGGTGCCGGATTGAGTCGCTCCAAGGCATTTTCAAAGGCGCGATGGTGGCCGTCCATTCGTTGGCGATTGCGATGGTAGTGCTCGGCCACTTGCGTCAGTACTTCACCGAAGCCCGGCAGGCCGAGACGCGGTTGCGGCGGGAAATAGGTGCCGGCGAAGAACGGCGCGTGTCCGTGCGGCGTCAGCGCCAGCGTCAGTGGCCATCCGCCGGGACGCCGTGCCAGCAGATGGTGGGCGGTCTGGTAGATTCGATCCAAGTCCGGGCGTTCTTCCCGATCCACCTTGATGCACACGAACAGCTCGTTCATGCGCGCCGCGATGGCCTCGTCCTCGAAACTCTCGCGCTCCATCACGTGGCACCAATGGCAGGCCGAATAGCCGATGGACAACAGGATGGGCTTGTCCAGATCCCGCGCGAGGCGCAGGGCGGATTCGTCCCACGGATGCCAATCCACCGGATTTGTCGCGTGTTGCAGCAGGTAGGGGCTGGTTTGCGTGCTCAGGCGGTTGGTCATTGTGGTAGAGTTTTCCTCGGAGTATTTGCGGAACTTTCCCCTTGATTGTACATCCTGATTTCAACCCCATCGCGCTTTCCATCGGCTCGTTGTCGATACATTGGTACGGAGTAATGTACCTGCTCGGTTTCATCGCCGCCGGCGTGCTCGGCCACCGTCGCGCCGCACGCCCCGACTCCGGCTGGGAGCCGGGCGAAATCATGGACTTGGTGTTCTACATCGCCGTCGGCGCGGTGGTCGGCGGTCGGCTGGGCTATGTGCTGTTCTACAACCTGCCGTTCTATCTCGGCAATCCGCTGGATGTGTTCGCCATTTGGGACGGCGGCATGTCCTTCCACGGCGGCTTGCTCGGCGCGCTGGCGGCGGCTTGGTTGTATGCCCGTCGCACCCACCGAAGTTTCCTCGCGGTCGGCGACTTCATCGCGCCGCTGTGCATTCCGGGGTTGGCGTTCGGTCGCCTCGGCAATTTCATCAATCAGGAACTGTGGGGGCGGGTTACCGATATGCCCTGGGGGGTGCTGTTCCCCAGTGCGCCGGGGGCCGCCCGTCATCCGTCCCAGCTGTATGAATTCGCGCTGGAGGGGGTGGTTCTGTTCCTCATCGTGTGGGTGTATTCCGCCCGCCCGCGAGTGCGCGGACGGGTGTCCGGGTTGTTCCTGCTGGGATACGGCGTTTTTCGCTTCTTCGTGGAATTCTTTCGCGAGCCGGACGCCCATCTGGGGGCGGTCGCCCTCGACTGGGTTACTATGGGGCAGGTATTGAGCGTGCCGATGATTGTGCTCGGCTTGTATCTGCTTGGGCGGCGCGTTCGCTCGCGACGTTCATAAACAAGTTTTATGCCACCCATGAAAATTATACTTGAAGTTTCCCGGCGCGGGGACGAGACTATGGTAGCGCTTGAGGGAACGACCATTCACCCTTCCGCGGGAAATCGCCGCGGGCGACAGCAAGCGAAATCATTACACTTCACAAACCATCGAGGAGAGAACCATGCCCACAGATCATAACGAAAAATCTGCAAATCAGCCGGTTGCTAACGCAGCCACCTTGCTCAACGACAATATCGGTATTACGGTATCTGGTGGACTACTCTGGCTATTTGGTGTGTACCTATTTTGGTACTCTGATCCCCCGGCAGACAATCGGGCGCTCATTTTGTCGCTAGGGCTTTCTTCTGTTCTAGTCGGGTGGCTATTGGGTTATCGAGCGCCCGTGCGCGGTCAGGTATTCCGGATGTCTCTTGGCGTTGGTAGCCGTGTCGCAGGGTTTTGGTTTTTTGGTGCCGCGTTTGTGGAGTATTTCGCTACGGACTTTACTGCGACCGCGACAGTCGGTGTGTTTCCGGGCTTGCTCATAGCTACATCTGTTATTGTCGTGGTTACGTTCCTTTCGGCATATCTAGTCTCCCAAGCCCGCGAGCGCTCATGGAAGCTAAACGATATTTTGAGCATTCTTGCTCTCCTCTTGGCTCTGGCTACTTCCATCTTTACGGTGTATAGCTTACAACTCAATAAAGAGGACAAACCAACATCGCCTCCGGAAGAATCATCCAGTGAAAGCAACGGGTAATATCGGACTCAACCGTAAGTGTTACGCAATTTTATCCGTAGCGCGGCTTGGTGGATTACAAGCTGGATATCCAGAGAATCGACCATAGGATGAAAGACGTCATCAGGTATTGCAGGTAGTAGCATCCGAGGATGTGGGGTCAAGCGCGCCTTTCCCACGTCTTTCGGGCGCATCGAAACCGTGGTGGTGCAGTGGCGGGAATTGGTTTGACCCGCGAATGCTCCGTCATTATCCGATTCGACAATTCGGTGGCATGTCCGGCAAAGCTACTTCCGGTTGGTGGCCGACGGGAAAGTAGCGGTGGCGAGATGCGCGCAGATCGTTGCGGTAGGCGTGCTAAGCATTTTGTCGCGTGCAGGACTCGTGAACGCGCCTTGCCCGTGATAAAGCGCGTTGCGATGCTAGCCATCCTATGATGGCGTTGCAGGGACGAAAGAGCGCCGTGTGGACCGAGACCGTTGCGCCGTGGCCCAAGTGACATGCCGAGATAGCAGCCGACCGACTAACATGCTGTTTGCTGGCCCGGCCCGCCCGTCGGCATTAGGCGCGGAGCGGGTGCGCCCCGCATAAACCGGCTTTATGCGGGGCCACGGCAATTCTAATTGGTTTTCTCCGGCGCGGGCGGCTACATTCCCCACTGTACAAGCGACGGGTTATCCGTCACACCACGCAAACCAGTTAGGAGATCACCATGCCAACATATGTACGTACCGACAAATGCGACGGCTGCAAGGGCCAGGACAAAACCGCCTGCGTCTACATCTGCCCCCACGACCTGATGAAACTGGACAAGGACGGTTCGGAAACCGGCCATGTCCTCAAGGCGTTCAACCAAGAGCCGGAACAATGCTGGGAATGTTATTCCTGCGTCAAAATCTGCCCGCAACAGGCCATCGAATGCCGCCACTATGCCGATGTGGTGCCCCTCGGCGGGCAGGTACAGCCGTTGCGCGGCAGTGAATCGATAATGTGGACTGTCAAATTCCGCAATGGCGGCATGAAGCGATTCAAGTTCCCCATTCGCACCACTCCGGAAGGCTCCGCCGACCCCTTCGGCGGCAAGCCCGAGGCGGATGCCTCGGCACTCGGTGATCACGCCAAACTGTTCACCGACTCCACCCACAGCTGCGATTCGAGCCAGTTCATGGCCGGTTAGCGCGCTCAACGAATCATCTTTACGGAGAAAACTCATGTCCGAATCCGAATTCGAATCCGATTTTGCCAACCCGGAAGTGGTCGAGGAGGAGGTCGATATCCTGCTGATTGGCGGCGGGATGGCGTGTTGCGGGGCGGCCTTCGAAATCATGAAATGGGCCGAAGGCACCGGCCTCAACATCAAACTGGTGGACAAGGCGGCCATGGATCGCTCCGGCGCGGTCGCTCAGGGCCTGTCCGCCATCAACACCTATCTCGGCGAAAACGACCCGGCCGACTATGTGCGCTATGTGCGCGGCGACCTGATGGGCATTACCCGCGAGGATCTGGTGTACGACACCGGGCGGCATGTGGACGACTCGGTGCACAATTTCGAGGATTGGGGGCTGCCGGTGTGGAAGCAGAAGGGCGACGAGGGCAAGAAACTGCGAGACGGCGGCAAGCCGGTGCGCTCCGGGCGGTGGCAGATCATGATCAACGGCGAGTCCTACAAATGGATCGTCGCCGAGGCCGCCAAGAAGGCGCTGGGGATGGAAAACATCCGCGAACGGGTGTTCATCGTGCGCCTGCTGGCCGACCGCAACGACCCCAACCGAATCGCCGGCGCGGCCGGATTCTCGGTGCGCGAGAACAAGATATACATCTACAAATTCAAGGCGTGTCTGCTGGCCTGCGGCGGCGCGGTGAATGTGTTCCGCCCGAGATCGGTGGGCGAAGGCACCGGACGCACTTGGTATCCGGTGTGGAATGCCGGTTCCACCTACGCCATGGCGGCCGAATGCGGCGCCGAATTGACCCTCATGGAAAACCGCTTCGTGCCGGCCAGATTCAAGGACGGCTACGGCCCGGTGGGGGCGTGGTTCCTGCTGTTCAAGGCCAAGGCGATGAACGCTATGGGCGAGGATTATCAGGAGAAGAATCACCACCTGCTCAAGGAAAACGGCTACGACAGATATGCAGTCGGCTTTGCTATGGGCACCTGCCTGCGCAATCACCTGATGATGATCGAGATGAAGGAGGGACGCGGCCCCATCTTCATGGACACGCCGAGCGCCATGGCTCAGCTGGCCGCCACCATGACGCCGCGAGAGATCAAGCATCTCGAAGCGGAAGCGTGGGAGGACTTCCTCGATATGACCATCGGGCAATGCGGCGTATGGGCCGGAGAGAACATCGAGCCGGACAAGCAGATGTCCGAGCTCATGCCGACCGAGCCGTATCTGCTCGGCTCCCATGCCGGTTGCGCCGGATTGTGGTGTTCGGGGCCCGACGACCTGCCCGGCACGCCGCCGCATTATCACTGGGGCTACAACCGCATGACCACGGTCAACGGGCTGTTCACCGCCGGCGACGGCGTGGGCGCTTCCGGCCACAAGTTTTCCTCCGGCTCCTTCACCGAGGGGCGAATCAGCGCCAAGAGCATGGTCAAGTACTGTCTCGACAATCCCGATTTCAAGCCGGAATTGCCGAAGAGCACCGAGGAATTGGTCGAGGAAATCTACCGACCGGTGCGCACCTATCTGGCGCACAAGGACTACACCACGGCCATCGACATCAACCCCCATTACATCACGCCGAAGATGCTGCAATTCCGCCTGCAGAAGATCATGGACGAATATGTTGCCGGCGTGGCCACTTGGTATCAGACCAATGCGGCCATGCTGGAACTGGCGGAGCGCAAGATGAAGATGCTGAAGGAGGACTCCCTGAAGATGCGCGCCAAGGACTTGCACGAACTGCTGCGCGCGTGGGAAAACTACCACCGCATCATCGCCGCCGAAGCCCACATGAAGCACATCCAGTTCCGTCAGGAGTCCCGCTATCCGGGCTACTACTACCGAGCCGACTTCAAGGAAATCAACGACGAGGAATGGAAATGCTTCGTCAACTCCAGATACGACTGCGAAACCGGCGAATGGGAGATGAAGAAGGTCAAATGGCAACCGCTGATCAACGTGGGCGAAAACGAGCCGGAGGGTATCGGGCATTTGGGGCCGGATCTCTGATCCTGCGCGGCGCGGCGACAAGGACGCAGCCGCCGCCGCGAAATTGAACCCCTAACCGCCGATTCCCGCCCGCCCTCTTCGCGGCGGACTGTAGTGCGGGAATCGCCTTTCGCCAACTGCCGGGGAAGCGCCGCAGGCAGTATAATCGCCCCCCATCGTTCACCCCGCCTCGTTGAAAATCGCGCCCCCATGCGGCTTGCAAAACTACAGGTTTCCGGCTTCAAATCCTTCGTCGACCCCACCGACATTCGCCTGCCCGCGAATGTGGTCGCGGTGGTCGGGCCCAACGGCTGCGGCAAATCCAACATCATCGACGCAGTGCGCTGGGTGATGGGCGAGACCTCCGCCAAAACCCTGCGCGGCGACCAGATGGCGGATGTGATCTTCGCCGGATCGTCCTCGCGCAAGCCGGTCGGCAAGGCCGCGGTCGAACTCGTATTCGACAACAGCGACGGCACCATCGGCGGCAACTTCGCCGGATTCGCCGAAATCTCGGTGAAGCGCACCTTGAGCCGAGACGGCCACTCCAATTACTACATCAACGGCATCCGCACGCGCCGCAAGGACGTGCTCGACCTGTTTCGCGGCACCGGCCTGGGCCCCCGTTCCTATTCGATCATCGAGCAGGGCATGGTCAGCCGCATCGTGGAAGCGCGGCCCGACGACCTGCGGTTGTTCGTCGAAGAGGCGGCCGGCACCTCCAAATACAAGGAGCGGCGGCGGGAAACCGAAAGCCGCATCGCCCACACCCGAGAAAATCTGGCGCGCGTGGCCGACATCCGCGAGCAGCTCGACAAGCAACTGCGCCGCCTCAAGCGGCAGGCGAGCGCGGCCAAGCGCTACCGCAAACTCAAGGAGGAACAACGGCTGGTGGACGGCCAACTGCTGGCTCTCGGGCTGCTGGCTCTGGAAGACAAACTGGCGCAGCAGGATCGCCTGTCGGCGCAATGCGAAACCAGATTGGATGCGGCCCTGACGGCGCAGCGTGAGAGCGAAACGGAAATCGAGCAACTGCGCCAACAGCACGACCAAACCCGCGAACGGCACAATCGAGTACAACGGCAACACGACAATCTGGGCGCCGAGATCACCAATGCCGAGCAGCGCATCGAGCACCTCAAGGAAACCCGGCGGCGGCGCGGCGCGGAAGCGGAGCGGTTGCGGGCGAGCCGGGCGGAATGCCAACGGCAGATCGAAAGCGACCAATCCCGACTCGACCAGCTGCAGGACGAGCAATCTGCGCTGACTCCGGAAATGCAAGAGAGCGAAGGGCTGCGCCGACAAGCCGAGGCGCAGTTGGCGCAGGCGGAGAGCGCTGTGGAAACTTGGCAGGCCGAATGGGAGGCGTTCACCGAGCAGTCCCAAGCACCGGCGCGCCAGCAGGAAGTGCAGCAATCCCGCATCGCCCAATTACAGCGACATCTCGAACGCTCCACCGAGCAGACCGCCCGGCTGGAAGAGGAACTCGCGGGTGCGCGGCGAACCATCGAGTCCCTCGATATCGAGGCCCTGCGCGCCGAGGTCGCGGCACACGATCAGGCGTGCGAGCGCAGCGAGGGGAAATTCCACCGCACCGAGGAATCGCTGCAACACCTGATTCAGGCGGTACAACGCAAACGGGATGAGGGCGCACGTCTGCAAGCGTTACAGCGCGAGGCGCAATCCCGCCTGACCTCGCTGGGACAGATTCAGGCGGCTGCCCTCGGCGGCGACGACCAAGCCCTGCAGGACTGGCTGCTCGATTGCGGCCTGGCCAGCCAGCCGAAATTGGCGGCGCGCATATCGGTCGCCGATGGTTGGGAACGAGCCGCCGACCGGCTGTTGAAGGACTACCTCGGCGCGGTGTGCGTCGCCCGCCTGCCGGACGACGCCTTGGCCGAGCGCCCGGATTGCGCCTTTGCGCTGATCACCGATGGTTCGGCGCAACCGCCGTCCGCGCCCGCCGGGCGCACCCGTCTGCTCGACAAGGTGGAGGCCGGCGAGAGCGATTTGTCCGGCTTCCTCGGCGGGGTATATGTGGCCGAGTCGCTGGCGGAGGCGGTCGCCATGCAGCCCGATTTGAGCCGGAGCGAATGCGTGGCCACCCGAGACGGCGCACTGGTGGGCGCCAACTGGATCAGTTTCGTCAGCCAGAGCCAACTGGACACCGGCGTACTGGCGCGCGAGGAGGAAATCAACCAACTGCAGGACGACCTGCGCCGTCAGGAGGCCGAGGTCGCGGCGGTCGAGGGCGCGGTCGCGCAGCTGCAAGATCAACAGGAGGCGCAACGGCAAGAGGTGGAACTGCAGAGATTGGCGCTGAATGATCTCAGACGGCAGCGCACCGAACTGCACAGCGCCCTCGGCCGGGAGGAGGCGCGTTATCTCGAAGTGGAGCAGCGCATCGCCGCCTTCGAGGGCGAACTCGGCGGCCTCGGCCGTCATCTGCGCACCGATCGCGACGAGATCGCCACGGCGCAGGGGTTGTTGCAGCAGGCGGCGGCGCAGCAGGGCACTTTGGGGGCCAAGCGGGATGCGTTGTTGCAACAAAAGGCAGGGCATCGCAACACGCTGGCGCGCCGCAAGGACGAACTCGCGGAAATCGGCGAGCAACTGCACCAACAGGCGCTACACAAACAGCGGCTGGAGGGCGAAATCGATTCCATCGCCGACGGCATCGCCCGTTTGCAGCGGCAATGCCGAGCCGACGACGAGCGACTTGCGCAACTCAGCGAAGCCGATGACAAATCAGCGGCGGCGGAATCCGGCGACCCGCTGGATGAGGTGAATCTGCGGCTGCAGGACCTGCTGGCGCGCCGGGGGGAAATCGAGGGGCAGCTGGCCGAGGCCGGCGACGCCGTGGCGCAGTTGGACGATCGCATCGCCCACAGCGACCAGCAACGCGCGGCGCAGCGCGAGGCGGTCGACGAAGCGCGAGAAATCCTCGAACGACACCGCCTCGATCGACAGGAAATTCTGGTGCGGCGCGATACGCAGATGGAGCAGATCGACAGCCGAGGCTATCACCGCCAGACGCTGCTTGCCGATCTGCCGCAGGACGCCACGGTAACGGAGTGGGAGACGCGCAGCGCCCAGCTGGCGCACAAGATCGGTCGCCTCGGCGCGGTCAATCTGGTGGCCATCGAGGAATTCGAGGCGGAAAGCGAGCGCAAGGAATACCTCGACACACAACACGCCGATCTGAGCGAGGCGCTCGACACCCTGCGCGGCGTGATGCAGCGAATCGACCGCGAGACCCGCACCAGATTCAAGCAGACCTTCGAGCGGCTCAATGTGGGATTCAACGAATTCTTCCCCCAACTGTTCGGCGGCGGCCGCGCCGAACTGCAACTGACCGGCGACGACCTGCTGACCACCGGCGTGGTGGTCATGGCGCGCCCGCCGGGCAAACGCAACAGTCACATTCACCTGCTGTCCGGCGGCGAAAAAGCCCTGACCGCGGTTGCCCTGCTGTTCGCGCTGTTTCAGCTCAATCCCGCGCCGTTCTGCCTGTTGGACGAGGTGGACGCGCCGCTCGATGACGCCAATGTGGCGCGCTATTGCCACACCCTGAAAACCATGGTGGGCGCCAGCCAGATGATCGTGGTCACGCACAACAAGATCACCATGGAGGCGGCGGATGTGTTGCTGGGTGTTACAATGGGCGAGCCCGGCGTTTCCCGGCTGGTATCGGTGGATATCGAGCAGGCGGCGGAGATGGCGGCCAGCTGACGGGCAGCACGGTGCCCGAATCGACCTGTCGTTATCCTATCCCGTGCGCCCAACCGAATCCGCGTGGTGATATTGCGTGACAGCGAATTTGCAGATTGTTCTGGCGGTCATTGGCGTCTTCATCGTGGCCGTGATCTACCTACTGTCCCGATGGCAGGATCGCAAGCGCTTTCCGTGGAATCGACCCGCCGGATCGGTGGATCGCGCCGCCCGCCGGGACGCCCCGGTACTGGATGATCGCGGCGCGGGCTTCGCCCAGCATGAAATCCCGCTGTTGAATATACCAACTTCCGCCGACTCGGATGAGACGCCGCTCGGCGAATCCGAGGCGGCAGCGGAACAATCGGATGCTTGGCACGCCGAAACCGATGAATCGCTCGCGAATGTTTCGCGGCTCGGGAGCGGCGCGCCCGCCTCGTCGAGCCGCCGCGCGCCGGTGCCGTCCAATAGCCACGATGTCGAGGGATTCGTGCGCCTGAGCCAGATCGATTACTGGGTAAAGATCACCGGCGATCGCGATGTCGGCCGGGAAAGCGTGCTCGCCATCTACCGAGCCGGTGTCGGAGAATTCACCCGCACCCACAGCATTCACGGCCTCAAGATGCCGGAAAAGGCGTGGCGCGATCTGGAGCAGGAGACGGAGGATTCGCGTTTTGGCGATCTCGTGGCGACCATACAGCTGGCGGATCGCACTGGCGCCATCAGCAATCTGGAGATGACCCGTTTTTCCGCGCTGGTGTCGCGCTTGTCCGAGGGCACCGGGCGAGAATTCACCTTCATGACGACCGTGGAAAACGCCTTCGCCCAAGCAGCCGCCATCGCCAAATTCGTAACCCGATTCGATTGCGTGTTCGCGGTAACGGTTCGCCCCGAGAGCCAGAGCGCCGAGCCGTTTCAAGGCGCGGCGATCGATCGCTGCGCCCTGCAGATGGGCTTGGAGCGAGACGGAGAGCGCTACTACTCCAGATTCAAAATCGTCGGCAAGAGCCGAGTCAGCCTGTACAGTCTCGCCGACATGAGCGAAACCGGGCAGTTCGATTTCGACGACATGAAGTCGTTCAGCACGCGCGACCTGATCTTCTTCACGCGACCGGCGGTCAACCGCTCGCCGGGGGCGGTGTTCGCCGAGATGGTGGATACCGCCAAATCCTTCGCCGCCCGCAACAAGGGCGTGGTCAGTCTGCCGGGGTACGACGATTTCACGCAGGAGGGTATCGAGGAGACGCGAAAGTCCATCGAGCAGCTCGCCGAGGAAATGGCGCGGCTGGGCATCCCGGCGGGCAGCGACGAAGCCGCCAGAATATTTTGACCGGCGGCGGTGAGCAAGGCGCAGGCGCAAATCGCGGCGTTGCGGGAGCAACTGGAATACCACAACTACCGCTACCACGTGCTGGATGATCCGAAGATCACGGACGGCGAATTCGATCGCCTCCTGAGGCAACTGCAGGAGATGGAAGAAGCCCACCCGGAATTCGCCTCGGCGGACTCGCCCACGCAAAAGGTCGGCGGCGCCGTTGCCAAGACCTTCTCCGAGGTGGTGCACGGCGTGCCGATGCACTCGCTGGCGAATGCCTTTGCCGACGAGCAGATCGAGAGGTTCGACCAGCGCGCGCGCGAACGGGTGGAATTGCAGGATGGCTTGATCGAATATGTCGCCGAAGTGAAGCTGGACGGCCTCGCGGTCAGTCTGCGTTTCGAGCGCGGCTGGCTGGTGCAGGCCGCCACCCGAGGAGACGGCCGCAGCGGCGAGAACATCACGCACAACATGCGCCAAGTGCTCGCCGCTATCGGTGGGGGCGGTGGCGAGGGCGGCAGCGAGGGCGGCGCCACCCACCTGCGCGGTACATCGATTCCCCAAGTGCTGGAAGTTCGAGGCGAAGTATTCATGCGCAAGGACGACTTCCGCAAACTCAACCAAAACCAACGGGAGCAGGACGCGAAAACCTTCGTCAACCCGCGAAACGCCGCCGCCGGCAGTTTGCGCCAACTCGACCCGGCGGTTACCGCCGCGCGCCCCCTGCAACTGTGTTGCTACGCCCTCGGCGAGGTGGTCGGCGCGCCCATCCCGCGCACCCACTGGGAGGTGGTCGAGTGGATCGCCCGCCTCGGCCTGCCGGTTTCGTCCCTCGCCCGGCGGGTTGTCGGCGTCGCGGGCTGTCTCGAATACTACGCGGAAATGCTGCAGCGGCGCGCCGACCTGCCCTTCGATATAGACGGCGTGGTGTACAAGGTGTCGCGCATGGACTGGCAGGACGCCCTCGGCCACACCGCGCGGGCGCCGCGTTGGGCGTTGGCGCACAAATTCCCCGCGCAGGAGGAGGAGACGGTGGTGGAGGGCATCGAATTGCAGGTCGGGCGAACCGGAGCGATCACGCCGGTCGCCCGCCTCAAGCCGGTATTCGTCGGCGGCGCCACCGTGTCCAAGGCCACCTTGCACAACTGGGACGAAATCGCGCGGTTGGATGTGCGCATCGGCGACAGCGTGATCGTGCGCCGCGCCGGCGATGTCATCCCCGAAGTGGTCTCGGTCATTGCGGCGAAGCGGCTCAAGGGCGCCCGCAAGTGCAAATTCCCGCGAAACTGCCCGGTGTGCGCTTCCACCATCGTGCGCGCGCGAGACGGCGTCATCCCCCGTTGCAGCGGCGGACTCCACTGCCCAGCGCAGCGCAAAGAGAACATCAAGCACTTCGCCAGCCGCGCGGCGATGGATATCGAGGGGCTCGGCGACAAACTGGTGGCGCAACTGATCGATGGCGGGCAGATTGCCAATGTGGCCGATTTGTATGACTTGTCGGCGGCGCAGCTCGAGGGGCTGGAGCGGATGGGGGAGAAGTCCGCCACCAACCTGATCGCCGCGCTCGACAACAGCAAGCGCACCACCCTGGCGCGCTTCCTCTACGCCCTCGGCATCCCGCTGGTCGGGGTGGCCACGGCGGAAACGTTGGCGGCTCATCTGCCGAGTCTCGATGGCTTGCTGGCGGCGAGTGAGGAGGCGTTGCAGGAAATTCCCGATGTGGGTCCGGTGGTGGCGGAGAGCATCGTCGCCTTCTTCCGCGAGGTGCACAATCGGCAAGTGATCGACAAATTGATCGCCGTGGGCGTGGCGTGGCCGCCGCCGGTGGTGGCGGAGGCGGATGGTGAAACAACCGCCGGCCCGACGGCCTTCACGGGCAAGACCGTGGTGCTGACCGGCGCGTTGTCCATGCCGCGCGCCGAGGCGAAGCGGATTCTGCAGTCTCTGGGCGCGCGCGTCGTCGGCAGCATTTCGAATAAAACCGATTATGTGATAGTCGGGGAAAATGCCGGAGCCAAGGCCGAGCAGGCCGAGGCGCTGCAGGTTACCGTGCTGGACGAGGAGGCGTTTTTGCGGATGGCGGAAGCGGATTGATGCGCCCGTGAGTGCCTCGTGAAAGTGAAAAGGCCGATCATTCATTTCTACCACAAGAGCGGCTGCCACCTGTGCAAATACATGGCGCGCGGGTTGCGCGAGTTGCAGCGGGAATTGGGCGCGGGCGTGTTCGAGGTGGTCGCGCGCGACATCGAGGACGATGAACGCTGGCGTCGGAGATACCGCCTGTCCGTGCCGCTGCTGGTGATGGGGAAGCGGGAAATCTGCCGCTATTTCTTCGACAAGGAATCTCTCAAGGCGGCGCTGGCAGATGCAGATGCGGACGCGAGCGAGGGCGCGGGCGAGAGGTGAAGTGCGCGATTCCGTTGGTCGATGGGGAGTGCTATCTGGTCGAGCGCTTTCTCGACAATGCGCAAGCCGACCGGTTTTTCCATCTCATCGGGCAAGGGGCGCGTTGGCGGCAGCCACGGTTGAAGCTGTTCGGCAAGTCGGTTCGTTCCCCCCGTCTGGCGGCGTGGTACGGCGACCCGCAGGCGATCTATGCCTATTCCGGGGTGGTGAACGAACCCCTGCCCTGGTTCGACGCCCTCGCGCAACTGCGCCGCCGAGTCGAGGCGCATACCGGTAGCCGATTCAACAGCGTCCTGCTCAACCTGTATCGCAACGGCGACGATGCCATGGGCTGGCATTCGGACGACGAGGCCGAGCTCGACCGCACTGCGGTGATCGCCTCGCTCAGCCTCGGCGCCACCCGGCGTTTCGTCATGCGGCACAAACGGCGAAAGGATCTCGATTCCGTGCAAATCCCGTTGCGCCACGGTTCATTGCTGGTGATGGCGGGCGAAACCCAGCGCCACTGGCGCCACGCCGTGCCGCGCACGAAACGGCCGGTCGGCGCACGCATCAATCTCACCTTCCGGCGGGTTGGCGGATAGCGAAGAGGATCGCCCGCGTTATTTTTCCACGAACGCGCGTTCCACCACATACTCGCGAAAGTCGCTCTTGCGGGTTTCACGAAAGCCTTTTTCGTCGAGGATGGCGGAGAGACTGTTGAGCATACCGGGGCTGCCGCACAGCATGAAGCGATCTTCCTCGGTACTGAGCGGCGGCAGGCCGGTATCCTGCATCAGCCTTCCGCTCTCGATGAGTTCGGTGATCCGCCCGTAGTTGCGAAACGGTTCGCGCGTTACCGCCGGATAGTAGATCAGTTTCTCGCGCACGCTGTCGCCGAAGTACTCGTTGTTGTGCAGCTCTCTGGTGATCAGGTTCTGATAGGTCAATTCGTTGATGAAGCGGCAGCCGTGCACCAGCACCACCGTTTCGAAATTCTCGTATACATCCGGATCCTTGATGACCGATAGGAAGGGCGCGAGGCCGGTGCCGGTGCTCAGCAGATACAGGCGCTTGCCCGGACGCAGATGATCCCACAACAAGGTGCCGGTCGGTTTCTTGCTGACCAGCAGTTTGTCGCCCACCTGAATGTGCTGCAGCCGCGAGGTGAATGCGCCGTCCTGCACCTTGATGCTGTAGAACTCGAGATGGTCTTCGTAGTGGGAGCTGGCCATGCTGTAGGCGCGCATCAGCGGCTTGCCGTCCACCTCCAATCCGATCATGGCGAACTCGCCGTTGCGGAAGCGCAGGGAGGGGTCGCGCGTGGTCTTGATGGTGAACAGTTTGTCCGACCAGTGGTGGACTTCGATGACGGTTTCGGTGTGCGCCTGGGCCATTTGGGCGGTGGGTGCTCGGTCAGCAACGCAAACGGGTTATCGTGGGTATGGGGCGCAAGCCGCCCCGCGTCGGTCGGCAAGTTTGCCCCACTCGGGCGCATTTGGCTACCCGCGGCGGTGAAATGATTTTCCAAAGAAAGCGGCTGCGGCGGTACAATTTCACACGCCGACCACTTTGCATGAAACTTCCTTACAGCCCCCCTCACAGACGATCTTATGCACGCCGCCATGACCCCGCTGAAACTGCATCGCGAAACGCTACAGGCGCACTGGCTGGACGGCTATGGCCACTTGAACGAAGCGTATTATCTCGTGCCGTTCAGCAATGCCACTTGGATCATGCAGGATCATTTCGCCATCGGCATCGAATACTTCAAGCGCACCGGCTGCGCCCTGTACACAGTGGAGACCCATCTGCGCTACCTCAAGGAAGTGCGCGCGCCGGCGGAACTGGCGGTGGAAACTCTCATCCTCGACAGCGACGCCAAGCGCATCCGCTTCGCCCATCTGCTGATGGTCGACGGCGAACTGCGCGCCACCGGCGAATTCCTGACGCTGCATTACGACACCGGAGCCGGGCGAACCACGGCGTTGCCCGAGCGGGTTCGGGCGGCATTGCAACAGGCGAAAATCGCCGAGTTGCCGGATTGGGCCGGCCGCCGCATCGGTTTCGAGCGGGGCTGAGGGACTGAGCGCGCCGCGACGGCTCGTCAAGGCTTTTCGCCGCGTCGCAATCTCGCTTCGATATCGTCCAAACAGGGAATGAGGTCGGCCACGCTGTCGATCACATAGTGGGCGCCGCATTGGTACATGGCCGGGTAGACGCGCGCCCGGTGTTTTTGTTTCTCCGCCTCGGGCAAGGCACTCCACTGCGCCAGCGGCATCCCCACTTCATTGCCGGAGGCGGCCACACCGATGGCCCAACAGCCGGCGTTCAATCCTTCCTCGATGCCGCTCGGAGTGTCGTCGATCTTCACCGCCGATTGCACCGGCGAAATATCCAGTTCCAGCAGATTGCGCAGCACCATCTGTGGGGAGGGGCGGCCACGTTCGACATCGTCGGCGCCGACAATGGCATCGGGAACATAGTTCTGTTTTTCCGCCGCGGCGCGGATGATCGCCAACATGCCCGACAGATAGCCGGTAGTGGAGCCGATCCGATACCCCCGGCGGCGGCACTCGGCGACCACTTCGCGGGTGCCCGGTATGAGTTGCGCGTATTCCTCCAAGCAGGCTTCCTGCAGCGGCACGAAATCGTCGAACATGCGCGCCACATCCGCCTCGCACGGTTCGGCGCCGTGGGCTTTCACCCAGCGCCGACGCACCTCGGGAATTTCGCAGATCAGGCCGATGTGGACTTTTTTGTGCGTGCCCATGGGCCGGCGTGCTTCCTCGATGCTGATGGGCACGCCGGCTCGCTCGAACACCTGACGAAAAACCATCGCGGGCGCCATGCAGCCGAAATCCATGATGGTGCCGGCCCAGTCGCAGATGACGCAACGCAACGAGCCGCGGTAGGCGCGGGTGTAGGTGAATTCGCGTTCGTCGGTGAAGTGCATGATGCTGGCGCCCCAGAGAGGATTCGAACCTCCGACCTGCCGCTTAGGAGGCGGCCGCTCTATCCGACTGAGCTACCGGGGCCATTCGGGATGGGGAGGGGGAGGGGGTGTGTTTGCGAAACGCATCATCCATCGAATTCGACTGGCATCAGGTATCAGCTATCAGCTATCGAAAGCCACGAGATGGCGCGCCCGTTCAGGTAGCCGAGGCCGCCGCGATGGTTGCGATGGACTCGTCCAACATGGCGGTGAATTCCCCGTCGCTCTGATTCACCGACAAGCCCTCGGTCAATGCTCGGGAAAAACTCGCCACCATGCCGTTGTTTTCCGTCAGGCGTCGGCAGGCTTCCTCCCGGCTGTACCCCCCCGACAATGCAGCCACCTTGAGGCAGTTCGGATGAGCGACAAACTCCTCGTAGAAGTTGGCCGCCTCCGGCAGCGTCAGTTTCAGCATGACCATATCGCCCTCGTCGAGGTCTGCCAGATGCGCGCCGATTTCCATCTTGAGCAGGTGTTCCGCCTCGGCCTTGTCCGCGGCGTGGATGTCCACCTCGGGTTCGATGATGGGGATCAGGCCGTGGCGCAGTATGATCTTGCCCGTGTCGAATTGCTGGGCGACCACCGCCGCGATCCCGCGAATATCGGCGCATTTGATCACCGAGCGCATTTTCGTGCCGAAGATGCCGTTGGCCACCGCCTTCTCCAGCAAGTCTTCGAGTTGCTCCATCTGCTTCATCCGCTGCACGCCGTCGGCCTCGTCCGCCAGCCCCTTGTCCACCTTGAGGATGGGCACGATGTTCTTCTCCTCCCACAGATAGCGCGCCGTCGGCTTGCTCGCCACCGCGCGATCCATGGTGTCCTCGAACAGGATGGCGGCGAGAATCCGATCGCCGCCGAATGCCTCGTCGGTGATGATGCGGGTGCGCATTTCGTGGACTTTGGCGAACATTTCCGCCTCGTCGCGATAGGCGCTCGGCTCGACTCCATACAGGCTCAATGCCTTGGGCGTACTGCCGCCGCTCTGGTCGAGGGCGGCGATGAAGCCGGCGGAACGTTTGATTTTGTCGAGTTGCTGGGCGGATGTGGTCATGGTTGGTACCGGTGTGTGAATGCCCGCTATTGTCCCGAAAAATCGCCGTTTTGACAAGTTGCGGACACCGGTGGCGGTTACGGGTTACGCAGTACGCGCGCTTTCGATCAATTTTGGCGAGGGCGAGTTGCGCACGCGAGGCACATGCAATTCCGGTCGAGTGTCTTGTGCGACAGTCCGTGCACGACCTCCTCGGTACGATCGAATTTGGGAGCGATTACATCCAAGTAATTGGTATCTTTCGCGTTGTATCGTCGAAACACTGCATATGCCACGTGATCGGCGAGTTGAACGATGCGGGACGCGCGGGAGTCGACAAAAAGGGGTATGTCGGCGAGATTGCGGATCGTTCCCCATTGCGTTCCGATTTTGCGGAAGTTGCGAGCCATTTTCTGTAGTGTCGTTTCATATGCGCTTTTGTCGAGGATCAAAAGTCCGCGCTGGCGGTCGCCTTCGTTGCGCAGGCGACCGAGATAGCGATCAAAGCGGCTACAAAGATCCTCGAAAGCCAGTTCCACCGGATCCTGATCGGGATAGGAATCCTTGTGAACCGCACAGGCAAATGCCCGCGCGGAATCGTAGGATTGATTCAATATACCCAGAACAGCCTTGATGACGCCTTGAGCTTCTTCGCGCGACAAGTCGCGCCACGGGGCAGCGCGACGGGAGAAAATTTCGGATGCGTGAAACTCGACACTATCGGGTTCATCGGGACAAATGCTCTGGGCGAGTTGGTCGAGTTTCTGAGTCACCCAATGGACTTGTGGTTCGAATATGGATATGCCACCAAGAACGAAATAGTCCTCGGCTTGGTTTTTGGCAGAACCAGCGTCATCCAGATAGAGAAGGTGCATGGGCAATAAAAGGCAGCCGGGCCGGGCTGACGCCCGGAGAACCGCAAAGGCAGCCCAATCCCAACTGCGCTAGGCACTATCCATTGAAATACCCTGAATGTCAAGCGTTTTTGTCGGTCGAGCCGGCTGGACGGAAAAGCAGAGTTGCTTGCCACCGGTTACGCTTGATTCTGCCGGTGGAAGTAATCGGCGAGGAAATCGTCGAAATTCAGTTCGTCGCCGTCTTCGATTTCCGCTTGCCGCCGGTGGGAGCGGGCGGCCTCGGCCTGCATGTCGGCGTAGGCGCGTGAATCTATGCGGGTGCGCTTGAAGTGGGTTTCGTGTTGCTCGGCCATGCCCATGGCGAATTCGTAGAAGCCGACCTTCTGCTGAGACATCTGCCGGATGATCTCGGCGGAAGGTGTCATCTCCGCATCTTCTACCTTGACCAGCTGGTGTTGCAGGGACGAGCGGTAGTGGTTTTGCCCGTCAACCTCATCGAGCAATTCGGCCAGCGGCTGCAGGTTGTGCAGCAGTTCGCGGGCGCATTCCGTGAAGGTCGAATCGTGGGAATTCATGCGCAATTTCAGGTCGGATTTGCGCCCCTGCAGGATCACCCGGTGGCGGTTTTCCACGGTGCGCGCCCATTCGTCCCGGTCGATGTCGGGGCTATGGGAAAACATGCAGTACAGCAGCAGCAGGTCGAAGAAACGCACGCATTCGGCGTCGATGCCGATGGGGATGAACGGATTCAGGTCGATACTGCGCACTTCCACATACTCGACTCCCCGTTGCCTGAGTGCGCGCGACGGGCTTTCGCCGGAGGTGGTTACGCGCTTCGGGCGAACCACCGAGTAGAATTCATTCTCGATTTGCAGCAGATTGGCGTTGAGTTGGCGGTAGATTCCGTCTGCCTTGACGCCGAATTTCTCGTATTCCGCCAGCGGCGAGCGTATCGCCCGCCGCAGGGAATCTACGAAATCCTCCACGCTGTTGTAACCTACCTCGATACCGGCCTGTGCATTGCTACTGTAGCCGATTCGGCTGAGCCGCAGGGAGGTCGCCCAGGGGGCGTAAAAACTGAACGCATCGAATTCGTCCAGCAGATGTTCGCGGCCCCGCAGGAACGACTTGCACACCGCCGGCGAGGCGCCGAAGAGATAGCAGCCGAGCCAGGAATGGCGGTGAAAATTGCGGATGAGTGAGAAGTAGTACACCGATTTTTGTGTCCTGATCTCGTCCTCGTCGTCGCTGGCGAGAAATTCGTTCCAGAATGCGCCGGGCAGGGAGAAATTGAAATGAATGCCGGAGATGGTCTGCATGAGACTGCCATAGCGCAGACGCAGGCCGCGCCGGTAGGCTTCCTTCATCTGCGCGATATTGGAGGTGCCGTAGCGGGCGATGGGGATGTGAGATTCCCCCTGAACGATGCACGGCATGCTGCTCACCCACAGTTTCTCCTGTTCGAGATTGTGGTAGGTGAAGTGGTGGATGGTGGAGAGATTCGCGAGCAGGGCGTCCACATCCGTGTGGATGGGGGTTACGAATTCCAGCATGGCCTCCGAGTAGTCCGTGGTGATCGACGGATGAGTCAGCGCCGAGCCGAGTGCGCGCGGATGAGGCGATTGCGCCAGAACGCCGTCCGCATTCACCCGCAGACTCTCCTTTTCCAGCCCGCGATTGAGGTTGCCCAGATGATGCGCGAGGCCGTTCCGGCTCAGTGATTCCAAGGTTTTCCGCAGTTTTTTCAAGTTGACGCGCCCGCATGGAGAAGGCCGCTAGCGTGTCCCGAATCGGGCGGAAAATCAACCGTTTTATCGAGTGGATGAGAATTTTCGGGTAGCCTGATGGGGTGCGCCCGAGGTTTTTGCCGGCGATGGCCATGCGGGTGTAGCTTTCCACCACGGCGGCGTAGTCCGAGCCGGTCTGCTGGGCGAGGGCGGCCAATCTGCCTTGCACGCTCTCGAACTCGAAACTGGTCTTGGCGACGGTGCGGATGCGGTTGTTGAGGGCTTGATATTCGCTCGCCATCCGACCCAAGCGTCCGATGAACTGCACGCTGAAAACGGCGGTAGCGGCATTTTGCAGAAAGCCGAGGGAGCGGCTGATGGACTCCACCCCCCGGCGGGCGCGTCCGATAGGGCCCTGAGTGCGATCCTTGGCGGTCAGGACGACGCGGGCGTTCAGGTCAGGCATTGTCTCGCCCCCAGTACTGCGCTATGCTCCACGAAATGGACTCGCTCGTATCGCTCACCATTGTACTTCTGCCGCTGATAGCCGTCTGGGCTGTTTTAGGGCAGCTACGTACCCTGTTTTTCATCGTGCTGCTGATCGCGGTCGTGGGTCTCGGTATGTGGGCTTCGCTAGAAACCGTATTCGGAAACTTCGCGGCCTTCCTTGCGGCTATAGTCGCAGTCGGAATCATCCGGCTGTGGCAACACGTGGAGTCGATGGACAAGTTCTGATCGCTCATCTCCCTCTCCTCGATTTATTCAACACGTCCACCGCCGCCCGCTCCATCCCCCGCAGTTTTCGCAACAACCCCCGCCGCAGTTTGATGCCCGCGCCGTCGAGCAGGATTGCCACGGATGGCCAGTGCAGGCCGAACACGCCGCCGAGGGCGCCGACGCGCCACTGGTCGCACACCAGCCCCCATACCTCGATGGCCTTGCGGTTGGGCGGGTATATTGGATATTCGCCGGCATTTCCCGTTGCCCAATGACGGGCGGCGTCTAGGAGTTTTTTTCCAGTACGGCGGCGGCGTAATTGCCGCCGGTAAGCTCGGCGTACACGGCATCCCGAATCGGGCCGAGGATGTAGTGGTTGTCGAGCACACCGGCGCGCGCCTCGGCGTCGTCCCAGTCGATTTCGGCGCCGTGCTCATCCATCAAGCCGGACCAACCGAGTTTCACGACCCTACGGGTTGCGGTTGAGGCTGTTGCCGGTTTGTGGCAATGTGGCGGCATGAGGTTCTTGGACGCCATTGTTACTTTTGTGCTGGGTTGGATCGCCATTGTCTTAGCGCTGATCTTCGGCCCGTTCGCCTTGTTGTTGGTCTGGATATTCATCAAGGCCATCTTTACCGCCTAGCGGCTTCTCGGGCCAGCTGATCAGCATGAAATTTTGGTCTTGGCTGTTGTTCTGGCTCATCGTTGGTCCGCCCCTATTGTGGCTCTGGTTCGGGCTAGTCGTGTACCCCTTTTTCTCCTAGCGCTCTCCCTGATCGGCCGCATGGAATTCTTGAAAGGCATTGGCACCCTTGCGCTTCTCTTGATATTCTGGGTCGCGCTGATCAACTTCGGCGCGGTCAGGGTGATCTGGTTCATTTTCTGTATCATCTTCGGTTCGATCCTGTTGTGGATATTGTTCGGTCTCATGTTTGTCTTTTACACCTAGCAAACCGAGCAAGCCGAGCCGCCTCCCGCGACACCCCAGCACCTCCCCTTCCATCACCCGCAACCGCGCAAACAGATCCGCCGTCATGGTGATCTCCAGCATCTCGGCGGCGGCGCTCACGGCTACATAATCCAGCCCCAAAAGCACGCCGGATCAGCCATCCACGCGCCTGCGCAAGATGGGCTGGGCGCCGCCTACGGGGGTGGATTCCATCCCCCACCGCCTGCGGACAATCTACAACGCCAACATGCGCTCGGCGCGATCGGCGGGGCATTGGCACACCATCGAGGAGACGAAAGACTCCTTCCCCTATCTGCTGTATTCGCTCGGCCCGTCGAAGGTGCATCGGGATTGGCATGTGCGTTGGGCGGGGACGTTGCTGCCGGTGGACGACCCGTGGTGGGACACGCATTTCCCGCCGAACGGCTGGGGGTGTAAGTGTTGGGTGCGGCAGGTGAGCCGCCGCCAGCACGAGAAACTGAAGGACGCCGGAGCGCAGACTACGGCGCCGCCGTTGGAGATGGAGACGTGGGTGCATCCGACCACTGGGCGCACGGCGCGGGTGCCGAAGGGGGTGAATCCGGGATGGGAGTGGAATGCCGGCAAGCATCGGGAGTTGGGCGTGCGCACGGCGTTCGCCGACCACATCGAGAAACTGCTGCAGGTGAATCCGGCCGGGCGCGGGGAAGCGATTACGCGGGCGCGGATTGCCGAGGATTTGGGCGGGGCGGGGTTTGCGCGGTTGTGGAATAAGACGCCGGCGCTGGGGACGGTGGCCGAGCGCAAGGCGTATCAGCACAAGCCGGAAGGCCGGTTGGAGACGGCAGTGGCGGTGTTCCCGAAGGCGTTGCAGGAGCGCGGGGCGCCGGAGTGGATGCGGTTATCCCGAGACGGAATCGGGCACATCAAGGCGAGCGGGCGGGGGATTACGCCGGAGCGGTTACGGCTGGTGCAGAAGGCGGTGGATGGGGAGGATACCCATCATCAGCGCGACAATCGGTGGATAAGTTTCGTGCAGGATAAGCAAGATAAGTGGTGGGCGGTGGCGTGGAAGGTATCTGGTGATGGCTCAAAGGCGTACTTGACGACGATGACGCGAACAGTGCAGAGGAAAGTTGATGCGGCCAAAAAGAAATATAGCCAATAGTAAGGCGAAGAGTGTGCGCTTGCGGGGCCGGTACCCCCCGGAGGAACCTGTCCTGATTACCGATTCTGACTCAGGCGCACTATCACAGGATAGCCGCCCACGGGGGCAGTGTCAACCGATTTTTCAACCAAGAGGTAACGATTATGGCAACTCAACCCAAGCCGCGCGGCATCATCACCAAACTGGCCGAACTGGAGCAACAAGCCCTCGCGCTGGTCGCGCAGATCAAACAAGCCAACCCCAGCGGCGAGGCGCCGCGCTGGGCGAATGTCGCCCGCACCGAAATTCAACAAGGCTTCATGGCCGCCAAGCGAGCGGCGTGGGGCGGCGATTCGGCGCCACCGCCGCCGGATGAGGCGGCGTAGGTGCTTGCGGGGCCGGTACCCCCGGTGGCGCTTGCCCAGGACCGACGAAACCGGGGTCAGGACACTATTTCATACAGAAATTGGGGGAAAAGCCTAGGGCGCTTGTTGATGTGTTCGTAGTCTGCCTCAAGCAGGAGCCGAATCAGTTCGGTTGTGTGGCGATGAATAGCGGTACTGCGCGATTCCCCCGCAGGGAGCAAGTCAGATGCCGCCGTGAGGAATTCGTGCAAACACTGTATTTCCTCTGCGATTTCGCTGGAATTTTCAAAGCTCCGGTAGTGTCTTTGAATCAGACCAACTCGCTGTTCAATGGCCGCCAGTTTTGAGGTCAACCGCCGTTCTGTATATTCTCCCAGCGAGCCTGGGGCGGCTGACCATGCTTGTTCCCCTTCAATTTCAAGTTGCTCAAGCAGGGGGATAGTGGAGCTGTATAAATCGTGTGCTTCTCGGCGTTTTGCTAGCCAGAAAATGAGAACCCACCCATATAAAGCCAAGAGTATGACTATTATGGACGCGATCCAACCCATCAAACTATGACCTCTTCAGCTCTTTTTATGTATTTGTTTACTTCCAGAACGACCGAAGGGAGTTTGTCGTGTTTGACGGTGAGTTTCTCGTTCAGTTGATCTCTGGTGAAGTGCTTGCGCACTAAGCCGCCGAATGTCTCCTCCAGAAATGAAGACCCGTAGTAGTTTGAGCCGCTGAGGTCTACCGTAACATGATCGTGGTCGCGGATGGCAGGTGCCAGTTTTTCTTCGCGGAACACCTCCCCGCTACGATCTCCGTCGGCGCGGTAGCGGCCGAAGGGGAAACGGGAGAAATCGCGGGCAACATCGATTGTAAATTCACTCATAGCGTACCTCCGAGTTAGTGTTGCAACGGAATTCGCCACAGTATGAACGTGCCGCCCACATTGTGGCCAATGTTCTTGGATGGGTCGCGCCCACCTTCTCCTTGCAGGCGATAGTAGCCCCGGCCTCTGACGATTGTCAACTGCCCTTTACCCATCTCCAGCACCAGATTTTGGATGTCGCGGCTACCTAGTCCGCCGCCGGGATGATGCCGTGAACTTCGGGTGTATTGCATTGCCGACCGGATTATCTTGCCATCGTCGCTCCCCACCGACAGGGTCTCCAGAATGGGGCTGAACCAACTTTTTGTCCGCAACGTCTCGGGGATTCCGACCCCTCTATCACACAGGGCGATATGCAGTTGGTTGCTGATGATCGCTGCGATCGCCCACCAGAACCGCCTGTCCGTTCTGTCCGGATACGCATGGTAGCCAACATTGAGCATGGCTTCGCCAATGGCTTTGTTGACCAACCATTCAGCGTAATCCTGATTATTGATTTCCAGCTGGCGATTGAGTAGCGCAGTTTTCATCAAGTACTTGGTGATGTCCGGCAAGCCTTCATCCCTTTCCCCTCGAATGATCGGGAGCATTCCGCGGTCGGGCATCTCCGTATCGCCACATAGTGCGAGAATTCCGGTATTGCGCAGGGCGTTGCGCACTTGCGATCCTGCTTTACTCCTCAGTTTGATGGTGACGCCGGACTGGGATTGTATGCGGTCGATCTCGGAATACAGATACACCGCCCCCAGCGCGGATAGAAAATCGGTTTTGAAAAAATCAATGAACAAATTCCGGTTGGTCTTGCCGCGCAGTTTTTGGATAAAACGGGCTGTTTTGTGGATGTCTCTGGGGTGCATCACGATCTGTTTGGGCGCCGGGATGATCTGATAACCGGACAGTGACCGGAACTGTCGGCGCTCGTGTCTGGGTTTCCTCGGGCTGCTCTTGGGCTTGGGCGGCTTGCGTCTGTGTGTTTTTTGCTGTCTTGCATTTTGCTTGTGTCTGGTGCTGGCGATCCGCCATTGCCGAAGCCGGTAGTCGTCCGGGAGTTTTTTCATGCTGGTTTGGTGAATCCACCCCGCGCCGCGCGTAACTGCGCCAGAGCGATGGCGACGATTTCCCCCAACGCTTCTTCCTCGCTGGTTTGGCTGGCGGCGGCGCGGCTGAAGGCGGTGGCCAGTTTGAGGGCTTCGGGGGAGAGGGTGAGGCTGCGCTGGCCGCGCGGCGGGCCGACATAGAGCTCCAGTTCGAGGGCTTGGAGGACATCGGCCACGCTGGTGAATCTGGAGTCGCGTCCCTCGAGTATGTAGCGCATGGCTTGGTTGTAGAGGCCGGCGCGCTCGGCCAGTTTCCAGTGGCTGACGCCGAGCTCGTCCACCCGCGCGCGCACGGCATCGCGCAGGGTTTTGAGGGCGGGATGGTCGGATCGGGTTACGGCGGGCATTTTGCTAAATGTAGCACTTTTCGCGGCGCTTGTGCGGGCGCTGGCGGAGGGGCAGACTCTGGAGACCTTCCGCAAGGGGCTGGCGCCGCGCCTGCGCAAGTTGGGCTGGGCGCCGCCCACGGGGGTGGATTCCATCCCGCACCGACTCCGGACAATCTACAACGCCAATATGCGCTCGGCGCGATCGGCCGGGCATTGGCACACCATCGAGGAGACGAAAGAGTCTTTCCCCTATCTGCTCTACTCGCTCGGCCCGTCGAAGGTGCATCGGGATTGGCATGTGCGTTGGGCCGGCACGCTGCTCCCGGTGGACGATCCGTGGTGGGACACGCATTTCCCGCCGAACGGCTGGGGCTGTAAGTGTTGGGTGCGGCAGGTGAGCCGCCGCCAGCAGGCGCGGTTGAAAGACGCCGGAGCGCACACCACGGCGCCGCCGCTGGAGATGGAGACTTGGATTCATCCCACCACCGGGCGCACGGCGCGGGTGCCGAAGGGCATCAATCCCGGGTGGGAATGGAATGCCGGCAAACATCGGGAACTGGGCGTGCGCATGGCGTTCGCCGACCACATCGAGAAGCTGCTGAAGGTGAATTCGGCCGGGCGCGGGGAGGCGATTACGCGGGCGCGGATTGCCGAGGATTTGGGCGGGGCGGGGTTTGCGCTCATCTACAAGAAGCAGAAGGCGGTGGGGGAATCCGAGCGCACCAAACCCCTGCCGAAAAAGCAAGATCAATTGCGCGTGCCGGTGGGGGTAATCCCTGATGATTTGCAGGCGGATATGGGGACGCGCCGACCGGTGCTGTCGCTATCCGGCTACACCATCGGCAAGCAGAAGGCATCGCACCCGGAAGTCAAACCGGCGGATTACGCGATGGTGCAACGGATTTTGGACGGCGATCGCATCCTCCCGCAGAGCGACACCCACCGAATCGGATTCGCGCAGGATGACGAGGGGAAGTGGTGGGCGGCGGCTTGGAAGCGGACGCAGGATGATGGAGAAGCGTTGTTGCTCAATCTCCACCGCACAACCGCGCGGCGTGTGCCCGATACAGCAAATCGCTAAAGAGAAGGTAGTGGCGCTTGCGGGGCGGTCAACTCCCGGCGGAATTCTTCCCGGCACAACCTGGCTCAAGCGCCAACCGAACAATATCCCCCCGCAAGGGCACTGTCAACCGATTTTTTCAACCAAGAGGTAACCATTATGGCAACTCAACCGAAGCCGCGAGGCATCATCACCAAACTGGCCGAACTGGAGCAACAAGCCCTCGCGCTGGTCGCGCAGATCAAACAAGCCAACCCCAGCGGCGAGGCGCCGCGCTGGGCGAGCATCGCCCGCACCGACCTACAACAGGGCTTCATGGCCGCCAAGCGCGCGGCCTGGGGCGGCGATTCCGCACCACCGCCGCCGGATGAGGCGGCGTAATCCGCCCTGACTCGGGCGGCTAGGCGAAAAAATGGCGAAATAGGGGTTGTCAAATGCCGAAAAATGGGCTATAACCCGCCCAAGTCCCATTCCCGAGGCGGTCGAATAGCCGCCACACCAACCCTACCAACCGAGAGGATCACCAACATGAACCCCCATTTCCAAGCCACGCAAACCACTCAAACCGTCCACATCGCCGATGGCGATGTGAACTTCGTTGCGGTAGATACGACTACCATTACCCCCCCCCCCCCCCCCCCCCCCCCCCCCCCCCCCCTTCACAGGAGGCTGATCCGGCGGTGGGCGCGATGAGCGCCCGCCGAACGCGCGCCGCATCGGGCGCATTCATCCGCTGTCTCGCGCTACTCCCCACGCTGTTGTTTGGCGCGGTGTTGCTACTCGACGCCGCCCCCGCAGTCGCTCACAGCTACATCAGTCCCACCCTTACCGTGGCCGTGCAGACGGAGGCGTTGAATGTCACCTTCAGCAAACCCACTTCCGGGGATGTTCAGGGCACCTTTGTGCAATACCGGACCAAGTCTCCACAAGGCAATTGGCAAGACGCCGGCTCCAAGTCGAAGGCACAGTGCTTCGGTCAAGCCCCCGTGCAAACGGACTGCTCCATCACGATTTCGAGCCTGACCGGCGGCACGACGTATCAGGTCCGGGGGAGTTTCCGAGCCGCCAATCATCACCATTGGTCCAGCCCCGTGGACGGCACGCCCACCGCCAGCACCACGCAATCCAACAACGCCAACCTGAGCGCCCTGACCGCCACCAGCAGCACGAGTTCAACGGGCTCCTTCTCGGCTCTGTCCATCGGCACCTTCGCCGCCGCCACCATCGCCTACACCGCATCCGTGGCCAACACCATCACCCATGTAAAACTGACGCCGACCAGAGCGCAAGCCAACGCCACCATCAAGGTCGCCAAGAGCGGTAGCACCCTGACGGCAGTAAACAGCGGCTCGGCCAGCGCCGCCATCGCCCTTTCCGTGGGCGCCAATGCCATCTTGGTCGAGGTAACCGCCCAAGACACCACCACCAAGAAAACCTACACGGTAACCGTAACCAGAGCATCGGCGACCGCCACACCCACGGCGCAGTGGGCCAATTCGACTTACTCGGTAACCGAGACCGACGCCGACCAAGAGTTGGCGGTTACCATCAACTTCTCCGCCGCCACAACCGACGCCGTGATACTTACCGTCGGCAACTCCGGAACCGCAACTAGAAGCGGCACGGACTGGGAGTACAAGTCGGGGACAACATGCGGCGTCGCCGCCTCGGGCGTTACCAGCACCACCTGCACCCTCGTCATCAAGGGCGACAACCTCGAGGAATCCGCCGAAACCATCATTCTGACCCTGACGGCGGTCGTCTCCGGCACGGTTACCATCGGCACCACCTCGGCCACCACGATAACCATCACCGACGACGATTCGCCAACGCAGTCCTCCAACGCCAATCTGAGCGCCCTGACGGCCAGTAGCAGCACGAGTTCGGGGGGCACCTTTTCGTCTCTGTCCATCGGCACCTTCGCCTCCGCCACCACCGCCTATACCGCATCCGTGGCCAACACCATCACTCATGTAAAACTGACGCCCACCAGAGCACAAGCCAACGCCACCATCAAGGTCGGCAAGAGCGGCAGTCTGACGGCGGTGAACAGCGGCTCGGCGAGCACCGCCATCAGCCTATCCGAGGGCGCCAACGCCATCTTGGTCGAGGTAACCGCCCAAGATTCCACCAAGAAAACCTACACGGTAACCGTAACCAGAGCGGCGGCGACTACGACCGCGCCGGTTTGGTCGGCCACGCTGACGCCTGAGGCGTTAGGCAGCGGAGGCCAAGGCTGCAGCACTAAAACCAACTGTGATTCGAAGTTGACGGACAATAGCTTTACGGTGGGCAGCACGGACTTTTATTTCACTCACTTGGCGGAATACGACAGTGGCACTTTTAGCGGACAACTGAGGTTCCAGCTAAATCAGGCTCCGAATAACGCTCTGAAGGCCATGAAACTTTGTGTCGGCTCGACCTCATTTTCGCTGTCGAGCCCCCTTGACACGCTGTTCTTTTTCGCCAACGCCAACCTGGCCTGGTCCGCCGGTACCGGAGTCTTCCTGAGCATCGTGGGCAACAGTGCGGCCTGCCCGTCCGCCCCCGCTACCCCCACGGTAACCCTCTCGGCCACGCCGACCACGGTTGCCGAGGGTTCCTCGGTTACGGTTACCGCAACCCTTTCGGCGGCGGCGGCAGCCACCTTCACCATCCCCATAACGATAACGGCGGATAGCGCGGAAACCACAGACTACAGTGCGCCGGGCAGCCTAGAGATCGCTTTCGGCGCAACTACCGGCACGGCCACCATCACCACGGCGCAGGACACCGACACCTACGACGAGACCTTCACCGTGGCTCTGGGCGCACTGCCGACCGGAGTATCCGCCGGCAGCACCACCTCGGTGGTGATCACCATCGACGATGACGATGCCGCGACCACGACCCCCACCACGGTAACGCTGGTGGCTGAGCCGAATCCGGTGGTGGAGGGCGAGCAGATAATACTCACGATGACGCTGTCGAAGGCGCCGGTGGCAGATTTTTCAATCGTGGCAAGGGTAACCTCGAGTACGGCTGAGGAAGGCGACCACGGTTTTACGGAAGATCTTCGCTTCGATTTCCCCATTGGCGTCACCGAGGCCAGTTCGATAGTCGCAACGACGGTGGACGCCGACACCGATGACGAGACCTTCACGGTAGGTCTAGGCACCCTGCCTTCGGGAGTAGTCGCCGGAGACCCTGCCTCGGTAACGATTACCATCACCGACAAGACCCCCAGCGTGCGTTTCAGCGCCACCTCCATACGCCTCAACGAAGGGACAACGACCACCTATACGGCGAGGCTGAGCGCACAGCCTTCGGCCAGAGTAACGATGGCGCTGAATACCAACACCAAACTCAATGAAAAACTGACGGTTGCGCCGGAGAATCTGGCTTTCACCACGAGCAACTGGAATACGCCGCAACCCGTTACCCTCACCGCAAAAACCGATGCGGACTCCGAGCACGATGAAGTAGACCTGTTCTATTCGCTCTCCGGCGACAGCGACTACACAGGATTACCGGCGAGCAACCGCACGGTCAAGGTGTTGGTGGTGGACGCCGACGGCTCGGCTTTCCCCACGGTGTCGCTTTCGGCCTCGGCGAATCGGGTAACCGAGGGTTCGCCGGTAACCATTACCGCGGCCCTCTCGGCGGTGCTGACTACCGATGTGGTCATTCCGATCAGTTTGATCGCGGGCACTGCCGAGCCGGACGACTACGGCACGCTCGATTCCATCACCATTCCAAGCGGCGACCTCACCGCCACCGCCACCCTCACCACCAATCAGGATATCGACACCGATGACGAAACCCTCACAGTGCAGTTGGGCGCACAGTTACCCCTTACCGTGGACGCGGGTAGCCCGACTTCGCTGTCGCTCACCATCGAGGATGACGAACCCATCTCCAGCCTACCCACCGTGTCGCTGTCGGCTACGCCCAATCCGGTGCGCGAGAACGAGTCTTTGACGATAACGGCGACTTTGTCATCGGCGGTGGATAGGGATGTGACCATTGCGATAACCCTTACTCCCGGCGGCGGCGCGGTTGACGCGGATGCAGGCGATTACGGTGCGCTCAATTCCATCACCATTCCCGCCAACTCCACCAGCGCCAGCGAAAGCATCCGCATCAACGATGACTCGGATGACAAGGACAAAGAGACCTTCACCATCACCCTCGGTAACTTGCCGGTCGGCGTGCGCGCCGGTAGTCAGCGCGAGGTGGTGGTTACCATCGATGACGATGATCCCCTCGGCCTGATCCTCTCGGCCAACCCGCCGCGCGTGGGGCCGGGCGGTACGGTGGTGGTAACGGCCATGTTGGATGAAAGGCCGCCATCCGATGCTACGGTAACGATCGAAGTTGTCGGCGACACTGCCGCCGACGCGGCGAAGGTGTCCGAGGATTACACCAGCGATCCGATCTTGCCAACCACCCTGACCATCCCCACCAACGCCCAGAGCAGTAGCAATGCGGTTACCATCGAGATCGCGCAGAACGCCACCATCGGGCGCACCATCACTCTCACTGCGACCACCCCCATCGGCGGCCTGACCTTAACTTACGAGCAGGTGATCACCATCGTGAACGACTTGGAGCCGGTACATCAGGCGGTAGTGCCCGAAGTGGCGCGCGCCGTGGCCGGACGAGTGAGCGGCGCCATTTCCGCACGAATCGGACAGGTGTTCGAGGCAAGCGGAAGCGCAACGAGCGGCGCCTCGGCCAGTCTCGGCGGTCAACGCACCCTATCCGGCGCACTCGTCACCCACGCCCCGAACTTGCTGAACGGCCACCGCCCGATGCGTGACCTGTTGCACAACTCCCACTTCGTCTTGCCCCTGAACGGCGGCGGCGGTAACAACGGCGCATCTTCGCTATCCCTGTGGGGCGGCGGCAAATACACCAGTCTCTCCGGCGAGAACGATGGCCAATCGTTTGACGGCAGTTTGCAAGGCGCCCAACTCGGCGTAGACACCAAATTGCGCGACAACCTACTGGCCGGCATGGCGCTTTCGTGGAGTCAGGGCGCATTCGACTACGAAACCGAAGCCGGCAAACAAGGCGACTACGAGATCGACCTGATCAGCCTGCACCCCTACTTCGGCGGACGCGGCGAGCAGATGGAATGGTGGGCGAGCGCCGGTTACGGCAGCGGCGAAGTGGAGATCAGCCCCGATGACGGCTTGGCCTCGACCAACGATGTAACCCTACAAACTCTGAGCGTGGGCGGCAGTGGCCAAATGTGGGCCGATGAAACCGGTGCCCACATTCGCCTCAAGGGAGAGTTCACGCAAACCGAAATGGAAATCGAGGAAAGCGCCGTGCAACCGGATTCCCTCACGGTGAGTGCCACCCTCATCCGCATCGCGCTGGAAGCGCGCCGCACGCAATCCTTGCGCAACGGCAGATCGCTAACCCCCTCCCTATCCCTCGGCGCCCGCCACGACGGCGGAGACGGCAACACCGGCACCGGCGCGGAAATGCGCGGCACTGTGCACTACCACAACCCGCGCACCGGCGTGAGCGCCTCCGCCTCCATGCACACCCTACTCGGCCGCAGCGACTACGAGGAATGGGGGATTATGGGCATGGTGCGGCTGTCCGCCGGTGCCGACGGTCAGGGCCTATCCTTCGAAATGAGCCCCGCCTACGGCAATAGCGGCGGCGCGGATGCGAGCGGTAGCGGCAGCGGCCAAATCTGGTCGAACGGCCTACGCGAGGACGCCGCCCACATCGCCGAGGATGCCGGCGGCCAACTGGAAATGCGCTTAGGCTACGGCCTGCCGACCCCCGGCGAGCGAGACGGCCTGCTGACTCCATGGAGCGGCATGACCTTGCACGATGACGGCAACCGCTATCGCCTGGGGCTGGATTGGGCAACCGGCGGGCCGTTCACCTTGCGCCTACACGGAGAACGGCGGGAGACGGTAGGCGCGGATGCCGACCATGCGGTCTTGCTGAAGGGCGAGGCGAGATTCTGATTGCAGATCAATGGATGGCGGGCGGCGTTGGTGGCGCCCGCCGTCCACCATTCCCTCAACCTTTTTCCCAAGCGGTAGCGTATTCTCCAGCGCTACCGCCTTTTTTTGTTCTGCGCTCGGTGGCGGTGATTGGTGGACAAAAGATGGTCGTTTCGTTACTGCTGTACTCACTCACGGAAGCATTGTTCTCGGCATCGCCCGGTCCGGCGGTGGTGATGATCGTGGCGCTGGCAATTTCCGGCAGCTGGAAAGATGTACACGCCGCCATTGTCGGCATTCTCTTGGGGAATTTGATCTATTTCGTGATTTCCTGCGTGCTCATTCTGGGCGTTACCCAGTATGACGACGATTTTTTCCGATACATCAAGATCGCCGGTGCCGCGTATCTATTGTATTTCCTGTTCAATTGATATTTTTTCGCACAGTTGGACGGCAGCGGCGATGAAGTCGAACAATGGAGCGGCGGCAAGGCTGGATATTTCTTCTTGGGCGGGTTCGCAATGCAACTCGCCAACCCGAAGACAATTTTGTTCTTCAGCGCGTTTCTGCCGCAGTTCGTCAACGCCGACTACAACATACCGATGCAATTCTCCATCCTGGCCCTATTATCCTGGAGCATCGAATATGCCATTCTGCTCGGATACGCAACGGCTACAAAATCGCTGTTAGGTCGCCTCGCAACCGACTGGAACAACAAGCTGGAACACTTCGGCAACGCCGTCATGCTGGTCGCAATCGGCTGGAGCATGGTTTCCATTTGGTTTTAGGTCGCCCTGCCGACAGCCGAGGAATCAGTCGTACACCACGCGAAAACCGATGCTCGCGGAGCGGTGGTTCAGGGGCACTGCTCGGCCAAACACGCTGCGCGCCGTAACCCGACCCGGCAGGAGCCAATTCCCGCCCTGCACCCAAGCGGCATAACCGCCCTGCTCGGCGCTCAACGAACTCGTCCATTCCGAAACATTGCCGGCCAGATCGCGCACATCGGCGGCGGTGCGGTCGCCCTCCGTCAGGCCGCAACTTCGCACGCCCGGTTGCGGCTGGTCGCCGGTGGCGGCGACGCCAGCGGCGTAGCGATCACCCCAGGGATACGGGTTTGCCTCGGGCCCCGCCGCCAGCAACTGCCATTCCTCGAGGCGCGGCAACCGCCCGCCGGCCCATCTGGCGAAGGCGTCCGCGGCCCACCAGCTGATGCCGCTCACCGGCAGTTCGGGCTGCTCGAGCTGTTGCGCCCAATCGAGCGGCGTGTAGTCCTGCCAGCGCGGCTCGTGCTCATTGGCGAACAGGCCGAGGCGCACCAGCGGATGGCGCAGGAACGCCTGATACTCGGCGCGGCTGACCTCGCAGCGCGACACCTCCAGCCGCCGCGCCCGCCGCTCGCCGAGCAGTTGACGCGCCTGACGCTGCTGCGCCGTGGGCAGTATCGTGGCCACCCGCGCGAGGCGCAGGTCGCGCGGCAGGCCGAGGGGATATTCGCCGCCGGCAATCTCCGCCAGCTGAGACGGCGCGCCCCACGGCGGCGGCGTGCTCGGCGGTTGATCGTAGACGCAGCGGAAGCCGAGATGGTGGCTGCGGGTTTGCGCGTCGATTTCCAGCCACGAGGCGGAGAGCGCGTACAGCGCCCGCCCGTTCGCCCGCACCGCCGGTGCGCCGTGCGCTGCCGGTCGGGGGATGCGTGCCGCGCGTGAGCCGTTGCTCCATTCCATCGCATTGCCGGCGAGATCGTGCACGCCCTCGGGAGTGGCCGCCGCCGGGTGGGCGCCGCACGGTTGGGAGGCGTTGCGGTGGGCGTCCTGATAGGGCCAGAAGGCGTCGTCGAAGGTATCGCCCCAGGGATACAGGCGGCCGGATTGCCCAGCCGCCAGCGCCTCCCATTCCTCGGCCCAGGGCAGGCGGCCACCGGCGGCGGCGCAATAGGAGGCGGCACCGGCGTAATTCACGCCGCTCGCCGGAGAGCGTAGGAGGCCGGCGATGCGGTGGCCGCTCGATGAACTGTGCAGGGCGGCGGCGCCGACTTGCGCGCCGCTGCCGCTGCGTTGTTGCCATCTGGCAAAGCGCTCGAAGTCGATCTGGCGCACCTCGCAGCGATCGGCCCACAGGGGGGCGATGGTTTCCACGCGCGCGAGTCGCGACAGGCGCCGCCGCAATTCGTCGCCGAAATAGCCGCGCTCCAGGGCGGCGAGCAATGCCTCGTCGAAGGCGCGCGCGCGGGCGCTGGCGGACTCCTTGAAACCCAACGACACAACCACCGTGTCATCGCGCAGCCCGAATTCGCCGAAGCGCGTCAGCGACAACAGCAGTAGCAACAATACGCCGAGGGCGACGGCGACGATTCGGTAGCGTTTCATGGATGCCGCCGGGCGCTCGCGCCTGCGCTCAGAGCCAGACGCCGCACCGCCAGCAGGAAGCCGAGGAAGCACAGCGCCAATCCGGCGTACAGCGCCACCAGCCAACTGCGCGCGCCGAACAGCGCGGCGCGATACGGGGTTTGCAGCGGGCGGCCGTCGAGGCGCACGCGATTGTCCTCGCCCTGAACGATCAGGCGGCCATCCGGACCGACCGCGGCGTAGGCGAAGCCGATGATGAAGTCGTCGAAGTCGGGGGCGATGTAGGCGAGCGCGCGCCAACGCGACTGATTCGGGCGTTGTTGCTGCGGCGGCAACAGCAGGAGGGCGTTGCGCTCCAGAGACAACGACAGGCCGCGCCACACATCCGGATGGGCGTTCAGACGCAATAGCGGGCGCGCCGTGTCGGGTAGCTGCGCCGCGTTGCCCTGGCTCTGCTCGGCGCGCCCGACTACCACACTGCGCAACAGCCGGTTGGGTTCGACTATGAGCGCGGTGCTCGCTCGCGGCGGCAACTGTTGGTGGGTAACGCCGAGAAATTCCTCTTCGTCCACATCCAGATCGGCCCAGGCGATTTCCACCATGAGGGCGTCTATCAGTTCGCGGTCAACCCCATCGGGCACGGGCGGCGCGGCCAGACTGCGGCGGATGATCGCCTCGAAATTCTCCAGCAGGGCGCTCGGCGAAGCGCCGGAATCCAGAGTCGCCTGCAGCTTGCCGGTGAAGTCGAGCAGTACCGCCAGCACCTGCTCACGGGAGGGTATGGCGGAGATCGAGCCGAGCGCCGCCCGAGGATCGCGCAGGGATTCCGGGCTGGACAGCCGGAAGCGCACGCCTTCGCTGGGCGGCCCGCCGCCGCCACCGCCGAGCAACCCGCGAGATTTGCCGCCGAGACCGGGGCGCGCGTTGGGGAAACTGCCGGCGCCCAATCCGCCTGCCTGCCCCTCGCGCCCGCTGCCGCTACCGCCGCCCAACTGCTCGCCGCCGATGGTTTCGCCTCTGCCGAGCACCGCGTCTCCGGGGAATGGGCCGGCGCCCGCGCCGCCGCCCGCGAGTCCGCCTCCGTCCTTTTCGGGGAAACCGCGCGGCGGCCAACTATCGCTGTCGCTTTGGCCTTCTCCCTTGCCCTTGCCGTCTCCCTTGCCTTCACCGTCGCCGTCGCCGCTGCCCGCGCCCAGCTTCGGCAGATTCGATCTGGAGTCGCCGACGGCGCTGATGTCGCAGTTTTCGGCGGCGACCCCCGGCGGGCAGCGTCCCGCTTGGGCGAATTTCAGCGCGCCGGCACGGAAATGCCAGTGCCGCACGATGATGCCGTGGTCGCGCAGAATCGACATGGTCAGGTAGAACTGGGCAATATCGTATACATCCACGCGCAGGCGCAGTTTGCGATCTTCGTCGAAACCGGCCAGCCAAGCGTCCAGGGCGTTGCCTTCGCGCAGCAATTCCGCGCGGCTCCACACCGCGCCTGTGTAGTATTCGCGCACGAAACTGCGGTGCAGCTCGAGAATCGGCAGCAGTTGGGGGTCGTGCACCTGATCGAGCGGCGAGTTGTGGTAGTCGTGCAGGCGCGCCGGTGGGCTGGCCGCGAGGCTGTTGAGTACCAACGAGGTGCTGAAGCGGCGGCTCATCATCGTCTCCACTTCTTCCACTTGCGCGGTGGTGCGCGTTTCGTGCTCGGCGCGGGCGGCGATGCTGAGCACGATGACGATGATCAACATGGCCAAGCCGTTGGCGAGAATGTCCACCAGCGCGACACCGGCGAAATCGGGCAGACGACCCTTCTTCACGGCGCGCCCTCGGCGTATTCGCGGATGTAGTCGGGGATGTCGTTGAGGCTCACCGATTTGAGCAGTTCGTTGTCGGCGATCACCCAGCCGATGGTCAGCACCTGTTGCGGCCATAGTTGGCGCAGGCATTCGCGCGCCACGGCCATGGTGGGCACGCTGCCTTCGAGCATGAAGAACACCAGTTGGTCGCCGTCGTTCTCGTACACGCGGTGGGCGTAGTCGATGAAGGGACTGCCGGCGGCGCAGATTTCATCCGGGGCGACGCTGACGCCGCTCTCGATGATGCGCAGTTCGCCCTTGAAGGTCATCACCACATAGCCGCTGCCGCCGTCGAGCCGTTCGATGCGATACAGGCCGTCCTCGTCGCCGCGCTCCAAACGCTCGCGCTGGGCGGCGTCGGAGTAGAGGTTGACCACCACCAGAAACACCATGAGTAGGCCGAACACGCCGCCGAAGATGGCCATCATCGGCGCGTTGTTCTCCTCCTGAAGGGCGCCGCCGGAAGCGCGCCCCGACTGGATGCGCCTAGGCGCCACGCGCCGTTTCCCGCAGGCGCCGTTCGAGGGTGGCGAGGAGGCGTTCCTCGCCGCGCTGCACCAGCGCCAATACCAGCGTCAGCGCCACGCTCAACGAGAGCGCGATCAAGGTGGTGTCGAAGGCGATGCCGAGGGGGGCGATGGCGCCGTCCAGGTCGCTCGATAAACTGGCCAGCCCGGCGTCCGAGGCGATGATGCGGCGGATGCCTTCAGCCGCCAGCGAGATGCCGAGCACGGTGCCGATGAAGCCGAGCACCGGCACGGCCCAACTGAGATAGCGCGGAATCAACCAGGATTCTTCGTGGCGCCGCCACAGCACCTGCATGCCCTCGTCCAGATCGGCGGGTTTCGCGCTCAACGCCTCCAGACTCGCGGCAAAGGGCGAGGATGCGGCCGCCGCGGCCACCGCATAGGAGGCGGCGCGCCAACGCGCCAGCACGCGGCGCAGATACCAGCCGTTCCACCACTTGCCGAGCAGCAGCAACGTTCCCCAGAAGAACAGCAACACGGTGAGCGGCGGGATGACGCCGCGTTCGAGAAAGCGCCGGGTGAATGCCTGCGCCTGCGCCTCCTCACCGGCACGGGCGAGCAATTCCATGCCGAGAATCAGGCCGGAGCAGAGGATCAGCGCGGTGATCAATGACGGCAGAATGCCGGGGCCGTAGAGCAGGCGCGCCAAGCGTTCGAGGCTTTCGTCGTGCTCGCCGGAGGTTACCGTGGAAACCCACAGATTGCCGGCGTGGAGGGCGAGGGCGGCGACGAACATGGGCATCATGCGCCCGGCCCAGGAGCGACTGGCGCCGTCGGCGATCACCTGCCAAGCCGGTACCGCGAGCACCAGCGCGACGGCGGCCAAGCCGATGGTGCCGAGCACGAGTAGGCAGGTGAACAGCGCCCGGCGGGTGCGGCGGGTGAACCACACGGCGACCAACGCGACCAGCGCGATCACCGGCGGAATCGGCGCCAGCACAAGCGGCAATTCCAGCACCAACACGAGGTTGACGACGACCAGAGCGAACAGGATGAAATAGAGTATCAGCGACAGGCGAGCAGGCATGGGTGATTTCCGGGCTGTGGGTTATCGGGTTGTACAAAATTACAATGGCTGCAATGGCCGAGGTGCGGCCAGCGAAAAATTCCGGCGGCGCGCGGATCAGCGGATCAGTCAAGTCGGGAAATTCCGGCTCGGCATCGGGGGGAGACGAACTTCGGCGTCCGCCCCGCCCGCCTGATCCGCGCGCACACCGCCGGAGTTCGGTTACTGTAGCGAATACGCCGCATCCTCGCAACCGCCCGCGTGCGGCAATGGGCGACAACATCGGCGGTTTGTAGGGTATAATTTCAGCCCACGCGCCGAAGCCGCTTCCGGCTCGGCATCCATCCAAGCACCATTGTTCTCCAAAGAGGTTTCCATCATGTCAATCAATTCCGCATCCATTAAAAAATTCGCCCTCCCGCTGGGGCTGCTCGTACTGGCCGTGCTAGTGCTTGGCGGCTACTTCGGGTGGTACAAGTCTCAACCGGGCGATACGCCCCCCACGGCGCTGGGCGAAGATGTCAAGATCGGCGTCATCCTCGGTTTCACCGGGCCGATCGAATCCCTGACTCCCGGCATGGCGGAAAGCGCCGAGCTGGCGATGAAAGAGGCATCCGAATCCGGCCTGCTGCTCGGCGGGAGTACGGCAGTCTCGGTACGCGCCGATTCCACCTGCGTGGACGCCGCCGCCGCCACCGCAGCGGCGGAGCGACTGGTGAACGCCGACAAGGTCGCCGCCATCATGGGCGCTGACTGCTCCGGAGTAACCACCGCCGTCGCCAACAACGTGGCCGTTCCCAACGGGGTTGTCATGGTATCGCCTTCCGCCACCTCGCCGGCGCTGTCCACCATCGAGGACAACGGTTTCTTCCACCGAACCGCGCCCTCGGACGCGCGTCAGGGGCAAGTGCTGGCTGAAGTGCTGGCGGATCGCGGCATCAAGAATGTCGCCGTCACCTTCACCAATAACGACTACGGCAAGGGCTTGTCGGAATCCTTCGCCAACGCCTTCACCGCGGCGGGCGGCAGCATCGCCATCAGCGCCGCCCATGAAGACGGCAAGGCGGATTACGCCGCCGAGGTCGGCGCGCTGGCCGCGTCCGGAGCCGAGCATCTGGCGGTGTTCGGCTATGTGGATCAGGGCGGCAAGGGCATCATTCAGGGCGCGTTGGACGCCGATGCGTTCCGCAACTTCATCCTCGCGGACGGCATGATCGGCAAGTCCCTGATTGAAGCCATCGGCGACGATCTGGACGGCACCATCGGCACCCTGCCCGGCGGCGCCGACGAGGCAGCCGCCAGATTCCTCGACTACGCCGAAGACAACGAGGTTGACGGCGACGGCCCGTTCCGCGGGGAATCCTACGACGCCGCGGCGCTGTTGCTGCTGGCGGCACAGGCGGCGGGTTCCGCCGATCGCGCTGCGATCCAGTCGAAGATGGAGATGGTGGCGAATGCGCCGGGCGAGGAAATTCATGTAGGCGAACTGGCCAAGGGGCTGGAAATTCTGGCCTCGGGCGGCGATGTGGATTATGTCGGCGCCACCGGCGTTGAATTCAACGAGGTTGGCGAAGTACTCGGCTCCTATCGGGAGCTCGAGGTCATCGACGGCGAATTCGAGACCGTGCAGGTTCGCTGATTCGCCACGCGGCGGCAATGAAAAAACTCCGGCAGTTTGCCCGCTGCCGGAGTTTTTTATGGGTGTATGAGCGCCAAACCGACAGCGACGATGCGGTCGGAGGCGCGCTTCGCTTGTGGCGGCGGTTACTTGTCGGCGTTGCGGCGCTCGCGCTCTTGGCGCTCGCGGCGTTCTTGGCGGAATACCAAACCGAGCATTATGAGCAACGGGATAGTAACCACTAATGAAACATAGAAAGCAGTCATGATTTTTCCTCCAAACAACCGATTACACTTAGAACAAGCCTACTGAGCGCCCAAACCACGCCCAGATACCATTCACCACCGAACCGCACCGGTAAAACAGCAGTGGCAATGCCAACGATGCAAATGATCTCACACCGACAGCATGGCCGGAGGTGCGCTCCGCTTGCGGCGGCGGTTACTTGTCGGCGTTGAGGCGCTCGCGTTCTTCGCGCTCGCGGCGCTCTTGGCGGAATACCACGCCGAGCAATATCAGTAACGGGATAGTAACCAATAATGAAACATAGACAGCAGTCATGATTTTTCCTCCAAACAACCGATCACACATAGAACAAGCCCACTGAGCGCCAAAATTACGCCCAGATACCATTCACCACCGAGCCGCGCCGGTAACACAGCAGTGGTGACGCCACCGATGCAAAAGGCGGTTCCCATGTTTCTGGCCACTGAGCGTGCTTGGTTCCCACTGAATTTCATGGTTGCAGTGTACCACGCTTGCCGACAGCCACCAAGCCCTCGATATCGCCACCGACCAACCCTCAAAATTCCCACCGCCACCCCGCCAAATAGGACATCTGCGTCGGCGCGTCTCGATTGTGATTCGGATGGTGGCTGCCTACTGCGCCGAGCAGTATCTCGCCGAAGGTGATCGGTAGCGCCACGCGCACTCCGATGTCCAGTTGTCTGCCGGATGGCGCGAGATCGGCGGTCAGGCGGTCGCGTTGCACGAGGCCGTCCGCGGTGCGGCTCACCGGTACGGACAGGTCGGCTTGCCCGCGCTCCACGCGCAGGGGTTGGGAGAGGGACAGCCGTAGCCGGCTCCCCTCGGAAAATGTGCGCGTCGCGCCGAAATCGAAGGCGCTGGTGGTGAGCGACGATATGCGGTTCAACAGGCCGGGGGCGGTGGTTTGATCGGGGATGGCGATGCCGACCTCCGAATTGAAATTCAGGCGCCACGCGCCGACTTCACCGCGCCATCCCAATCCGGCGAAGGCGGTGTTTGCCGACAACTCGCCGAATGCGCCGTCGGCGGAACTGCCGAGCAAACTCTTCGGCTCGACAATCCAGCCGAAGCCGAGGTCTGCTTGCGTATCCGACAACCGCCGGGAGAGTGTCGCGGCGTACACCGGCGCTGGGCGCGAGCCGTCGGCGCCGTGGTCGATCGGGGCAAAGGCGGTAACGGCAACACCGCCTACTCCATCGGAAGCGGAAGCGAGGCGGGCGGCGGATGTGTCGGCGGCGAGGGAAAGATGCCCGCCGCCGCCAAATGCCCCGATTCCGGCTCCGTCTCCGGCCTCGGCTCCGGCGGATTGGTAGCGGCTTGCCGGCCAGTCGGTGCCGCCGGAAAAATCCGCGCCCTGCCCCATGAAGCCGCGCAGTTGCGCGCCGAGGGGGGCGAAAGTTGCGAGATTGGTCAGGCCGCCGAGTCGATGCCAGAAGGGCGCGCCGAGGGAGTCGAAGGCGACGATCTCCTGCCCGCCGAGGGAGCGCGCGAGGCCGTCTCCGAAGGCGGCACCGAGGGACAGGGCAGTGTCGGACAGGGCAATGCCCGCGCCGTCCACCGAGCTGCCGCTGGCGATGGAGGTGATTCCGGATGGCTGAGTGGCGACGCCGAGGTCCATCAGGCCCTGGCCGTAGAGTTTCTGATCCGCGTATCGTCCCTCTTTATTCGCGGTTCGCAGGAGGCGGTCGAGCAGTTGCGTGTTGCTCATCTGGCCGCGAAAGATCTGCTTCATCAGGGCGAGGCCGCCGGACACCATCGGGGCGGCAAATGATGTGCCCTGATTGTCCCAAATGCCGGCTCTCCATCTTGCATCCCCCACATCTTTGTCGTCGAAAAGCATCCATGCAGTCAACAGATTTCCCGGGGCGGCGATGCACCATCTGGCGGCGATGCCACACCGCTTGGAATAGTCGGCGATTACACCGCTCCGATCCACGGCGACGACGACAACGGAGTGGTCGCGCAGCTCGGGAATGTGCACCATGAGCCCGCCCGGGGCATTCGGCGAGCTGGCGTTATCCGACCCAGCCAATACACCAGGAACATCAAGGTCATCACGAGTGTTGGCCGCCGCCCATACCAATACGGTCTTGTCGCTCCTACCGCGTTGCTCCGCGATACGGATGAAGCGGCCGGCGGCAACGCGAATGGCATCTTCCGTATAGGGTTCGATGACGGCGAGGCTAATCGGGTCTTCGGGATCACTCAGCACCAGCTTGCCCTCCACATTGGTAAACGGAATGCTGAGACTAATGTTGAGAAAATCCACGCCGGATGCGGGTGCCAGAGCGGCCGTGAACGCCTCCGGATAAAAGTCGAACAGGCCGGGATTATCTCGCAACTGCTGATTGCTGGGCTGTGGTGAGACGACTATCTCGGTCGGCACGGCAAACATCTTGATGTTCGCGCCCGGGGCAACTCCTTGGAATGAGAGTTCGGGGTACAGTCTCCCATCGCGACCTATGAATTCGAGGTATGTCAACTGACTTCCGGCGGCAACGCTCGCGACCTCCGTGCCGTGGACATATTTTTCGAGGTCTGTTTCCCCCTGCCTATCCCGTTCCCGCCACGACTTGCCGCCGTCATAATAGGCCACGCTTACCGGTTTGAGCACCGGCTGATCGAGCGATTTGGGAACTCTATTCGGCGTGGCAAAATACAAATCTTCCGCCGTATTTGGATCAATCGTCCTTTCCTGACAACACCAGTCATAGAATGATGGGGTGAGTTTGATCAAGTCATTGTCGATGAAGCCGATGGTCACGCCGTTTCCGGGACGGCTTGCCTCGAACGCGCTCAGGCCGCTGCGGTAGAGATTGGCATAAGCTTGCGGCGCGCGGATTTGCCGAAGACCTTCCTGCCCGGTGCGCTCGGCGAGGGTACGCATACTGCGATAGTGTTCCACCGCATTGCCGCCAGTAGGCACCGGAACCAACGGCTCTCGCGATGCCGACGGCCCCCCACCCCCACCCCCACCCCCACCCCCACCACCACCACCGCCGCATCCCGCCAATAGCAGGAGCAGCGCCGGTACCATCAGCAGTTTGTGAAGTCGATTCGGGGACAAGGATCAGTACTGATTGCCATATACCGCGCGGGGCGGAATAATAGATTGGAATGGGCAAAAATCGGTGGCGAAGTCTAGCAAACGCCCGACCCACCTGCCACCGAATACAAGGCGCGCCGACTGCATCGCCGCCCGCCGAGTTAGCGCCGCCCCGACTGCGCCGGCAGGATGCCGCCGGGGGTGAAGCGCATGACCAGTAGCAGCATCAACCCCATGAGGAACAGCCGCATGTGTTGAGCGGAATCCATCAGGTGTAGGCGTAGCGGGTGGTACGCGCCGAGCCAGCCGGTGGCGTTGTCGATGAGCCACAGCCCGGCGGGTTCCGCCTCGACCCACAGGAACCACACGACGAATCCGCCCAGCACCGCGCCGAGGTTGTTGCCGGAGCCGCCGACTATGACCATGACCCAGATGAGGAAGGTGAAGCGCAGGGGGTTGTAGGCGCCGGGGGTGAATTGCCCGTCCAGCGTGGTCAACATGGCGCCGGCGATGCCGACCACCGCCGAGCCGAGCACGAACACCTGCAGATGGCGCGCGGTAACATTTTTACCCAGAGCGCCGGCCGCTACCTCGTTGTCGCGTATTGCCCGCATCATCCGGCCCCAGGGGGAATTCAACGCGGCGTTGCTCAGCAACAAGAGGATCACCAGCACGGCGGCGAACAACCCGCTGTAGCACAATTTCACGAACAAACTGGAATAGTCGATGACCAGTTGGTTGAGGGCGTCGGATCGAACCTCGAGAGGCAGCGGCGCCAGTTCGGTAGCGTTCCATTTTTCCACCATGCGGATGAACCAGGGCGCCTGCTGCAGGTCGATTTCATAGGGTACCGGGCGCGCCAGTCCGGTAACATTCTTGACGCCGCGAGTGAGCCAGTCCTCGTTTTTCAGCACGGCGATGATGATTGCCGATATACCCAGAGTGGCGATGGCTAGGTAGTCCGAGCGCAGTCCGAGGGCGACCTTGCCGACTATCCAAGCGGCGGCGGCGGCAAGCAGGCCGCCCACCACCCAGGAAAGGAGGATGGGCAAGCCGAGGCCGCCGAGGTAGCCGTACTTGGCCGGCTGCACCGCCTCGATGGCGGCCACCGCCGGTGTGTAGAAATAGCGCGCGGCGGCATAGCCGAGGACGATGCACAGGGCGACGGCGATCAGGCGCGGGGCGCCTCGAGGCAGGCGTCGGCGCAATGCGATTACGCCGCCCACGGTGGCCAGACAGCAGGCCGCCGCCAGCATCAGATTCATCCCGCCGGCCGACCAAGCGCCCGCCACCGGATGTTGGGAAACCAGCACCGGGGCGACGCCGCCGAGGGCGGCGAAACCCATGATGCCGACATTGAACAGGCCGGCGTAGCCCCACTGGATGTTCACCCCCAACGCCATGATCGCGGAGATGAGGCACAGGTTGAAGATGGCCAGGGCGAGGGACCAGGACTGCCCGATGCCGACCAGCACCAGCAGCGCCGCCATGAGGGCGAAGGCGAGAGTCGCCCGCAACCGCCGGTTCACAGCACCCTCCCGCGAAATATGCCGGTGGGACGCACCACCAGCACTACCACCAGAATGAGAAAGGACACGGCGAATTTGTAGTCGGTGGAGAGAAGTTGCAGCAGGCCCAGATCCGCAATCCGATGCTCCCACTGCTGCGGTAGTAGGTAGGCGAAGAATTTCTTGTAGGCGTAGGTGAGGGTTACCTCGGAGAAGGCGATGATGAATCCGCCGACTATGGCGCCGACCGGCTGGCCGATGCCGCCGACTATGGCGGCGGCGAATATGGGCAACAGCAGATGAAAATAGGTGAACGGCTTGAAACTCTTGTCCAAGCCGTACAGGGTACCGGCCACGGTGGCGAGGGCGGCGGTCAGTATCCAAGTGGTCATCACCACCCGGCGCGGGTCGATGCCCGACAGCAGCGCCAGATCTTCGTTGTCGGAAAACGCCCGCATGGCCTTGCCGCTGCGGGTGTTTTGCAGAAACCAGAAGAGCGCGGCCATCAGCAGCACGGCGATGACGATGGTCAGGCTCTGAGACGTCTTGATGGTCAGGCCCTCGCTCAGGCCGGTCATCTGCTTGAAGTCGCGCGCGCGGATGAGGAAGCGTTCGCCGTCGGCGAATTGCCGATCATCGGGGCCGATGACGAAACGCACGATGCCGTTGATCATGAACATCACGCCAACCGAGGCGATGACGAACACCACCGGCGGGCTGGCCTGACGGCGATAATGCCGGTACACCGCCCGATCCACCACCAAGCACAGCAAGGCGGTGGCGGCAATGCCGACGGGCAGGGCGAGCAGCGCCGTGGGCAATGGGCCGAATCCGATACCTCTGGATTGCAGCCACCAAGTGGCGAGGATGGTGGCCATGGTGCCGAACGCCATGGTGTCGCTGTGGGCGAAGTTGGAAAAGCGCAACACGGCGTACACCAGAGTAACGCCGAGGGCGCCGAGAGCCAGCTGAGCGCCGTAGGACAACGCCGGAATCAGCACGAAATTCGCCAACAGCACCAGCGCGTTCAACACATCGCCCACTGCCGCCACCTCACCCCCCGAGAAAGGATTTGCGCACTTCTGGGTTGGCGAGCAACGCCGCGCCGCTACCGCTGTGGCGATTTTCGCCGATGACCAGTACATAGCCGCGATCGGCGATGTGCAGCGCCTGACGGGCGTTCTGCTCGACCATGAGGATGGCCACGCCGGTCTCGCGAATGGCCAATATGCGCTCGAACAACTCGTCCATCACCACCGGCGACACACCGGCGGTGGGCTCGTCCAGCATCAGCACCGAAGGCTGAGTCATAAGCGCGCGCGCCACCGCCACCTGCTGGCGCTGGCCGCCGGACAATTCCCCCGCTATCTGCCGCCGCTTGCGCGCCAGTACGGGAAACAGGGCGAACACTTCTTGCATGGTGGCGGTGAAATCGTCTCGCCTGAGATAGGCGCCCATTTCGAGGTTCTCCTGCACCGTCAGGGTAACGAATACATTGGCATTCTGCGGCACGAAGGCCATGCCGCGCGCCACCCGCGCCTGCGGGGTTAATTCGGAGATGTCGTCGCCGCCCAGCACGACTCGGCCCTGGCGCAATTCGAGCAGGCCGAGCATGGCTTTCATGGCGGTGGATTTGCCGGCGCCGTTGGGTCCGACGATGACCGCGATCTCGCCGCGCGCCACGCCGACGGTGCAACCTCTGAGAATGTCGGCGCCGCCGTAGCCGCCGGTCATGTCCTCGCCGAGCAGATAATTCACGCTGGGCGCTCCGGCTCCGGCGACGGCGGTGTGCGCTTCAGCCCGCGGCCGAGATAGGCTTCGATCACCCGTTCGTCGGCTTTCACCTCGGCGGCGCTGCCTTCGGTGAGCACCGCGCCCTCGGCCATGACGATCACCGGGTCGCACAGGCGGCTGATGAATTCCATGTCGTGCTCGATCATGCAAAAGGTGTAGCCACGCTCGCGGTTGAGGCGGATGATGGCGTCGCCGATGTCGTTCAGCAGGGTGCGATTGACGCCGGCACCGACCTCGTCCAGCAACACCACCTTGGCGTCCAGCATCATGGTGCGGCCGAGTTCGAGCAGTTTCTTCTGCCCGCCGGAGAGATTCCCCGCCGGTTCATCGGCCACCTGAGACAGGTTGAGGAATTCCATCACCGATTCCGCCTGCCGGCGAATCTGCCGCTCCTGCCGAGTGATCCGGCGACGCCGCAACCAGGTGTTGGGCAGCCGCTCGCCGTCCTGATCCGGAGGCACCATCATGAAATTCTCCAGCACCGTCAAACTGGAAAATTCGTGGGCGATCTGGAAGGTTCTGAGCAACCCTCTGGCGAACAACTGGTGGGGTTTGTGGCCGGTGATGTCCTCGCCGTCCAAGTGAATGCGCCCGGAGGTCGGCGCGTACAGGCCGGCGATGAGGTTGAACAGGGTGGTCTTGCCGGCGCCGTTGGGGCCGATCAGTCCGGTGATGGTTTTCGGGCTGATCCGCAGGGTGGCGTTGTCGACGGCCTTGAGGCCACCGAAATTCTTCGAGATGGAATCGACCCGAATCATCTGCGGCATTCCCGCGCCGACGGGTTGGCGGGTTGGCAATAACGGCGACGGCAATAACGACTATAGCGGCGGCGCATGGCAAACAAGGCAGAGGGCCGACCAGCCACCCTACAACAGATGCGCCACCAGCGCCTGTCGGCTGTCCGGCGTAACCAGTGCGGCATCGAGGGCGAGGGCGTCTTCCACCGGCATGAATTCCGCCGAGACCACCTCGGATGCCTGCAACGAGAAGGGCCCGTCGTGGATGCAGGTGAACACCCGTCCCCAGCTGCGTTTGGGGGTTGCGCCGACAGCGTCCTCGAACCACAGGTCGAAATGGGCGGTCAGCGGTGCCGACACGCCCAGTTCCTCTTCGAGTTCCCGCGCGGCGGACTGTTCGTAGCTTTCGCCAGCAAGCACCACGCCGCCGGCGGCCAAGTCCAGCAGGCCGGGATATTGATCCTTGCCGTCGGTGCGCCGTTGCACCAGAATTTCACCGGCGGCGTTGAACACGAGGATGTGAGTCACCCGATACATCTCCCCCTGTCGCCGCATCTGCGGGCGCGGCAATTCGCCGACCACGCGGTTGGTACAATCGACGATGCTGACGATTTCCTCGACCATCGCCGCATTATAAAGCAGCGAGCAAGCAGCGGCGAAATGCGGCAACTCGGCAACGGGCGGCGGCCTTTTTCTGCTACCATCTCGCGCCGCGCGAGTTCCGGTTTTGCGCGGGGAGACGGCGGCAGGCGCTTGGGCGAACCATCCGCAATCCGCCAAATCTGCAATCTTTCGAGGAGGTTCATCATGTTGGTAGGCGTGCCCAGAGAAATCAAGAATCATGAATACCGAGTGGGGATGTCCCCCACCAGCGTTCGCGAGATGGTCAAGCACGGCCACGAGGTGGCGGTGGAAACCAACGCCGGCGCCGGCATTGGCGCCGCCGACGACGAATATCTGGCCGCCGGCGCGGCCATCGTCGATACCGCCGAGGAGATATTCGCCACCGCCGGAATGATCGTCAAGGTCAAGGAACCGCAGGCGGTCGAGCGGGCGATGCTGCGCGAAGGGCAGCTGCTGTACACCTACCTCCACCTCGCGCCGGACCCCGAACAAACCCGCGATCTGATAGCCAGCGGCGCCACCTGCGTCGCATATGAAACGGTTACCTCGCCGCAGGGCGGGTTGCCGCTGCTGGCGCCGATGTCCAAGGTGGCCGGGCGCATGTCCATTCAGGCCGGCGCCTACTGCTTGGAGCAACCCCACGGCGGGCTGGGCATGCTACTCGGCGGCGTGCCGGGGGTGGACCCCGCCAAGGTGGTAATCCTCGGCGCCGGAGTGGTCGGCACCCATGCCGCGCATATCGCCGTGGGCATGGGCGGGGATGTGTGGATACTGGACAACAATCCGGCCGCCCTCGAACGCCACTGGGCGCAATTCGGCCGCAGCACCAACACAGTCTATTCCACCGCGGACTCTCTGGAGCGCCATATTCTCGACGCCGATCTGGTGATCGGCGGCGTGCTAATCCCCGGCGCCGAGGCGCCCAAGCTGGTGAGCGCGGCGATGGTCGAGCAGATGAAGTCCGGCGCGGTCATCGTCGATGTGGCCATCGATCAGGGCGGCTGCTGCGAAACTTCCCGCGCCACCACCCACGCCGAGCCAACCTATGTGGTCGACGATGTGGTGCATTATTGCGTCGCCAACATGCCCGGCGGCGTACCGCGCACCTCCACCTACGCACTCAACAATGTAACCCTGCCCTTCGCCGTGCAACTGGCCGACAAGGGAGCGCGGGCGCTACTCGACGATCCGCATCTGCGCGACGGGCTGAATGTGCACGCCGGGCGGGTTACCCACCGCAAGGTGGCGGAGGATTTGGGGTATGAGTATGTGGAGGCTAAGACGGCGTTGGGGGGATGAGGGAATGAGGAGATGAGGGTGCGCCCGGACGGGCGGCTGGTGGGGCGGCAGGGTTACCGGCTGGCTGACGGCTGATGCCACCGGCCTCGCCAAACGGCGTATTCGGCGTCTTATTTGCCGTCTTCCCGGTGCGCTTTCATCATTCGTGTCGGGCGTCCATCGCGCTCTTCGAGCTCTTTGATTCCTTCCTTGTATAGCGCGACGCCGTACATGACGAGCATGGTCGCGACCCAGCCGCCAAGCATGCAAAGTAGAATGATGTCACCCTTGCTCATGGTGGGAATCTTGCTCTTTCAATTTGCGTTTGTCAAGCGTTCGTTGCATGCGGGAAGTCAGCAAAAATGCGCCGCCCCACGCCGCCAGTCCGATTATGCCGACATACAGGCCGGTGAACACGCCCTGAATGAAATAGCCGGCGGTGCCGACCACGGTCAGCCACACCCCTGCTCGTCGCAGGTCGGCTTCCAATTTGCCGACCGTGGTCTGTATGGCCACGGTCTCCACGCGAATCCTTTCCATGCCGGATAGTGTAGCATTATGCCGACCGAATCTATCGCGCCGCCCGCCCGCCTATCCTATAATCCCCCGTTTGCGGCAACCCCGCGCCCACCGCGCATCATGCCGCCCGATCAACCAACTCAACCTACTCTGGAGACACGAACATGCCCAAAATGACCCCCTCCGAAGCCTTCGTTGAAACTCTGGCCGCCAATGGCGTAACCGATATTTTCGGCATCATGGGATCGGCCTTCATGGACGCCATGGACATTTTCGCCCCCGCCGGCATTCGGCTGGTGTCGGTGGTGCACGAACAGGGCGCCGGCCATATGGCGGACGGCTATTCCCGCGTGAGTGGCCGCCACGGCGTGGTCATCGGCCAGAACGGACCCGGCATCAGCAACTGCGTTACCGCCATCGCCGCGGCCTATTGGGCGCATTCGCCGGTGGTCATGATCACTCCGGAAAGCGGCACCATGGGGCAGGGCCTCGGCGGGTTTCAGGAGGCCAATCAGCTGCCGATGTTTCAGGAATTCGTCAAGTATCAGGGGCATGTGAACAACCCCAACCGCATCGCCGAATACACCGCCAGATGCTTCGACCGAGCCATGTCGGAAATCGGCCCGACCCAGCTGAACATCCCGCGAGATTATTTCTACGGCGATGTGGATGTGGAAATTTCCCAGCCCATGCGTCTGGATCGCGGCCCCGGCGGCGACCACACTCTGGGAGAGGCGGCCAAATTGCTGGCCGCGGCGAAATTTCCGGTGATCCTCTCCGGCGGCGGCGTGGTCATGGCCGATGCCGTGCCCGCCTGCGTGAAACTGGCGGAATTGCTCGGCGCGCCGGTGGTGAACAGCTATCTGCACAACGATTCGTTTCCGGCCAGCCATCCGCTGTGGTGCGGGCCCCTCGGCTATCACGGCTCCAAGGCGGCCATGAAGATCATCAGCAAGGCGGATGTGGTGCTGGCGCTGGGCTCGCGCCTCGGCCCCTTCGGCACGTTGCCGCAATACGGCATGGAGTACTGGCCGCAGGACGCCAAGATCATTCAGGTTGACGCCGATCACAAGATGCTCGGACTGGTGAAGAAGATCTCCACGGGAATCTGCGGCGACGCCGGTGCCGCGGCCAACGCTCTGAGCGCCCGCCTGAGCGGAATGAAGCTGGCGTGCGCCGACAACCGCGCCGAGCGCGCCGCCACCATCGCCGCCGAAAAGGCCGCGTGGGAGACGGAGCTGGACGGCTGGATTCACGAGAAAGACGACTACAGCCTCGACATGATCGCCCAGCAGAAGGAGGAACCGGGCGATTGGCTGCATCCGCGTCAGGCATTGCGCGAGCTGGAAAAGGCGATACCGGCCAACGCCATGGTGTCCACCGACATCGGCAACATCAGCGCCGTCGCCAACAGTTATCTGCGCTTCGAGGAGCCGCGCAGTTTTCTCGCGCCGATGAGCTGGGGGAATTGCGGATACGCGCTGCCGACCGTGATCGGCGCCAAATGCGCCGCCATGGATCGCCCCGCCATCGCCTACGCCGGCGACGGCGCCTGGACCATGAGCATGAGCGAAATCATCACCAGCGTGCGCCACAACATCCCGATTACCGGCGTGGTCTTCAACAACCGCCAATGGGGCGCGGAGAAGAAGAATCAGGTGGACTTCTATGGCCGCCGCTTCGTCGCCGACGAGTTGGGCACCCAGAGCTTCGCCGAAATCGGCCGCGCCATGGGCACCGAGGGCATCACCGTTTCGCGTATCGAGGATGTGGGACCGGCGCTGAGCAAGGCGGTCGATATGCAGATGAACGAGGGCAAAACCACGGTGGTGGAACTCATGTGCACGCGGGAACTGGGGGATCCGTTCCGCCGGGATGCGTTGTCCAAGCCGGTGCGGTATTTGGCGAAGTATAAGAAGTATGTTTGATGTTTGAGGTTGTCCATCGAATCAAAACCACCGCCATTGACTCATTGATTGAAGCCTTTGGCGGTGAGGAAAATTTGATTCGGATGGCTTTCAAGCATTCGTATTTCATTTGCCCTGATAGAGTGCGGGCGGAATCGCCTTACTTTCCAGAACGTGCGCGCTATAGCAAAACGCACTATCTAAAGAAGGGGAAGGGAGAAAGGGCTGTTTGGTCCGGTGATGGTAAAAAAGTGACAACAGTGACGCTGGATGACAACTACTACGCTCAACAGGCATGGAAACGATATACCGGCACCCCCCTCCTACGAAAATCTGCCTATGGCGTTCGCCATATTTGGGGACATCCGTGGGACCCCGATGCGTATACCGCCGGTTGGAATCTTTGTTACATGCCGTTTTGGGCGGGTATGCTGACTGAAAAACAGCATCCGGTTCCACAATTACAAGCCGCTGTGCGCCAAGCTTCTTGGAATTTGTACTTCGCAGATAATCTGGTTTGCCGTAAACCGAATTTTGTCAAGAATCCGCAATTCCCGTTGGATGAGATGTTGCAGGGGCAGTCGATACTAATACTGTCTGGTTCACGGAAAGTAACCCCCCGAACTGAGAAAGCACAAACTCGGCTTGGGCTTGAAGAGTCGCTAGAGAAAATCAAATCGGAAAGACACCAAAGTTGGAAAAATCTGCATAAAGCCGTGTGCTCTCTACAAGGAAAACCACACAAACCATTTAGCACAAAAAATGTCGAAAGCACTTCCAAAAGCACGATACGCAGAATACTAAAAACCGCAAACATCCCCTGCACCCAAGAAAACCTCGCCAAACTGGAACAACTAATCAAACAACGACTAACATGAACGAAACCACCCCCCACCGCACCAACATCCTCACCCCCCTAGCCGCCTTCGTCATCGTAGTAGGCGGCATGAAAATTGCCGCGCCGTTGTTGGTTCCCCTACTCCTCGCCCTGTTCATCTCCATCCTCGTCGCCTCCCCCTACATCTGGCTACAGGACAAGGGCGTGCCGCGCGTATTGGCGTTGCTCGGCGTGTTGCTCGTCTTTTCCGGTGTGGTTTTTTTGGTGGGTTCGTTGGTCGGCTCATCGGCGCAGGAGTTTTCCGCCCGATTCCCGCTCTACCAAACGCGCCTGCGGGAGATGACCGCGGGGCTGTTCGACTGGCTGCAGCAGCGCGGCATGGGGGTATTCGACAGCCCCCTCGTCGAGCAACTCGACCCCGGCAAGGTGATGGCGTTGGCGGCCTCGCTGTTCAGCGGGATGCATCGGCTGCTGGCCAACGGGTTTCTGATCATGCTCATGGTGGTGTTCATCCTGCTGGAAGCGCCGACCATTCCCGCCAAGTGGCGCGCCGCCCGCCGGGATGCGGACGAATCCCTGCGCCGATTCCGCGACGCCGCGCGCAATGTGAACCATTACATGGCGATCAAGACCGCCACCAGCCTGCTGACCGGCGTCCTCATCGCCCTGCTGTTGTGGCTGATCGGCGTGGATTACCCGTTGCTGTGGGGCGTAACGGCGTTCGCGCTCAACTTCATCCCCAACATCGGCTCGGTCATCGCCGCCCTGCCCGTGGTACTCCTCGCGCTGGTGCAACTGGGCGTCGGCGCCTGCGCCTTGAGCGCGCTCGCCTATTTCGCGGTGAATCTGGGCGTGGGCAGCATGTTGGAACCGCGCATGATGGGCCGCGGGCTCGGATTGTCCACGCTGGTGGTGTTCGTTTCCCTGATCCTGTGGGGATGGGTGCTGGGCGTGGTGGGGATGCTGTTGTCGGTGCCGCTGACCATCGCCATGAAAATCGCTCTGGACAGCAATGAGAACACCAGATGGATGGCGATCATGCTGGGGCCGCGCATCGACTCCGATCTCAAGTAGCCGCCGATTCGCGCGGGGCGGCGGCGCTGGAATCAGTCAATCGCAAGGTGTTGGAGTGAGAGTAGGGCGGCGGCCACCCGCCAAGCCGCTATAATCCACTGATGGATTTTCTCACGCAAATCGCCGCCCGTGTAGCCGCCTCCAATCGAGCCAAGCGAAAAATCGTGCTTCCGGAAGGCGCTGATATGCGCGTGGTAACCGCCGCTGGGCGCGCGGCGGAACTCGGTTTGGCGGAAATCACGGTCATCGGCGAGCCACGCGCGATCGCCTCGGCGGCGAAATCGGCGCAAGTCGATTCGGCGAATTTCCACCTGCTCGACCCGCGCAACAACCCCCGCGCCGAACACCACGCAGCCGTGCTGGCGCAGGCGCGACAACACAAGGGCATGACCCACGCCCAAGCCCTAACACAAATCCGTTGCCCGCTGACGCTGGCGATCTGCATGGTGGCCTGCGGCGACGCCGACGGCTGCGTGGCCGGCGCCGCCACCGCCACCGCCGATGTGCTGCGCGCCGCCCTGCAAATCGTCGGCGCCAAGCCGGGCAGCAGTCTGGTGTCGAGTTTCTTCATCATGCAGCACGACCAGCCGCACCAAGCCCTTCGCGGCTCCGCGGTATTCGCCGACTGCGCCATGGTGGTCGATCCGGACGCCGAGCAGTTGGCGCGCATCGCCATGGATTCGAGCGACAGCGCTGCCAACCTACTCGAAATGAAGCCACGGGTCGCGCTACTGTCGTTCTCCACCGCCGGCAGCGCCAACCATCCCCATGTCGCCAAAGTGCGGCAGGCTGGGGAAATCGTTGCGCGACAACGGCCCGACCTCGAATTGCTGCCGGAGGTGCAATTCGACGCCGCCGTCATCCCGCAAATACTGAGACGCAAGGCGCCCGACCTTGCCGTGCAAGCACCGGCCAACGTGTTCATATTCCCCGACCTGCAGTCGGCCAACATCGGCTACAAAATCGCCGAACGAATCGGCGCGGCGATCGCGGTGGGCCCCATCCTGCAGGGCCTCAGGCGACCGATCAACGACCTGTCGCGCGGCTGCCGGGTGGAAGACATCGTCGCGCTGGTGGCGGTAACCGCGTTGCAGGCTCAGATGGCCCAGTAATTGCACACGGCTCGCGAAAATCATCCACCGCCTCATGCCCACCCCTCGCGCCCGCCCCCGCGCCATCGGAATCACCGCGCTGTTGTCGCTCGCCATCGCCGGGCTGGTGTTGCTGTCCGCCGGTTTGGTGCTGGCGCTGTCCTCCCAAACGGCGTGGCGCAGCACCATCGATTTGCTGCGCGATCAGGCGGAATTGGCCATGGCGCTGGTGGAGGAGGAAGTGCGCAATCATGTCAATCCGGCGCTGGAAATCTCCAGTTACCTGCAGACGCAGATCGCCACCGGCCAGATTCGCCCGGAAAACCACGCGGAATTGGTCGCCGCATTCCGTGGCGCGCTGGCGGCTGCGCCGCAGATCGTCGGGGTGGTGTTGTGGGACGAAAATTTCACGCAACTGGAGATTATCCGCGTGGCAAACGACGCGGTGTCGGTAAGCGTGCGGCAACCCGAAATCACGCCGCAACTGCGCGAGATGATCGACGCCACGCGCCGCCACGACGGACCGCGCTGGGGTCCGCCGAACGAGGGAGACGAGGAGGCGAACTATGTGTACACGCTCACATCGCTCACTCATGAAGGCAAGTACTGGGGAGTGCTGGCGACCGGCGTAACCATCGGCAATCTGTCTTCCATCGTGCGGCGCATCGGTGATCGGCTCGGCATGACCGCCTTCATTCTGTACGAAGACAGCGTGCTGGCGCACCCCGCGATCGACGATTCGACGCCGGTGCTCGCGTCCGATCAGCGCCCGCGCCTGCCGACCATCGCCGAGCTGGACGATCCGATCATCGCCCAATTCCGCCACAGCGAGATCATCAATCAACCCGAACGGGACGGCGTGGAGATTCGGGAAATAATCGATGCCACGACCGATCGGCACTATGTGGCGCTATCCAAGCGCAACAGCGAATTCGGCGACATTCCCTGGATCATCGGCATCTACGGGCCGGCGGAAACCCTCGGCAAGCACCTGCGTCGCCTGATGGGCTCGATCCTCGCCGGCATTCTGGTGCTCGCGCTGGCGATTCTGTGCGCTCTGTGGATCGCCCGCAAAATTTCCCGGCCGATTCGCACACTCGCCGATTCGGCGGAGCAAATCGGCATGCTCGAATTGGCTCAGGTCGGCGGCATCGCTCGGTCGGGAATCAAGGAACTGGACGAACAGGCGCACGCCTTCAAGCGGATGGTGGACGGGCTGTGCTGGTTTGAAAGATATGTGCCCAAGGGACTGGTGCGCCGTCTCATTCACGAAAGCGGCAGCGACGGCGACGCCTCGATCATCTCGCGGGAAGCGAATCTGAGCGTGATGTTCACCGACATCATCGGTTTCACGGCGCTCTCCGAGGTGATGCCGCCGAGCGCGGTGGCCGCCATGCTCAACGCCCATTTCGAGATCGTCGCGCGCTGCATCGAGGCCGAGGGCGGCACGCTGGACAAATACATCGGCGACTCGGTGCTGGCGTTCTGGGGTGCGCCCGAGGATCAGCCCGACCACGCCCACCGCGCCTGCCGCGCCGCGCTGGCCATCGCCGAGGAGATTGCCGCGGCACAGGCCAAAGCCGACTCCGGCGGCACGCCATCCATCCGCATCAAGATCGCCATCCACAGCGGGCCGCTGCTGGTCGGCAATATCGGCGCCAGTTCGCGCATGAATTACACGGTCATCGGCGACACGGTGAACACCTGCAGCCGCATCGAATCGCTGGGGGCGCGCTTTGACAACGGCACCGCAGCGATCATTCTGGTGAGCGCCGACACCGTGCGACTGGTGCAGGCGGACGCGATGTTCCGCTTCGAATCGGTCGGCGGACACGCGGTCAAGGGGCGCAGCGGGGAAGTTCAGGTCAGCCGACTCGAGCCGGGGGAGGATCCGACCAATTCGGGTTGACGGCGCAATCATCCCGCGCACGGCATTGCCGGTTACAATTCCCCTCCCATTCCCACACCGGATTGCCATCATGCTGCTCGACACTCCCCTCTGCGACTTCGGCTGGAAAGCGCCGGAGCACACCTTGCCGGACTTGGACGGCCAGCCGGTTTCGCTGACGCACAGTTACGGCGCCAACGGACTGTTGGTGGCGTTCATCTGCAACCATTGCCCATTTGTGAAGGCGGTGATCGATCGGCTGGTGGCGGATGCGAACACGCTGATGGCCGAGGGGATCAATGTGCTGGCGATCATGTCCAACGATTTCCACGCCTATCCGGACGACCACCCGAAGCGGATGAAGGAATTCGCGCAAGTGCACAACTTCACTTTCCCCTACCTGCTGGACGAGACTCAGGCCGTGGCGCGCGCCTACGGTGCCGTCTGCACGCCGGATTTCTTCGGTTTCAATCGCGCCGGCGAATTGCAATATCGCGGTAGATTGGACGACGCCCGAATGGAAACGCCGGTTGATCGCAAGGCCGAGTTGCTCGACGCCATGCGACTGATCGCCGAAACCGGCAACGGCCCGGCCGAGCAGCTGCCCAGCATGGGCTGCTCGATCAAGTGGAGGGGATGACTGCGGCTACGCCGTATCCGGAATCCACGCCTCGCCCTGAACGCGAGCCTCTTGCAGATTGTCGCGGTTGCCGTGGCCGTGGTCGACGATCAGGAAGTCCCGCTGCCGTTCGAGCACGATGTGGAAGTGATGCCAAGTGTTTCTGTGTAGGTTCACGCCCTGCCGCCCGTTGGTGCGAAATAGGCGCAAATCCGCCGGGGCGATGGGGTCGCCAACGCTAGCGGTAGGCGCCGCAACCAATACCAAAAAAGGCAGGTCGTCCAGCGGGATGAAAGCCTGACTGCCCAGCGGATGGCGCTCCAAAGCGCGCACTCGATGGGGCAGCGGCACTGGCGCCGTGCGAAACAAGCTGACGATGGGGCGCCCGCCGTCGGCCATGTCGATGGTGAACAGGTCGTGGAATCTGGTGGTGAGGCCGTCGTTGATGGCAATCCGCTTGGCGCCCTGACCCCGAGTTTCGATGACCTCGCCGAAGGGGGCGAAGTCGGCTTTGCTCAGAGGCTGAGCGCTCAGTTCCACGACTCGCCCAGCATCGTTACGAACCGACTCCGGCCGGATTGCCGAGCAGGCGCAGGCGGCTGACGCCGCCGTCCGGATAGATGTTGAGGCGCGCATGGGTGATCGGCCCGATGTCCACGATCTGCCGTTGAAAGCGGTGCACGCGATCGGCTTCCAATTTGACCGGAGGCATCAATTCGGCCCATTCCTCGCTTTGGCGCGACAAATTCTGCGGGGAAATTTCCCCCAGCCGGGCGCCCTGCACGCTGCAACGATCCGGGTAATTTCCCTTGAAATGCGCGGTGTCCACTTCGATTTTGCGGATGACGCCGGGGTGCGCCAGGGCGATGATGACCCAGTCGTTGCCGGGCGACCTGCGCCGCCGGGTTTCCCAGCCGTCGCCCATGTTGATGCCGCGGCCCGGAGCCAGCAAACTACGGATGGAGCCATAGTGTTCGTCGCTGCAGCAAAGCGCGAGGGCACCGTGCAGCGCCGCCGCCAAGTCCACCAGTTGGCCGTCGGCGAGGCGCGCCCAGCACACATTCGGCTCGGCGTACACGCGCAGCCGGGCGATGCCGCCGTCCGGATAGATGTTGAGTCGAACATGGGTGTACACCCCCTCGTCCGCGACCTCGAAGCGATGGTTGTGGTCGCCGCGCAAGTCGCTTCGCGCGACCACCTCGCGCCACTCGGCCGAATCGTCCGCCGGATCCGAGCAGTCGCGGTCGCTATCCCAGCGACAGGCGTCCACCGACGCCTCGGGCGGGTAATTGCCGGTGAAGTGCGCGGTATCGATTTCAATGCCGTGCAGCACGCCGGCTCGCGCCAGCCTGACCACGCACCAATCATGCCCTTCGGTGCGGCGGCGGCGCGTCTCCCAGCCGTCCATCCACTTGCCGTGGGCGTCGTATTTGCCGTCGATAAACACCGGCGGCTGCGCCTTCAGCAGGCGGTGCATGGGCGCGAAAAAATCGTCGTTGCAGCGGATTGCGGCGCCGCCCAACTTGGCCGAGGCCAGATCGATCCAGCGTTTGGAAAAGTCGGTCGTCATTATGGTTGGGCGAGCGGGTGGCGTTCGATCCAGTGGTTGGCGATGTCGAGGCGGCGCGCGATCCACACATGGGGGTGAGCCAGCACATAGTCGAGGAATCTCCCGAGGGCGGCGGCGCGGCCCGGGCGGCCGGCCAGCCGGCAGTGCAACCCCACCGACATCATCTTCGGTTGGCGCTCGCCCTCGGCGAAGAGGGTGTCGAAGGCGTCCTTCAGGTAGGCGAAAAACTGCTCGCCGCTGTTGAATCCCTGCGGGCTGGCGAATCGCATGTCATTCGCATCGAGGGTATACGGCACCATCAGCAGCGGCTTGGCATACTGCGTCGTCCAGTAGGGCAGATCGTCGGCATAACTGTCCGCACTATACACGAAGCCCCCGTGTTCGGCGGTGAGGCGGTGGGTGTTGGGGCTGGTGCGGCCGAGGTAGAAGCCCGCCGGTTTGTCGCCGGTCATCCTGCGATGCACCTCGATGGCTCGCTGCAGATGCGCCAATTCGAGTTCCTCCGGCACGAACTGATAGTCGATCCAGCGGTATCCGTGGCTGGCGATCTCCCAACCGGCTGCGAGCATGGCCTCGACCGCCTGCGGATTGCGTTCCATCGCCATGGCCACGGCGAAAACCGTCAACGGCACATCCCGCTCGGTGAACAGCCGGTGCAAGCGCCAGAATCCCGCTCTGGCGCCGTATTCATAGATGGATTCCATGTTGAAATGGCGGGCGTTCGCAATCGGGCGGGCGGCGACGATTTCGGACAAAAACGACTCCGAGGCGGAGTCGCCGTGGAGGATGTTGTTCTCACCGCCTTCCTCGTAGTTGACGACGAACTGCAGCGCGATGCGCGCCTCACCGGGCCAGTGCGGCGTCGGCGGATGGGCGCCGTAGCCGATCATGTCGCGCGGGTAGGTCATGGCGTCCCCGGCGTCGGCGCCCGCGTCCGCTCGGCTGCGGCGAGCCCGTGATACCACGCCGCGATCAACGCCCGCTCGTCGTCGGTCATGCCGGTGAGATTGCCGATGGGCATGGTCTTGTTGACCACCGAGGTGGTGAAAATTTGCGCCGCATTCAGCTCGATGGCCGCCGCATTTTCCAGCGTCAAACCCAATGGCGGGGCGGTAAAACCGGGCTGAGTCGGCGACAACCCGTGACAACCGGCGCAGCGGGCTTGGATGATCGGTTCGATGCGCGCGGTCTCCACTTGCGCATCCGTCTCGGGTGGACGCTCCCTCGGCGCGGTCAGCCACGCCAATCCGGCCAGGAGCGCAAACGCCAGCGGCAGCAGGGCGACGGCGGCGCGGGAGCGATGGCGCACATTGAAATAGTGGCGCGTCAGCCAGCCGGCCACGGAAATCAGCGCCAACACCGCCCAGTTCCAAGCGTGGCCGTAGGTGCTGGGGAAATGGCTGCTCACCATGATGAACAGCACCGGCAGGGTCAGGTAGTTGTTGTGGCGGGAACGCAGTAGGCCGTCGGTGCCGTATCTCGGATCGGGCTGGCGCTTCGCCGCCACCGCCGCGACCATTTCCCGCTGCGCCGGAATGATGACGAAAAACACATTGCCCGCCATCATCGTGCCGATCGCCGCGCCGATGTGGATGTACGCGGCGCGGCCACTGAAAACGCCGGACAGCAGCCAAGCGAGGGCGGTCAGGCCGGCGAACACGCAGGCGGCGAGCAGCAGCGGCGCCCGCTTGAGGGGCGATCTGCACAGCAAGTCGTACACCAACCAAGCGCCGAGCACCGCCGCCACGCCCAGCGCGACCGCCTGCTCCGGAGTCAATGCGGCGGCGGCGCCGGGTGCCGTCGGCGGCGCCAGCAGAAACAGACGGGCGTTGAGGTAATACACCACCACGAGCAGGGCAAAACCGCTCAGCCAAGTGGCATATGCCTCCCACTTGAACCAGTGTAGTACCGCCGGCAATTTTTCCGGCGCGCCCTTGAATTTCTTCAGGTGGTAGAAGCCGCCGCCGTGAATCGCCCACAGGTTGCCGGCAATCCCCTCCTCCTGCGGCGGGTCTCGCTCGAGGTTGTTCTCGAGCCAGTTGAAATAGAAGGATGCGCCGATCCATGCCACTCCCGCGATGATGTGTATCCACCTGAGCAGCAAGTTGATCCATTCGTGCAGATGGCCTTCCATCACTCAGGCCGACCCGACCGCCGCTGCGCGTTGCGCGCCTTCACTCTGGGTAGAGGTAGATCGGAATGCTTCGGCAAAGCCCTGCCCGAAAGGGCTTTGCCGCATTCCCATCGGGCGACTCGAATCGGGACTAGGGGCTAGTTGGGCAACTGCCCCTGCACGCCCTCGACATACCAGTTCATGCCCAGCAGGGCGCCGTCATCCAGAGTCTCGCCCTGCGCGACCGCGACTTCCCCCGCCTGATTGTTGAACGGGCCCTGAAAGGGATGGAGCGAGCCGTCGATAATGCCGGCGACCACCGCATCCGCGGCGGCGCGCACATCGGCCGGCACGGCGTCACCATATGGCGCCATCTCCACCATGCCGGACTTGAGGCCGCCCCAGGTGTCCGCGGAAACCCAGCTGCCGTCCAGAGCCGCGCGCACGCGGGAAACATAGTAGTTGTCCCAGTTGTTGATGATGGCGGTCAGTTGCGCCTTGGGGGCGAACGCCCGCATATCGGAAGCCTGCCCGAAGGCATACACGCCGCGTTGCTCGGCCACCTGCAGCGCCGCCGGTGAATCGGTATGTTGGGTGATGATGTCGGCGCCGCCGTCGATCAGCGCCTTGGCCGCATCGCCCTCCTTGCCGGGGTCATACCAGGAATTGACCCATACCACCTTGACCGTCGCCTCGGGATTCACCTTGCGCATGGCGAGGGTGAAGGCGTTGATGCCGCGCACCACTTCGGGGATGGGGAAGGAAGCGATGTAGCCGACTATGTTGGATTTCGTCATGTAACCGGCGATGGTGCCGTTCACCGCGCGCCCCTCGTAGAAACGCGCCGAGTAGGTGCTGACATTGTCGGCGCGGGTGTAGCCGGTGGCGTGCTCGAACTTGACCTCGGGAAAACTCTCCGCCACCGCCACAGTCGGATTCATGTAGCCGAAGGAGGTGGTGAAGATGACATCGCTGCCGGTGGAGGCCAGATTGCGAATCACGCGCTCGGCGTCCGCGCCCTCGGCGACGCTTTCCACGAATGTGGTCTTGACGCCGAGTTCGCTCTCCACCGCCTGACGCCCGATATCGTGGCGGTAGGTCCAACCGTGGTCGCCGATGGGGCCCACATAGACGAAGCCGACTTTGTTGCCTTCGTCGTTGCCGGTCGCGGCCTGTATGCTCAGAAAAACGACCACGGCGGCGAAGATGGCGGCGATGGCGGCCAAGATGATTGTGGTTCTAGGATTCATGATTTTCCTCCACAGGAATGAGAATGAGGTGGCTTAAAAAACTCCACAGGTCGTGGTGTTGCCGGCAAAAGTGTAGCACAGCGCACCCAGATCAGGCAGTCGGATGGAACGGCTTGCCGATGCAGGCCGGGGCGTTCAGTTTGATCTTGCTGCGATCGCGGGAAATCAGCACCAGCACCGCGATGGTGGCCAGATAGGGCAGCATCGACATGATCTGGGAGGGCACGCCCACGCCGAACGCCTGTGCGTGCAACTGCAGAATCGTGATGCCGCCGAACAGATAGGCGCCGACGAACACCCGCCATGGCCGCCAAGTGGCGAAAACCACCAGCGCCAACGCGATCCAGCCGCGACCGGCGCTCATGTTTTCGATCCACAACGGCGAATACGCCAGCGACAGGTAGGCACCGGCCAACCCGGCCAGGGCGCCGCCGAACAAGGTCGCGGCAAAGCGGATGCGGAGGACCGGATAGCCCAGAGCGTGGGCGGCCTCGTGGGAATCGCCGACGGCGCGCACGATCAATCCGGCGCGGGTGCGGGCGAGGAAATAGATCACCGCCGCCACCATGGCGAAGGAGCCGTATACCAGAATATCGTGGTTGAACAGCAACTCGCCGACCACCGGTATATCCGCCAACAGGGGGATCGGCAGTTTCGGTAGGCCGTGGTAGGCGACCCCCACCAACTGCTGTCCCAGCAACGCGCTCAGGCCGATGCCGAAGATGGTGAGCGCCAATCCGGTGGCCACCTGACTGGCCTGAAAACCCAGCACCAGCAGCGCGAATATGGCCGCCAAGGCGACCCCGCCGGACAAACCGGCCAAGATCCCCAGCGCAGCGCTGCCGGTGAAATGCACCGCGGCGAAACCGCACACCGCGCCCAGCAGGATCATGCCCTCCACGCCGAGATTGAGCACGCCGGATTTTTCCGTGATCAGCTCGCCCAGCGCGGCGTACAACAGCGGGGTCGCCGCGGTGATGATGGTCAGGGTTGCGGGGACGAGGATTTCCACGGGATCAGGCTCGAGCCGAGGCGCGGGGGAGTTTGAATCTGATGCGGTAGTGAATCAGCACATCGCAGGCGAGCAGAAAGAACAACAGCATGCCCTGAAATACGCCGGTGACCGCGAGCGGCAGGTTGAGGGAAATCTGCGCGGCCTCTCCGCCCAGATAGGACAGGGCGAGCAGCAATCCGGCGAACAACACGCCGAGGGGGTGCAATCGACCGACAAAGGCAACGATGATGGCGGTGAAGCCGTACCCCGGCGAGATGACCGGCTGCAGCTGGCGAATGGGGCCCGACACCTCGATGATGCCGGCCAGCCCGGCCGCGCCGCCGGCGATGAGCAGGCAGAACCACACCACCCGATCAACGCGAAAGCCGGCGTATCTGCCGGCCGCCGGCGCCTGACCGATGACCTTGACCTGAAAACCGATGATGCTGCGCGCCAGCAGCACCCAAGCCAGCGCCACCGCCGCCAGCGCCAGCAGCGCGCCAAGATGCAATCGGGTGCCTTCGACGATGACCGGCAGGATCGCCGAATCGGCGAACACCCGAGATTGGGGGAAATTGAAGCCGTGCGGATCCCGCCACGGGCCGTGCACCAGCAAACTCAGCAGCAAGGTGGCCACGTAGGTGAGCATCAAACTGGTCAGAATTTCGTTGGCGTTGCAGCGGGTTTTGAGGAACGCCGGAATGGCCGCCCACGCCATGCCGCCGAGGATGCCGCAGAAGAGTATGAGCGGCAACACGAACAGCGAATCGACTCGATACAGCAACAGGGCGACGCCGCCGCCGCAAATCGCCCCCAGAGTCAGCTGCCCTTCGGCGCCGATGTTCCACACGCCGGCGCGGAATCCGATGGACAAGGCCACCGCGATGAGCACCAGCGGGGTCGCCTTGACCGCCAATTCGGCCCAACCGTAGGCGGAGGTCAGCGGCGCGATGAAAAACGAGTACAACGCTCGGCCCGAATTCACTCCCATCAACTGGAACATCACCACTCCGGCCGCCAACGTAATGCCGAGGGCGATCAGCGGCGACAGATACACCATGTTGCGCGACGGCTCGAGCCGCCGCACCAGCTCAGCCGGCATCCACCACCTCCGCCCCAGCCATCTGCAAACCGATTTGCTCGACGCTAACCGATCCGGTCGGGCGCAACGCCGAAAGCGAACCGGCGCAAATGGCGGCGATGCGATCGCTCAGCGACACCAGTTCGTCCAAATCCTGAGAGATCACCACAATGGCCGCGCCGTTGTCCGCCATCTCCCGCAGGGCGATGTGGATGATCTGCGCCGCGCCCGCGTCCACGCCCCAGGTCGGTTGGGACACGATCAACAGGCTCGGTGCCTGACAGATTTCCCGACCGACGATGAATTTTTGCAGATTGCCGCCGGACAAACTGGCGGCGAGCGCGCCGACGCCATTCGACTTGACCTGAAATCGCTCCACCACCGAGACGGCGAATCTGCGTCCGGCGCGGTAGCGGATGAAACCGTTGCGTACCAGTCCGAGGCGTTGAAAGGCGGTCAGCAAGCCGTTTTCCACCAAACTGATTTCCGCCACCGCGCCGTGGCCGAGGCGCTCTCCGGGGATGCTGGCGAGGCCGAGTTTGCGCCGTTGATTGACATCGTCCCGTCCACACGGCTTGCCGTCGATGCGGATGCTGTCGGCGCGCGCCGCCGGCGTCTCGCCGTTCAACGCCCGCAACAGCTCGTCCTGCCCGTTGCCGGCCACGCCGGCGATGCCGACTATTTCACCGCCGCGCACGCTCAGATCGATGTTCTTCAAGTTGACGCCGAATTCGTCTCCGGCGGGCAGGTTGAGGCGGCTCACTTCCAGCCTAATCGCGTTGGCGTCGGCGTCGGTGGCGGTAGCGGCGGGGCGCAGATCGGCTTCTTGCAGTTCCTCCCCCATCATCTTGGCCGCCAGCGATTTGGCGCTTTCGTCCGCCACCAGCACCGAATCCACCACTCGCCCACCGCGCAGGATGGTGGCGCGTCGGCACAATGCCTTGATTTCATCCAGTTTGTGGCTGATGTAGAGGATCGCCAGCCCCTCGTCGGCCAATCTCCGCAGGGTTTCAAACAATCCGGCCACCTCCTGCGGCGTCAGCACCGAGGTCGGTTCATCCATCACCAACAATTTCGGCTGCTGCAACAAGCAACGGACGATCTCGATCAGCTGCCGCTCCCCGACCGACAGGGTATAAACATGGCGGCTGGTGTCCAGGGTCAGCCCGTAGTGTTCGGAGATTTCGCCAATGCGCTTATCGAGATCGTCTCGGGAAACCCCCGGCGCCATGCCCAACTCGATGTTTTCCAGCACCGAGAGGGAATCGAACAGGGAAAAATGCTGAAAAACCATGGCGATGCCAAGCCCGCGAGCGGTGGCCGGATCGCCAATATCTACAACCTCGCCCATCCACTCCACGACACCCGCATCCGCCTTGAGCACGCCATAGATCATCTTCACCAGCGTGGATTTCCCGGCACCGTTTTCCCCCAGCAAGGCGTGAATTTCGCCAGATTGCAGGGTCAAATCGATGTGCCGATTGGCAACCACGCCGGGGAATGCCTTGGTCATGCCATGTAGCGACAGTAGCGGGGTAACTTGGGGGGTTGGAGTCGAGATTTGCATGGATCGGTTTGCTGGGCCGGAATCGGGGTGGGTTGTCGGCGGAAGAGTGCGCTAGTGTAGGGGAGAACGATAGGGAAAATACAGGGTGGGCATGATGCCGATATATCCCGCGCACGCGCAAACCGATGCGCCGAATCAGTATTTCGGCTTTGCTGTTTTCGACTGTTTATCCGTCACTTTTCCCACATCAAATTCTCCCGACACCAGCCTCGGCAACAACGTATCCCGCTGGGCAGTCAAATTTCGAGATTGCAAGTCGGTGGAATTCTGCTGTGCGAACAAGTTGGAGAAAATGTAATCAGTCGCGCCGAAAATGACTTGACTCGGCACTACGCACTTTGCGCTTTTCAGGTGTTCTCGTTTGATATGTCCCATTGTTGTAGCCTTGCCTGCGGCGATGTCTTGGAATTCGGCCAGATGCAATTCGATACATTTCAGATAGAACCACTTGGGATATTGCGTTGAAGTTACTTTGAACAAATGTTGATTCAAGGCAGCCCGCCCACCACGCCAAACTCTAACCATCAAACTACCTGACCATGCGAAAATCACATCGCCATCGTCGATGATGCAGTCCGGGGTAATGTTGTCTGTAGCCCATTCCGCGCCGCGCGTATGCCCACTTCGTAGTTGAGCAATTTTCACAACTGGTAGACGGCTTGCGTTTTCCGTTGGTCGAAACTTCTGCAAAGCAAGTCCATTTTGAAATTTGGCGATTTCGTCAAGCGGCTTCACCTCCCACCCCTCCGGTATCTCCCCCAATTCCGACTGCACAAGCCGGTCGGGAAACAAATCGTAGTACTCGGCAGGAAGGCCGGGAAGAGATTGACCACGGCGCCAACGACCTTCCATTTTGGCGCGCACGGGGCCGAAGTCGATGAACCAGAATTTGAAGAGTGCCTGCGCCATTTCTTCTAGGGTTTTGTTCATGCGGCGGTTCAGGTCGATTTTGTCTTGCAGTGTGCCGAGGATGTGGGCAATGGTACGTTGTTCAGGTAGGGGTGGAAGAAACAGAGTCAGTCGTTCCAGTTCGCTCGGCTTGATGGATGGGTATGCTGAGGTGCTGTTCTCCGCGATTGAGTGAAGGTAATCAACGATGTGATCCTGCGCCAAGAACCAATAGATGAAGCCCGTATCCGCAACGCCCTCTTTGCCTCGCAAAACCGCGAACCCGGTCGATGCCAAGAAATTTTCAGGAACGCTCTTTAGCAACCCGAAGTGCTTCTGATTGGGGCGCACCGTGGAGTACACGATGTCCCCCGATTGCACTTTCCGGCGCGCTCGGCTCGGTATCTTGTGTATTCCCGTTTCAAGGCGTTGAATCTCGGACACGATATTCTCCGTGATGTTGCCAGTGTCAAGATAATTTATGAACGGCCAAGATTCTTTCGGTGAGTAGGTGGAATCGTTAATCGTGACGCAATCGCCAAGCGTTGTCTCACGCCAGCCGTCCTTCATCGTTCGCTTATACCCCTCCCGCACCACCGCACTGCCCTGATCAGCATTCATGTTGTTCCGCCGAATTTCCGTCCGCCCTACTCACGCCTCGTTCGCCTCGCTCGATCACCGTAAATGTAGCGCGAGGATATGCCGCCGAGTGGCGCGTGGTCAATGGCAATTCCGAGGCTGATCGATAATCGATTCCGCGCATTATGGGAATTGGCGCGCGGCGGCGCGAATCACGTTCCACCCGCGGATTTGCTACACTGCCGAGCGATCAGTGGAATTTACCGTTGCATGACTCGCTTTTTACTCAATCGGGAAGAAGTCGCTCTGGCGAAGGCGCGGGCGGATTTGACCGTGTTGGAGTATCTGCGCGAGCATCGGCATAAGTGCGGCACCAAGGAAGGTTGCGCTTCCGGAGATTGCGGCGCTTGTACGGTGGTGGTGGCTGGGGTGGAGGGGGATTCTCTTGTGTATCGTTCGATCAACAGTTGCATCACCTTCGTCGGCGCCCTGCACGGCAAGCAGCTGCTCACGGTGGAAGACCTCGCGGACGAAACCAGCGGCGAACTCCATCCGGTACAACAGGCGATGGTGGATCAACACGGCTCCCAATGCGGTTTCTGCACGCCCGGTTTTGTCATGTCGATGTTCGCCTTGTACAAGAACCGGCTCGGCGCGTCTCGGCAGACTGTTGAGGAATATCTCGGCGGCAATCTGTGTCGCTGCACCGGTTACCGCCCGATCGTCGATGCCGCTTTGCAGGCCACTTGCTATGTCGAGGCGGATCAATTCAGCGCGGACGCGGACGAATGCGTGCGGAGATTGAAGCGCATCGCGAGCCGGGGAGAAAACACCGATACCGACACCAACCCCGACGCCGACCCCAACGCCAATATCAACACCCCCCACTTCCACCGGCCACGCTCGGCGCGACAACTGGCCGACCTCCTACAGCAATATCCCGAGGCGCGGCTGCTCGCCGGCGGCACCGATCTGGCTCTGGAAGTTACCCAGCAGCTGAAATCTCCGGAAAACATCGTTTTTCTGGGCGGTGTGGCGGAACTCGGGCAAATCCGAACCGACTTGGATGCGAACTACCACGAGATCGGCGCGGCGGTGCCGCTGGCGAAGTGCGGCGATCTGCTGTGCGCCGAATACCCCGACTTGGCCGAATTGCTGCACAGATTCGGCTCCACGCAAATACGCAATCAAGCCACCCTCGGCGGCAATCTCGCCAACGCATCGCCGGTCGCCGACCTGCCGCCGGTGTTGATCGCGCTGGGGGCCGAGATCGTATTGCAACGAGGCGAACGGCAACGCCAGATGGCGGTCGAGGACTTTTTCATCGACTACAAAAAAACCGAGTTGGCGCAAGGCGAATTCATCCGCAGCATCGTGTTGCCGCGCGCCAAGCCGGATGATCGCGCCCAAGTGCACCATCTGAAGGCGTACAAGATCAGCAAACGTCTCGACGACGATATTTCCGCGATGTGCGCGGTATTCCACCTCACGCTGGAGGGCAATGTGGTGGTGGCCGCGCGCATCGGTTTTGGCGGCATGGCGGCCATCCCCAAGCGCGCCCGCCGGTGTGAACGCGCCCTGCTCGGCCAGCCCTTCGATCGCCGCGCCGTGGAGCGGGCGCAGCGAGCCGTGGTCGAAGACTTTCAACCCATCAGCGACGCCCGCGCCAGCGCCTCCTACCGACTGGCGGTGTCGCAAAATCTACTCGGACGGTTGTTCATTGAACTATTTGAGCGAAAAACCCCGACCCGCGTCAGCGCGCACGCCGCCGCCACCGCATCCTAAGGCCGAGCGCCCTGTGGCGCACGACAGCGCGCGCAAACATGTTACCGGCGAGGCGCGCTATGTGGATGATCGCGTGCGCCTCGGCGGCCAGCTGTTTGCCTGTGTGGGCAGTAGCGCCATCGCCCACGGCCAGGTCAAGCGGATGGATTTGTCGCGGGTGCGTGCGGCGCCGGGGGTGGTCGATGTGATCACCGCCGAGGATGTGCCCGGCCGGTTGGACATCGGGCCGGTGTTTCCCGGCGACCCGTTGCTGGTTGCGGATACCATCGAATATATCGGGCAGCCGCTGTTCGCCGTGGCGGCGACGGATTTCACCAGCGCGCGGCGGGCGGTGCAGTTGGCGCGCATCGAGTACGAGCAATGGACGCCGGTGCTCGATCTCGCCGAGGCCGTGGAAAAGTCGTTTTATGTACGCCCGCCCCACCGGATGAAGCGCGGCAATGCCGAGGCCGCCTTGCCGACTGCGGCGCACCGGCTGCAGGGCGAAATGCGAGTCGGCGGGCAAGAGCACTTCTATCTCGAAGGTCAGGTTTCCACCGCCATCCCCGAAGAGGACGGCGGCCTCACCGTGCACAGTTCCAACCAGAACCCCACGGAAACGCAGAAACAGGTGGCCGAGGTGCTCGGCCTACCGATGAACAAGGTAACCATCGTAACCCGGCGCATGGGCGGCGGCTTCGGCGGCAAGGAGACCCACGCCGGCCCCTGGGCCTGTGTGGCAGCCCTGCTGGCGCGGCGCAACAATCGGACGGTAACCTGCAAACTGGCGCGGCGCGACGATATGGTGATGACCGGCAAGCGGCACGCCTTCTTGAATCGATTCGATGTCGGTTTCGACGACGACGGCACGATCACGGCAATCACCCATCTGCTCGCCGGCCAATGCGGCAATTCTCCGGATTTGTCCGACGCCATCGTCGACCGCGCCATGTTCCACTGCGACAACTGCTACTACCTGCCCGAGGTGACCATAGACGGCCTGCGCTGCAAGACCCATCAGGTGTCGAACACCGCCTTTCGCGGCTTCGGCGGGCCTCAGGGGATGATCGCCATGGAGTCGGTGATCGATGAAATCGCCTTCGCGCTGGGCAAAGATCCGTTGGAGATTCGCAAACTCAATCTATACGGCAGCGGCGGGCGGGATGTAACGCCCTATCAGCAGACCGTTACCGACATCACAGTGCCGAAAATCATCGATCAACTGGAGCGCGAGGCGGAATACTGGCAGCGGCGCGAAGGCATCAAGCGGTTCAACGCCGCCAGCCGGGTGCTGAAAAGGGGGCTGGCGCTGACGCCGGTCAAATTCGGCATTTCCTTCACCGTGTCCCATCTCAATCAGGCCGGCGCGCTGCTCCATCTGTACACGGACGGCAGTTTCCTGCTCAACCACGGCGGCACCGAAATGGGTCAGGGATTGATGATCAAGGTCGCGCAGATCGTCGCCCGAGAATTGGGCGTGAACCCGCAGCGCATCAGCGTGTCGGCGACGCGCACCGACATGGTCGCCAACACCGCGCCGACCGCCGCCTCGTCGGGAACCGACCTCAACGGAATGGCGGCGCGCAACGCCGCGCGCACCATCAAACGACGCCTGCGCGCGCATCTGAGCGAGAAATACCGGGTTGCCGCCAAACTCATCTCCTTCGCCGACGACCGCATTCAGGTGGGCGAGCAGCACCTATCCTGGGCGCAAGCGGCGCGGTCGGCGTGGTTGGCGCGGGTGCAGCTGTCCGCCGCCGGATTTTACAAAACGCCGAAAATCCACTACTGCCGGGAAACCGCCTCGGGCCGCCCCTTTTACTATTTCGCCAACGGCGCGGCGGTTTCCGAGGTGATCATCGATACCCTCACCGGCGAATACAAATTGTTGCGCACGGACATCATTCACGATGTGGGGCGTTCCATCAATCCGGCGGTGGATGTGGGGCAGATCGAGGGCGGCTATGTGCAGGGGGTCGGCTGGCTGACCTGCGAGGAATTGAGGTGGGATGAACACGGCCGCCTGCTGACCGACGGCCCGGCGACCTACAAGATTCCCGCCATCGCCGACGCCCCGCCGATCTTCAATGTGCGCCTATTGGAAAACGCCGCCAACGCCGAGGCCACCATCTTCCGCTCCAAGGCGGTGGGCGAGCCGCCGTTGATGTTGGCCATTTCCGCGTGGTGCGCCATTCGCGACGCGGTCGCCTCGCTGGCGGATCATCGAATCTGCCCCAAGTTGAACGCCCCGGCGACGCCGGAGGAAATCCTGAATGCGGTGAATTCCGTGCGGGCGGGACGATGAACTGGATCGATGCCATCGCCGAGTTGCACCGGCAAAACGCCGGTTTCGTCTTGGTTACCGTGATCGCCACCTCGGGCTCGGCGCCGCGCGATGCCGCCGCCAAGATGGTGGTCGCGGCGGCACGCACCCACGGCTCCATCGGCGGCGGCAATCTCGAATTCGAGGCCATCGAGCACGCTCAGGAATTATTGCGCCGAGGCGAGGCGGCGAGCGAGAGTCGCGTCTACTCGCTCGGCAGGGACTTGACTCAATGCTGCGGCGGCCAAGTTACCCTGTTGTTCGAGTGCTATCCACCGTGCGAATTTCGCGTCGCCCTGTTCGGCGCCGGACATGTGGGCCAGGCGCTGATCGCCATTCTCTCGGAGCTGCCCTGTCGGGTGCGATGGATCGATTCCCGCGAAGCCATTTTCCCGCGCGAGATCGCCTCCAACATCGAAACCGCGCCCATGAAAAACCCCTTTGAAGCGGTGGAAAAATGCCCGTCAAACGCCTATTACCTGATCATGACTCACAGCCATGAAATCGACATCGAACTGTGCGAGGCCGTCCTCACCCGTGGCGACAGCCGCTACTGCGGGCTGATCGGCTCGCGTTCCAAGGAGGCGAAATTCCGCAGCCGCCTGCGCAAAAAGGGCTTCACCGCCGAGGAACTGGAACGTCTCACCTGCCCCATCGGTCTCGAATCCATCCCCGGCAAAACCCCCATGGAGGTGGCGGTGTCGGTGGCCGGGCAGTTGTTGGCGTTGCATCATCAGGTGCGTTCCTCGGCGGTGAAATGCATTTGAATTCGGTGGTCGGCTGGTTACACTTCGGGGAATATTTTTGTACAATCCGCGTCCATGTAATCAAATGAGTCCCTTTTAGTATGGTTATCGCGGTTTTTATACTTGTTTTGGCACGAATAATGAAAAATTTTTCTTATTGCCCCCATAAATTGATTTTATTGTTTTGCGCCATGTTGATGGCGGGCGGTTGTGGCGGCGGCGGCGGTGGTGGCGGTGGTGGTAGTCCGCCACCACCCAACGGGGGGGAGCCTCCGCCGCCGGGGGGGGGCTTCCCGCCGGATGTGAATCTTCCGCTACCGCCGATAGTCTCGTTGCCAACGGTTTCCAGCGCACCCGCCCCCACCTTCCGCTCGAACAGCTTCGCCGATGCCCTCAATCCGCTCGATCCGCAATATTCCCGCGCGGCGGATTTCGGCATCAATTACGCATTGAACAACATCAACGCGGACGGCGCCTACCGACGCGGCTACTTCGGCAGCGGCGCGGTCATCGCGGTGATAGATGACGGCATGGATACCACCCATCCGGACCTGGCCGGCAGGATCGTCAAGCCACGGAATATCCGGGGCGGGAACGCGCATGTTACGGAAGCTGACGAACGCAACGCGCATGGCACATTTGTCGCCATGATTGCGGCGGGACAACGGGGCAATACCGCGGGGAATTTCGCCGTACAGCTCGACAACGGCGCGCCCATCCCCACCAAGAACGTCCATGGCGTGGCGCCAGAGGCTATGGTGATGCCGATACAGTTGCGCGGTAACGTCCGCCCGGAGGCAGGGATTGAATATGCGGCGCGCGAGGGTGCCCACATACTCAACGCCAGCATCGGTTTGGGCAATGGCTATTTCGGAAAATACGCCGGGCGAGACGGTGTTTGGTACGGGCTTGGCCTGCCGTACTTTCTGCCGCTTCTCCAAGATTCTCGGTATGAGGAAAATTTTCGTTCCCTTCTGTTTGATTCCAATAACGCCGAGGAGGCGGGTGCTTTCAAGAGAACCGAGGATGCGGTGCGAAACACCGACCTCGTGATGGTATGGGCGGCGGGCAACTCATCCTGGAATTCCGGCAATCCGCGGGCGCGGCGCGACCCGATTTTCCTCTGTGGAAAGAATCGCATCGACGAGGAAGGTTGCCCGTTGGGCCAGCAAGCCCTCAATCACAAGGATTTCATGGAAAATTTTTCCTGGCTACCCTTCGTAAACCAACCCGACCATCTCGTCTCCTTCAAGGACATGTGGGGCACGGCCTGCGGGCGAGACAACTGCATCGAATATAGTCATCCGGATGTATGGGGGCTGTCCCCTCACCTCTACCCGGGCATACTCGGCAAACTACTGGTCGTCGGCGCGGTGGATGAAAACGACGAGCTGACCTACTGGTCCAACGGATGCGGCGCAGCGCGGAATTGGTGTCTGGTGGCGCCGGGGGTTGACCTCGCCATCAAACGAGACATAGTCAGTTTCCAAGGAACCTCCTTCTCCGCCCCATATGTATCCGGGGCATTGGCGGTGCTCAAGAGTCGATTTCCCAGCATGAGCATGGAGACCATCTCGGCTCTGCTACTCGTCTCCGCCGACCCCCTCGGTAGCCGCGTAAGCAACCGGAATCAACCGGACGCCAACTACGGCTGGGGGCGGTTGAATCTGGGCAATGCCATCGAAATGCAGGGGAGCATCCGCATTCCGGCCCTCGGCGCCTCCGCCACCACGCAATCGGCATTCCTGCGAGACGCCCGCATAACGCTGCCCTCGGCTCTCTCCCATGTACGCGAACGACTGCAGGGCGTTTCCCTCGCCGCCGGGCCCATCGGTCAGGCGTATTTCAATATGCGGTTGTCCCAAGCCATCGACATCGAAAGCGAGCGTGCGCCGGTGCTCGGCCAAGCCGCCGAGGACATGCTCGCGCCGAGCGGGGATTACCGCCTCGGCACTCGTGGACTATATGCCGCCATCGACCGCAAATCCCGCGAGGTTCGCACCATCGGCCTGAACATCTCGGCCGATCTGCTGGGTAGATGGCAACTCCAGCACAATTTGTGCGACGGCTGTCAATCGTCCATCTGGCGGGAGTGGGCCGGGAGCGAGGCCGGGAGCGAGGGCGAGGGCGCGTTCACCCCACCCCCCGCCGCCCCCTTCTTCGCCTCGCAGGCCGGGGAATTCGCGCTGCAAATGCAGGGCGGCGGCGTGCGCCCGTTCGCCGTGGTCGGCGGGCGGGGGTCGAATCAGACGCCGTGGCGTCAACACGGCTTGCGCTATCTACACGAGCGCGGCGGTTTCGGTTTTGCCGCGGAGTTTTCGCGCGTGGATGAACCCCGCAGTTTCTGGGGGGCGGATTTCGGCGCGCTCGGCCGCACCCACACCGAAACCCGCCAGAGCAGGCTGTTGCTGTCGGCGCCATTGGCGGGGGATTGGCGGGGATTTGCCAGCTACGAGCACAGTGCCGGCAAGGTCTCGGCGAGCGGCGGCATGTTGACCGGCATATCCGCAGTGCGGGCGAGCGGGTGGTCGTCGGGAATTCAGGGGCACAGTGTATTTCGCGACGATGACGCGCTACGCTTCTCGGCGCGCCGGGAAACGACGATTCGCAGCGGGCGCGCCTCGTTCGACCATCTGGTGGCGAGCGGCAGCAGTTTTGTCGATGCCTTCTATCGCGGGCGCTCGCAACACTTGGAACGGCAACAGACCTCGATCAGCCTGCGCGCCGAGCCGGTGATGCGCTATGCACTCGGCTATCGCCTGCCCGTGGGTAAGCGGACTCGATTCGCCTTCGGCTTGGAATATGAAAGCGAAACCCACAATCGCGGGATTTCGGCGAAATGGCAGATGGAATTCTGAGCTGTCCGATCTGCCCGATTTAGCGGTGCAGGGTTTGCCGCTCGCCCATGATCCAAGTTCCGCCGACGGCGCGGTCGTCGCCGAGCATCAGCAGGACGAACAATTTCTCCGCCAGACTGTTGCAGGTCGCCATGCGGAATTCGATCAACGGCGTCGCTCGGCAGTTCAGCGTGACGAAGTCCGCCTCCTTGCCGATCTCGAAGTTTCCGATCCATCTGTGCAGGTCGAGGGCTCTGGCGCCGCCCAGGGTGGCGAGATACAGGGCGCGCATGGGGGATAACTTGTTGTGCTGCAACTGCTGCACCTTGTAGGCTTCGTTGACGGTTCTCAGCAGGGAGAAACTGTCGCCGCCGCCGATGTCGGTGCCGAGGCCGACGCGCACGCGATTTTCGTCGGCCTTGTGCAGGGGGAACAGGCCGCTGCCGATGAACAGGTTCGAGGTGGGGCAGAAGGCGAGGTTCGCGCCGCTCGCCGACAACCGCGCCCATTCGCGCGCGCTCAGGTGGATGCCGTGCGCCAACACCGAGCGCCGACCGAGCAGGCCGTGGTGGTCGTATACATCGAGATAGTCCCGGCGATCGGGAAACAATTCCGCCACCCACTCGCATTCCCGTGAGTTTTCCGCGATGTGCGTGTGCAGGTGGACGCCGGAGTTTTCCGCGAGCAATCTGCCCGCCAGCTGTAATTGTCGATCCGATGAGGTCGGGGCAAAACGCGGGGTTACGGCATAGCCGAGGCGGCCGCGACCATGCCATCTCGCGATCAATTCCCGACTGTCCTCGAAACTCGACTGCGGGGTGTCGCGCAACGCCGCCGGGGCGTTGCGATCCATCATCACCTTGCCGCAGATCATGCGCAGGTTGCGCGCCTCGGCCTCGGTAAAGAACGCTTCCACCGATTGCGCGTGTACCGTGCCGAATACCAATGCGGTGGTGGTGCCGTTGCGCAGTAGTTCATCGAGGAAGACGGCGGCAATCCTGTCTCCGTGGGCGCGCTCGTGGAATCCGGATTCCGCCGGAAAGGTGTGCGTCTCCAGCCATTCGAGCAACTGGCCGCCGTAGGCCGCGATCACTTCGCATTGTGGGTAGTGCACATGGGCGTCCACCATGCCGGGGATGATCAGGCAATGGCGATGCTCGACCACTTTGGCGCGCGCCGACCAACTCGGCATGAGGTCGGCGGCGTGGCCGCAGGCGGCTATGTGGCCCTGTTCGATTACCAGCGCCCCGTCGGCAAAATGCTGCCAAGCGCCTTCGTCGCAGGTGGCGGGATCGTCGAGGAAATGGAGGATTTCTCCCCTGTGCGCCGTTATCGTCATGTACTGTTTGCTGAGCGAACCCGAATGAAAATGCCAGTATAATGAACGGCGTGGCGGGTTGAAAGCGGCCTTCCACCGAAGCGCCGGTTGCATACCCTTTGCGCCACCATGACGACCATCGATCAATTCAACCGACTGAACCACGCTGTCGCCACAACCTTGATTTCCCGCTGTTGCGGCAGCGCCCGCTGGGCCGAGCGGATGGTCGTCTCCCGCCCCTACCGCTCCCTCGACCACCTGATCGCCACCGCCGACGAACACTGGCGAGCCTTGCGCCAACGGGATTTCCTCGAAGCCTTCCGCGACCATCCGCAAATCGGCCATGCGGATTGGGATTCCCCCGGAGACGCGCGCGCCGACACCCGCCGGATGGCCGCGCAGGAGCAGTGCGGAGTGGCCGAGGCGGACGCGCGGACGCGGGAATCGCTGGCGGCATACAACCGGGAGTACGTGGAGAAATTCGGTTTCATCTTCATCGTTTGCGCGAGCGGAAAATCGGCGGGGGAGATGCTCGAGCTGATGCGGGCGCGCCTCGCCAACAGCCGCAATGTGGAAATCGCCAACGCCGCCGAGGAACAACTTAAAATCACGCGCCTCAGAATTCACAAGTTGTTCGCCCCGTGCGGCAGCAGTAGCGGCGGCGGCAACGGCAACACGGTAGCCGGATGAGTCAAATCACCACGCACATACTGGATATATCCCTGGGGAAACCGGCGGCGGCGGTTGGCGTGGTGCTGGCTCGGCAGGTCGATGGCGAATGGGTTGAACTGGGCGCCGGCCACAGCGATGCCGACGGCCGGGTTTCCAACCTGCTCGACTCGGCGGTCATTTTGCCGGCGGGCGATTACAAACTGCGGTTCGATACCGGCGATTATTATGACGACGCGCCGGGCTTCTATCCGCGAGTGGAAATCCTGTTCCGCATCGCCGGAGACGGCCAGCATTACCATATTCCCTTGTTGTTGAGTCCGTTCGGCTACTCCACCTATCGAGGCAGCTGATCCGACCACTCCCCCCGAAATAGCGCCATGAACGCAAACTGGAACTACCCCACCGCCATTCGCGTCGGGCGCGGGCGAATCGGCGAATTGCCGGCGATCTGCAGGGAATTCGGCATCGCCGCGCCGCTATTGGTAACCGACCCGGCAATCGCCCGCCTGCAAATGGTGGCTGATGTGCTGGCGGCATGTGAAAGTGATGGGGAAGGCGGCGGCCCGGGCCTGAGGATCGAGATATTCAGCGACATCAAGCCCAATCCAAGCGGCGAAAATGTACGCGACGGCATCGCCGCCTTTCAGCGCGGCGGGCACGACGGCGTCATCGCCCTCGGCGGCGGCAGTAGCCTCGATGTGGGCAAGGCCGTCGCCGTGCTCGCCGGTCAGTCGTGCTCGCTGTGGGATATCGAGGACATCGGCGACAACTGGCGGCGCGCGCAGGCGGCGCGCATCGCCCCGATCATCGCCGTTCCGACCACTGCGGGAACCGGTTCCGAGGTGGGCCGGGCGGCGCTCATCGTCAACTGCGCCGAGCGGCGCAAGGTGATCCTCTTCCACCCGAAAATGCTGCCCGGCTGCGTGATTCTCGACCCCGAATTGACCGTGGGATTGCCCGCCGGCCTGACCGCGGCGACCGGCATGGATGCGCTCTCCCACAACCTCGAAGCCTACTGCTCGCCGTCGTTTCACCCGCTGGCCGAGGGGATCGCCGTCGAAGGCATGCGCCTGATCAAGAACCACCTGCCAACCGCCGTCGAAAACGGCACGGATATCGCGGCGCGCACGAATATGCTGGTGGCTTCGATGATGGGGGCAACGGCGTTTCAACGGGGACTGGGCGCCATGCACGCTCTGGCTCATCCGCTGGGCGCCCTGTATGACGCCCACCACGGCACTCTCAACGCCATCCTCATGCCATTTGTGCTGGCCGCCAACCGCCCGCGCATCGAGGCGCGTATCGCGCGGCTGGCTCGGCACTTGGATGTGGCGCCGGATTTCGACGGTTTTCTGCGCTGGGTGCTGGACTTGCGGGCGCAAATCGGCATCCCCGAAAACCTGTCGAAAATCGGCATCGACGGCGATCGCGTGGATGAAATCGGCGAAATGGCCGTGGCCGACCCGTCCGCCGACACCAATCCGATCCCGTTCGACGCCGCCGCCTACGGCAAAATCGCCGAAAATGCGATCAAGGGCGTCCTCCGCCGCGCCTCCAAATAAAACTCGCCCACCGCCGACCCGGTGATCCGGATCGGCGATGAGCGAGTCGGGTGACGCGAGACGGGATTACTCCCCGTACTCTTCTTCAGCGGCGTTTTCCGCTCTGTATGACACCCACACCGGAAGGCAGCACAGCACTACCATGACCAGGAACCAGAAAACCGTGCCGCCGGTGCCGGCCCAGTTGAAAAACGCGGTGGCTCCTTCCCAGGAGGTTATAGGACTGGAATTCAACATAGTATTTCTCCGATAAAACGGGTTAACTTTTGATTTTCTCCGGATAGGCGTCGTTGGCAATTTCCACATCCAGCCCGACCTGTTGCACCGCATCACTGGTGCGCAACACGCCAAACAGATTGAAAATGAACGACAGCACATAGCCCGGTACGAAGCCAATCAACATCATCACGATCATGCCCATGAACTGGCCGGAGAAGCTGATCGGCGGAACGCCTTCGGCATGAGACGGATACCCGCCCATGAAGATGCCCACGGCGAGCAAACCCCACATGCCGCAAATACCGTGCACCGAGACTGCGCCCACGACATCGTCGATCTTCAGCCGATCCAACAAGCCGGCAGCGATGGGGCCGAGAACCCCGCCGGCAAAGCCGATGCAGAAGGCCAAACTCGGATCCCACATATCGAGACCTGCAGCGGCGGAGATCACCCCGCACAACGCGCCGGACATCATCCAGAACGGATCGCGAGTCTTGAAATAGCCGCCGATCATACCGCCTGCAACACTCATCAGGATGTTGAAGCAGAAGGCCGACAAGGTGGTGGAGCCGCCGTAGATGTTGACCCACTGCCCCATGCCGCCAAACTCGCCGGCGCCGCCATACAGCAGACAGGCGGCGAAAAAGCCGAAAAAGCCGGTAACGATGAGCAGCAGCCCAGCCATGGTCATGGGCAGACTATGGCCGCGAATGACATTGGATGAGCCGTCGGCGTTGTATTTGCCCACTCGCGGCCCGAGGTTGATCAACACGCCCAGAGCAAAGAATCCGGAAATGATGTGTACCACTCCAGAAGCGCCGGTATCGTGATAACCCCATTTGGTGACCATCCAGCCGCTCGGATGCCATCCCCAGGAGGCGGACAGATTCCACGCCACCGAGCCGAGCACGACCGCCAGAATGATGAACGCCGCCATGCGGATGCGCTCGATCACCGAGCCGGACATGATGGAAGCCGTGGTACAGGCAAACAGGGTGAACGCCCCCCAGAATACGCCGGTGGCGTTGTCGTCCAGATTCGGCCCCATGGAATCCCCCCACGGCACACCGCCCGCGCCCGCTGCGAAATCGGGCACGAAACCGTTGTACATTGCCAAATATATCCACCACCCGAACATGTAAAAGGTCGGGATGACGAAGGCAAAGGCGAGGATGTTCTTGGTGCCGGAGGCCAAGGTGTGCTTGACTCGGGACGCACCCATTTCATACATGAGGAAGCCAACATGGATCAGGATCATGATCGCGGTGGTCCAAAAGTAGTAAATCTCGAGATTTATCCTCGTGGACCACTGCAAGGCTTCTGTAAGTTCTTCTGGTGTCATATCAATTCCTCCTAAGGTATTGAAGATACGATATACCGGTAGAATTCCCGGCGAAATGGATATTACCCCCCATTGAAAGGGGAAGGCAAGCGAAAAATGCAAATGCCGGGCGGCGGGGCTACCGAGCCGGCGTGCGAATCCCGGCGCGCGCTTGAAGCGAGTTCGGCTTCCGGTGTAGAATCGCGCGAAACGGGGAGAGCCGCAGGTCGGATTCTCCCCTTTTTTCGGCACGCCGAAGCTGGGCGGCGCACCCCCCGGCAACAACACTTACCCGGCCAACACCGGCCGGCAACCAGCAGGAGAAAACCGTTGAACAATCCGGCGTTGCTCATCCTCGAGGATGGCACGGTCTTTGCGGGCAGGTCGGTCGGCGCCGACGGGCTGCGCAGCGGCGAAGTGGTCTTCAATACGGCCATGACCGGCTATCAGGAAATCCTCACCGATCCGTCCTACGCGCGCCAGCTGGTTACGCTCACCTATCCCCATATCGGCAATGTAGGCACTACGCCGGAGGATGACGAGTCGCGCGCGGTGTTCTGCGCCGGCTTGATCGTGCGCAATGTACCCACCCAGCACAGCAACTGGCGCGCCCAGTGCAGCCTCACCGACTATCTGCGGGATCACGATGTGGTCGCCATCAGCGAGATCGACACGCGCCGCCTGACTCGCCTGATTCGCACCCACGGCGCCCCGCGCGGCTGCATCGTCGCCGGCGCCACGGCTGCGGACGAGACGGAGGTGCAGCGCGCGCTGACGGCGGCGCGCACTTTTCCCGGCCTCGCCGGCATGGATGTGGCGGCAGAGGTGAGCACCCGGCGCGCCTATCGCTGGCGACAGGGGGGATGGCGCCTCGGGCGCGGGTATAACGAGGCGCCGCCGACGCGCTTTCAGGTGGCGGCGTGCGATTACGGCGCCAAGCATGCGATTCTGCGAATGCTGGCCGAGCGCGGTTGCGACATTACGGTGATGCCGGCGCGCGCCGACGCCGAGGAAATTCTCGCCGCCGAGCCGGACGGGGTGTTCCTGTCCAACGGCCCCGGCGATCCCGAGCCGTGCGACTACGCCATCCGCGCCATCGCCACCATTCTCGAACGGCAGGTGCCGCTGTTCGGTATCTGCCTCGGCCACCAACTATTGGCGCTGGCGAGCGGCGCGCAAACGGAGAAGATGAAGTTCGGCCACCACGGCGCCAATCATCCGGTGCGCGAAATAGACAGCGGGAACGTGCTCATCACCAGCCAGAATCACGGCTTCACCGTGCGCGAAGACTCCCTGCCGAGCTGCCTGCGGGTAACCCACCGCTCGCTGTTCGACGGTAGCGTGCAGGGGCTGGAGCGCACCGATAGGCCCGCGTTTTCCTTTCAGGGACATCCGGAGGCAAGCCCCGGGCCGCACGACATAGGCCACCTGTTCGACCGCTTCGCCGCCCTCATGCAGGCGGCTCAATCGACGCGCGCCGATGGCTAGGCGAGCGGACATCCACTCGGTGCTGATCATCGGTGCCGGCCCCATCGTCATCGGGCAGGCGTGCGAGTTCGATTATTCCGGAGTGCAGGCGTGCAAGGCGCTGCGGGAGGAGGGTTGCCGGGTGATTCTGGTGAATTCCAATCCGGCGACCATCATGACCGATCCGGATTTCGCCGACGCCACGTATATCGAGCCGATCCACTGGCGCGCGCTGGCAAAGGTGATCGAGGCCGAACTCCCGGACGCCCTGCTACCCACCATGGGCGGCCAGACCGCCCTGAATTGCGCTCTGGATCTCCACCGCCACGGGGTGCTGGCGCGTTTCGGCGTGGAGATGATCGGCGCCGACCGCACGGCCATCGACAAGGCGGAGGATCGCCAGCTGTTCGCTCAGGCGATGCGGCGCATCGGCTTGCAGACGGTGCGCGGCGGCATCGCCCGCACCTTGCAGGAGGCGAGATCGGTATTGGAGTCGGTGGGATTTCCCGCCATCATCCGCCCGTCGTTCACCCTCGGCGGCAGCGGCGGCGGAATCGCCTACAACGCCGAGGAATTCGAGCAGATCTGCCGCCGCGGGCTGGAGGCGTCGCCGACCGAGAAACTGCTGATCGAGGAGAGCATTCTCGGCTGGAAGGAATTCGAGATGGAGGTGGTGCGCGATTCGCGAGACAACTGCATCATCGTTTGCGCCATCGAGAATTTCGATCCCATGGGGGTGCATACCGGCGATTCCATCACGGTGGCGCCGGCGCAGACCCTCACCGACAAGGAATATCAGATCATGCGCGACGCCAGCATCGCCGTGCTGCGCGAGATCGGCGTTGATACCGGCGGCTCGAATGTGCAGTTCGCCATCAATCCCGAGGACGGGCGCATGGTGGTCATCGAGATGAATCCGCGCGTGTCGCGCTCGTCGGCGCTCGCCTCCAAGGCGACCGGCTTCCCCATCGCCAAAGTGGCGGCCAAACTGGCGGTGGGCTTCACGCTGGACGAGCTGAAAAACGACATCACCGGCGGCGCCACACCGGCCTCGTTCGAGCCGACCATCGACTATGTGGTCACCAAAATCCCGCGCTTCGACTTCGAGAAATTCCCGCAGGCGGACGCCACGCTGACCACGCAGATGAAGTCGGTGGGCGAGGTGATGGCCATCGGCCGCACCTTTCAGGAGTCCTTTCAAAAGGCGCTGCGCGGACTGGAGATCGGCGCGGACGGGCTGGACGAACCGGAGTTGCCGACGGACGGCGAAGCGCTGGCGGATATACTCGCCCGCAGATTGCGCGTGGCCGGGGCGCGCCGTCCGTGGTATCTGGCCGAGGCGTTTCGCCGCGGCATGAGCGTGCCGCAGGTGCACGAAATCTGCCGCATCGATCCGTGGTTTCTGGCGCAGCTGGCGGAGCTGGTGGAAAGCGAGGCGGAAATCCGCGAACACACGCCGGCAACCCTCGAGCGGCAGCGCCTGCGGGCGTGGAAGCGGCAGGGATTTTCCGACCGGCGCATCGCCCGACTGCTGGGCGGCACGGAATCGCAGGTACGACAATTCCGCCACAGCCACGGAATTCATCCGGTGTTCAAGCGGGTGGATTCCTGCGCCGCGGAATTCGATTCCGCCACGGCCTATCTCTATTCGTGCTACGACGAGGCGTGCGAGGCCGCCCCCAGCGGGCGCGACAAGATCATCATCCTCGGCGGCGGGCCGAATCGCATCGGGCAAGGCATCGAGTTCGACTACTGTTGCGTGCACGCCTCCCTCGCCCTGCGCGAGGCCGGTTTCGAGACCATCATGGTGAATTGCAATCCGGAGACGGTGTCCACCGACTACGACACCTCCGACCGGCTGTATTTCGAGCCGCTGACGCTGGAGGATGTGCTCGAAATCGCGCGCGTGGAGCAGCCCGTCGGGGTGATCGTGCAGTACGGCGGGCAGACGCCGCTGAAACTCGCGCGCGCCCTCGAGGCGGCCGGCGTGCCCATCATCGGCACTTCGCCGACTTCCATCCACCACGCCGAGGATCGCGCCTATTTCCAGCAACTCCTGCACCGGCTGGAACTGCCGCAACCGGCCAACCGCACCGCCACCGAGGCCGCCGAGGCGCTCGCGCTGGCCGCCGAGATCGGCTATCCGCTGGTGGTGCGCCCCTCATATGTGCTCGGCGGGCGCGCCATGGAGGTGGTGCACAATGCCGACGACCTGCGCGAATACATGCACGCCGCCGCGCGGGTTTCGTTCGATTCGCCGGTGTTGCTCGACCATTTCCTCGGCGATGCCATCGAGGTGGATGTGGACGCCGTGTGCGACGGCCGCACGGTGCTCATTGGCGGCATCATGGAGCACATCGAGGAGGCCGGAGTGCATTCGGGGGATTCGGCCTGCTCGCTACCGCCGTTCAGCCTGTCGCCGCCCATTCAGGAAGCGTTGCGCCGCCACACCCGTGCCCTCGCGCTGGCGCTCGATGTGGTCGGCCTGATGAATGTGCAATTCGCGGTGCAGGGTGAGTGTATCTATGTGCTCGAGGTCAACCCGCGCGCGTCTCGCACGGTGCCGTTCGTCTCCAAGGCGACGGCGCGGCCACTGGCGAAGATCGCCGCCCGCTGCATGGCCGGCGAGAGTCTGGAGCAGCAGGGCGTGGGCGGGGAGCGCATCCCCGACTTCTATTCGGTCAAGGAGGCGGTCTTCCCGTTCATCAAGTTCCCCGGGGCGGACAGCGTGCTCGGCCCGGAGATGAAGAGCACCGGAGAGGTCATGGGCATCGGCGACAGTTTCGGCGAAGCCTTCGGCAAGGCGCAGCTGGCCGCCGGCCTCGGCATCCCGGTCGGCGGACGGGCACTGCTCAGTCTCAGGACGGAAGATCAACAGGCGGCGATCCCCATCGCCAGTTATCTGGCCACGGCCGGCTTCGCTCTGGCGGCGACCGAGGGCACGGCCGCCACACTCGGCGCGGCCGGTCTGGCGGTGCAGCGAGTCAACAAGGTCAAGGAGGGACGCCCGCATGTGGTGGACAGCATCAAGAACGACGAATTCGACCTCATCATCAACACCACCGCCGGCAGGCAGAGTCTGGCGGATTCCTATACAATTCGCCGGGAAGCCCTGTTGCACAAGGTAACCTATTTCACCACTCTGGCAGGCGCGCGCGCGGCCGTCGAGGCGCACAAGTCCACCGACGGCGTTGCGGTAACGGTAAATCGGCTGCAAACCCTGCACCGGCAGTTCGCGCTGGACGCCTGATACGCCTGCCGCTACGCATACACAACCTCCCCGAATCGATCGGGACAACCCCCTTGGATTGGCACCATGAACAGCGAACGAGTGATCCTGACGCGGCACGGCGCGGAGCGGCTGCAAGCCGAGCTCAAGCGACTGAAGAAGGTGGAGCGGCCACGCGCCATCGAGGCCATCGCCGAGGCGCGCTCCCACGGCGATCTTTCGGAAAACGCCGAATATGACGCGGCCAAGGAGCAACAAGGCTTCATCGAGGAGCGCATCCGCTATCTGGAATCGAGTTTGTCGATCGCCGAGGTGATCGACCCGGCGCGCCTCGATGTGGGCGACAAGGTCGTGTTCGGCGCCACGGTCGCCCTGTACGACGACCACGCCGACGCCGAGGTTACCTACCAGTTGGTAGGCAATCTCGAAGCCGACCCGGAACACGGGCGCATTTCCATCCAATCGCCCATCGGTCGCGCCCTCATCGGCAAGCGCGAGGGGGACGAGGTCGAGGTCGATGCGCCCGCCGGCAAACGCGGCTATGAAATCCTCAAGGTCAGCTATGGCTGAACGGCCGGCTCGACACCGACTCCGCCTTCGCCGCCCGTGACCACCGATCAAATCATCCTGTTCTCGCTGCTGGGGGCGGTGTTCGCACTGCTGGTGTGGGGGCGGATTCGCTATGACCTGATCGCCTTCGGCGCGCTGGCGGCGGCGGTGGTGGTTGGCGTGGTGCCGGAGGAAAACGCCTTCGACGGCTTCGGCCACCCCGCCACGGTGATCATCGCGCTGGTGCTCATCGTCAGTCGCGGCCTGTCCAATTCCGGCGCGATCGAGTATGTGGCGCGTCACGTGGTCGCCCACGGGCGTTCGTTGTTCGCGCATATCGGCTTCATGTCCGGGGCGGCCGCGGCGCTGTCGGCGGTGATGAACAATGTGGCCGCCCTCGCCCTGCTCATGCCCATCGACATGCAGGCCGCCGCCCGCGCCAAGCGCAACCCGTCTCTGAGCCTCATGCCGCTGTCCTTCGCCTCCATACTCGGCGGGCTGATCACCCTCATCGGCACGCCGCCGAACATCATCGTCGCCAGCTTCCGCGAGCAGAAGCTGGGCGAGCCATTCGGCATGTTCGACTTCACACCGGTGGGACTGGTCGCCGCGATGGTCGGCGTGGCGTATATCGCCTCCTTCGGTTGGCGGCTGATTCCGTCCGCCGCCGGCGCCCGCAGCGCCACGCAGGAGTTGTTCGAGGTGGAGCAGTACATAGTCGAATTGCGCGTCGGCGAGAAGTCGGTCGCCATCGGGCAGAAGATCAAGGCTCTGGACGAGCAAGCCGAGGCCGCCGATGTGGCCATCATCGGGCTGGTGCGGCGCGGCAAGAGATTCCCCGGCCACGCTCGCCGGGAAACCATCCGCAAGGGAGACCTGCTGGTGATCGAGGCGAACGCCGTCGGCATAGATGGTTTCGTCGGCGAATTCGGCTTGCAGTATGCCAAACCGCGCAAGCAGGACACGCGCATCGGCGAGGATCTGTCGCTGAGCGAAATCGTGGTGCCGCAGGGCGCCCGCATCGAGGGCCGCACCGCCCTCGATGTGCGGTTGCTGTATCGCCACGGCGTAACCCTGCTGGGGGTTTCCCGTCAGGGCAAATCGTTCCGCGAGCGGGTGCGGCAACTGACCATACAGGCCGGCGATGTGCTGTTGCTGCTGGGGCCCACCGAACGGCTGCCACTTGTCAGCGCGTGGCTCGGCGGGCTGCCGCTGCAGCAGCGCGACCTGCGGGTGGTGCAGCGCGACAAGGCGTGGATCGCGGTGGGCGGTTTTGGCGTCGCCATCGCCGCCGCCGCCTTCGGCTTGGTCAGTCTGGCGGTCGCCCTCGCGCTGGTGTGCGTGGTCATGGTGGCGTGCAACATCGTGCCGATTCGCGATCTGTACAATTCCGTCGAGTGGCCGGTGATCGTGTTGCTGGGGTCGATGATTCCGCTCGGCTCGGCGCTGCAGGATTCGGGGGGAACTGCCCTCATCGCCGAGATGCTGGTGAATTTCGCTCAGGGGTACGGGCCGGTGGTGATGCTGGTGTTGCTGATGGCGGTTACCATGACCTTGTCCGATGTGCTCAACAACACCGCTACCACGGTCATCGCCGCGCCCATCGCCGTGGATATCGCCAACCGTCTCGGCGCCAATCCGGATTCGTTCCTGATGGCGGTGGCGGTGGCCGCCTCGTGCGCCTTCCTGACGCCCATCGGCCACAAGAACAATACCCTGATCATGGGGCCCGGCGGATACCGCTTCGGCGACTATTGGCGGATGGGTTTGCCGCTGGAGATCATCGTGCTGGTGGTTTCCGTGCCGATGATTTTGCTGGTGTGGCCGGTGTGAACGGCTCGCCGGTAGGCGGGCCGGGAGTCAGGGATTCAGCTTGCCCGGATTCAACAGGCTGTGAGGGTCCAGCACCAGTTTGATGCGGCGGCAGAGGTCGAGAGAAACCGCATCCTTGTAGCGATTCATTTCCGCCAATTTGGCCAGGCCGATGCCGTGCTCGGCGCTGAATGTGCCGTGCAGTTGGTGGGCGATGTCGTGCACCACGCGATTCATTCGATCCCGCTGGGCGAGGAATTCCGCCAGATTCATGCCCGCCGGCGGGGAAATGTTGTAGTGGATGTTGCCGTCCCCCAGATGGCCGAACGGATAGGGGCGCGCGCCGGGCATGGCGGATTCCACCGCCGCGCCGGCCAGACGGAGAAATTCGGGCACGGCGGCGAGCGGCACGGCGATGTCGTGCTTGAGGCTGCCGCCTCCGGCAAGTTGCTGCGCTTCGACGATGTTCTCGCGCAGCCGCAGCAGGCGCTCGGCCTGACCTTCATTGGCGGCGATCACGGCGTCCTGCAACACCTCCTGCTGCAGCGCACCGGCCAAGCAGGCTTCCATCTGCCGCCGCAGTTGCGAATCCCCGTCGGCGGCGGTATCGGCGGCGACAATCAGCACATACCAGTTGTGCCGCAGATTGAGGGGTTCGGTTTGCCCGGGGCAGTGCGCCACCGCGGCGCGAATGGTGATCTCGCCCATCAGCTCGAAGGTGGTCAGGCTGTCGCCGACAGCAACACGCAACCGATTCAATAGCGCGAGCGCCGCGTCCACATTTTCCAGCCCGGCGAGGGCGACCACCCGCGCGCGCGGCGCCGGAAACAGTTTCAGGGTGGCTTCGGTGATAATGCCGAGGGTGCCTTCGGAACCGATGAACAGGTGCTTCAGGTCGTAACCGGTGTTGTCCTTGCGCAATCTACCGCAGTTTTCCCAGATGCGCCCGTCGGCCAGCACCACTTGCAAGCCGAGCACCAGATCGCGGGCGTTGCCGTAGCGCAGTACATTGATGCCGCCGGCGTTGGTGGCGAGGTTGCCGCCGATGTGACAGCTGCCCTCGGCGCCGAGACTGAGCGGGAAGAGGAGGTCGTGGGCGGCGGCGGCGGCTTGAATATCGGCGAGGATGCAACCGGATTGCACGCGCATAGCGTGATTGGCCGGATCCACCTCCCGTATCCGATTCATTCTGCCCAAATTGACCACGAGCTGGCCGGCTTGCGCCACCGACCCGCCGACGGTGCCGGTGTTGCCGCCCTGCGGCACCATGGAGACGCCCGCCTCGACGCAGCATCTCACCACCGCGGCCACCTGCGCGGAATCCGCCGGCAGGGCGACGGCGAGGCATTCGCTGGGATAGTGCCCGCGCCGCTCCTCGGTGTAGGTTCGCAAGGTGGCGTAGTCGGTGATCAGGTGCTTCGCGCCGAGGATTTGCGCGAGCCGTTCTAGGAAGTCATGCATGGCACAAGGCCGGTGGGCGGGATGCGGTGCGGCATTATCCCACATTCCCTTTTCGCCGAAATGGTACAATGTTTTCGCAATTCGCAAAGACAGCCCCGACCACACGACATGATCGACGAAGACTCCATCGCCAAGCATTATCACGCCCTGTTGCAGGCCATCGGGGAAGACCCGAATCGCGACGGCCTGCGCAACACGGCGACGCGGGCGGCGCGGGCGCTCACTTATCTGACTCGGGGGTATCGGCAGAATCTCGAGGAGGTGGTGAACGGCGCCATATTCGAATCCGAAAACGACCAGATGGTCATCATCAAGGATATCGAGGTGTATTCCCTGTGTGAACACCACATGCTGCCGTTCATCGGCAAGTGCCACATCGCCTATCTGCCGGCGGGCAAGGTGGTCGGCCTTTCCAAACTCGCCCGCATCACCGACATGTACGCGCGGCGGCTGCAGATTCAGGAAAATCTGACCGATCAGGTGGCCGGCGCGGTGGAGGAGATCACCGACGCGCGCGGCGTCGGCGTGATCATCGAGGCGAAGCACCTGTGCATGATGATGCGCGGCGCCCACAAGCAGAATTCGGTGATGAAGACCTCGACCATGCTCGGCCGCTTCCGCACCGACCACCGCACCCGCGCGGAATTTCTGACGCTGGTCGGCGACTGACCTTCCGCTTCCCGCGCCGTCGGCAGCGTGATCCGCGATGAAAGCGTTACTGGTGGACGGCCTCAATCTGGTGTGGCGCGTGTACACCGCGGTGCTAGCGAAAGACGAGCGCGATCCCCTCGCTGGCGCGGTCGCCTCCGCCACCGCTTCTCTCCGACGAGCGCTCGCCCAGCATCGCCCAAGCCACTGTCTGGCCGTGTTCGACTGCGGCGGGCGAAACTGGCGCCATCAACTCTTCCCCGACTACAAGAAGAATCGCCGGCCCACGCCTCCGCCGCTGCGCGACTCGCTGGCGAGATTCGAGGCGGCATTCGGCGATCTCTCAGTGTCGTCTTTCGCTCAGGCCGGCTGGGAGGCCGACGACATCATCGCCACGGTGGCGGTCAAGATCGCCGAGCACGGCGGGCGGGCGCTGATCCTGTCCACCGATCGGAATTATTGCCAACTGCTGGGCGAGGGCATCGCGGTGTTCGACCATTTCGCCCAGTGCTACCTAGATGAAAAAATGGTGCGGCAAAGTTTTCAGGTGGCGCCGAGGCAGCTGCCGGAGCTCCTCTCGCTGGTCGGGGACAGGAGTTTGTCCATCCCCGGAGTCAAGTCCATCGGCATCCGCACCGCCGCCAAGCTGCTGGCCGATTACGGCACCCTCGAAGGCGTGTTGAAGGCGGCGGAAGATATCCCCGGCAAACTCGGCAGCAAACTGCGCGGCGGGCGGGAGGACGCGCGTCTCGCCAGGACCCTGTTCACCCTGAAGACCAATCTCGATCTGGGCATCAACCTGAACCAACTGCGCTGGCAGCCGCCGCGCTGAACGGGCTGTTTCGGGGCTGTTTTCGGCGAGGCGGGTGCTGCCGCAACCGATCGCGGCAAAATGTGCTATGGTGGCGGTGGGGTTACGCGGGATTCCCCACCCGGTATTGGGTTTTGTCATGTCCGTTACAACTCGCTGTTCGCATTCCTGTTCGTTTCCAGCCGGCCTGTTCGCATCTGCGTGCGGGGGGTTGCCGAGATGAGCACTTGGGAGCAGGTATTGGTCGGGGCGTTGGGATTGCTCGTGCTGGTGTGGGTACTTCCGGGGATCAAGCCGATGCTGAAGAAAAGCGAGGAGGCGCCGAAGGATTGGGCCGGGCTGCTGCTGCCCATCGGGCTGGTGGTGGCGTTCGTGATTTTCTTGGCCACCACGCTGTAGCGGCGCGGAGGAACGAGCCGATGCGTGCGATTTGCTTTACCCCCGACAAATACGCAATACTCCCCACACAGCCGCCCGATGGGGTCGGCGCAAGCGCCCCATTCCCCATCGCTCAGGCAACCATTTCAAACCATTGAAGAGGATATCGATATGAAACGTCGTGAACTAGTAAAGGGCGCCTTCGTCGGCGCCGCCGCAACGGCTACCGGCCTCGGCCTCAGCAGTTGTGCCCAAGATGACGAAAGCGCCGCGCTGCAACAGCAGCTGGACGAAGCCAACCGCAAGATCGAGGAGATGCTGGCGGCGCAGCAGGCACCGGCAGCGGTACCGCAGCGCATCGAGATCGCCATGGTGTCCACTTGGCCGCGAGATTTCCCCGGTCTCGGCACCGGCGCCCAGCGCTTCGCCCAACGGGTGACCGATATAAGCGACGGCCGCCTCAATGTGGAGTACTTCGCCGGCGGCGAGCGCGTCAAGGCATTCGACTCATTCGACGAAGTGGCCTCCGGCAACGCTCAGATTTACCACGCAGCCGAATACTACTGGAAGGGCAAGCATCCGGGCTGGGCCTACTTCACCGCAGTGCCGTTCGGCATGACCTACACGGAGATCAACGCTTGGATACGATTCGGCGGCGGTCAGGAGCTGTGGGACGAGCTGGCCGGCGAGTCCGGGCTCAAGTGCGTCATGTGCGGCAACACCGGCGTGCAGATGGGCGGCTGGTTCCGCAAGGAGATGTACTCCGCGGACGACTTCAAGGGCTTGAAGATGCGAATTCCCGGCCTCGGCGGCGATGTGCTCGCCAAGCTCGGCGCCTCTCCGGTGTCCCTGCCCGGCAGTCAGATCTACGAGAATCTGGTGTCCGGCGCCATCGATGCGACCGAATGGGTGGGTCCGTGGAACGACAGCGTCATGAAATTCTACGAGGCCGCCAGGTACTACTACTATCCGGGCATGCACGAGCCGGGTTCGATGCTGGCGTGCGGCATCAACAAGGATTTCTGGGAGGGCTTGTCGAAGTCCGATCAGATCTTGATGGAGGCCGCCGCCGCCATGGAAAACGATGTGATGATGTCGGAATACAACGCCAAGAACGGCGAGGCTCTGGCCAAGCTGCTCGCCGAGCAGGGCGTACAGTTGAAGCGATTCAACAACGAGATGTACGACGCATTCGGCGCAGCGGCCGCGGAGGTGTTCGCCGAAGTGGTCGAGCACAGCGATCTGGCGCGGCGCATTCACGACAGCTTCGCCAACTCCCGCGCCAATGTGGGCGCCTGGGCGAAGATCTCCGATCAGGAGTATGTCAGCCAGCGCAATCGGGTTCTCGGCTTGTAGCAATCCGATCCATGCAAAACCGAAAACGGAGCCTGCGGGCTCCGTTTCTCACGCGCGTTCCCCGCGCCGCGCCGCAACAGTCGGGCTTCGGCGGGTGTCGGCGTGGGCACTTCGATGGATAGAAACGCCATCCCGGTGATCCTGCTACGCGCGCTGGCGGCGGCGATGATCGCGCTGGTGTTGCTGTTTCTGCTCAACAACTATCTGGTGTACTGGCGCGGCTGGCCCGAATTTTCCGCCACGCTGTCTCGTTTCGGCCTATCCGCGACGCCCGTGCCCGGCGAAGCCTCGCTGCGCAGTTGGATGCAATTTCTCGGCTACCCCGGCCTGCTGATCGGGGCGGCGCTGGTGGTCGGGCTGACGCCCACGCGCTCCCTGCGCGACGACGCCGACTTGTACGCCCGCATAGCCGCCTATCTCATTCGCGCGGCATATTGGGCGGTGCTGCTCATCGGGCTGGTCGATATGCTGATTTCCTTTCTGCGGGTGGAGGACTTGCTGCCGGCAGTGGTCGGCAAGCAACTCGCCACCCAACTGGGACGCCCCACTTTTCGCGGCATCTATGTGCATTGCCCGCTGCTCGGGCTGTCGCTGGTGATCGCTTGGTTCTCCCGCTCCCTCGGCTTCATCTGGCTGGCGGCGCTGGTGGTGGTGGCGGAATTTCAGGTGGTGGTGTCCCGTTTCGTGTTCTCCTACGAACAGGCGTTCATGGGCGATCTGGTGCGATTCTGGTTCGCCGCCCTGTTCCTCTTCGCCAGCGCCTATACGCTGGCCAATGAGGGCCATGTTCGCGTGGATGTGCTGTACGCCAATTTCAGCAAGCGCGGCAAGGCGCTGTCCAACGCCGTCGGTGCGGTTGTGCTGGGGCTTCCCGTGTGCTGGACGATCATGCTGCAGGGCATGGCCAGCAAGGGCGCCAGCATCAACAGTCCGCTGCTCGGCTTCGAGATTTCCCAGAGTGGATACGGCATGTATGTCAAATACCTGATGGCCGGTTTCCTCTTGGTTTTCGCCGTTTCCATGGCGATCCAATTCGTCGCCACCTTCCTCGAAAACACCGCCGACCTGCGAGACGAGCCGGAACGGCCGACTCGGCTCACGACGCCAACCACACCAACCACACCAACGACAACGACCTGATTACGAGGGCAAACGCACCGTGGAACTGGTCTTCCTCACTGTCCTGCTACTCCTGATGATTCTGGCGCTGACCGCCGGGTATCCGGTCGCGTTCGCCCTGCCCGGCGCCTCGATTCTAGCGATCACGCTGGCGGCGCTGTGCGGCTGGCTGTTCGCCGACGATCTCAACGCCTACTTCGTTCAGGACGGGCCGACCCAGTGGCTGAGCGCCGGCGTGACCAATTTCCGCAGTCTGTATTGGGATGTGGAGCGCGACACCCTCATCGCCATCCCGTTGTTCGTGTTCATGGGCATCATGCTGCAGAGATCGAAAATCGCCGAAGATCTGCTCATCGCCATGGCGCAGCTGTTCGGCCCCATCCCCGGCGGACTCGGTATTTCCGTGGTGTTCGTCGGCGCGCTGTTGGCGGCCACCACCGGCATAGTCGGCGCCACCGTCATCGCCATGGGGTTGATCTCCCTGCCGGCGATGCTGCGCAACAACTACGCCAAACCCCTCGCCAGCGGCACCATCTGCGCCTCCGGCACCCTCGGGCAGATCATCCCGCCGTCCATCGTCCTGATCATTCTGGCGGATCAACTGTCGAGCGCGGTGGATCAGGCGAGCACCGCCCGCAAGGCGGAATACAAGGAAGCCACCGGCGCGTTTTCCATGCCGTCGGAATTCGACATCACCTCGGCGAGCGCCGGCGACATGTTCATGGGGGCACTCATTCCCGGCGTGATGCTGGTGGGCATCTACATGGTGTATATCCTGATCAGCGCCCTGATTCGCCCGGACAAGGCGCCGCCGGTGCCCTACGAAGGCGAATACGACCGCAAATTCGCGTTTCGCGTGTTGCTGGCGCTGGTGCCGCCGCTGTCGCTCATCTTCGTCGTGCTCGGTTCCATCGTCACCGGCGTCGCCACGGTCAATCAGGCCGGCGCCATCGGTGCCATCGGCGCGCTCATCATGGGCAGCTATCGCCTGATGGAGGGCAAGCGCGGCGCCTATCGACCGGGCATCCTCGCCATCGGCGCGACCATCGCCATCCTCATCCTGATCAACCTGTTCGACCTCACATCAAGAACATACAGAGCGGTGCCGACCTCATCGGCATCGCGCTGGCGGTGGCGGCGGCGGCGGCGCTGCTGGCGGCGGTGCTGTGGAGCGCGTGGCGCGCCTACACCATAGACGACACCCTGCGCGGCGTCATGATCGAAACCGCCAAAACCACTTCGATGGTGTTCATCATCCTGATCGGCGCCGCCATGCTGACCTCGGCCTTTCGCGGATTCGGCGGCGAACATCTGGTCAAGGAATTCCTGACCAGTTTGCCCGGCGGTTTCTGGACACAGTTCGTGGTCGTCATGGCGGTGATATTCTTCCTCGGATTCTTCCTCGACTTCATCGAAATTTCGGTGGTGGTGGTGCCCATCGTGGCGCCGATATTGCTGGCGGATCCGTCCGCCAACATCACCGCGGTGTGGCTGGGCGTCATGATCGGGCTGAACATCCAGACCTCGTTCCTGACGCCGCCGTTCGGTTTCTCCCTGTTCTACCTGCGCGGCGTGGCGCCGCCGGTGGTGAAGACCACGCAGATATACAAGGGAGCGCTCGCCTTCATCGTGCTGCAACTGGTGGGGTTGGCCATCGCCGGCTACTTCCCCGGGCTGGTCAACTACATGCCGTACCGCACCTACCTGACCTCGGAGACCGCGCCGCCGCCGGTCAATCCGCGTTTGCAGCTGTGCATGGAGCGGCGCGTGTTCGCCGAATATCGCGACAACCGCGCGCCCATCGCCGCCGGCATCGAACGAGCGCGCACGCTGGATTTGTCGGTGCTGCCCGCCGACCACCGCGCCGCCCTGACCGACGGCATTGCCGCAGCCGGCACCACCTTCGAGCTGGTCGAGCAGGTTGCCGCCGCCGAATCCGAATTGGACGAATTCACTCAGGGATACCGCCCTCTGCACCGACAGACGCGGCGCATCTACGGCGAACTTCGCAGCATCGAACGCAAGCTCGAGCAGGCACAGCTGCGCCACGACCGCCTGCGCCGCAACCCCGCCGCCACGCGCCAGCAATTCGCCCGGGCGGAGGCGGAAATCGCCCAATTACAGCGGCGCAAGGCGGAGTTGCTGGATCGCATCCCCGCCGGCTGGGATGAGGCCAAGGCGACCTTCGACCGACTCCTCGACGCCGACACGCGGGCGCGCCAAGCCTATCGGCGCAATGTGGACGCCGCCTATTTTGCCCTCGACGAGGTGCGCAAGTTGATTCGACAAGGGGACTCTCTGGCGCAGATTGGGACGCGGCTGCGCGGGCTCGACAGTCGGGCGGCGCAGGCGGCGGCGCAAATCAAGCAGGTCGAGAGTGAATTCGGCGACTTGGACGGCGTCGCCTCCATCCGCATGAAACTGGCGCAATCCCGGCGCGCGCTCACGGGGGGAAATCCGGACGCGGATCGAGCCGACCAACTGCTGGACGAGGTCATCGTCCTGTTCGATGAGGAACTCGCATGGCGCGCCGCGGCGAAGTCTCTGCTTCCCGCCCTGAATGCGTACAACGACGCCATCAAGAGCACCATCGGCCTACGCCTGCAAAAACGCCTGACCACCGAGCAAGCCGAGGATATCGCCGCCTGCCAGTCGGCGCATCGGGACATTTCCCTGCATTTCTAGGCGGGACACGGCGTTGCCGCGGTAACGGGGCGGGCGGTGGATCAACAACCGCCCGCGGCTCAGTAGCGGTAGTGCTCCGCCTTGTAGGGCCCCTCGACCGGCACGCCGATGTAGTCGGCCTGCTCGGTGGTCAGGCGAGTCAGGCGGGCGCCGATCTTGTCCAGATGCAGTCGTGCCACTTCCTCGTCCAGATGCTTGGGCAGTACATGCACGGCGTGGCCGTACTTATCGCCGTGCCGCCACAATTCGATCTGTGCCAGTACCTGATTGGTGAAACTGTTGGACATGACGAAGCTCGGATGGCCGGTGGCGCAGCCCAGATTCACCAACCTGCCCTGTGCCAGCAGGGTGATGCGGTTGCCGTTGGGGAGGATGATCTGATCCACCTGCGGCTTGATGTTTTCCCAGCGGTAACTCTTCATTCCGGCCACATCAATTTCGTTGTCGAAATGACCGATATTGCAGACGATGGATTGATCTTTCATGCGCAGCATCTGGTCGTGGGAAATGACATCGACATTGCCGGTGGCGGTGACGAAAATATCGACTCGATCGCACACTTCCTCCATGCGCACCACGCGATAGCCCTCCATGGCCGCCTGCAAGGCGCAGATGGGGTCGATCTCGCTCACCCACACAGTGGCGCCCAAGCCGCGCAAGGACTGGGCGCTGCCCTTGCCGACATCGCCGTAGCCGAGCACCAATGCGATCTTTCCGGCGATCATGACATCGGTGGCGCGCTTGATGCCGTCCACCAACGACTCCCGGCAGCCGTACAGGTTGTCGAATTTCGACTTGGTGACCGAGTTGTTCACATCGATCGCCGGAAACGACAGGTCGCCTCGATCCGCTAGTTGATAGAGGCGGTGCACGCCGGTGGTGGTCTCCTCGGTGACGCCGCGAATTTCGCCGAGGCGGCGGCTGTACCAAGTGCCGTCGGTTCGCAGGCGCGCCTTGATGGCGGCAAACAACGCGACCTCTTCTTCACTGGCGGGGTTTTCCAGCACCGATGCATCTCCCTCGGCCTGAGCGCCGAGCATCAGCAGCATGGTGGCGTCGCCGCCGTCGTCGAGGATCATGTTGGGCGCGCCGTCCGGCCACTGCATGATGCGGTGGGTGAACTCCCAGTATTCTTCCAAGGACTCGCCCTTGTGGGCGAACACCGGCACGCCGCTTGTGGCGATGGCGGCGGCGGCGTGATCCTGCGTCGAAAATATGTTGCACGAAGCCCAGCGAACCTGCGCGCCGAGGGCGGTGAGCGACTCGATCAATACCGCGGTCTGAATGGTCATATGCAGCGAACCGGCGATGCGGGCACCGCGCAGGGGTTGCTCGCCGGCGTATTTTTCGCGCACCGCCATGAGTCCGGGCATTTCGGTCTCGGCAATGGCGATCTCCTTGCGGCCCCAATCGGCCAAGCCGAGGTCGGCCACCTGATAGTCGGCGTCGAGGATTTGTGCGGTCTGTGTGGTCATTGCGATGTGTGGTTGTGTGGTGTTCGGTTAAGGTTGCGCCGATTACAAGCCGGCGGCGGCGCGCAATTCATCGGCCTTGTCGGTTCGCTCCCAGGTGAAATCGTCGTCGCGCCGCCCGAAATGGCCGAATGCCGAGGTCTTGCGGTAAATCGGCCGTAGCAGGTCGAGGTCGTGCACGATGGCCTTGGGGCGCAGGTCGAAGTGCGCCGCGATCAGTTTTTCGATGCGCTCGTCGGCGATGCGGCCGCTACCGAAGGTGTCCACCATCACCGACACCGGTCGGGCAACCCCGATGGCATATGCGACCTGCACCTCGCATCGCTCCGCCAAACCCGCCGCCACCACATTCTTGGCCACATAGCGGGCTGCATATGCGGCCGAGCGATCCACCTTGGAGGGATCCTTTCCGGAGAAGGCGCCGCCGCCGTGGTGTGCCGACCCGCCGTAGGTATCGACGATGATCTTGCGCCCAGTCAAGCCGCAATCGCCGGCCGGGCCGCCGATCACGAAACGCCCGGTGGGGTTGACCAGAAATCTGGTGTCGGCGGTGATCATCTCCTGCGGCAGCACCGGCTTGATCACCTCTTCGATGATGACGCGCGACAGTTCGCCGTGCTCGATGCCGTCGTCGTGCTGGGTGGACAGCACCACGGTATCCACCGCGCGCGGCTTGCCGTCCACATAACGCACCGTGACCTGAGATTTGGCGTCCGGGCGCAGCCACGCAATGCCGCCGGACTTGCGCACCTGCGCATGCCGTTGCATCAGGCGGTGGGCGTGGATGATGGGAAAGGGCATGAGCACATCGGTTTCATTGCAGGCGTAGCCGAACATCAAGCCCTGATCGCCGGCGCCCTGATCGAGGTGCAGCCCTTCCCCCTCATTCACTCCCTGAGCGATGTCCGGCGACTGCTTGTCGAGCGCCACGAGGACCGCGCAACTGCGGGCGTCGAAGCCCATTTCGGAGGCGTTGTAGCCGATGTCATCGATGGTCTCGCGAACCACTTCGGGGAAATCCACCGAGGCGTTCGAGGTGATTTCGCCGGAGAGCACGACCATGCCGGTGTTGACCAGCGTTTCACAGGCGACTCGCGCCAGCGGGTCGCGGGTGATGAGGGCGTCGAGAACCGCGTCCGATATCCGATCGGCCACCTTGTCGGGATGGCCTTCGGAAACCGATTCGGAGGTGAACAAGAATGAATTTGCCATGGTCGGGGCTTGGATTATGCGCGCCTGAATTTTGCCGTCAACGGGCGGCAGAGTCGCTCGGAGCGCGCGGGAAAGTCGGATGAAAAACGGCGCGATGATAGCATAGACGAGGCGGGTGAGACGGCTATCGGAGATTCGGAGAATCGGCTGTCGGAGCCTCAGAGCGTCGTCCAGTGCGGTGCCGTCTCGACATGCCGCAGATCGGACGGCTCGCCAACCGCGGCCCCCTTGCGCTCAATGTGCAGGCCGCACTCCCACTCCCACTCCTGATGCTCGTCCTGTTCTCACCACCATCTCCCGGCTCGCAAGTCTTCGCCCAGCGTTATCGCTCAAGTGCAAGGCGCGCAGCCGATGCTGGGGTATCCCTTGTTGAGCATACTGGTATCTGCTGGTTTGCTATTGACACTGTTTTAACTAAGCGGGGAATCGACAACCGATGACGCGGCGCACACGCCGGGGCGCGGGGGAGACGGGCGGGAAAGAGCGGGATGGTAGCACATATCGGCGCCACGCCGCCTGCCGCCGAGGTCGCGCGCGCTTTCGGTTACAATACCGCTCCCGACACGCCGCCCCGGCCAACGCCCGATGTGCCCCGACCCCGCCAGCCCGATTCGCCCAAATGAAACCGCCCGCATTCTGACCGAGGCGTTGCCCTATATTCGGCGCTATCAGGGCAAGACCATCGTGATCAAGTACGGCGGCAGCGCCATGGTCGATCAAGCCCTGAAAAACAGCTTCGCCCACGATGTCATCCTGATGAAACTGGTCGGCATGAATCCGGTGGTGGTGCACGGCGGCGGCCCGCAGATCAACCAACTGCTGGAGAAGATCGGCAAAGAGTCCACCTTCGTCGACGGCATGCGGGTAACCGACAGCGAAACCATGGATATGGTGGAAATGGTACTCGGCGGGCTGGTGAACAAGGATATCGTCCACCTGATCAACTCCCTCGGCGGTCGCGCGGTCGGCCTGAGCGGCAAGGACGGCAACCTGATTCGCGCGCGCAAACTGCATGTAAGCAAGGGCGATCCCCTGCTCGACCGCCCGGAAATCATTGATTACGGCCATGTAGGCGAGGTCGAGTCCATCGACCCGCGGGTGGTGCAGTTGCTGGAAAGTCAGGCGTTCATTCCGGTCATCGCCCCCATCGGCGTGGGCGAGGATGGCCAGACCTACAACATCAACGCCGATCTGGTGGCCGGCAAGATGGCCATCGTCCTCGGCGCGGAGAAACTCATGCTGCTGACCAACACCCCCGGCGTGCTCGACCGGCGCGGCCAACTGGCCGGCGACCTCAAGGCGTCGGCCATCGAGGCACTGTTGCAGGACGGCACCATCGCCGGCGGCATGATCCCCAAGGTGGACTGCGCGCTTGGCGCCGTCCGCAACGGAGTCAACACCGCGCTGATCATCGACGGCCGAGTCGAGCACGCCCTACTGCTCGAGTTGTTCACCGATACCGGCATCGGCACTCAGATCAGCGCCTAAGTGCCTGAGTGCCTCCGCTCGGCGGGCAACCGGCAAGCCCGCGTCAGATGATCGACCATCCACCGACCTATTGCGGCATGCCCCTGACGCGCAACGGCGCATTGCGGGCGGACGCGGCATGGGTTCGCCGGCAACTGCATGACAATCTCGCCCGAGTCATACCCCTGTGGCGCGACCGAAACCTGTTGCAACGGGATCGACTGGGGCGACCTGCGGCCTGCTTCGTCGAACAACCCCACGCCGAAACCATCCTGCGGGAGTTGGCGGAAGCGGAGCCGGAGCCGATCTATCTCGGCCACGATCGCAATGCGCCGGTATTCGCCGCCGACCTCTCCCACCTCGAAGAACGCCGCGCCACGCGGCTACTCTCCACCTTCGACCTAGACGCGGACTTCCGCGACCTGCGCGCGGTGGGCGCGCTGTTGGCCGCCGAAGAAGCCGCCATCCTCGCCTACGCCCGCGGCATCACCCACTGGCACCGGCAAACCCGCTATTGCGGCCACTGCGGAAATTCCACCCGCGCCCATCGCGGCGGCCACTTGCGCCGCTGCATCGACAACCGATGCGCCCGCGAAATATTCCCCCGAATCGACCCGGCGGTGATCATGCTGGTGGAACAACTGGCACCCCAAGACGGCATTGCCAAGTGTCTGCTGGGGCGACGCCGGAGAATCCCCCAACGAATCTATTCCACCCTAGCCGGCTATGTGGATCCCGGCGAAAGTCTGGAGGAGGCGGTTGCCAGAGAGGTGCGGGAAGAAACCGGTATCCGCATCTGCCGCACCACCTATCTGGCCTCCCAACCGTGGCCCTTCCCCGCCAGCATGATGGTCGCATTCCGCGCCCATTCCCGCGACCACGACCGAAAAATCGCCGTGGCAACCGATGAATTGGAAGACGCCAGATGGTTCAGCGCGGCGGAAGTGCGGGCATTCGGCGAATGCGATGATTCTGCAAGCAGCGGCCCCACGCTACCGCGTCGGGACTCCATCGCCCGAACCATGATTGAAGGATGGTTGCGGGAAAATGGGGCGTAACCGGTATGAACCTGATAAGCCGAAAGTATTGTGAGTCGACTGGCTCATTGATGATTCCCGTTGGTTGTTACGGAAAGCGAGAGACTACCGAAAACAGCGTAGATTGTGAGAGCAGTTCGGTGGTTCGAGACGCGGCTAGTCGGGGAAGTGGATTGCGCCGGCTACGGTTGGTCGTATTGCGCCGGTTACCGTTGGTAGGGTTGCCGGAATGCGGTGGAGGGTGTTGCAGGCGAGCCAGGCGAAGGCAGCGGCTTCGACCCATTGGGGATCGATGCCGAGTTCGGCGGTGGTGTGGAATCTGCCGTCGCAGCGCTCGGCGAGCAGAGCCATGAGGGTGCGATTGCGCACGCCGCCGCCGCATACATACACCGATTCGACGGCCGGCGTCAGACGATTCAGCTGGCTGGCCACGGTTTCGGCGGTGAGGGCTGTGAGGGTGGCCAGTATATCCGGCGGCGGCAACGAGGCGAATGCGTCCGAGGCGGCGAGGGCGCGCGCCAGCCACGCCTGATTGAAATACTCGCGCCCAGTGCTCTTGGGCGGCGGCTGGGCGAAATAGGGATCCGCCAGCAGGTGTTTCAGGAATTTCCGCTGCACGGTGCCGGCGGCGGCGCGCTCGCCGTGGTGGTCGAACGGCGTCTTGAAATGGTTGCGACACCAGCCGTCCAGCAGGGTATTGCCCGGCCCGGCGTCGAAGCCGACCACCGTGGGGTTGCGTCCGGCGGGCAGGTGGGTGATGTTGGCGATGCCGCCGAGGTTGACGACGGCGCGATTTTCGCCGTGGTGGGCGAAAGCCGCGTGGTGAAAGGCGGGCGCCAGCGGGGCGCCCTGACCGCCCACGGCCACATCGCCGCTGCGAAAATCCGTGACTACCGGAATGCCGGTGCGCTGGGCGACGATGGCGCCGTTGCCGAGTTGCAGGGTGAACGGAAATTCCCCGTCGGGGCGGTGGCGGATGGTCTGCCCGTGGCAGCCGATGACGGCCACGGCGGATTCTTCCGACCATTCAGACTCTTCCCTGAGGCGGTTGGCCGCCTGCGCGTACAGGTGTCCGAGGTGGGTGTCCAGCCGCCCGAGTTGGTCGGTATCGAGGGTTTTGCAGGTGATGGCGTGTTCGATGCGTTGGCGCGTCTCGTCGGGGAAGGGGATGTGGACGGTGGCTTTCACGGCGACTTGGCGAAACGATTTCAACGCCAGCAGGACGCCGTCGATGCCGTCGGCGCTGGTGCCCGACATCAGGCCGATGGCGCAGGTCGCCCCCCCGGGTATGGCGCCGCGACTACGGGCGTGGTCGATCATCGCGGCCGCCGATAGAAGCTAGTGCACGCGATCGATTTCCGCCAGCGAGGTGGCGCCGATTCGATCCAGTTCGGCGCTCCAGTACGCGGCTTGCGTGAGGAATTCCTGCCGGTATTCGGAATCGATCGGGGCGGATTTGGGCAGGGTTACCGTGAGCGGATTTCGATGCACGCCGTTCACCCGAAATTCGTAGTGCAAGTGCGGCCCGGTGGACCAGCCGGTGCTGCCGACATAGCCGATGACCTCGCCCTGCTTCACGCGCGCGCCGGATTTCACCTTCTTGGCGTAGCCGCTCAGGTGGGCATACAAGGTGGTGTAGCCGAAACCGTGGCGAATGGTGATGGTTTTGCCGTATCCCCGCTTGCGCCCGGCCAGCGTGACCACGCCGTCGCCGGTGGCGAGCACCGGCGTCCCGGTCGGCGCGCCGTAATCCACGCCCCGATGGGGACGCCATTTCTTCAGGATCGGGTGAAAGCGCCGGTGGGAGAAGTTGGAGGTAACTTGACCGAATTTGATCGGCGAGCGCAGAAACGATCGCTGGATGCCGTCGCCGTTGGGGGCGTAATGGGTGATGTGGCCTTGTGCATCGCGATGGTGGATGGCGCGCAGTCGTCCTTTGGCGGTGATCAATTCGGCGGCGAGGATGTCGCCGTTGCCGACCTTCTTGCCGTCCAGATAGAGTTCTTCAAAGATCACCGAGAATTGATCGCCGGGTTGGATTTCCCTGTTGAAATCCACCTGCCAGCCGAACAATCGGGCGAAATCGTAGACGGTGTCGAAGTCCAGATCGATGCCGTCGGCGGCGCCGAGTAAACTGCTCCAGATGATCGCCTTGCTGCTGCGCACCCGCACTTCCGGCGTGCGCGTTACAACGGTGGCGCGCAGCTGCTCGTTCTCTCGGACGATGCGCAATGTGGTGAATGTGTCGATGGGGTAGCGCAACGCCGCAAGAAAATCATCCTCGCCCGCGACCAGCCGGATTTCCTGCCCCGGCCGAATCTTTCGCAATACGGCGGCCTCCTTCAGTTTCGCCGCCGCGTAGGCGTCTTCGACCTTCACGCCGTGGCGCTTGAAAATCTCGGACAGGGTATCGCGCGGTTCGACCGTGGCGGTGATCCACCGATGGCTCGACTCCGCCGACTGTAGCGACTGTGGTGAGACGGGTTCGGGCAGGGCCGCTTCCGACGCCGATTCATGGGGCGGCGTGGGCGGCGTGGGCGAGGTGACCGGCGCGGGGGTAGCGAGCGCTTCGGCGGAGGGGGCGGGCGCCTTGAGCATGAAGTAGGTGGTCAGCAACGCCCCGACGGTGATCGACACCAGCGTGGCGTGACGCAGTATACGCAGCAACGGGCGCAGTATCGGCGTTGACTGCCGCCAAGTCAGGTCTTTAAGATCGAGTTGTTGCATCGAGTGTTTGTTCGGCATCGTGGTTTTTGATCGGCCGGCGGGTGAAGCCGGATTGATCGATTCGCCGTGGTTTCGGCGGGGTGGACAAGCATTGGGTTGTATACTCTACCGCGATGCGCCCGCGAGGTCAAAAATTTTTTGATCGCCGATAATCCATGTCGATGTCGATGAATGTGAACGAGCATAGCGAAAACCTGACTGAACTGTGCCGCGGCACCGAGGAAATTCTGTTGCGCCACGAGTTGGTCGAGCGCCTCGCCGCAGGAAGGCGGTTGCGCGTCAAGACCGGATTCGATCCGACCGCGCCCGATCTGCACCTCGGACACACCGTTCTCATCAACAAGATGCGGCAGTTTCAGGCGCAGGGTCACGAGGTGATATTCCTGATTGGCGACTTCACCGGCCTGATCGGCGATCCATCCGGAAAGAACGCCACGCGCAAACCGATGACGCCCGAACAGATCGAGGAAAACGCCAAAACCTACCGGCAGCAAATCTTCAAAATTCTCGATGCGGACGAAACCACCGTCGAGTTCAATTCGCGTTGGATGCACGCACTCGGCGGCGCCGGCTTGGTGGGGTTGGCGGCGCGTCACACTGTGGCGCGCATGTTGGAGCGGGATGATTTCAAGAAGCGCTACGGCGCCGGCGAACCCATCGCCATCCACGAGTTTCTCTATCCACTGGTGCAGGGCTACGATTCCGTGGCCCTCGAGGCCGATGTGGAGCTGGGCGGCACCGATCAGAAATTCAATTTATTGGTGGGGCGCGAGTTGCAGAAACAATACCGCCAACCGCAACAGGTGGTGATCACCATGCCGCTGTTGGAAGGCTTGGACGGCAGCCGCAAAATGTCGAAGTCCCTCGGCAACCACATCGGCATCGCCGAGCCGCCCGGCGAAATGCTCGGCAAGATCATGTCGATTTCCGACTCGTTGATGTGGAGATATTTCGATCTGCTGAGCCTGCGCCCCGGCACGGAAATCGCTCGCTTGAAACGGGCGGTGGATGACGGCATGAATCCGCGCGAGGCCAAATTCGCCCTCGCCGAGGAAATGGTCGCGCGCTTTCACGCCAACGCCGACGCAGCGCGCGCGCGGCGGGACTTCATCGATCGATTCAGCCGCGGGCAAACGCCGCGAGATATGCCGACGGTCGCGTTGTCCGCAGCGGGCGGCCTGCCCATCGCCAATCTGTTGAAACAGGCGAATCTGGTGCAATCGACTTCGGAAGCCCTGCGCATGATCCGTCAGGGCGCGGTGCGGGTGGATGGTGAGCGGATCAGCGATCGCGGCTTGATCCTCAAGGTCGGCGCGCGCTATGTCTGTCAGGTCGGCAAGCGAAAATTCGCCGCGGTCACGCTTTCCGCCGACTGATGGACTGATGGTATGCTATGCGTCCACGATGATCCCGACCTCCGGGGAACCGATGTGAACCATTCGACGGGCAGCCAGCTGTTTTGCAAGGGCGCATTGTTCGCCGTCGCCGCATTGGTCGCGGGCGAATGCGCCGCCCAGAGCACTCCGCCCGCCCCATCCGCTCAGGGCTGCCCGGAAATTCCGCAATACGACGAGGATGGCGCGCTGCTCACGCGAGCCGAGCGAATCGCCCGATTGGACAAGGCGCTACTCGACCTGCTCAATTCCGATTCGTGTCGGCTTACCCCGTCCGCCGTGGGTGGAGGCGCGGCCGGCGGTTCCGGTGGCGGTTCCAGCGATGCTCTCAGCGGCTCCGAGGGCACGGCGGACACGGCGTCCGGAGTTCAATCGATCCCAGTCGAGGGGATTCAAGGGGATGTGGCGGTGGTTGAACCACCTCGAGCGGATCAGGAAGCCGCGAATGATCCGCTCGCCGCGAATACACCCGATCAATCCGGCCTCGATCCGACCTTGCCCAACGGAAAATTGCCGGAGGACATCCCGCCGGTGGACAGCGATGATATTATCGCCAAGCAGTTTCGTCAGGCCGCTCTGGAGGAAACCGATCCGAAGGTTCAGGCAAAATTGTGGAATGAATACCGGAGATACAAGGGCCTGCCCGTGCAGGATGAAGCGGAAACCGATGGGCAACCTTCGTCATGATTAAAAGCGAGCGAAAAATGAAACATTACTTCGATCAGGCGCCACGGCGCTCGGGAATATCCGCTTGGGGCACCCTCTTGCTGTTGCTCGGCGGGCTTGCAGTGGGCGGTTGTGCTGGCGGTGGCGGCGCGGGCGGCTCAGTGTATGGCGGTGGCGCGAGTGCGCCGAGCGTGGGGCCGCAATCGTCCACCCAATACGGCGACACCGGCGACGCTGTGCTCGGCGACGATGTGGTCAGGATCGACGCCATCGTGCCGGTATTCGATCCCAACATACCGGAGGACTCGGACACTTGGGAGAAAAAGGGCGTATATCCGGAGTTGCGGCGCGCCGAGGCCAATCGCTTCGCGCTGAAGATGAAGGCGGCGCTCGAGGACACCAACGCCTTCGGCACGGTGCGGGTGGTGCCCGATGCCACGGCGACCGGAGATTTGTATGTGATCGGCAAGATCCTCGAATCCAACGGGGAAGATGTCCGAATCAACATCTCGGTCACGGATATTTCCGGTCGGCAATGGCTTTCCAAGGACTTCAAGCATCGCGTGAAGGAAGCCTTCCACGACGATATTCGCAACAAGGGGAAGGACTCCTACGAACCGCTGTTTGCCGAGGCAGCCGCCCACATCGTGAAGCAATTGAAGCGGCGCAAGTCGGATGATCTGGAGCGGCTGCGGCAGATCACCGAACTTCGCTTCGGCAGCAGTTTGTCCGAGGAAAACTTCGGCAGATACCTCAAGGTGCAGAACGGGCGCGTGGAGTTGGCGGCGGCGCCAGCCGACGACGATCCCATGCTGCAGCGGATACAACCCATTCGCGTTCGCGATCAACTGTTCATGGACGACATGCAGACCTACTATGGCGACTTCGATCGGAAAATGAACGACAGTTATCTGGTGTGGCAGCAGCAGAGCATGGTCGAGGTGAAAGCCGCTCGGCAGGCGAAGCGCAAGGCGGTGGCACAGAGCATTCTCGGCGGTCTGCTACTCGTCGCCGGGGCAGCGGCGGCGCTGGAGGGTTCCGACGACCCCAACACCTTTGACACATCCGCAGTGGTGGGTGGTACCGCCGCCGCGGTGATCGGCGGGGCGGTTCTGAATATGGGCATCCAAAATTGGGGGGAAATGAAGGTGCATCGAGATGCGTTGGCAGAACTCGGTCGATCTCTCGATATCGAAATCGCGCCGCAGATCGTCGAGTACGAAAACCAGACCGCCGAACTGAAGGGCAACGCCGCCGAGCAACACGCCCAATGGATCGAATTCCTGCAGCGGATCTACGCTTTGGAAGCCACGCCGGACAAACAACTGTAGCTGGGAATCATGCCTTCGGACACGCTTCCCGAAAGACTCGCACAGGCGCAATTCAATCGAGTCAGGAGGCGCAACAGATTTTTCGGTTTTGGCGCGATGGCCTTCGGCGCAGTGTTGCTGGTGGGCGCGGCCATCCATTTGCTACAGAGAATCCCGTTGCCCGACCGCGCTGATACTGCATCGCAAACCCCGCAGGTAGAAGAAACCCAATCCCCCCAGCCGGATACCGGCACAAGCGAATCGCCGCCGGATGAATACGCCGAGACGGACGCGCAGATCGATCAAACCGATCAAACCTTCCGCACCCAGTTCATGCAGCATCTGGCGCAATACGAAAGCGAAATCGAACCCCGCATCGAAGCGATACACCTGCCCAATTGGGCCGGCGACCAAGCCGCCGAACTGGAACGGCTGAAGGCGCGCGCCGTCGAACATTTTGCTCTGGGGGAATATCTGCTGGCGCGGCAGACACTGCAACAAGCTGACGAACTGGCGACGGCGGCGTTGGCCGAACACCCCGCTCGGCTGGCGGCGGCGAAACGCGAGGCGAAGGAGGCGTTTGCTAACCAGCAGTCGGCGCAAGCTGATGAGGCGCTGCAACGGGCGTTGTCTCTGAGCCCGAACGATGCGGAAATGCGCGCTCTGGAAAAGCGGATTGCGGTGCTGCCGCGCGTGCTCGACCTGTTGCGGCAGGCCGCGGTCGCGCAGAACGAGAACCGCCCCGAGAAGGAAATCGCGGCCCTGCAGGAATCTCTCGCCCTCGACCCGTCGCGCACCGAGGTTGCCGCCCGGCTGGCGGCGCTGCGGGCGGAACGCACGCAACGGCAATTTGCCGACGCATTGCGCCGGGCGAACGACGCGCTGGACGCGGGTGATTTGGCCGAGGCGGAAAAGCGCATTGATGCGGCGGCGGCGCTGGTGCCCGCCTCTCAGTCTCTCGACCCGTTGCGCGAGCGATTGAAGCAGGCACGCATCGATGTGGAATTCGACAACCAAACCGCCCTCGGAGAATCTGCGGTACGGGCCGATAACTGGGCGACCGCGGCGCGCTATTTCCATCTCGCCCAACAGCTGAAGCCGAACGACAAGACGGCCGTGGAAAATCACGATTCCGCCCGAAAGGTGGTCGCCATTGGCGAAAAAATCCGCCGAATGCTGGCGCAGGAGGAGCGGCTTGCGGATCGCGATGTGGTCGATTCCGTGGCCGCGTATCTGCGTCAGGTCGAACCGGTTGTCGGCGTCAGCGCCGGGCTGCGGGAAATCCATGGCGAATTGGCGCGCAAGGTGGCGTTGTACCTGATTGAGGTGGATGTGGTGGTCGTGTCCGACAACGCGACTCACATCGTTGTGCGCGGCGAGGGGCGGGTTGGCAAGACCACGCGCCGTACCATCCGCCTGCGCCCCGGTCGGCACATTTTCGAGGGCTCGCGTCCCGGCTACAAATCGAAATTGGTGCGCGTCGAGATCGAGCCGGGGGGGGCGCCGGTGGAGGTTACCGTCATCTGCGATGAAAGAATTTGAACACTTTTGAGCAAAAACTGAAAACGGCCAGACGGAATTTCCGCACGAGGTTTTTGATTGTCGGGCTGGGCGGGATTGGGCTGATTGCGGTGATCCTGCCGCTGGCGTATTTCGCTCAGATCGCCCAAGTCGTTGCGTTTCGCATCGCGCCCCAGCCGGCGGCGGATCATGCCGAGGTGTCGGTATCCGAAGGCGTCGGCGTGGTGATCTCCGACAACGCATATCTGCTGGGCGAGCGGGCGACGCTACAGTTTGCCGCCCCGGGTTTCGTCACTCAGGCGGTGGAGGTGGATGCGGCACAGGATGTCGGGCTTCTGGAGGTCGTGTTGCAGGCGGCAGCGGTGCAGGTGGCGATCACCACCACGCCTTCGTTGCCGCAGACTCGATGGTATGTCAACGGCGCATTTGTCGCCGCCGCCGAGCAGTTTTCCGGGGAGATGCAGCCGCAGTCGGAGGCGGAGCCCGATATGGTGAGCATTACCGCCGACCACGAGTTCTATCAGCCGAAAACCCTTCAGGTCGAGTTGCAGGTCGGCGAGGATTTCGCGCGCCAGCTGGAATTGACGCCGGTCGACGGCAGCATCCGCGTCCAATCCGCTCCAGTGGGCGCCTCGGTCGAGTTCGACGGCGAAATCCGGGGGATAACGCCGCTCACGCTAGGTGCCGTGGCCGGCGGGTTGCATCGGCTGCAGGTCGCCTTGCCGGGGCATGAAACCATCGAGGAGGAAATCGCGATTACCAACAAACTGCCGGATGTGGCGCGGGATTACCGGCTGAAATTGCAGCGGTCGACGGCGCGCGTCTCGGTATTCCCCGCCGGCGGTATTTTGTCGGTGAACGGCGTGCCGGTGAGCGCGACTGCGCCGTTGTCGTTGGATGCGGGTACAAGCCATGTCGTTCGCTATGAGAAAGCGGGTTATCTCTCCCAGTCGCGGGAGGTGCGGGTACCGCTCGGTGACTCGACGCCCGTGGAAATCACCTTCCGCTTGCAAGCGGAAATCGGCGAGGTGGTCATTCGCGCCGAGCCGCCGGCCGAGCTGTTCATCAACGATCAACTCAGGGGCACCACGCCGCAAACCGCGAAATTGCAGGCGTTGCCGCACAAAATTACCCTGAAACGCTCCGGCTACCGCACGCTGGAGCGGATGGTCACGCCCAACTCCGCCTCGCGGATTCTCATCGACGAGACTCTGCAAACCGAATTCGCGGCGCGACTGGCGGAGGCGGCGCCAACGATCACCGCGGCCGCCGGCGTTGCCATGAAATTGTTCGACCCGCGAGCGCACGCCAACATGCCCTTCACTCTGGGCGCGCCGGCTACCGACAGGTTCCGCCGCGCCGATGAATTTCAGCGAACTGTGAAACTGACTCGGCCGTTCTATGTGAGTACGCGCGAGATTACCGAGGCGCAATTCGCCAGATACAAGCCGATTCAGGTGAGCGGCAAGGGGTATCCGGTGCGTGGCGTTTCTTGGCTGGAGGCGGCGGGCTTTGCCAACTGGATGAGCGTGCAGGACGGCTTGCGCCCAGCCTATCGAATCGTCGATGGCCGGTTGCGCGATTTCGATGCCGACGCCGACGGCTATCGCTTGCCGTCCGAGGCGGAATGGGAGTGGTTGGCGCGAGCTGCCGGGCGCGCCGAGGTGGTGCGTTTCGTGTGGGGCAATCAGACCACCATTCCCGCCAACAGCGGCAATTTTGCCGACGAGAGCGCCAAGGGGAGCGTGCCCGCATACATTCCGAGATACAAAGACGGGTTTGCTGGCGTGGCGCCGGTGGCCTCGTTTACGCCCGATGCGGCCGGGTTGTATGATATGGCCGGAAATGTGAGCGAGTGGGTGCATGATCGCTACGATTTGCGCCGACCCGTTGCCGGGCAGGTCGAGATTGATCCGTTCGGCGGGGGCGGCGGCGATGGAAGTCGGGTGGTCAAGGGCGCGAATTTTCGTTCGGCCTCGATAACTGCCCTGCGCGCCAGTTTCCGCGAGGGGTTGGGGAAACAGCGAGACGATGTCGGTTTTCGTGTGGTGCGATATTTGTATGTGGAGTGAGTGAATCGATCATGAAGAAAACTTTTTTCCGGCTTGCGCTGGTGGTGGTTGTCGGCGCCGCTGCCGTGTTGTTGTTGCGCACCACGGCGTTCGAGGCCACCGCCGACGGCGAGCCTTATTCCGTCAGTCTGAACAGTCCGGTCACCTTTCCGGTGGATATTTAGGGGGAAACCATGCCGAATTTGCTAAGAGCCGTAGCCGCGCTGGTGGTCAGCGCCGTGGGCGTGCACGCGGTGTATCTGTCTGTCATCCGACCGCACGCCGAATGGGCGCTGTTGCAGGCGCAGCAACAGGGGCTGTCGGCCACGCGCACCCTCTCCGTCATCCTCAAGGACTACGAGCAGGAAATCTGCATCATCCTGATGTTCTGGGGCATCTACCTCATCGTGGAAAAGTGCTACACCATCGCCAAGCATCGCTATCTGTTTTCCATGGAGCTCATCGCCGACGGGCAAGCGGCGCACGATGGGCAAGAAGGGCAGGCGGGGGCGAATGAAATTTCCACGCTGGGGGAAATGCAGGCGGCGTTGCAGGAGTTCGAGAAGATCGAGGACTTCGACACGCGCAACGCGCCGTTGATCCGAACCTTGAGCAGCGCCGCTCGGCGCTATGTGGCCACCGGCGATGTGCAAAATACATCGGACGCCATCGTAACCGGCGTCGAGGCGCTGGCGGCTCGCATCGAATCCGGCAACTCCATGATCCGATACCTCATCTGGGCCATCCCGTCCATCGGCTTCATCGGCACCGTGCGCGGCATCGGCCAAGCGCTTTCCCAAGCGGATCAGGCGCTCGCCGGCGATATTGCCGGCATGACCGACAGCCTCGGCGTGGCGTTCAATTCGACTCTGGTGGCGTTGATCATCAGCATCTTTCTGATGTTTCTCCTGCATGAACTGCAGCGGCTGCAGGATAAATTGATCGTCGATACCCAAGCGTATTGCGAGGAATTTCTGTTGAGTCGCATTGAGAAAAAATAATGCGCGGGCAGCAGCGCAGGACGGAAGGCTTCAATCTTGCGTTTCTGGACATCATGGCTTGCGGACTCGGCGCGATCATTCTGGTCTTCATGTTGGTGAAATATCAAACCGACCAACCCGCGGACGAACTGAACACCCTGCAATCTGAACTCGCCGAGCAACAACGGGAAAACGAGGCGATCGAATCCGCCAATCAGGCGCTGGCGGCGCAACTTGCGCTACTGGAACGCGACCTGCAACAACGCCTGCAACGCGCCGCCCGATCGGATGCCGCCGCCGAGAAATCTGCCGAGGAAGTGCTGGCGTTGGCTCGCGAGATTGCGCGTCTGCAGCGCGAGAAGTCGGCGCATGAACAGCGAATATCCGCGCAGGAAAAACCTTCCGTGCCGGCGGAAAAACCGCAGGAAGATCATCTGCTCGGACTGCGTGTCAGCGGTTCGCGCATTCTCATCTTGCTGGACAATAGCGCGTCCATGGCGGAAGAGAGATTGGTT